>CAJXUY010000008.1 GCA_913060665.1 uncultured Oleiphilaceae bacterium
AGGCATCTAAATACGAAACCCCGGTAGGTTATCCTGCCGGGGTTTTTTATTGTCTGCAAGAAAGGGATGAAACTTGTTTGGTTTGGTTTAGTTCAATTTAAAGTATTGATTGTTTATTTGTATTTTTAGGTATAATCGTAGGCGTATTAAATTCGATTGGAGTGTTGCATGCTAAAAGCTTTATTTCTGGATATGGATGAAACTCTCTGTGATACGCGGGGAGCCAACGATAAAGCTCAACAGTTAATGGGGCTGGCAATTGAGGCGAAATTTGATGGGGTTGATGGTCAGCGCGCGGCTAGTGAGTATGTGGCGGGTATTTATCGGGAGTGGTCCAGTGAGCAGCGTGAACGCTATATGCCAATTATCGAGACTCAGGGTGAGGGTGCCTTTCGACTACAGTTGATTCGAGACTTGTTCGCGGGCCAACATGTTGATAGTGTGACAGATGTTGATGCGCAAGCGCTGCAAGACCGGTTTGATGCTGACCGCATCGATGCTTTTGAGTTTTATCCAGGTATTGCCGAATTTTTAACGCAAGCTCGTAAACTGTTTACGTTGGTGGTTATTACTAATGGCCCTGAATTCTCGCAAATACCTAAAGTTAAGGCGGTGAAGTTAGCTGACTATGTTGACCATATCATCATTGGTGGGCAAGAGCCTGAGCAGAAACCTTCGCCATCAATATTTGAAAAAGCACTTAGGTTGGCCGGTTGCGCTGCTCATGAGGTGTTACATGTGGGTGATAGCTTGGCTGCAGATATAGTAGGCGCTTATAATAGTGGTATAACTTCGGTTTGGATTCAGCATCAGCAGCCTTTGGATGCTGAGTTGGGTATCAATCCCGGTCATACTGTTCTGCATCCCAGCGAGATTCCGGCTTTGATTCTCGGGTTGCATGGCGACTGAGTTTGTTGGTGAGGGTATGTCTAGGGAGCTAGCAAGGCTAATTTTATGCATAAAAAAACCCGATCATCTTAAAATGATCGGGTTTTTAAAATAATGGTGCCCGGACGCGGAATCGAACCACGGACACGAGGATTTTCAATCCTCTGCTCTACCGACTGAGCTATCCGGGCAACGGGGCGTATTAGACCTGTTTCGTTGCCTTGAGTCAAGCGCAAAATTAGAAATTAAGAATATTCTTAGGCTATTCACTATTTCAACGATTAAACACTTAGTTTTTATTTTTCTGTTGGTACATAACCTTCAATAGTGTCGGTATCTTTATTATTAAAAAAATTATCCATTTGCTCTGCAAGGTATGACCTAGAAGTAGGCTCCATCATATTCAAGCGTTTTTCATTTATTAGCATTGTTTGCTTGCTTTGCCATTCACTCCACGCTTTTTTTGAAATGCTATTGTAAATGTACTCCCCTTTTTTTCCTGGCATGGGGGGAATATCTACACCCTCAAGTTCTTCCTGATACTTTACGCAGAAAACCATTCGGCTCATTCAAAACCACCTTTATTTGTTTAATTTAAAAAGAGTTTATTGAATTATGTTTATGAGTGAATCTATAAGCAATGTCAGCAGTGCTGTCTACTCGGTTAATACTACAGTGCTTTTAATGCAGAGGCTATAAGAGGAGAAGGTTTAACCTTCCTAGGAATTAAAACCATCATGTGGCTCCTATTACTTGAAAAAAAGTGAAAAACGACTGTACTAGTATTAAGAAGGTTAACGCTGGTTTTGTGGATTTATACATAAATATTAAAGAGCGAGTGTACTTAAAGGGTCATTAATGAAAGTTTTGTTAGTTGACGACTCCCCTGTGGATAGAGTGATATCAGAAGCGTTTCTGCTGGAGTTGGGTCATGACGTAATCCTTGGCGAGAATGGTCAGCAGGCTCTTGAACTATATCGAGAGCATAATCCCGATATTATCTTGATGGATGAGGTTATGCCCGTTATGCGAGGGCATGAAGCTGCTAAGGCAATTAGAGAACAAGAAGATAACTGGGTACCTATTATTTTCTTGAGCGCTAGGTTTACCGCTGAAGACATTACAGCAGGTATTGATGCGGGAGGGGATGACTATCTTGCAAAACCTTTAGACCAGCAGGTGCTTGCTGCGAAGATGAAAGCTATGGAAAGAATCTCTAAGATGCGACAACGTCTTTTGGAGGTTTCAGAAGAGCTTGAAACAGCCAATGTGGAGCTTAAAAGGTTAGCTGATGTAGATGGCCTAACAGGGCTGGCAAATCGTCGTTATATGGATCGTTTTCTGTCTCATGAAGTTGCCCGTTGCTCTCGTAATAAGGAACCGTTGACAGTCATTATGTGTGATATTGACGAGTTCAAGGCTTACAATGATTTTTACGGTCATTTAAAGGGAGATGATTGTATAAAAATGATCGCAAATACGTTGATGTCGAGCTCTAAGAGAGCGACCGATTTAGCTGCACGTTTTGGGGGGGAAGAATTCGCACTGATACTACCTAATACAACTGAATCAGACGCTAAGAGGCTTGCTGAAAAGGTTAGGGCAAAGGTGGAAGCACTCAATATCATGCATGAGAAATCCTCAGTAGAAAATTACGTAACGCTTAGTATGGGTGTATATAATGGAGTCCCGACTAAAATGCTGAGGGGAGAGGATTACCTTAATTTGGCAGATAAAGCGCTTTATCATGCGAAGCAGCATGGTCGGAATAAGGTTGTCAATTATGCTGATATCGAATGACGCACTGTTAGTTGTTTCAGCATCCAATGCTTAAACTTTTTTTTCCTCCTCTATTGTGTCAATGTAAATCCTAATGGGAGCAGGCAAGCCTAGCTCGTGATTACCCTTCAACCACATCGAGCCGAAAGACTCTTTTATTGTCGGAAGGCTAGACTCGTAAGTGAGCTTTATGGGGTGTAAGATTAGATGATAATGGCTGAATGTATGCTTAAAACTTGTTCCATGAGTGCTGACGCTACACTCTAGTGATAGGTGTTCTCGACAGTAATGCACTATCTCATAGTCATCTAGTGGGTAAGGTGCTTCTGGCAGGCTCCATAAGCTACCCCAAATTCCACTGGGTGGCCTCTTTTCAATAAACACCTCATGCTTATTGTTCTCAATATGCAGTAACCAGCGATGTTTTACAGGGAGGGTTTTCTTGGGTTTTGGAAAGGGTAGAGCCTTGGTTCTATGTTCAATATAGGCTCTACAAGAGGCTTTGATTGGGCATTGAAGGCAGTTGGGTTTACTGCGAGTACAAAGTGTGGCGCCTAAATCCATCATTGCTTGAGTGTAGTCGGTAAAGCGATCTTGCGGGGTATAGAGTTCGGCCCAGTACCATAATTCCTTGGCTATGGATGGGTGGCCTGTCCAGCCCTCTATTCCATGAAATCGAGCTAGGACTCGCTTGACGTTTCCGTCTAGTATAGGTGAGCGCGTATTTAGGGATAAAGATAATATGGCCCCTGCAGTCGAGCGGCCAATGCCAGGTAATGCCTCAATTTCAGTGTGAGTGGTTGGAAACTGCCCTTGATGCTCCGATATTATTAGTTTTGCGGTCTTGTGTAGGTTTCGTGCTCGGGCGTAGTAACCTAAACCAGCCCAATACCCTAACACTTCATCTTCATCGGCTTCAGCAAGGCACTGTAAGGATGTAAAGCGGACCATAAATCTATTGTAATATCCGATAACGGTAGTTACTTGAGTCTGCTGCAGCATGATCTCGGAAACCCAGACTCGGTAGGGTGACTTATTTAATTGCCATGGGAGGTTTTTCCTGCCGTTGTCATCAAACCATTCGAGAATAGATTGACTGAAATGTATTGGGCTCAATGTACGCGTTTCTCTTTTTGTTTGAATAAGTCAGGTGAGCCGACTAGGCTCACTTTGAAGGTGGGCGTTAGGACTGGTGTGAAGGGCTAGAATAAGCCTTTAAATATTTTCTTCACGCTTTCCTTCGTGTCTGAGTCATCATCTCCAAGGTGCTTATCCAATAGCTTATTGACCTCTTTCTCAGCCTTTCTTTCTAACTCTTTTTTCCCCGCTGCGGCGACTAGGTCCTCCATGCGGCTGTAGTCGAGATCGCAAAGCTTCGCTGGGTCGTCATTTAGAGACCCTTTACAAAGAATAGGAATAGCGAGATCTTTGACTTTTTCATTGACGCGGCAAGCATTGTCGCCAAGGTCTCCTATCGCCTTTAGGTCTATGCCGTAATTGACATTCAGGGTTTCTGCATTGACAACCCCTTTACCGATTAACGCTAAGCCACTCATTGCAGCGGTAATATTTTTGTTTATGAACTGGTTTCCGTCAATAGTAAGGCTGCCTTTCATTGACTGAAATTGAGATTCGTCACTCCAGTCTGATTTGGTTACTTTGTCGCGGTTAATCAATGCGACGCCTTCGCAGGTTAGTTTTGTTAGATTGAAACCGTGAAGTGCACCCTGATCAAAATCGAAACTTGCACTACCTTGTGCTGCGCTTCTGATGGTAGATACAGTGTTCCCTGCCGTCTTAATACTGGCGTTTAAATTTATTCCGCCAGAGATGATTTCAAGATCTTGAAAGTCTTTTAATAGGGGCATTATTTGTATGTTATTAACGGTTTTGTTAATTGCCCATTTGGGGTTGTCGGATGACGCATCTATTTTGGCATTCACGTCGAAATGCCCTTCATATAGCTTTCCGCTTGCTTCGGTGACGGTAATAACGCCATTGGCGGCTTTCATTAAAAGGGTTAGATTATTTAACTTCAGGTTTTTGGCGATCAACTTCTGCTGAATAAATGAAATGTCGAGGTTTAGTAAGCGGATAGTCTCTAATGGCAGTAGCTGAGGCTCTGTTCGCGCATTACTAGGGAGCGAAGTGCTATTGTCTGTGTTTGAAGTTTCAGCGTCCTTGCTGGCCATGCGTTCAATTGTTTGACTTGCCTGAGTAACTGGGGTTACGGCTGGAGGTAGGTATCGATCAATATTAAGTTCGGTACCCTTGATATTGGCAGTAACAAATTGTTTGGCTGCTAGATAATTTAATGAGCCTGTGTAGTGAGTGTCGTCGAGCTGAATGTCTAAGTTCTTAATATCTAGGTCTTCTATAGACCCGTTTAACGTAGATTTAAGCCCAATTCTTTTAAGGACATTGCTATCGGTTGTCTGAATGGTTGGCTGACCAACAGAAGAAAGAAGTGCTTGAAGTGAAAAAACGGGAATGTCCAGGCTACCGTCAAGCTTTGGTTGTTTACTTAGACTGTGAATATCCATAGTGGTGTTAAGGGTAAGATTTGCAAACTTCAGTGCGATTTGATTCAAGCTAACGGAGCCTTCATTTAAGTTAGCAGTGATGCTATTGCCGCTAAATGACGCTTCTACTGTATTTTCTTCAAATGGTGCGCCCGCGAGTTCATAGTTACTTTTTAATTGTCTAATAGCAAATTGCTTCATATTACTATCGATAGTTATTGCCGCGGCTATCTTCGCGTTGATATCTAGTTTAGGGCTGCTGTTTGATATTTTAAAATGGATGTTTAGCGGAAATGCGTTACCGAGCGTAATGCTGTTTGCTCGTAAGTTGAAGTCTTCTAATGATGCTGAGTGGTTTGATTGTTTGTCGCGATAGCGAATGGTTGTATTGGTGATCGCAACTTCTTCTATTTCAAGCTTGAAATCACTCTTGAGTGTCTGCTCTGGGTTTGTATTGATCGCAGATGAGGTGTCTTGGGTGTTTGCTGAAGGCGTACTTTCAGCGGATGAATTGTTTTGGTTTGATACTTCCTTTTTAACTGTGATGTTTTCCCAGTTAGCCTGACCTTGCTCGTCTTTTTCAAGTATGACAACTAACCCGTCGAGAATAATTTTATGAACCTGAGGGTTGAGCTTTAGCAGTGACAGTAGACCTACTTGAGCGGTTAGCTGATTAACTTTGGTAAAGGGGTTTCCATTGAGATGCTCAAGAGTAACGTCTTTTATATCAACACCTAAAGGCATAAATGACCACTCCAAATCACCCTTAATAGTCAGTTTTAGTGTACTGTTTTGAGCGACTACGGATTCAATGTCAGTTTTATAATCATTAGGGTCAATAGTGGCGGTAATAGTAACTACAGCTATAACAAACAGCGCTATAAGTGCTAGAAGAGAGAGGAGGGTTACTTTTAGTATGCGCACGTTCAGGAGTCCTTTTCAAAATGGGTCATTTAAACAGGACTCATTTTAGCACAGCGGATTGTGATTCCTTAGATGAAATTTTGTGAATTCGAAATTCAGTTGCACTACAGAGTGGATGGTATTTCTCAACGTTACTGGCTAAGATACAAAAGGGAAGTTTGGAAGAGTTGTAATTAATAAAAACTTAGGAGTCTCCAGTGGCGATCAGTATAACGATAGAAATTAATCGTGATTTTACCGTACCAGCAAGCTTTGATAGAGTATTTGATTTGTTGTCAGATGTGCCTGCGTCAGGCAGCCATTTTCCAAAAGTTGAACATTTGGTCGATTTGGGAGATAACACCTATCGGTGGGAGATGGAAAAAATAGGTGTAGACAAACATGCACTGCAGTCTGTTTATGCTTGTCATTATGTTAGTAATAAAGACACTGGCAGCATTGTATGGAAACCTGTAAAAGGTGAAGGGAATGGCTTGGTATCAGGAAACTGGAAAATAACGTCTGTGAAAGAAGGTACCCATATTGTCTTTACTACAGAAGCGAAAATGACATTGCCATTGCCTAGCTTGTTAAAGTTAGCGATTAGCCCTATTGTAAAACATGAATTTAACTCACTTGTTGATACATATACTAAAAACCTTAAGGCAGAGTTCTCTCGTTAACCTCCACTATATCTTGAGGTAGGGGGATAGACCTATCTCATTTTGGCCTTGCTTTTTTTCGTTCTTAATACCCGCGCCAGTCTAATAAAATTGATTAGGCTCTGGCACAATAAAAACGCTATAATGCCGGTTTTTGAAACGCCTACTTTGCTTGCATGTAGGGAGCACCCTTCAAGCAGGTTGAATTGATAAAACGTAAGTTATGTGGAGAGCCTAATGGCTGAGCGTAAAGCCCAAGTAGAACGAAATACGCTGGAAACCCAGATTTCTGTTGAAGTGAACCTCGATGGGACTGGGCAGGTAAAAATGGATACCGGTTTACCATTTCTTGAGCATATGCTTGATCAAATTGCTCGGCATGGGTTGATAGATATGGATCTTAAAGCCATTGGTGACTTAGATATTGATGATCACCATACTGCGGAAGACTTGGGTATCACGCTTGGACAGGCTGTTAGCAAGGCAATTGGTGATAAGAAGGGTATTCGACGATATGGTCATGCCTATGTTCCTCTGGACGAAGCGCTTTCACGTGTTGTATTGGACTTTTCCGGGCGCCCAGGGCTAGAGCTAAACATCCCATATACTCGTGCTACCGTGGGTGGGTTTGATGTCGACCTTTTTCAAGAGTTCTTTCAAGGATTTGTAAATCACGCAAAAGTGACATTACATATTGACAATTTGCGTGGTACTAACACTCACCACCAAATTGAAACAGTTTTCAAGGCATTTGGTCGTGCACTTCGTATGGCAATTGAATTAGATGAGCGAATGGCGGGTATTATGCCTTCTACTAAAGGCTGCCTTTAAGCAAGAGTGATTTAAATGAATACGGTTGCAGTAATTGATTACGGTATGGGGAATCTTCACTCTGTATCTAAGGCTATAGAACATGTAGCACCTGAAGCGAATGTGCTTGTAACCTCTGATGCATCCTTGATACGTGAAGCAGATCGAGTGGTTCTCCCTGGCGTCGGGGCAATACGTGATTGTATGGCCGAGATTCAGCGCCTGGGTGTTGATGAGTTAGTTAAAGAGGTGTCACAGGACCGCCCTTTTCTTGGCATATGTGTTGGAATGCAAGCGCTAATGCAGCACAGCGAAGAAAACAGTGGTGTAGATTGCATTGGCCTATTACCTGGGCAGGTTAAGTTTTTTGGCGAGCCGCTGATAGAAGAGGGCGAGCGTCTTAAGGTTCCTCATATGGGATGGAATAGGGTCAGTCAGGCTCAGGTGCATCCGCTATGGCAAGGGATTGACGACGGTGAACGCTTTTATTTTGTACACAGTTTTTACGTGGCAATGGAGCAGTCAAAGTATGTAATGGGTAGCTCTCATTATGGTAAACCCATTGATGCTGCAGTGGGTCACGAAAATATATTTGCGGTTCAGTTTCACCCCGAAAAAAGCCAGCATTCGGGCCTAGCTTTGCTGAAGAATTTTGTTCAGTGGAACGGCCAAGTTTAAGTAATGGTTATTTGAGGTGAGTTAATATGGGTCTTGCAAAACGAATTATTCCTTGTCTTGATGTAGATAACGGGCGAGTGGTTAAAGGTGTACAGTTTGTCGATATCCGTGATGCGGGTGACCCTGTAGAAGTTGCCCGAAAGTATGACGAGCAGGGCGCTGACGAAATTACATTTTTAGATATTACTGCGAGCCATGAAGATCGTGAGACGATGGTTCATACCGTTGAGAAGATGGCGAGTGAGGTGTTTATTCCTTTGACCGTAGGTGGCGGTATTCGTACGGTTGATGATATTCGAAAAATGTTAAATGCAGGTGCTGATAAGGTTAGCATTAATACTGCTGCGGTTTTTAACCCAGAGTTTGTAAGAGAGGCCTCTGAGCGATTTGGAAGCCAATGTATTGTGGTGGCTATTGATGCCAAAAAAGTTAGTGGCCCGGGCGAAGAGGATCGATGGGAAATTTTCACTCATGGCGGACGTAAGCCTACTGGGTTTGATGCCATAGAGTGGGCCAAGAAAATGGCTGACAATGGTGCGGGTGAAATTTTGCTGACCAGCATGGATCAAGACGGTATGAAGAACGGGTTTGACCTGGGTGTCACGCGCGCTATTAGCGATGCGGTCTCAATACCGGTTATTGCATCCGGTGGTGTTGGAAACTTACAACACCTCGTAGATGGTGTTAAAGGTGGTGGTGCTGATGCGGTATTGGCGGCTAGTATATTCCACTTTGGGCAGCATACAATCCCAGAGGCCAAGCAGTTTATGGTGGCGCAAGGCGTTGAGGTCCGAGATTAGCCCAGCGGAGTGTAACTAGATAATTATCTGCCCTTTGGCGGGCGAGGGCAGATTGTTTTCCCCCTGTTAATTTGCTGGTTGGCAGTTGATTAGCATGCAGGGTGCTGAATCGCCACTTCTCAGAAACCCTTCTATCACGAAGTCTGTTTCATTCTTTTTCATAATACCCTCAGTGGAAGTATCTCTTGAGAAGTTCTTGAGTGAGAAAGACTCGATATCCTGTATATTATCGAGCCTTAGTGCTCCAATTTGATTGTTGTTTTGTTCAACGAAGACAATGATAGGTCTGTCGCTATTCCGAACCCTTTCTCGTGCTGTTTCAAATAGCCTTAATAGTTCTGCCAAGGTGGTATTGCGCTCTTTTTCTAGGTTTTTGAGCGCAAGTGCTTGGTCTTGTTTTGCTAGGGTTAATAGTGACTCAGCAAGTGCATGTATTCTTTTGTGTGGCTCATCAAATTTTTCCAATACTTCCTTCAAATCACTATCATTAGTAAAAAACTGGTTATACCAAACACCAAATGCACATTCGTTATGGTCAGTTGCTTTATTGAATAGCGTGTTGTTTTTGATGGCATAGTCGAGTGAATCCATCCAGTCTCGATGATCTTTCTCTCTATCGTTTAGCATTGATATGAGCTCTTTGTTTTCTTCAAACTGAGAGCGACTACCCGTTAATATGCTGAAATCAAATAGCGGTACTGCGTTGTTTTGGTAGGTGATAACCTCGTGATTAAAGCGGTCTAGTTTACCAACTTTAATGTTCCGCTTAACGTCCTTTTCGATGTACTTTACTTGCTCTAAAGGGATCGCAAAGGTCGCCTCTCGTGTAGAAAAGGTGATTACGGAAATTTGGTCATCTTTGAATAATGATTCGATGTTCTGTCCGCTCATGCTGTTCTCTTGTTAGGTTCCTGCTGGTAGAGGGTTTTCGACGATGGAATATTAAAGAGTATAGAGGTGAAATTTTAATCTAACCAATGAGTTGGTGTTATTTTATTGGTTTTTTTGGTACTTATAGCTTGTTTGTCGCTTTTAATTTTTTAGTATCAGCTTTGTCTGCTATCGAAAAGGCACCTGAAGAGTTCTGTTTGCGGTGGCTAAACATTGGGTGCCCATTGTGTCTTATTGCCCAAAGGCCACTAACGGTCGCTAGTCTGATGCCTTGCTGGTCAAGTCTAGGTAGTGCCCATTCCAAGTAGTCAACAGTGACCTGATGCGGGTGACCAATTGCAACAGCGCTCCCTTTCTCTTTAGCCAGCTTGATTAACCTGCCGAACTGGCTGTGAATAGATTTTCGGGTTTGCCAATGGTCGAGAAAAACATCTCTGCTCAAGTTTGGAATTTGATATTGTTGTGCTGTGTTCCCTGCTACCGAGGCAGCAATGGTTCGGCTATCTACAAAATAAAGAGGATAGTTATACAGCTCTTCCATTATCCAACCCATTTCACTTCTGCGTTGCGTAAGCGCACTGCCCATATGGTTGTTGATACCTTGAACATAAGGTATTGAGCGTATTGCCTGGCGTAACGTAGTGGTGAGGTCGTGTTTTTCCATACCTGTAGTCAGACCACCTGCGCCCAATTCTAGGCCGAGAGTATTGGCCATTGGCATATGGAGCATCACTTCTTTACTTTGATGGTGGGCATTTCGAGCCAAATCGGAGGTATGTTTACGGTGTGGTAAAAACGCAAGTGTTAGTGGGTAGGGAAGGTTAATCAATTGACGACCTGTTTTGAGGTGGTTGCCCATGTCGTCAATGATAATCGCAATCGTTGGTTGGTTAACTGAGTCAGCCCATGAACTGCTAGCGGAGAGCAATAAACCAAATGATACAGTCATGAAAGGCTTGAATATCATTTGAGCCGCTGCTTGCTTAAAAGGTAAGCGTATCATCTTAAGCTTTAGTTTTCCGTTGTGCGATTGGCCAGAATAGTAAGGCCTTTCAAAAGGTTTACGGCTTCGCGTAGCTGAAAATCCCTTTCAAGGATTTCAGAAGGGTTATTTTCTTGCTCTGCATCAGTATTACCAGATTTTTTATCTTTATCGGAATTTTCTACTTTACCGTTACTAAGATGCCCAGCTAAATCTGCCTCTTTGAAAAACTCTTGCGACTTAACTTCAGTTAGTTTTGCTCGTTTTACTTCAATGTCGGGTACGATGCCTAGCGCTTGAATTGAGCGGCCATTTGGCGTGTAGTAGCGAGCCGTGGTGAGTTTTAAACCATACTCTTCATTGAGCTGCATAACCGTTTGAACTGAACCCTTGCCGAAACTATCCGTGCCCATGATGATTGCCCTTCCTTGGTCTTGGAGGGCGCCTGAAACAATTTCCGAAGCAGACGCAGAGCCGCCATTGATTAGCACTATAACGGGCTTGCCGTTAAGTTCATCTCCAGGTGTTGCGCTAAATCGTAGTTGAGAGCTTTTGATACGCCCTTCAGTATAAACAATTAACCCATCATCTAGCAGGCTATCAGAAACCGCTACCGCCGCCTGTAATACGCCACCCGGATTGTTTCGAAGGTCAAGTATTAATCCGTTTAGGTCACCTTTATTCTCATTCTGTAATTTAGCTAGGCCTTTACTAAAATCTTCTCCTGTTTGTGCTTGGAATTGAGTTATACGGAGATAGCCATATCCAGGTTCTAGTAAGCGCGTTTTAACGCTGGTGACTTTAATAATATCTCTGATAATAGTGATTTCGATTGGCCCACTTTCACTTTCCCTGGCTATGGTGAGCACAATAGGAGAGCCTGGCTCGCCACGCATGAGTTTAACGGCTTCGTCCAAAGACATGTCTTTAACAGGTGTGTCGTCCAACTTAATAATCAAGTCGCCGGCTTCAATACCCGCTTTTTGAGCGGGTGTATCGTCGATGGGTGCGATGACTTTAACAAAACCACTTTCTTGGCCTACTTCAATTCCCAAGCCACCGAACTGACCGGTAGTGCTTTCTTGCAAATCTTCAAATGCGCTCGGTTCTAAGTAGGCGGAATGAGGGTCTAGACCAGAGAGCATACCTTTGATGGCGTTGTTGAGTAGGGTGCTATCATCGACGTCCTCAACGTAGGTCTTTTTGATGCGATCAAATACTTCGGTAAATTTTCTAAGGTCATCCAGTGGTAATTGTTTTGCAGGGTCAGGCAGCGTTATAACCGTTCGCTGCGGTGCATCTTCGCTCATTTTGTTGTTGGAATCAGGAGCGCTTTCTGAGGAAGTGACTTCTAGTTGCTGGGTGTTTTCTGATACGGGTGTTTCTTCTGATAGAGCAGTATTTGAGTGTAGTGTCAGTGAAAACAATAGCGGTAAGGCAACTAACCCTGCGCTGGTTGGTTTCAATTGACATAAGTAATTCTGAATATCTATCATTAATAAATTCCCGTTAGTTCAGGTGTTATTATTTGCGTTGCAGCCATTTTAGTGGGTTCTGCGGTCTGCCATTCTTTCTTATTTCAAAGTATAGCCCTGTTTCTTTCTGGCCTCCGCTATTCCCGGAGTAAGCAATGGTCTCGCCTGTTCGAACCCAGTCACCGATTTCTTTTAGCAGGCTTTTATTGTGGCCGTATAGGCTCATATAACCGCCGCCATGATCGACAATGGTCATCAGCCCAAAACCACGAATCCAATCGGAGAACACCACTCTTCCGTAATGAACAGCACTAACCTGTATTGCGGAATTAGTTTCTATTATGACCCCATTTCGACGTAGCTTGCCACCTGCTAGGCGAGAACCATAATATTCTGTCACTCTACCATGAGTTGGCCAGGGAAGTTTAGACTTGAGTTGCGAAAATGGCCTTGAGTCTTCAGGTAACGTCAGGTTTGCAATTGCTTTTTCAACCTCTTTAAGCAGTTGTTCTAAGCGCTTTTGATCGTTAGTTAACTTTTCCAGCTCAAGGCTTTTTCCTTTAATGGAGTCATTTAATCTAGCTAGCGTTCGTTTTCTAGAGCGTTGGCTTTCATTTAATTCTGCTTTGCTGGTTACGAGCTGGCTACGTGCGTTAATTAGCTTATCATTTTCCTGATCTATTGCAGAGCGAGTATCGCTCAGGTGTTTAATGGTGGTGCGGTACGATTCTATTTCTTTTGCTCGTGCTTTGTTAAAATAGTCGTAGTAAGCAAGTGTTCGATCTATTTTTTGTGGGTCTTCTAAGTTAAGCAGGACTTTAACGGCCGGCTGCCTTCCTAGTGAGTAGGCAGTTACGATTTGTTTTTTTAAATAAGCTTGTTGATTTTTAAGTTGTAGTTCTAATGACTTCTTTTTCTTTTGCAGTTTTTTTAGTCGCTTTTGTGCGTCATTGAGCTGTTGTTGAACTTTATGGATGCCTTTTCCTATTCGGCTTATTTCTAACTCATTTTTTTTTAGTAATTTTTGGAGTTCGTTTTTTTTACCTTCTGCCTTATCCAATTCAGAGTTAAGTTTACCTATGGTTTTTTTAAGCTGTTTTAATTGTTTAGGAGATACATCAGGTTCACTGGTTGCAGAATGCGCTGGAAAGGTAAAGGATACAAATAGAACAAGCAGGGCAATAGTGGCGATAGAGTGTGCCACGACATGAATGTTAAAATTTAAATGAGTGGCCTTTATTGTCATTATTATGAGCTGATGATTCCGTATATTCGAATAATAGAGGCAAGCATTGCTTACCTCATTAGTGCTCTTCATCGTTGGCTATTCAGTAACAATAAGAGACGTACCTGTCATTTCCTCTGGTTGAGCTAAGCTCATTAATGATAGGAGAGAAGGTGCTACATCACTGAGTTTACCGCCATCCTTTAGTGATATTTTTTTATCACCAATATAAACCAAAGGAACGGGCAGTGTGGTATGTGCAGTATGAGGTTGGCCGCTATTAGGGTCAACCATTTGCTCTGCATTACCATGGTCAGCGGTGACTAAGCACTGCCCACCGACGTCTTTTATGGCAGCCTCAACTTTCTGCAGACATTTATCAAGACACTCTGCTGCTTTTACCGCAGCGTCATATTTTCCAGTATGCCCAACCATGTCGCCGTTTGCATAGTTACAAATAATTAAGTCATATTGCCCACCCTTGATGGCTGAGACTAATTTATCAGTGAGCTCTGGAGCACTCATTTCTGGCTTTAGGTCATAGGTTGCAACATCGGGTGATGGAATAAGTTCCCGGTTTTCTCCTTTAAATAGCGCTTCTCGGCCGCCGCTAAAGAAAAAGGTGACGTGAGCGTATTTTTCGGTCTCTGCGATTCGAAGTTGATTCAGTTGCAGTTTTTCCATGTATTCGCCAAGCGTATTAGGCAGGTCTGATGGAGGATAGGCACAAGAGGTTTTTATGTCTGCGGCATATTCCGTTAGCATGACAAAGTCAGCAAGTTGAGCAACTTTACGACGAGTAAAACCGCTAAACTCCTCTTTATCAACAAACGCCCGTGTGATCTCACGAGCCCTGTCTGCGCGGAAGTTCATAAAAAGAACCGCATCTCCGTCATTGATTGTAGCGGCTTCATCTCCGCTACCCTGAATGACAGACGCTTGTACAAATTCATCGTTTTCTTCTCGAGCATAGGCTGCCTGTAATGCTGCAACACCATCCTCGTACTTATGCTCTGCTTCAGCAAGTGTTAGCAAATTGTAAGCGCTTTCGACTCTATCCCATCTATTGTCGCGATCCATTGCATAGTAACGACCAATAACTGAAGCTAACCTGCCTACACCCAGTTGTTTAAGTGTTTTCTCTATTGCCTTTATCGACGCCTCCGCACTTCGTGGAGGCATGTCGCGACCATCAAGGAAACCGTGGACATAAATCGCTGTAGCACCTCGCTTTGCCGCGAGCTCACAGGCGGCAATGATGTGGTCTTCATGACTATGTACACCGCCAGGTGAAAGAAGCCCTAAAATATGAACAGCTTTATTTGCCGATACTGCCTTATCGATGGCGGAGGTGATTTCTGGGTTGTTAAAAAATCCACCGTCAGTAATATCTTTGGTGATTCGGGTGAAGTTTTGATAAACAATGCGGCCAGCACCAAGATTCATATGACCGACTTCAGAATTTCCCATTTGACCTTCAGGAAGTCCAACAGCCATTCCAGATGTATTGATCAATGTATGTGGATTTTGACTCCAGATCTGATCCCAGAATGGGGTGTTTGCATTACTGATTGCATTTGAGTCGCATTCATCTCGGTAGCCCCAACCATCAAGTATAATCAGTGCTGTAGGTGTGCATTGGTCTGTCATGGTTAATCAACCGTTCCGCATTGTTTTGGTGTTCAAAGTAAAACTACTTAAGTGTTCAAAGTGATATAAACTTTGGAGAAACGTAGTGCAATCGGATTTTACCGCGAACGATGATATATAGCTAATTGAAACGTTGTTTAGATAGTTGCTTTAGCTGTGTATAATGCCGCCATTCTTAATTTTATCGACGGCTGGATGTAATAATGGAAAGACTTTTTGAATTTGCGACCAATCACTGGATCCTGGTTTCAAGCTTTGTAGGGTTGCTAATTGCACTATTCTTGTTAGAAAAACATCGTTCTGGGCGTTCCGTTTCTCCCCAGCAGGCAACGCTGTTGTTGAACAAGGATGAGGCGATCATCCTTGATATAAGAGATAAGAAAGATTTCAGTGATGGGCATATAAAGGGTGCGGTACATATACCATTTGCTAGCTTAAAGGATCGTACTAGCGATTTGGAAAAGTATAAAGACAAGCAGTTGGTGGTCGTTGACAAGCAGGGTCAGCATTCCGGAATGGCCGGAAAAGCACTTAAAGCAGCCGGGTTTGAAAATATATGCCGTATGACTGGTGGTATTAGCGAATGGAGAAATAGTAGTCTTCCGCTAGTCAAAAAATAGAGTTGGTTTAAAACCGTAACGAAAAAGTAGTTGATGAGTAGAGTTGTCTCTGATGAATAATGTAGTGTTGTATACCACACGATTTTGCCCTTACTGTGTTCGTGCAAAAGCCTTATTAAACAGCAAAGGGGTCGAATTCGAAGATATTCCTGTTGATAATGATCCATCTCTTCGTCGTGAGATGATGGCCAAAAGTGGGAGCCATACGGTTCCTCAAATTTGGATAGGTGATCAGCATATCGGTGGTTGCGACGAACTTTATGCGCTGGAGAGAAAAGGAAAACTAGACCAAGCACTTGAACTTGAGTCTCGTTGACCCCATCTCGGTTAAAGAGTGCTTATCCTGAAGCTCAATATATTGGCTTTTTATCGTTTAAGCGTCTAAACGAATTGAATTAGATAAAAGTGATCGCTGCACTCGAATCATTGCGGTTAAGCTTTTATTATTACCAGTAGGAATCGGCAATTTGAGATCCGGTTTCACATTAATAAAAACACTATTGTTAAGGAATTGTTATGCCGGAAAATGAACAACAAGCGCCCGTTCAGCCACAATTTGCTCTACAGCGTATCTATGTAAAAGACATCTCTTTCGAATCTCCTGGCGCGCCAGATGTTTTCCAGCAGCAGTGGAAGCCTCAAATCAATATGGATTTGAATACGGCAAGCAACAAAGTGAGTGAGTCTCAGTATGAAGTGGTTGTATCGTTGTCTATTACCGCTAAAGTTGAAGAGAAAGTAGCCTTTATTGTTGAAATTCAACAGGCTGGTATATTTCACATTACTGGCATTGAAGGGCCTCAGTTGGCACAAACATTAGGTGCATTTTGTCCAAATGTCCTATTTCCATATGCTCGTGAAGCCGTTGATAGCTTGGTTAATAAAGGAAGTTTCCCATCGCTTATGCTAGCGCCGGTTAACTTTGATGCGATTTTTGCAGAGGCAATGAAGCGTAAGCAAGAAGAAGCAGAAAAGGTTGAAGGTGCTGCTACTCACTAATTGAACTATCAGTTATATGTAGAAGTAGCAGGAAGGCTGTTTGCGTGAGTTCTAAATGAAACAACACTTCTGCTACTTGCGTTCTTATTTTCGACTCTAAATCCCACCTTCAAAATCTAGTTGACGCCAAGCTTCATAGGCTACTAACGCTACTGTGTTCGAGAGATTCAAGCTTCTACTGCTTTCTTTCATTGGAACTCGTATCCACCGCTCTTGAGGAATCTTTAAGCGAATCTCTTCTGGGAGCCCTCTCGATTCTGGCCCAAACATCAAGTAATCACTCTTTTGAAATTCTACGTTGTGGTAATACGCCTGACCTTTGGTTGTTAACGCAAATATTCTTTCAGGCTGCTCAGCCGATATAAAGGCGTCATAATCCTTATGTATTTTTGCGGTAGCCCACTCGTGATAATCCAACCCTGCTCGACGGAGCCGCTTATCATCTAAAACAAACCCCATTGGCTCGATAAGGTGAAGCTGAAAGCCAGTATTGGCGCAGAGTCTGATTAGGTTGCCAGTATTCGGGGGGATTTCTGGTTCGAACAGTACGATATTTATCATAAGGGGTAGATGTTTTCACAATATCTGATTGATAGTGAACGCTATTATAGCGTGATAATCGCTTTAACGGATGGTTGTATTTAATTCATGTATAAATAAATGAATTTGTCATAACAAGTGTCATGACATTGCCCGCATAATGTTGAGGGTTTATTCAAAAACGAAAAATATAATTAGTTAGTTATATTTGGAGTGTTGTAATGCAAGAAAAAGCGTTGGATATTCTTGGGCAAGATGAAAGCGGTTTTTTCTTGGTGGACGTATAGTGTTTTGACAAAGCCAGCTTAATTGCTGGCTTTGTTTATTTTTAACTACACGTCTGCAGCAGAAGTTATCGCTCAATGGCTAGTGATACCCCCATTCCACCCCCGATACAAAGTGTTGCTAAGCCTTTGTTTGCGTTCCGTTTGATCATTTCGTGTATTAATGAGACCAAAATTCGGCACCCAGACGCACCAATGGGATGACCCAATGCAATTGCACCGCCATTCACATTGACCTTATCGGTATCCCAGCCAAGACCGCGATTGACCGAAATGGCTTGTGCCGCAAAGGCTTCATTTGCTTCAATAAGATCCAGATCATCAATTGTCCAGCCCGCATTGCTCAAACATTTTTGAGTGGACGGTACAGGCCCGGTTCCCATAATGCTTGGGTCAACGCCCGCATTCGCATAGGCTTTGACTGTCGCTAACGGGGTTAGGCCTAGAGCTGCCGCTTTCTCTTCGCTACAGACGATGACCATTGCGGCACCATCATTAAGTGATGAGGCGTTGGCCGCAGTAATGGAACCATCCTTTTTGAAGGCCGGGCGCATTTTACCCATTGAACCCATATTGGCGCCATGGCGAGGGTTTTCGTCTGAGTCTATTATTAAGGGGTCGCCTTTTCGTTGTGGGATCGTTACTGGGATAATTTCATCCGCAAAGCGATTGGCTTTTTGAGCGGCCTCTGCTTTTTGTTGCGATGCGACCGCAAAATGGTCTTGCTCATCTCGTGATATTTCAAACTTATCGGCAATGTTTTCTGCAGTGATTCCCATATGGTAATCATTAAATGCATCCCACAACCCGTCGTTGACCATTGTATCAACAAGGTTCCAGTTCCCCATCTTCTGGCCGTCTCTTGATTTTGGAAGTACATGGGGCGACTGGCTCATGCTTTCTTGCCCGCCTGCAATCATCATCTCTGCATCGCCACAGGCAATGGCTTGAGCTGCCATGTGCACGGCTTTAAGGCCAGAGCCGCAGACTTTATTGATAGTCATTGCTGGGACGGTGCTTGGTATACCTGCGTTAATTGACGTCTGTCGGGCGGGGTTTTGACCGCATCCTGCGGTGAGTACCTGGCCTAATATAACCTCATCAACCTGGTCCGCGGCAATAGAGTATTTCTCAAGCAGCGACTTAATCGTAGTCGCGCCAAGTTGAGCGGCTGTAAGTGATGATAAGCCACCACTGAAAGCACCTATCGGGGTTCGTCCTGCAGCAACAATAACAACATTTTTCACGGTGTATCCTCGTTTTTAATAGTGTCTGTTAGTCTGAGTTTGAGGTTTTCTTATGGTATTTGGATTTTCTATCTTGTCGTATAATTGTGACAATTAAAGATAAAGGCTTCTTCCGCCGTCCACCTTTATTATTTGCCCTGTTACAAACGTGCTATTCGCGAGGTAATTAATGGCTTCGCAGATATCACTCGGTGAACCACAACGAGCCAGCGGTGTTTGTGAAATAATGCGTTCTTGTGCCGAACTTTGTTCGGCACTTTCACTCTCGCCTTCGGGCCATAAAATAGCACCTGGGGAAACTCCGTTCACTCTTATGTTCGGTGCTAGTTCCTTCGCGAGCGTTTGAGTCATCATTGCAATGCCGGCTTTACTGATATTATAAATAGAGTGATTTTTTAAAGGTCGCTCTGAATATATATCGACCAAGTTGATAATCGAGCCGTTTGTTTTGCGTAACTCATCTGCTAATAATAAAGACAGAGTATAAGGTGCGCGTAGATTCGTATCAATTATTGCACTCCAATCGTCTATTTTAAATTTTGGTTTGGTCTTATCAAGAACAGGGTTATCGGCTATCGGGGTAGGGTAGAAGCAAGAGGCATTGTTAACTAAAAGGTCAACTTTACCCCATTGTGCAATTGTTGATTCAGCTAGCATGTTTAAGTCATTGATCGCTTGTAGATCTGCTTGAATGGCCGTTGCAGAGTTTGCTCGATTCTTTTGCAGTCTGTCGATTAAATGTTCAGCATCAGATTTGCTTTGGTTATAGTGAATGACTGTATTAAAGCCATTTTGATGAAGCATTTTTGCAATATTTGCACCAATTCGGCGGGCGCTTCCGGTAATAAGTGCTACTTTTATATCGCGTTTTGAATCGCTCATTTGATTACGATGACCCTTTTTCTATACTAGGTGCTAGTGTGTACGATTTTCTTTTAGGTGTTGAATGCTATCTTGCTGGCTACGGAGTAAGGCCTGGCCTAACTCTTTACCGCTAAAACCTTGATCTATGAGTGTAGATACGTCGACGGCTTTAGCCGCATCAAATGCATCTAAAAAGTACTGCCGTTGGAGATACTCGGTTGATTCGAACCCCGTTCGACCTTTGGCGTCGGCTTCACACACTAGAAGTAATTGTTTGAAACGTTCGTTGTTGCGAAACGCGTCAGATGATTTGATAACTTTTAACAGCGTGGCAGCTTTAAGATCAAATGCTCTATGTACATGGGTATGAAACTCTGCCGCCAGTAGTGATAGGGTTCGAACTTCATTGGGTGCCTTTATGCGCGAGCACAGTGCTTTGATAGGTGCTAAGCCTTTTTTCTCGTGGCCGTGATGTTTTGGCCACTCTGATGCAGGGGTTAGCGCTTTCCCTAAATCATGGATTAGAGCAGCAAATCGAACAGCAATACTGTCACTGAGCTCGCATGCAGCCTTTAACGACATCATGCTATGTACGCCGGTGTCTATTTCGGGGTGGTGTAATTCAGGCTGTGGAACCCCAAACAACGTATCTAACTCAGGAAAGAGTACTTGAAGTGCGTCGCACGCTTTCAGCGTTTCGAAATAGACCCATGGCGACTGCTCTCCTAGTGCTCGAGCAGTCTCTTGCCAAACACGTTCCGCTACGAGGTGGGATGCTTCACCTGATCGAACAATCTGCGTCATTAAGTTAATGGTTTCTTCTGCTATGGAAAAACCTAAGTGGTTGAATCGAGCGGCGAAACGAGCAACCCGAAGAATGCGCAAAGGATCTTCTGAAAACGCATTTGAAACATGGCGCAGTATTTTTTTGTTTAAGTCACCCTGCCCATTATAGGGGTCGATAATGGTACTTTCGTCGCTGGCCATTGCATTAATCGTTAGGTCTCTGCGTTTTAGGTCCTCTTCTAACGTGACATCTGGTGATGCATGACACTCAAACCCCTGATAACCGTTTCCCTTTTTTCGTTCAGTACGCGCCAGTGCGTATTCTTCTTTTGTTTTAGGGTGAAGAAACACGGGGAAGTCGGCGCCTACCTGTTGAAACCCGTCATTGAGCATCTGACTCGGTGTAGCGCCTACAACAACCCAGTCTCGGTCTTTGACCGGTAAGCCCAAAAGTTGGTCTCGTACTGCACCGCCTACAAGGTAAATTTTCATCTGTTTGAGGTACTTCCGCAATCTGAAAAAGAGTCATGATTATAACGAGGCAGGGGCAGGGAGCAATAGGTATAAAAGTCATTAGAAATGTCTTTAACATCTACTGCTGCAGTATTGTTCGATAGATAAGCCTGCGTGATTTCGTCAATATCTAGACCTAACGTGTATAGCGGTTAACAATCCTTTGAATGCCGCCCTCTGCTTTGAACGCACGAATGGCTTCATCGAATTTAGGCAAAATATCCAAATGTTCTGATTTTTTACTAACCAGAAGAGGGAATGGCACTTCATCGAAAACCATGGGTAGCATTTCTACTTTACCGGATAACGCTTCTTTTTTGAGTTGAGTTAAACCTGCAGCACTAACATGTATCGCTATGTCATAGCGCTCGAATGCTATGTTTCTAAAGCAGAGATTGATATCTTTAAAGCGTTTGAACTCGATGTTATAGCGGCCATAAAAAGCATCAGCCCAGCCATTACCAATCATGTCACAGACTTTATAATTTTTGAGTTCAGTAATATTGTCTAGCGTAAGTGATGACAGTTTATCTTTATGTCGTGAGTGTCTATTGATAAATGCTTTTTCTTCCAGTGCATAAACCGACTCTTCGCTTTTAATGCTATAAGTCAGGCGTTTCTTTGTTGCTGTTGTAACTAGCGCATCGTGTACGCCTATCTCAACGTTATGTTGTACGCGTTTCCAAGGGTAACCATAAAATTCGACGGGTACTTTGAGCTTGGTTGCAAAGACCTCTTGGACAATGTCGACGAGAATTCCAGACATTTGGTTGTTCTCATCTCGAAAACTAAACGGGGGCCAACTTTCATTGAAAGCAACTGAGAATGGCTTCTCCTCAGCTGACGTGAAAGATGATAAAAAAGCAGCAAATAATATCACTAAGTGAGCTATAAAATGTCTAAATCTAACACTAGGCATTTGTTTTCCTGTAGTTGATTTTCCACCATCTTAGGCGTACCGTCCAATGTTGGCGTTGTTAGAAGTGGTTTAAGGCTGGCCTGATATTACAACACATGATCGTGGTTTGTAATCATGGGAGCCAAAGCATTTATTGGCAGAATACGATAAATTTAGTATAGGCATAGAGTTTGTATTTTGTTATTTATTCTAACCATAGTGCATAACTTGGCGTATAAACTGTTAACATACTACGAGCTTTTACCATAATTTGTTGGGTAAATAGACATGAGGAAGGATCCTTGCGTAGAATTTATTTATTGTTTATCTTCTTACTAGTGTTTGGCGCTCTGCCATTTTTAGCGGTAGCGAAAGACCTGACGGTGTTTTATCCTCGACCAGAAACAGCATCAGATAGCCGAACCGAATACCCGCTTAAACTGCTTGAACTGGCTTTCTCGAAGGTTCAGAAACCCTATAAGTTGACGCCAACATCTCAAGTGATGCCTCAAGGTCGTGCTTTGCTCCAGCTTCAGGGTGGCCTTGATGTTGATATCGTATGGTCTATGACGTCAAAGCAGCGTGAATTAAGATTAAAACCTATCAGGATTCCTATTTATAAAGGGTTAATCGGATGGCGAGTCTTTCTGGCGAATAAGAGATCTTTAGACAAATTCCAGCCAGCGCTAACCATTGATGAGTTGCGTGAGTTTGGGTTAGTGCAGGGGCATGACTGGCCTGATACCGAAATACTGAGGGCCAACGGGTTTACTGTTGCAGGAGTGTCTAACTACAACTCAATTTTTGCCATGTTGTCTCAGACCAGAGTAGACCTTTTCCCTCGTTCAATTGTTGAAGTATGGGCTGAAGCTGAGGCGTATAAAGGGAGTGGAATTGTGATCGAGCCGACTAAGATAGTGGTTTACCCGACTGCATTCTATTATTTTGTCACACAAGGTAATGTGGAATTGTCAGATGCATTAGAAATGGGGTTAAGGGCAGCGCTTGATGATGGCAGCTTTGATTTACTGTTCGAAAAATATCACTCGAGCATCATAAAAAAAACCAATTTGAGCCAGCGGCAAACATATTTTTTAGATAATCCAGCCCTCCCAAGTAAAACCCCTCTTGAGGAGTCAAGGTTGTGGTTTTCAATCGCTCCATCTTGATATCAATGGCTCAACACACGAAGTTTTAGAGTTTGAGTGGTCCAATTGTCAGCGACAAGAATATTATCTCCTATAATTGCTTTCCCCTTATTCGGTTAACCATTAAACTAAAGTTAAGACTTTAGTCGCAGGTTGTTATATGCCTAAGTTAACGGCTTCAACGCAATATAAAACACCACAAAAGATTGTAAACCCTTGTGTTAGAAATTGCTGTCTTGATGATAGAGACGTCTGCTTAGGGTGTTTTCGTACGTTAGAGGAGATTTTAACGTGGCGATCATTACCGAAAAAACAACGAGAAGCCGTGTTGATTGAGGCTGAAAAGAGGCGAACGCTCAATACAGGCTAAGGCCTGAATAAGGTCTAGCTACTAAATTAGATTTAGTGACGAAAAAGGCGCAGCTGCATAATCACTCAATAGTTGTACCATAAAAACTCAATAATAGAAGGCGCGATAAATAGTAATGCATATTCATATTTTAGGAATCTGTGGCACCTTCATGGGAAGTCTGGCCGTATTGGCTAAGCAACTGGGGCATCATGTAACAGGCTCTGACCAAGCTGTTTACCCTCCAATGAGTACACAATTAGAAGCTCAGGGAATTGAGCTAATGAACGGCTACTCTGCCGATAACCTTCACCCTGAACCAGATTTAGTGGTGATCGGTAACGCAATGAGCCGCGGAAACGCTGAAGTAGAAGCGGTTCTCGAACAAGGGTTACCCTATACATCAGGACCAGAATGGCTGGCTCGTTATGTATTACAAGGGCGGTGGACGTTGGCTGTTTCGGGCACCCATGGTAAAACCACCACCAGTACTATGTTAGCTTGGATCTTAGAATATGCGGGTATGTCGCCTGGTTTCTTAATTGGTGGTGTACCGCGAAACTTTGAAGCCTCTGCACGCTTAGGTGATACACCTTTCTTTGTTGTTGAGGCAGATGAATACGATAGCGCTTTTTTTGATAAGCGTTCTAAGTTTGTTCACTACCGCCCCCGCACATTAATTATGAATAACCTTGAGTTTGACCATGCCGATATCTTTTCAGACTTAGGGGCTATTCAAACACAATTTCATCATTTGATTCGAACGGTACCATCTACAGGTCTTATCATTGCGCCTAAGGGTGTTGAGAGCCTTGATCAAGTGTTGGAGAAGGGATGTTGGAGTGATGTACAAACCATCGATATAGACCAGGGTGACTGGAATTACCAGTTAACATCACCTGATGGCTCGGTCTTCTCAGTTGAAATACAAAGTGAACGTGCAACTGTGAACTGGACGATGACAGGTCTTCATAATGTGCTGAATGGTGTTGCGGCAATGGCCGCGGCTCGGCATGTTGGCGTGACCGCTAAGGTAGCGGCTGAAGCCCTCAGTCAATTTGGCGGAGTTAAGCGTCGATTAGAACTACTAGCGGATATAAAAACGCTGAGCGGTATTGAGAGTGTTAAGGTTTATGATGACTTTGCCCATCACCCAACTGCGATTGAAACGACGCTCGATGGACTCAAAAAGCAAGTGGGAGATGATCAGGTTATTGCATTGATAGAGCCAAGATCTAACACGATGAAGATGGGGGTTCATCAGCATAGTTTATTGGCATCAGCAGAGAATGCTGACCTGGCGATTTGGGCGAACCTGGCATCGGACGGCTCGATGGACTGGCTTAATGATATGGTTGAAGGTACAGATGTTAAACATCAATTGGGTGCTTCGGTTGACGCTACTATAGAAATCGTTAAGCAGCGGTTAACAAATAGGCCATCAGGCAGAAGTCATATTGTCATTATGAGTAATGGTGGCTTTTCCGGTATTCATCAGAAGCTGATATCAGCTTTAGAAGAGGCAATGTAGATGGCAACTGAGCAGAAGCGCGTTACGGTTGCCATTACTGGCGCGTCAGGTGCACAGTATGGTTTACGACTGGTTGAGTGTTTGGTAAATGCAGACGTTAAGGTGTTTGTATTAGTTTCAAAAGCGGCTCATGTGGTGATTGCGACGGAAACTGGGTTAAAAATCCCTGCTCAAGCCGCAGCTATGACAGAGTTTTTCACTGAGCGTTATATAGCCAAAGAGGGTCAAATAACGGTACTCGGTAAAGAGGACTGGATGTCTCCTGTTGCGTCGGGTTCGGGGGCTCCTTCGTCAATGGTTGTCTGCCCTTGTAGTACCGGCGCGTTGTCAGCTATTGCTACAGGCGCTAGCAATAATTTAATTGAGCGTGCCGCAGACGTTGTGCTTAAAGAACGGCGGCAGCTGATTTTAGTGCCACGAGAAAGCCCATACTCAGCCATCCATCTTGAGCATATGCTAAAGCTAACCCAAATGGGCGCGACTATTATGCCTGCCAGCCCAGGTTTCTATCATAACCCCCAGTCAGTCGAAGACATGGTCGATTTTATGGTGGCAAGAGTGCTTGACCATTTGAGGGTTGAGCAAACGATGGTTGCGAAGTGGGGGAATGATAGGCTTTAACACTCATTAGTTGTATTAGTCGTGTCGTTATTTCCCGGTAACTTGACTGACGTTTCTAAGACCTTCGCCTTCTAGCTTGAACGCCTGCCCAAAACCCTTGATGAATGTGGCAGACATGGGCGATAGTTTAAATAGAATAAAGTCAGGTAGTGTTCTTAATAGTTCGACGGTTGTTCCGTGTTTGCGCTGAAATAGATCCAGTATCTCATTCCAATGGCTATCCTCCCGCTCTATTGCTATTCCTCTGCACTCTAACGTCATTCGCTTTCGGGCGAACAGGTTCTTTGCCTCAGCTTCATTCTGAACGAAGAAAAGTGAGAGCGTTGGGTGTTGAGCAATATTGTTAGTGTGGGAGGCTAAGCGGCTAACAAAGATATAATAATCTCCAGAATGCTTGATATAAGGTGTGTAGCTTGCCTCAGGGTTGCCCAATGAATTAAGAGTGGCCATTTGTACTGTTTTGAATTGAGCCATCAAGCGCTCTGCCTCTTGTAAAATCTCTAGGGCACTCATTTCTTCTAGTGTGGTTTGTTTAGGGCTGTTCATAAAGGCTGCTACTTCTTTGTAAGGGCATTATCTATGCCTCAGAGTTTAGCAAAGTACGCGGTTCAATCAATACATGAAAGAGATTGTGGCTCGCTCGCTTTAGAGCCAAGAGAAGATAGTTAGTGCCAAGCGTAGAGTATCCTAAGCGACAGTAACGTTAGAAGCACTTTAAAAAGAGTTTTAAAGTGCTTTTCTGGTAATCTTCCGAGTACGCGCAATCCCACCTTTGTTCCGATGTATCCCATTAGTATCATTAGCGCTAAAAGGGGTAGCCATTGAGTAAATGCAAACCCCGCAAAACCAAAAACGACTATTTTGAATAGATGCTGAAGCGTCATACAGCTTGAAAAGTTTGCCGTATACACCCACCGATCAACACCACTTCGACCTAACCAAGCTGATACCAACGGCCCTGTAGCACCTACAATCATGGTAGCCATTGTTGTTAGCCAGCCACCTAAAAAAAGTGCGGTAGGCTTTATTCCTAAGCCTAATTCCGGTATTGGCCCCCAGCATAGCCAAAGAATAAAAAGTGCCACCAGAGGCGGTATAAAATCGGTGCCCACTAAACCAAGCAGAAATACTGCACAGATTGATGCGACGAGGGCACCTAGTGAAAAATACAATACCACGCGTTTATTGATGTGCTTTCTCGTGAGTATCGCACGAGAGCTATTTGAGCCCATTTGTACAATCCCGTGTAACGGGATCAACGCGATGGGCGGAACGATATCCGCCATTACTGCTATTAGAAATGCACCGCCACCAACACCCAGAGCGGCGGTAACAAATGACCCCAAAAAACTACTCACCAATAATAGCGTAACACTGATTGGTGAGAGTTCGGCAAACAACTCCATAATTAAGTATGTTCCTTAGGTGGCCTGTCTTTCTCTGAAATGTTCTCTGGGATATGGCTCATCGCCCGCTCGGTCAGTGCTGTAATAGTGAGTGATGGGTTGACACCAATGTTGGCTGATATTGATGACCCATCGCATACATGTAGGTTTTGATACCCAAAGACGTTATGCTGGGTATCAATGACACCTTCAGAGGCATCTTTTCCCATACATGCTCCCCCAAGAATATGGGCTGTCGTTGGAATGCCTAATAGGGTTTCAGATAGCAGTACGGTTGGCTTACCATCAATAATCTTGGCGTATTTATCACCCAGTGTTTGTGCTTCGGGGATAAATGCGGTTGGGGCCTCACCTACATCAACTCGAGACTTCATGCCGAATAGTCCGCGGGTGAACTTCAGCGTGCTATCGAGTGATTGCATAAAGAGTAAAACTTGGGTTCTTTTGGCCCAATCATCGATGGCTGCAATCTTGAAGTTCTCGATGGGGTGGCGTATCCATTGCCATGCCAGCTTGGCGGCGCGAGTTATAATATTGCCACCTTTAACCATAGGCACCATGGCAAGTCGCCAGAATCCGGACCCGGCTGAGTAGCGAACGGCCTCTAAGTGACTGTGGTCATCAGTGTGTAGTAAAGAGCCTATTGCAATACCTTCTGAGTAGTCATGTTCCTTGCTGGCGGTGGTTACAGAGATGAGGGCTTCAGAGTTAGTACGAATACCGTGACCTAGCTGGTCTGATATTCTAGGCAGTGAGGTTTCTTTAAGTTTGAGCAGTAACTTGATCGTGCCCATTACGCCGCCAGCAAAGATAACGCCTTTTGCATGAAGCGTCCCCGATGGGCCAAAATAACGAGTTGAGTTTTTCCAGTCGACGCTATAACCGTGAATACCGTCAGCAAGATATTCTCTGACATCAACGACCTCTGATTCTGCCTGAATTTCTGTACCGTTTTGCTGTGCAAAATAAAGGTAGTTTTTGTCCAGAGTATTCTTGGCGTTAAACCGACAACCCAGCATACAGCCGCCGCAAAACGTACAGCCCGATCGGTTGGGCCCCTTGCCGTCAAAATATGGGTCAGCCACTTCCTTGCCTGGCGCGCCAAAAAATACAGCTACGTTTGGCGCCTCGAGGCTATCCCCTTTACCTATATCATTCGCGAGTTGTTGTAGCGCTTCATCGCCATGTTCTTTTCGGGGGGAGGGGGTTGCGCCGAGCATGGTCAGGGCTGTTTTGTAGTGAGGTGCTAGTTCTTCTTCCCAGTTGGCTAAATGCTTCCAACTGTCGGCTTCAAAAAACGTTTTTTTAGGGACGGGTAAGGTGTTGGCGTAGACTAATGACCCTCCTCCTACTCCGACACCTGATAGCACCGTTACATGACGGAAAATAGTCATTTTGAAAAGGCCAAAGCATTTAAGTAGGGGTAGCCAGAGCCATTTTTTTAGTTTCCAGTTGGTGCTGGGGAAGTCTTTAGCTTTAAGCCATTTCCCCTTTTCGATGACCAGAACTTTGTAGCCTTTTTCTGAGAGGCGAAGTGCAGATACAGAGCCGCCAAAGCCACTGCCAATGATGATGTAATCGTAGTCAAAGTGTTGATTATCTGATTGAGTCATAAGCGTTCCTTGAGATTATTATTTTGTGCCAAGTGTTTTTCTCTCTAGGTAATTGTGTCGTATATTTGAGATAGACCACAAGAGCCTTTTATATAATAGGAGGATATATAGCTATGGGTCAGTGTAGTCGGTCTTCGGTATTAGGGGGAGCGAGAGGCAGGTAACCATTAAGGCACTTCATTGTTAAGCTATCTAATAATGAGGTGTCCCTAATAGCATTCAGCTTTTAACTGTGTATTCTAACTACTTTGAATCCGCACGACTTACAAACTTACGCTCATCCACACTAATTGTAATTCGTTCACCGGTTGAAATATGCTCAGGTACTTGCACTGTTAAACCCGTTGAAAGAATCGCCGGTTTGGTTCTAGCCGTAGCGGAACCCCCTTTTAGCGCGGGGTCTGTTTCGATAATGTCTAAGTCTACGTTAGCAGGCAGATCAAGGGCGATCGGTGCTTCGTCTACAATAACGACCATCAAACCGTCAGTATCTTCATTGATAAACTGTAGCTCATCTTCGATACGTTCTTTGTTGAAGCTATAAGAAGAGTAATCTTCGTTATCCATAAATACATATTCGTCACCATCAGAATATGAAAACTTAGCAGGGCGACGCGTTAAATCGGCAAGATTAAGCATATCTGAATCTTTAAACGTTTCATCAATTTTATTACCTGTCGCCGCATCGTACATACGCATACGGTAGATGCTGCCGCCTGCTCGCCCCTGTGGCACGGAGCGCTCGATAGTTCTAATGATATAGACGTTGCCGTTATATTCTACGGCTGTGTTTTTCTTTAGTTCACTCGCTTTTGGCATCTTATTCAGCTCTAAAATCAAAATGTTAAGAATCTATGTAAGGTTAAGAGTACTATAATATATTAGCTGAACCAAGAAACTGCCTAATAATCCACACCTTTACGCGCCATGATCCCGGCTGTGTATGCATGTTTGATATCATTGATTTCTGATACGGTGTCCATCAACTCTCGAATGGCTTTACCGCCCCCTCGACCGGTTACAACAACACTCTGGTTATCGGGACGGTTTGTAATGGCGTTGAGCACTTTTTCTTCATTTAAATAGCTGTACGCCAGCATATAGGTGAGTTCGTCTAACACCACCAAGTGTAGGTTTTCATCTTTTAGCATTCGCTCAGCATGTGTCCATGATACTTCAGCTGCTGCAATGTCAGAATCCCTATCTTGAGTATCCCAGGTAAAACCAGTTCCCATTTGATGAAACTGAACTTCGGGATGTTTTTCTCGAATAAACATTTCTTCGCCAGAGAGTTGAACCCCTTTAATAAACTGTACAATACCAACGTTGAAACCGTAACCCAGACTACGCATCACCATGCCAAAAGCAGAGCTGGATTTGCCTTTACCATTGCCAGTGAGCAGAATGGATACCCCTCGTTCGGTGTCCGCTTTTGCGATGCTTTTATCAATCTTTTCTTTTTGTTTTTCCATGCTGGCTTTGTGTTTTTCAGATTTAGAATCACTCATAGTCGACCTATAAATCGTATTGATTAATTATTTTCATGGACTCAGTGTAGTGGAAGTTCATTTGATCTTCAGTGTAACGATGCTGAGCTTGGACTGGGCAGCTTATGCGCGCCAAGCATGTCTTGGCACATAATGAAAGTTTAGTTTTTCGATAACGGATGCATTTATCTATATCCAATTCTTGTTCGTTACACGCTTCTGGCGGACAACTTTTAATGCAAGGTTTGTGTGTGCAGGCAGAGCAGGGTGATGAGGCTGTGTGTGGTTGCGTTATGGGGAAATGACTATTCGCCAATACCACCGCGCGATAAGCAAGCCAAGGCCCCCATATGCTATTAATCCCGACCCTAAAGGGTGATTCATGGTGCCACCCTGCCAGTTTACCCAGTGCAACTAAGTCAATTGATTGGTTTATCGGGTAAGTAGTATGGCTACACGTAAGGGGGTGAGAAGTCTTTAACCACTTAGCGACGACATTGAGGGTGAAATTGTCGATAGGGTTGTTGGCTATAGATAGCGTTTCGGCCAGCGATTGCCATAGCTGCGTCCCGCCATGGCCTATCAGAATAAGCTGGTGGTATTGGTGCAGTGCTTCGACCTGCATAGCAAGATTTTCTATAAGGGCAGGGGGGAGGGCTGAAATCTCAAAAACACAATGTAGATTTAAGCCATTATCATTGAGTATTGCAGGCTTAAATGGCTGTAATGCTGACATCGTCATTTCGCTGTTGGTTGGCGGCTAAACAATTTGTTGAGATCTAAATGTGCTTCAACGGCGTCCGCTAACCGCTCAATTGACTGTTCTCGCAGTTGTGCGTAATTAATGATCTCAACGTCTTTTAGACCTGCCCAAAGCAGCAGTTGTTCGAGTGCTTCAGGTTGGTCAAATAAGCCATGTAAATACGTCCCCGCTATTTGGTTATCTTTTGAAATAGCGCCATCAGGTGTACCGTTGATGGTAAGTAGAGGTTTAGTAAGCGCTTCACCTTGTGTGATACCCGCATGGATTTCATAACCAACGACCTCAATATCAGGTTGGTGGTTAAGATTTAATATGCCAGATACACGCTTTAGCAGTTTTTCAGGCGCTAGGGTAGTTGTCATTGATAGAAGCTCAAACCCATCTTCACTACCGGCGGTGCCCTCTATTCCAAGAGGGTCATGAATGGCGTTGCCGAGCATTTGATAGCCCCCGCAAATACCGATCAACTTACCTCCATAGCGAAGGTGCTTGTTTATTGCTTCTTGCCAGCCATGTTGCTTGAGCCATTGAATATCATGGCGTACGTTCTTACTGCCGGGCAAAATAATCAGGTCACCGGTTGGAATTACCTCTCCTTCTTTTATGTAGTGGAACTCTATTTGGGGATGCAGCCTGAGCGGGTCAAAGTCTGTATGGTTGCTTATTCGAGGGAGTACCGGGACAATAACGTTCAATATCTCATTGTGTTGTCTCTCGCCCGCTTTCTCGACATCATTGACACCATCTTCGGCGTCTATATAGAGCCCGTGCAGGTAAGGCAGCACGCCTAATACGGGCTTTTGAGTGCGTTCTTCGAGCCAATCGAGGCCGGATTGAAGTAATGCTATGTCGCCCCTGAACCGGTTAATGATAAATCCCTTCACTCTCGCTTGTTCTGTTTCAGATAGTAGCTCCAACGTACCGACCAAGTGTGCAAACACGCCTCCTCGGTCGATGTCGGCGACGATGACTACAGGGCAGTCGGCTTGCTCTGCGAAGCCCATGTTGGCGATATCATTTTGTCGTAAGTTTATTTCCGCAGGGCTACCGGCCCCTTCTATCACCACATACTCAAACTGGGACTTTAACCGACTGAATGAGTCAAAAACGGCTGTGCGAGCAGTGTTTTTATAGTCATGGTATTGGGTCGCTTGCATGGCACAAATCGCTTTGCCTTGAATAATGACCTGAGCGCCTTGGTCGGATGTTGGCTTTAGTAGCACCGGGTTCATATCTGTCATAGGCTCCAGGCCGCAGGCAATGGCTTGGAATGCCTGTGCTCTGCCAATTTCTCCGCCATCGGCGGTAACCGCGCTATTAAGCGCCATATTCTGGGGTTTAAATGGCGCGACCGACATTCCTTTGCGCTTTAACACCCTACATATTCCTGCTACTAGAGTGCTCTTACCAGCATCGGAGGTTGTGCCTTGGACCATCAGGGTTCCTGTATTGGCACAGGTACTATCTTTTAGGTGTTCTTCTATCATGATATCTGCATTGAGTAGGGCGTTTTCATTAGTGTGTGAGAATGCTATCAGGCATTAAGCAAGAGTCAATTAATCTCTCGAATAGATATATTTAATAAATTTTAATTGATAAAGATTCTCATTAGCATATAATAATGATTATTAAAGCTTAGCGCAGGGTTTGTGTAATGTTGGTATGCATCTGTAAGGGAATCACCGATAAAGATATTAAGAATGCGGTTCATGAAGGCGCTACCGGCTTTCGTGATATCCATACTGCCTTAGGTGTCGGTGGGTGTTGTGGTCAGTGCGCATCTTATGCCAAAGACCTTGTTAGCGACACTATCTCTCAGTTGCAACTATCACAGAATTTCCACTTAGCTCAAGAGATCTTGTGTTAATCTAAACAGCAACCTGAATGCAAACTATTTGCATTTACATTTCCTTCTTAATCAAACGGTTACAATGCCCTATTGTTTGCTGGTTTGATTGTCTAAATTGCCAATAATTCTTGGCAATCGCTTTATTTCGTCTATACTTTCCCCATGCTAAAGCAAGTCGTGATTTCACGATACGTCTTATTTTCTAGGTTATTACTCAAAAGGTTTTCGTTATGAAAGGTGATAAGAAGGTTATTGAGCTACTCAATATATGCTTGGGTAATGAGCTTATTGCTATTAACCAGTATTTTCTCCATGCCAGGATGTTTAAAAACTGGGGTTTAGGTGAGCTTGATGAGCATGAGTACAAAAAATCCATCAAAGATATGAAGCATGCAGATAAACTGATAGAGCGTGTTTTATTTTTGGAGGGTATTCCTAATTTGCAAAAATTGGGCAAACTGCTCATTGGTGAAGACACTCAAGAAATGCTGCAGTGTGACCTCAAACTTCAGACGGTTACACTCCAAGACTTGCGTGATGCAATTGCTTATAGCGAGACGATTTCTGATTATGTTACCCGAGACCTTCTGGGGGGGATTCTCGACTCTGAAGAAGAGCATCTAGATTGGATTGAAACACAACTTGATCTAATCAAAAACGTCACTATTGAAAACTATTTACAGTCGATGATCGGCGATTAATGCTTGTAGGAGCAATATTATGAAAGGTAGTAATAAGGTAATCGACGTATTAAACGACCTGTTGGCCGGCGAGCTGACCGCAATGGATCAGTATTTCGTTCACTCCAGAATGTATGATGACTGGGGGCTCTCAAAGTTGTTTGAGCGCATTGGTCATGAGATGGAAGATGAGACTGGCCATGCAGATGCAATGATAAAGCGTATACTGTTTCTCGAAGGAAAGCCCAACCTCACCAAGCGTGACCCGTTAAATATAGGGGCAACTGTACCTGAAATGCTGCAGAGTGATTTAGACCTTGAGTATTCTGTGGTCAAAAACCTAAAGGCGGCAATAGCGCTTTGTGAGACTGAGCAGGATTATGAAACTCGCGCAATGTTGGTTCAGCAGCTTGAGGATACAGAGGAAGATCACGCATACTGGCTAGAAAAACAACTCGGTTTGATTGATAAGATTGGGTTGCAAAACTACCTTCAGTCGGTGATGTAGCGTCTGTATCGAGTAAACATTTAGCAAAAAAGAAGAGGGCCTTATGGCCCTTTTTTTATGGTCTATTTCTATAGCCTTTATGTTAGGCGAAGCGATTTAGCCTTAGCTCTCTCTTATTGCTCTGTAGTGTGTCATTTTCGGTAGTTCAAAGGCATAGCTTCCTGCTTACCCATTGTTCGAGGGACTAAAGCTTTGTCAGATGAGATGAAGCACATCTAAGCCAAATCTATATTAATGCGAATCTAAATGATAATAGTTATCATTCTTGTATAATTCTTATAAGTGGTTACAATAGCGCCTCTGCTTTTTTACAAGCTTGATGTAAGGGTGCGTTTTGTTGTGCGTTGTATTTTATGGGTGGGCTCTTTTCTGACGAGTTTTAAGATTGCTATATTGTTTGTGTTGGCATTTATTTCTACGCTGGCGTTCGGGGCAGGGGGTGTTGAGTCCAAGGTTGAGTCATCAAACTTAACTAAAAACCTAAAGCTGTTGGAAAATTACTATCAGCAGGTTAATGAAGGGTTAAACAGTAAGCTAAAAGATGGGGCAAGAGATCCATTTCAGCAGCTTGTCTTACCGCCTGAGTATAGTGCTTCACGAAATTCGATAGAGCAAGCAGCTGCTAAACCAGCATCACTCAGTGGCGGAACCTCAGCACCTGTTGTGATGAGATCTATCCGGGGGCGAGCAGGACTGTTACCTGCTATGCAGTTTCGCGGGTTCATGCGTGTGAATGGAAAGAATGCCGCGCTGCTCGATATCGCTGGGGTGGGTTCTGTGGTGGTTAAAATTGGAGATAAAGTGGGTATGGGTCGCGTGGACAATGATGAAGAAATGGTGATTCGAATTGTGGAAATCAATGCCTTGAATGTAACGGTAGAGGTTGGGAGTCTTGGCGAGCGAGTAGTGGTTCAATGACCGTAATCTATTATTTCAGGGTGCCAATGCGAGCGACTTTGCTGGCAGTCATGTTGTTGGTTGCTTCCTTGGGGCAGGCGTCTCCTCATATTGAGCTGGTCGAGTTCAAGGATGCAGAAGTGCGTGATGCCGCGAGGATATTGGCTACGTTAACAGGAACAAATGTTGCTGTTACGCGAGAGGCGGGTCAGGCTAGGGTTGATTTACTCTTACAAAATACACGCTTGAAAGACGCTATTGATATGCTGACACGCGTGACGGGGTTATGGTATCGCTATAACAAAATAGGGAATAGCTACGTCATCATGACGGAAAAGCAGTATCAGGAAGATATCGTCATCTACCGTGATGACATCATCAAAACCTTTACTTTGAGGCATCAAAATGTAAATAGCGCGGCGTTGATCATTCAAAGTCTATTTGGCGACCGTGTGCGTTTATCTTTACAAAAAGAAAATGATGATTTTGATGGGTTACCGTTTGATTCCGTTGATCAGGCAACTGTGGTGGCTAGAAATCAAAATAAAGATGATGACTCAGGCATAGCTGACGTTGAGCGAGAAATGCGAGGGGCTGAGTACTTGTCTGTTCATGATCCGAAGCAAGATTTAACCGCCGGCGAGATAAGAGCGTTAGGGCGAGGAGAAAGGGTTGATGCTGAAAAGGCGGGTAATGCTCTAGGTTCAAAGACGCCTATTTTTGTCGCGACTAATCATATGCACAACTTATTATTTGTGCGTACCAGTGATGAGAATGCGTTAGCTGAAATTGAAAATCTGATTATTGAAAATGACCGCCCAACACCTCAGGTGTTATTGGAAATGAAGATTGTTCGAATAAGTCTCGGTGATGAGTTTAAACAGGATTTTGATCTTAGCTTTAATGATGCATTAAATTTGGATAATTCACCGGAAGTAACGGGCACCTCGTCGGTAGGTAACTTTAGCCTTGATGACCTCAATTTGAATGTAGGGAGTAGTAGTGGATCCAGCGGGAGTGCCGATAGCTCTGGATATAGCAGTAATGCAGATCTAAATGCTTTAGCGCTGGCAATGTCGCAGTTACGGGGGAATTCCGTGACCGGTTTTGGTTTCAATAGTGCAACGGGTGGCTTTTACGAGTTTTTTAGTCGGTATGTTAATGCGCGTCTGCAGCTATTGCAGCAGAATGATCAAGCTGAAATTATTGCCAAGCCGTTGATTCTGGCATCCAATAATCGCCCGGCTAAACTGTTTTTAGGTGAGGAGGCCGTGATTGCGGTGAGTCTTGATACTGATACTGTTTTTTCTAACTCCAATGACAATGGAGATAGAGAGTCAGAAACGACCCAGACATTAGAAACCGAGCGACGAAAAGTAGGTAATACGTTAATCCTGTTACCGAGTATTAATGCTGATCGAACCGTCACTATCGACATTCTTCAAGACTCTTCAACGGTTGACAGGGGCGGCTTGACCTTTCCTTATTATGATAATAAATCGGGTGAGATTACATCAGTGAATCTTGATTCTGTACAAGAAGCGAATGTAAAAACAGTTGTGGTGGCGAAAGATGGTAATACTATCGCGTTGGGTGGCATGATTAGCGAAGAACAGTCGGATAATCAGACCACTATTCCGCTGTTAGGCGATGTGCCGTTTATTGGGGAGTTATTTCGTACCAAAAATACGGTTGATAGCGATGCACAGTATGTCATGTTGTTAACGCCGCATATATTGATGAGCCCTGAGGAGGCGGCAGTTAAATCTCGTGAAATAACGGAATTCGACTATGATGCCTATGCCGAGCCCTCTACGGATATTGTGCGTCAGGAGTTTGCTGTATCAGACTATGTTGAGCTGATGCGGTTTGCGACTCGCATGTCTTTAGGTGATTCAGTGGGGGTTGGTGTGGACATTGGAGAAGAAAGGGTGAATACCAAACCTATTCCAAACCTTTTAGCTGACGGTTTGTTAGCAACCCCGGTAGATGGGTGGCGCAAGAACGGATTGTATATTACACGCTTGATGATAGAAAACGAATCGGATGAACTCCGCGCTATAGAGTTGCCTTCAATTCCAGGTGGTTGGTTGGCTTCTTCTGCGGATCAGTTAACACTGGCTCCCTATAGTGAAAAGGGTGATTCGACTTGGTTATACCTATTATCATCAAGGCCCTTTAATACACTTACCAGGCTATCAAGGTAGAGTTTATGTTGTCTGAGTGTCGTGATAGAAATAAACAGCGAGTGTTGAGAGTGGGGGGGCTGTTGTGTGGAGTTATTTTGCTCTCGGGGTGTGCAGGAAAGACCCAAAAGGCGTCCGTGTCAGCGGATGCTGATTTACAGGTGTCAAATAGCATGCAGGTAGAGGCCAGAGGCGAGAGCGAACCTCTTTCAAGACTACAGTTATTTGTTTATCAGGATGATGGTGCGGTAGCCCATATTGTTAAGCATCAAGCGCCGAGAGAGGGTTACTTTATTGAGTTTTCACTGGTCAAGGAGTCAGAGTCTAGTGCGACCCAGAAACCGAAAACAATGGTGTATAGAGATTAATACGTTAAGTAGCGTGACTATAGCGATTTGGTGAATTAAATAAAATTAACTATTGACTTATTACATGCTTTAGATGAGAATGGTTATCATTAACAAGGGAGATTAATTATCATTAAGTTGGTTTTAGTTGGTCTGTCTCGGTGTTTATAAAAGAATATGTCGGTGAGTTAAAGCGTTATGAAAAAGCAAGATTCTCAAGCGTTGATTAATGCGGAGCAGCACAAACAGGTACTATGCCAGTTTATTGATCTTTATAGTGATCTTTTTGCTCATGATGGCTATGGCGATATACGTCTTGAAATGAAGATTCTTAGGCGAGGGCAAAAAGAGATTATTCTTCATTGCGGCAAGCAGCACCGGTATGTGTTGGATTGTGATCAAGCTCTAAAAGGTGAGTCGCCTATTAAGTCGTTGTTAAAGAAAGACCTTTTAGGGTAAAGGAATTATAAAAAGGCTGGATTTGTGAGTAGATCAGTCAAAATGTTTTGGGGGACTTGGTCATCTTCCAAAGCGGTAGGAGCAAAAGGATTTGTTCTGAAGCGGTAGTGGTAGGCATGCTTTCTCTCCTAACAGGTCTATGGAGTATGCCTATCACTACCAAAGGAAGCGTTCTAAATCGGACTGGGTAAGGTTCACAGCTCCTTCGGGTGGAGTCTGCTCTTTACATAACAGTCTTATCCCAAACTCTGTTTTAGAATTTATGGAAGTTAAGCATGTTTAAGTCTATTTTAAAAAATCGTAAGTCACTTGCAAAGCAATTCTCTAAGGTTCAGCTAGAAGATATTCAAGATGAAGCGTTGCGCGTTAAGTTCAAGAAGTTGAATGGTAAGCAGGGCGGTTTTACACTGCTTGAGTTGTTAGTGGTTGTGGCAATTTTGGCAGCGATTGCAGGTACGGCGGCGATTGCATTGCAGGATACTGATGCAAGAGCATCTGCGGCGGCTCACGTTGCGATGATGGATGAGTTGAACAAAGGTATTCGTACCTTTCGTGTATTGAATAAGAATACTTACCCAGATCGTTTTGACTCTTTATTGGGAGCTGATGTTACAGGTGGTACATCGCCTTTTGCTGCAGCGGCAACTTACCCTGTTGATGAATTGGTGGCGATTGACGATATCGGTACCCTTGCATTAAACGCTACTACCGTATCAGCGTTAAATGATATCGGTATCGAGAATCTTCAGTACCTTGATTACACTGCGGCTGCCGATCTTGATGATGATGGTGTTACGACCGATTGCGAATCAGCGAATGTTGTAGCAACTATTGAAAGCCGTGCTAATGCGGTGGTATCTAATAATATTTTCATGACTCCGAATGCAAATGGCTGTGGTGCTGAGGTTGCCTTGGCTGATACTGATTTAGTTGCTGTGTGGACCGGTGGTTATGAGCGAGTTTACGGTGGTGATGGTGCAGCATTTGATGTAGCTGGTTCGCCAACTGTTGCATCTGCTGGTGCTGCAATTACCGCTGGCGCGGCTGATACGCCAGTATTAATGGCGGTAGGCCTTGGCCCATCATCTAATTTGTTTAATGCAAACGAGTTGGGTGGGATGACCACTGTTCCTTCATATCGCCATGTGTCTGAGTCTCAGTATGGACGCTTTATTGCGTTGTTTGAGATTGGCACGTTTACCGGTACTGGTGCAGCATATAGTGCTATTGATCAGGTAAATCTAGTTGCTATCGTTGATGGCGCTGGTGATACCAAAGAAGAAGAGCTGGGTGAGTGGGATGGTACTCGTAACACTATCTAAAACTAGCTAGTCTTATCTCCTCTTGTTACTCCCACCTTAGCGGGAGTAACAAGAGGATTCGGGTGTTAGCCTACGTTTTTGGTTAATACCCATCCCTAATTAAAGTTGTTTAAGCACTATCCAGAATCGTAGCCTTGGTGCAGCGAATTGAGTTCAGGTCTTTTTGCTCCCCTTCCCCAGACTCAAAATCGCTGCACCAAGGCTACGGCTTTTTTCTCTAAGGTGAATATTTTGAAATCGCTTCTGTCGTTACGCGTTAGCCTGTTAATTGCCCTTTTGTTTGTATGTGTTACGAGTGCGGCGCAAGAGTCATCAGGCGCAAATATTGTGTTTAAATCGGCTGATTATAAACCTGTGAATGTCCGTCAAATGATCAAGCGTCTCTCTAAACCAGGTGATAAACAACGTTACTTTATCGCCCCTGCACCCGTTAAGTTTTCTGCTACGTTAATGCAAAAACCTAGATTGGGAAGATTTGAATTGGTGTATGACTCACTTAGTGCTTGGGGTGTAAGCCCATTGCCAAAGGTTGACCATGGCAGCTATTTGAAGGTGGAGGGTGAGCAGGTCATTCCTGTCTATCTTGAAACCAAAGCGGCAAGTTTTATTAAGCGCCATATGGTGGTGGATCAGCAGGCTGAGTTTTATGCGTTGCATATTTATAATTATGAGAAAGGGCCTCGGTTTTTAGTGGTATCGGTTGATGAGGTTTCAATACAGTGAGTGCGGTTTCTGAGCCCTTATCTGCCGCTGAAGTGGCGGAGCGAAAAATCGATGAGACATGGTTTGAACAGGGTGAAACTTTTGAGGCTGGCGCTTGTAACAAAGATGAGCAGTTCAAAGGTGATGAGATATGCATTATCGAAGAGGCGCTTATCCAAGAAACTGTTGGCCAGGATGATAGCGCTTTTTTGCAGGATGACCCTGAATTAGCCGCTGCGCATAAGTCAAATAGGCGATTGCGGTTACCCCAATTCAATATCCCTAAAATTCATGTATATACACTTTTGGTATTCGAGGCGGGTAGCTTTGGGTTGCGAGGGTCGTTAGTAAAAAATACCAAGCATACGGCTGTTATCGGGGCCGTTGCTGAATCTTGCAATGTTGATTTTACCCGCGCGATTGCTGAAGTGCTCACCCAATTAAGGGTACATCAAAAACACTTGCCTCGCAGAGCGTTATTACTGACGCCCAGTGTTATTTCATCGCTTGTTGAGCTGCCTGTTAGTCCTTTACGTCCACGCCCTGACAATGAGATGCAAGAGCTTATTCGCTGGGAGCTGGAAGGTGAGATGAACCAGCAAAATAAGCGCTGGTTGATTGGTTCTATGTTGGTTGAACGGGGGTATCTAACCGTTTCTCAGCGTGACGAGTTGGTGACCGAGCTTCAGGTAAGACTTAGTCAGGCTGCTTCAGGGGAGGTCATACGTTTTGGTGATTTAGCCATTGAGTTTAACTATATTACGCAGTCTCAGTTGCAAGAGTGTTTTTCGTTGCAAGGTAAATTGTCTGCGGTTGATGATGAACTTGTGTTTGGTTGGAAAGCTGAGGAGTTGCCACTTGATACCGGGCCAACTGATGAAGCCTTGTTGAGTGCAGAAGATGATCGAGAGAGTTCACATCGCTGGCTAGTGAGCGGTATGAGTAAGAGTCTAAGGCGGCGCTGGGTCGGCGCATTTGCGTTGAATAATGTTCGGTTGGATGTGTTTTACCCCACGTTAGGTGCCTCTTATGCCAGCTTATCACAATACACCGACGAGCCTGTTCAGGCACTGCTTGAAGTTCATCAGGAGCAATTAGCACTGATTTGTGGCAGTGCAACGGGCGTTAGGCAGTTACAGGTAATTGAACGGCTGCAAGGTGAGCTGAGAGCTGACGAGGTGTCGTCATTACTAAGAGACTTACCTGAAGGGTTGGGTTGTGTTTACCTGAATACAGAGGGTCATCCGATTGATGAACTTTTATTCACTCTGCGTGCAGAGTTTGATTTTGATTATCAGGTTCTGTCTTTCCAGAACTCAGGTGTTAGCAAGCCAGACCGATTACATGGCGATAAGCTGGTCGGGTTAGCAGGCGTCGCGGGGCATTACTTTAAACATATCTCTCAAGCACGATTGAGTCCTATCGCGGCCAGAGATAAAGAGCCTGCTATTTGGCAAAAGTTAATGCAGCCACAGGTATTAAAATGGATGGCCGCTGGTTGCGTTACTTTTGCTATGGTCGGGTTTATGGTCTGGATGCACTGGAACATGGATCAGCAGACAGAGCGGTTAGCGCAGCTGGAATCGACCTATGAGCGAGATATTACGCTCAAATCTCAATACAGCCGTATTGTTATGGAGCAGTCTTTATTAAAACAACAGATTGTCCTTTTGTCAGCCGAGCAGCAACTTAATGAAAAATTGCTTGATTATATCGTGTTAGAAAAGCACCGGCGTGCCATGGCGCTGCCGATATTGATGAAAGCGATTAGTCTAAATGCACCTGAAGGCGTTGCCTTGTTGGCTATTCGCCGAATCGGAAAACACACTGAAATAGACGCGGAGTCAGTATCACAAACAGAAGGATTAGAGTTTATCAACGGGCTCAATAAGCAACTTGAACCTATGGCATTTCAGGTTAAAAACTCTCGCATATACCAAAAAGATGATGAAGATAATAAACCCAGAAACGTGGGCCTCATTGATACTGGTCTGCCGTTTCGGGTTGAGGTCGTGGTTGTAGAGGGTGACCCTCCTGGTGTTGAAAGAGTTGAGGCACTAGTATTTGCTGAGCGTAATGCCAGGCCCGAAGAAAAACTATCGACAGATGATAAGGCGTCAGAACCTAATGGCGAGGAAAGGCTATGATTTGGTTGACTGATAAGGTCCAAAAAATGTCACCTCGCGATCGTAAATTGTTAAAAATATTGATGGTCATGGTGTTGCTATCTGCTTATCTATTTTGGGCTGCAATGACCTGGCAGGCGATGTTTAATGCAGAAAAGCTGGCCAACCGCAAAGAAAACCGTATTGAAACCAGGGTAGGCAAGTTAGAAACCCCTAAGCTAGAGAACGGTATTTCCGAAAAAACACTCAATCAACTCTCTGGTTCTATTGCTGATCAAGAGGCTCAGTTGCGTTTCTTGCTCAGCGACATGATGCCTCTAAATACGCCTGCACCGCGAGAGCAGCTCAAGTTGGAGATTTCTCGGTTGGTCATCAACCATCAACTCACGCCGGTTGGCCTGAATACCAGTGATGACGAATTAAAAATGTCAATTGAAGGGGTTGCAGGTGAGTCTTTGCGTCGTCATTTTGAGTCAAGGCCCACGCTTCACCTTAGGGTAGAGGGCCAGTACCTTAATTTGATTAATTTTATTGATGGCCTCAATACCCTGAGTTACCGCACTTATGTCACCAATATGACCGCAGAGCGGCATGATGAACTGAGTAGCTCGCTGAAGATACAGGTTGAATTGAAGATCTAAAAGACAGCAGCTAGACCAACGTAATGGGTCGTGATATAGGCGGTGTTCAATATTATTTTTCTACGTATTTTATCAATCAGAGACTAAGCATTGTCAAATTATAAAGAACAGATTTTAACCCTGATGAATGCCTGTGTTGAGCTGAACGCATCTGACTTACATGTTTCAGCTGAGTTGCCTGCTATTTATCGTATTCATGGGCGTATGTCGCGCTTAGGTGAGAGGGTCTACAGTGCAGAAGACGTCCAGCAGATGGCTTATGGGTTGTTGACGGATATTAATAAAGCCCAATTCGAAAAAGAACTAACGCTGGATTTAGGCTACACCATTGGTGATGACGAGAGTAGACCTAAGGGTAAGCGGTTTAGAATCAACCTCTATCGCGAGCAAGGTCGTTGTGCGTTAGCCATTCGCTATCTGGATGGTAGTTTAAAAACCACGCGAGAGCTTGGGCTGCCGCCGCAAATGGATTACCTCGCAGCATTAAAAAGTGGCTTAGTGCTGGTTTGTGGTGCTACGGGGTCAGGAAAAAGCACCACATTGACCGCAATCCTTAACAATATCAATGAGCAGCAAGAAAAACACATTCTGACGGTAGAGGACCCGGTTGAGGTTATTCACCAAAACAAAAAGTCGATTGTTCATCAACGAGAGCTTTATCGAGATGTGCATGATTTTGCCGGCGCAGTAAGGGCCGCGCTTCGAGAAGACCCCGATGTCGTGATGGTAGGCGAAATGCGAGATCTGGAGACCGTGCGCAGCGCGCTTACGGCGGCTGAAACGGGTCACTTGGTGTTTTCAACGTTGCATACCAATGATGCGGTAGGGGTGGTTGAACGGTTAGTGGGTATTTTCCCCGGTAACGAGCAGTCAGTTGCCCGACAACGAATTGCACAAGCGCTTAAATCAGTCGTCGCTCAAACATTAGTGCCGACGATTGGTGGCCGTGGGCGAGCGGTCGTGGCTGAAATACTAATGGTCAATAATGCGGTTTCTAACCTGATAGAGTCGGCTAAAACCAAGCAGATTTACTCGATTATGGAAAGTAGCGCCCGGCAAGGAATGCAAACGTTCGATCAGGCATTAGCGAAACTTGTTCGTACTAAAAGTATCAGTCTTGAATCTGGGCGGGCCTTATGTCGCGACGGGAACACGTTTGAACGGTTAATCAATGGTCAATCAACGGCTTCCGGTGATGTGGTTCATGGAGGGGCGCATTAATGGCCGTGCAAGAAGATCAGCTCATTAATGCCGGCATTCAGGTAGGCCTTATACATCCTCAGGCGTTACCGCAGATGAAGCAAACGGCCAGGCGCAGAGGGCAAGACGTACTTGAAATGATAGGGCAGGCAGAAGGGTTCTCGCTGTCAGCACTCTATTTGGCCCTGGCTAAGATAAAACGTATTCCTTATATGAGTGCTCATGACGTAGAGGTTAACGTTAAACTGCTACAAGGCTTTAATGCTGAGCAGTTATTAAGACGACTGTTTTTGCCGGTGGAAGTTGACCAGGAGTTGTATGTGCTGGTCACTGATCCAGAAGATCGGTCAGCGTTAGAGTCTGTTCAGCGGGTGTTAGGCAAGCGTGCTCAGGTGGCGTTGTCTGACCCCGCGTTTATCGAATCCACACTGCGTCGCTACTTTAATAAACCGGAAGATGATGTTTCAGCCGTCTTACTGTTTGATGACATTATCAAAGAGGCGAAGGTTTGCAAAGCCACTGACCTTCATTTTGAGCCCTACGAAGAGGGGATGCATGTTCGCCTGAGGGTTGATGGGCAAATGCTCAATTATGAACGTTATATCAATAAAGATATGACGTTGTCGTTGCTCTCCAGGGTTAAGGTCTTGGCAGGCTTAGACATTGCTGAACAAAATATGGCGCAGGATGGAGGCTTTTCTCATCGTACTCAAAACGGGCCTTCTGATGATGAAATAGAGATGCGGGTCGCGTCTATCCCCACTCGTTGGGGTGAGCGAATTACCCTGCGAATACTGGGGCAGGGCACTGCTGATTTATCACTCGCTCAATTAGGTATGGCGCCTGAAATACTCAACCCTATGCGCGAAGCGGTTCGTAAACCTCATGGCATCGTATTGGTCACCGGCCCAACCGGAAGCGGTAAAAGCACAACCTTATATGCTGCCTTGAGAGAGTTGGACGCAAAAGACGTTAATATTCTGACGGTTGAAGACCCGATTGAGCAAGTAATAGAAGGGATCAGTCAGGTTCAGGTATCAGAAAAAGTTAGTTTTGCAAAAGCACTACGCTCGTTTCTGCGTCATGACCCTGATGTCATGCTGGTTGGCGAAATTCGGGATTTTGAAACCGCAGAAACGGCAATACGTGCTGCGATGACCGGCCATATGGTGCTATCTACATTACATACCAATAGTGCCGTTGCGACTATCAGTCGATTGGTCGATATCGGTTGCGCACCCTTTTTGATTGCCTCAACGCTTGAGGGCGTACTCGCTCAGCGTTTACTACGGCGAGTGTGTTCCGCTTGTAAGACACAACGCCCGGTGAGCGCAGAAGAACAAAAACTTCTTAACGTCCCTGATAACACGATGCTGACTGAAGGTCAGGGATGTGCCATCTGTTTAGGGAGTGGATTTAAGGGCCGAGTGGGTATTTATGAAACCTTATGGTTTAACAAAAAACTGAGCCAGATGATTCGTGACCGGGCTGATGACGATTCAATTGCACAGCAAGCACAGCAAGACGGATTGCTTCAGACGTTATGGCAAGATGCACGAAAAAAGGTGTTAGCCGGTACGACCACGTTGCAAGAGGCTATGTTTGTTTATTAGTCAGGTTAAGTATGCCCCATTTTGTTCCCAATACAGTGTTTTGAGTAGCGTGATATGAGTCTATTTAAGTACAAAGCCGTTAACCAGCAAGGTAAAGAGATCAAGGGCTCTATTGAGGCTAATTCACCGACCGAAGCTACCGGTTTGTTGCGTTCAAGATCTTACCAGGTGTTGCAGATCGAAGTGGCAGAACGCCTGACCTTGTTGCAATTGATGAACAAGGTAAAACAGGCGGCGGTTATCAAACGCTATACCAGCCCTGGCACTGGAGATCTAGTGATGCTGTTCAGGCAGTTGGCATTAATGCTTCGTGCAGGTAATACGCTCATGCAGGGGTTGGAATTATGTTCAGAAATGACCGAAAAGCTGTCGTTACGTAAAGCACTGGTCAATATGCTGGTTTCAATTCAGGGGGGGGCTAGTTTTGCATCAGCTGTATCGCGTGAAGGTAAGACATTTCCGCCGCTGGTAGCAAAACTAATCGCTTCGGGTGAAGCGTCTGGTGAACTGCAAACTACGTTGGAGCGCCTATCGGACAGTCTTGAAAGAAGTGCTGCGCTAAAGCGACAGTTTGTTTCAAGTATGGTCTATCCATCGATGGTCACGCTCGCTGCGGTAGGGGTTACGCTCTTTTTGGCTGTGAGTATTGTGCCTAAGTTTGCGAAGCTGCTTGAAGGTAAGTCTCAATCGTTACCCGCCAGTACCCAATTTATGATGGATGTATCGGGTTGGTTAATCGACAACGGCTTATGGTTAGGTATTGCGGTTGGTGGAGGCATCTTTCTATTGTTTGCCTCATATACCACTGTTCGCGGAAAAAGCATGATTGATAGAGGGCTGTTGTATATACCGTTTGTGGGTAGCTCGTTGCGCAGTTCAAGTATGGCTCAAATGGGGTGGACTATGTCGTTACTGTTAGGCAGTGGGTTAACCGTATTAGAGGCGCTGCGAGTGGTCAGTTCAATAATAGGTAATGATCGGTTGGCGCTGTGTTTCAATCAGGCGAGTGATCAGATTTTGTCTGGCAGAAGTCTGGCTGTTGGATTGCAGCAACACCATATACCGATGATGGTGCAGCATATGGCTGGTATCGGTGAGCGCAGTGGTGAGCTTGAGCATGTCATGAAAGAGCTAGGACAATATTATCAAGATCAGTCGGAGCTCCGGATCAAACGCATGATCTCAATGATTGAGCCGGCGATGACGCTAGTTATCGGAGGGCTAGTCGGATTTGTCTATTTAGCATTCTTTAAAGCAATGATGCAGGTTTCAGCGGGATAACGCCTATTCCCTGCATAAGAGGATAACAATAATGCAACTCAACTTTAACCATCTTGATGTCAGCGCTGAAAATCTGGTTTTTACGGTCGATGAACGCTTTCAGAGTTCCAATACACCGGGTGATGTGACCTATGAAAAGCAAACGGCTGCCAGCTTTCTGAATCAAACATTATTGGATTGTGTTAAAGGTGGTGCATCGGATATTCACTTTGAGCCCTATGAAGAGATGTTTAGAATCCGAGCCCGAATTGATGGCGTCATGCGTGATATTAACAGCCTGCCAAGAATGTTTGGTAGTCAGTTGTTAATTCGATTAAAAGTTATTGCCGGTCTCGACATATCTGAACATCGTGAAACGCAGAGCGGTCGGTTTCGTATGATGATGGATGAGCGAAATGGTATTGATTTTCGAGCGTCTATCACCCCTACGCTCTATGGTGAAACGTTAGTATTGCGTCTTCTATATTTGGCCCCTGAGATATTGGACATGGAAGTGTTGGGGCTATCTGCTGCCCAGATTGCGCAAATAACAGAATACGCAAGCCGCCAGCAAGGTTTGATGTTGGTGACAGGGCCAACGGGTAGTGGCAAAACGGTGACGCTATATACGCTGTTGAAGAAACTGAACCATCAACAGCGAAATATCTATACGGTTGAAGATCCTGTCGAAATAAATCTGCCCGGCGTGAATCAGATCAATATCAGCGAGCGTCAGGGGGTGACCTTTGGTAAGGTCTCTCGCACCATATTGCGACAAGACCCTGACGTGATTATGCTAGGGGAAATGCGCGACCCCGAAACGGTAGATGCCGCTATAAAAGCGTCTCACACCGGTCATTTGGTATTATCAACACTTCATGCTAATACAGCTCCAAAGGCGATTCCACGCTTACGTAATCTAGGTGCTGACCTCCATAATATTTCATCTTCTCTGAGTTTAGTGGTTAGCCAGAGATTGTTGCGGCGTGTTGATTCACTGCATCGAGAGCCTGTTGAGTATCCTATTGACCGTCTACTGGCCGTCGGATTTACACAAGATGAATTGGCTGATCTCAAGCTATACCGGTCTAAAACTTCAGCCGATAACCCTACAGGTTATAAGGGGCGCGTAGGCATATTTCAGGTGATGCCTGTTACTCATGAGTTGTCACGCTTGATTGCCGAAGGCGCTAGTGAATGGGCGATTGATGAGTTGCTCAACAGTATGGGCGTTGACTCATTGCGCCGAGCAGCTCTAGAGAAAGTAAAAGAAGGGGTTACTGATCTCGAAGAGGTCGAGCGAGTATTAGGAAAGGCCGAGGTTGATAGATGAAAAAGCAAAGATCAAACACAGTAGCCGTTGTTCAGCAAGGCTTTACACTAATTGAGTTATTGGTGGTAGTGGCGGTACTGGCGACTATGGCGGGTATTGCAGCGAGTGTGGTAGGCAATTACGACCAGCAAGCGCGTGAGCAACTGGTGCATACCGAGATGAAAAATATCGCAAAAGCGATTTATCGGTTTAAGCAGGATACGGGGTATTTTCCGAAAGAGGGGGTTTTTTCAGGAGTCGATACTTTAGCGGAAAGTTCAGGTGATCAACTTGCAGATTTGGGATTTTTATTTACGCCACCCACAAAATCTGCCTCATTAATAGCACCATGGAATGAAATGGTTGGAATTGGGTGGAATGGACCTTATATGACAACAGACTCTCAGCAGAAACTACATACCCTAGACACCTCATCGAAAAGTTATTGTGATGAAGAGCTAATAACGACTCCTTTTATTTTGAGCAATTCGGTATTGGCTATTAGTGATACATTTGACTCAAGTTCAACTTACGTTAATACAGAAAGTTGTTTTGTTGTTCATGCGAACGGGGGGTGGGTTCCTAATACGATTACTGGTAAACCCTATCGATACTTATTGGGGTTTTCCAATTCAGACTACCCAGACTGTACTGGAGGTTTTGATTGTATTGCGCTACACAGCGCGGGTAAAAATGGAGTTTATGAGAACGGAAATAGTGATGATGTTGTAAAAGTGCTGAGGGTAAACAGGTGATTAATAAAAAGTATAAAAATCAGTCTGGCTTTACTCTTTTGGAGCTGATTGTCGTTGTAGCTGTATTGGGGTTGGTTACATCTTTAGCAACGGATTTTGTGATTAATGATACTAATCAGAAACGCTTTGAGGTGACTCAGCAGCGGTTCAGTGAGATTAAATACGCCATTATTGGTAATACCTCTCATGCTATCAACGGTCAACCGGTGGTTAGGGGTTTTTATGCAGATACTGATAGCTTACCTTCCAAATTAGACGAGCTGGTTTATGGCTGTTTTGATGGTAGTGTTGGAAATTCTAGTAACGAAAGTGATTGTTCTAGCGCTGGTCACACGTGGATCACTGGCTGGAAAGGGCCTTATCTTAGGGATTTGCAAACGGTTGGTGGTGAGTTATATTTTCAAGACGGGTGGGGGAACCATTCTACAGATGGAAATTTTGGTTGGAGTTTTACAATTACGTCTTCAGTTGGGCTTTCAATACAAAGTGTTGGTTTAGATCGTTCCTCGGGGGGCTCAGGTGCCTATGATGAAGATTACCCTGGCTCAGGAGTCTATGTTGTTACTCAGTCTGATCAAGACCATATAGACTATTTGAAAAGTTTATCAGCTACGCCAAATCCTATTTGTATAAATACCGTTGCAGAGGCTGTTGATTTATCGCTTTCCTCGCAGTTAGCCTGTGAGGGCCTAACTGATCATATTTGGGCGACGTATCCCTAGTGAAAATACCGCCCCACCACCTCAACCACCCCGCAAGCCAAAACGGCCACCAAACATAAGCCCAACACCACAGGGCTCTGCATAACAAACCCAAGGCTACAGGCATATATACTGTATGCCTTGGCAGACTTCTTAAACACTAATAGACCAGGACTTATCGACATTACTCAACCTCCTGAACACTTTTGTTAGCTTTAAGTGTAGACCTAAATTAATATCAATACCGGTTTAATTGTTGTAAATGAGAATCATTATTGTTAATATGGCGTCGATTTTAAATGACCCGCCAGCGTCCGAGGGGGATGTGGTAAAGGTGATGAATTAATCTCAATCCGTTAACGGGTTGAATAGGCATCGCTGTCATAACGCAGTAGGTTGACCCATAGGGTTAACTGCGGTTTTGATGAACTTACCACCCTCGGAGTAATTGAGTGACAACCTCTCTAGTTCAACCTTCTATTCAATCGTCTGTAAAACAGTCGGCAGATGTGAGCAATTCTCTCAATCATCATGGCTGTGATGCTATACGAAGTGAATTACAAGACGTATATGAGCGACTTAATACGCTGATACTCGGTAAGTCAAAACAGATAAAACTATCACTTACGTGTCTTTTGGCAAACGGGCACCTGTTAATAGATGATCTTCCGGGTATGGGCAAAACGGTGCTTTCCAATTCACTGGCGAGCGTGTTGGGGTTGGATTATAAACGGGTGCAGTTTACCAATGACCTGCTTCCCGCAGACCTGCTTGGTGCCTCTATTTATGAAAAAGAGCAGTCTGCATTTCGGTTTATTCCAGGGCCTGTGTTTAGCCAACTGCTATTGGCAGACGAAATAAACCGTGCATCACCCAAAACACAGAGCGCCTTATTAGAGGCAATGGAAGAGCGGCAGGTGAGCTTGGAAGGGGAGACGCGTCCGTTACCTTCTCCGTTTTTTGTCATCGCGACCCAAAACCCGCTTGAGCAAATTGGTACGTCTGCGCTTCCCGAAAGCCAGTTAGATCGTTTTATGATGCGTATTCAGATGGGGTATCCCTCACGTACGGCTGAACTAGAGATTCTTGCCGGTCAGAGTAGACGTCAGTTACTTGAGCAGCAGCAACCCGTTATCACAACCGATCAGCTTACTGGCTTTCAACAGTGTACTAATGAGGTGAACTGCTCTGAATATGCACTGAATTACTTATATGAATTGCTTTTATTCACTCGGCAGTCGGGTTTGTTTATTAATGGCATTTCAACACGGGGTGGTTTGGCTATCTTATATGCGGCAAAAGCCTGGGCTTGGTTGAGTAATAGTGAGGTGTTGATGCCTGCTCATATTCAGGCGGTATTTCCTTCTGTTGCAGGCCATCGCTTGCAGTCTAGAGAGGGTGGCCTTAGTGCTGAATCAATGGGTGAATATATCCTGGAACAGGTCGCAATACCGCGATGAATGATCAAACGAAATCAGCGAAAATGTCTGTATTTCGAGTGTCGACCACGGCAAATGGTATCGGTTTCCTGTGTTCGGTGTTGGTACTGTTTTTGTTTGGCGTGAATTACAACAGTAATTTACTGTTTACGATGTGCTTTATTCTTATCGGTGTGATGATTGTCTGTTTCTGGCTCAATATTACCAATATCAGAGCTATCAAAGGGGTGGCGGTGACCGTCCAGCCTGTGCATCAAGGGCAGACCCTTGAATATAAAATAGACGTGCTCGATGAAGGGAAACGTGACCATGTCGATCTGTTGGCAAATGGTGAGTGGGTGGCAGATGTCGCCAATGCAGAGCAACAGCAGTGGATCATTAACAATAGAGCTAATAAACGCGGCCAGCAGGAGGCTTCGTTATTGCGTATCAGTAGCCGGTGGCCCTTAGGGTTCTTTAAGAGTGCTCGTAATCTAATCGAGCTACCTCCTGTTGTTGTTTACCCTGAAGTAGCGCCTGCCTGTGCTGCTAGACCTTCGATTGAAGGAGATGAAGCGCATCTACACAATGATGCTGATAGCTTGGTAGGGCTGAAGGAGTATCAAGCTGGCGATAATGCCAGACGAATTGATTGGCGTGCGATGGCCAGGCGTGATCAGTTGCAGGTGAAGTTGTTTGATGGCGGTTCTGGTGATGCGTCTGTTTGGCTAGACTGGGATGATACGATGGACTTGGTTTACGAGCAGCGTATCAGTTGTTTATGTCGTTGGATGATTGATTATTATCAGCAAGGGACCGAGTTTGGTTTACGGCTACCTGGTTTTGGCGCGGCACCTGCGAACAGTTATAGCCACTTACATCAGTGTCTTTATCAACTAGCGTCAATGCCGCATCAGGTGCATTCAGAGTCAAGCGTATGAATATACCAGCGAGTACGTTGAAGTATAAGTTTGCAGCGGCAGGTGTTCTGCTGGTCTATGCACTGCTACCGCTCATGGGGGCATTGTTGTGGCCGCAGTTGGTCATTGTTGTGAGCGCGTTATTGTTACGTCCGTTTTTGTACCTGTTTTCCAGCGCTGCCAGGCGCGTGCAGATAGCGGCAACAATGGGGTTGCTATGCGGTGCGGTCATCTCAGTTTTTCTACAAGGGGCACCTTGGTTGAGCGGAGAAAACTTTGTCGCCTGTTTTGCCATTATTTTGGTATTAAAGTGGCTAGAAAGTAGAGAATCTCGCGAGCTTTATATCATCATCTATGGTGCTCTGATTCTAACGGCGGTGAGCAGTCGATATTTGAGTGGGGTGGCTGTGCTCATCTACCTCATTCTGGCTGTGCTGTTATGGATGGTGGCATTGCATAGTCTTGAAAGCAGAGAACGGTTGACGCCTAAATCTGGCGTATTGGTGTTGAAACTGTTTGCCCTGGCGTTGCCGTTAACCGCTATGTTGTTTGTGACGTTTCCTCGAATTCAAGGCCCATTGTGGGATCTGGGTATTGTCATTGGTTTGCCCATTTCGCTGGTGGTTGATCAGTCTGATCGAGAAAAAGGTATCAAGGGAACCCTTAAGGCCGGTCAGGTTTCACGTTTAAAGCAAGATTATTCACCGGTGTTGGTTGCCGAGTTTGAAAATACCACTCCTTATAAGAGCCGTTTATATTGGCGAGGGCCGGTTTTTACTCACTATGACGGTGTGGAATGGAGTCTGGATGAGGGGTGGGACAATCGTTCAAGGTTAATCAAACATGCGTTTAAAGGCTCCGGTACGCTAGAAAGTACGCTCACTGCTAAATCTGAGCGGGTGAGTTATGAAGCGAGGGTTTCACCCAATAACAGCCGTTATCTTTACGCGTTAGATATGCCGGTTGGTCGGAGTACTGAGAGCTTTCTATCTGAAGATTTTCAACTCTTAGGCATTAGAACGCTATCTGCGGAGTTTAATTATGGCCAGCAAGCGTGGCTAGAATATAGTGGTGGTCGCCCACTCACCCATGAGCAACGTGAGCAATATACCTCGTTACCAGCCAACTCAAACCCTCGGCTGGTGGCGTGGGGGCGGCAGCTACTATCTGATCATTCACTCGCCGATGATCGATTGCAATCACTTCGTGTGCATCTTGCAGAAGGGGGGTACTCGATCACGCAAACGCCTGAGATAGATGAGTATGCCAATAGTTTGGATGAGTTTTTCTTTGATCGAAAAGAAGGGGGTATTGAAAACCTGGCGAGCGCGACGGCGGTGGCGCTTCGAGCGGCAGGTATTCCAACCAGACTGGTTTCAGGGTATCGAGGCGGTAGTCTTATCGCGCTGACTAATTTCGTTGTGGTACGACAGGCCAATGCGCATGTTTGGGTTGAAGCATGGGATGACAGTAGTGGCTGGTCTCGTATAGAGGCCAAAGACTACGTATCACCCCCAACACTTGAAGAAAAACAGGCCGCTCAGGCTAAGTCTAAAGCAGAGCCAAAGGTGAAGCCTGCACCTGTTGCGACAACCCCTGCTGTAGAGCAGGCTAAAACGTCGCCTGCTAATACATCCGTAAAGAAAAAAAATGCTCAGCACGATAAAGGGTTGAACTGGTTGAGCTCTCTCGGCTCAGGCATTGAGACTTGGACTTTTAACTACAACCCAGATCGACAAATTGAGCTGATGCAAAAGTCAGGTTTTACCAGTATTGATTGGAAAAGTTTGTTGGCTCTCGCGGCGCTCGGTCTGCTGTTACTGTTTGTTTTATACGGCGTGTTGATCAGCATTAAGCGAACGTCGGAAGACCCTGTGGCTGAATCTTTCGAGCGACTTAATCGTGCATTGTTAAAACGTGATCTGCACTGTTTACCACAAGAGTGCCCTAATCATTGGTTAAAGCGCTTACAGGTTTTGGTCCCTCAGTTATATCCCGCGCTTGACGCGGTGATCAATCAATACATCGATATTCGCTATCGAGGCACGGTGAGTGCTGGTCAGATTAAGGAGTTTAATCGTGATATCAAACGTTTATCAGCTATGTTGTGAGTACTTGACAGCAAGAGGGCTCGCTTCGTTAATGCTGTTGTTAATGCTTGGCTTGGGTACTTCATCAACTATGGCAGCGACTGACTACCCTGAGGTGATGGCTACCTTAATCGAATTGGGTGATGAGGCGAGCGAGTCTTATGAACCGAGTCAGTCTTTGCTGTATGGCGATCGGTTTTCCAAACTCTATTTTGGCGGGTTTGAAGGGAAGGGACTTGAGTTTGCCGTTGGACAGGCCGATCAGCAGGCGATGCTGGATATTGAAATTGGGTTTAGTCTACTGATCAATAAAGCTGTGAATGGCGAGAGCAAAGCTGAGGTAACGCAGCATTGGTTGCAGTTGAGAGAAAAGCTGACTCGTGCACCGATGATTGAGAATCAGGATGCAGGGTTCTGGTCCATCGCGGTGCAATCATTATTGATATTGCTGCGAGAAGGGGTTGAAGCGCTACTGGTGGTTGCCGCGCTTATCGCCTATCTGCGCAAAGCGGGTGCTGCTGATAAGGTCCCCTTAGTCTGGATGGGCGTCGCAGCCGCCTTAGTGGCCAGTGTGATAACCGCCTGGGCGCTTCAACATTTAATTGCTAACAGTGGAGCGGCTAAAGAGGCGCTTGAGGGTGCGACCATGTTGTTAGCGGCAGCGCTTTTAAGTTATGTGAGTTTCTGGCTTTTTTCCAGACGCGAAATGCAACAGTGGCAAGGCTTTATTCACAATAAACTAGGCGATGCAGTGAGCGGCGGCAGCTTAATGGCGATTGTTTCGGTGGCATTTTTTGCGGTTTATCGTGAGGGTGCTGAGACCATTCTTTTTTATCAGGCACTGGTAGCCGATGTCGACGGTGGCTTTGAGCCTATCGCAACAGGATTTGCTCTGGCCGCGTTGTTGCTGGGTGTTGTTTACCTGTTTATTTTTCAGCTATCTATACGTCTCCCTCTGAAACAGTTTTTTTCGGGAACTGCGGGGCTTCTTTATGCCTTGTCAGTCATTTTTGCCGGTAAAGCGGCGCTGGAATTACAAGTTGCGGGTTGGCTGCCCAATACTCATTTGGATTTTGTATCGAGCATTAGTTGGCTGGGTGTGTTTCCAAGTGCAGAGGCGATCGCGTTGCAGTTATTTTTTCTGGTATTGCCGTTTGTCGTTTTTATGGCGGTATCGAGTTCGAGGCGTCAAGGGAAATCTAATGCGACGGCTACTCATTAATCTATATACAAAAATGCCAGAACAACGCGTCAGGATGACGTTTCGTTAGCAGTACATTCTCAATCTTTATAGGAGTTATAAATAATGTCAGAAATTGAGCTCTATTATCTAGCACAACTTTTTCGTACTTATACCGTAGGCTTATGTCTTGGGGTGTCTACTATTGCGATGACAAACTATTTTTATGTCGTGTCTAGAGGCGGTACCGAGCCTGCTGAGAATCGTATGATGCATATTGTCTATACGATATTGCGTATTGGTATGGCATTGGTGGTTGCGTCTGAACTCACCACGCTGGTTTACTACTATCATATCGATAACTTTATTTACTGGACTGACAACCCAGAGTTCCTCATGAGAATAACCATTTTCAGCGTTATCGTAATCAATGCGTTTGCCATGCAATTTCGTAAAATTAGCATGTGGCTGGGCCCTGTACTAGCAGGAGGGTCATGGTACGCGTACTTCTTTTTCAGTGTCTGGATCGAAACAGAAAGTACCTACGGCACCCTGTTTCTAGGGTACGTTGCTTGGCTAACTGTTATGTTTGTAATGCTTAGTAGTTTGCGGTTTTATTTGACCCGTAATCAGGCTAATCGTATTGGTGTTGGCGCTTCGGGCTCGGCTAATGTGACAGCCACTAGCTGAGAAGGGGATGCATAATGAGTCATGATGTTAAAACACACTCCAGTTCATTGACCTTGAAGATTGGATTAGTCGTATTGGCGCTAGCAACCGGCGCGTTAGCTGTGCAGGCATATAAAACCGTTTGGGCGCCTTATTCCGCCTATAAAGACCCTAGTCTTATGGGGTACCTAGATAACGAAAACCCTAAAAGTCTATCTGGGGGGGATAACACTCATTTCCATGCCAGTAGTGGTGAAACGTTTGCACAAGAGATCCCCAATATGGGGTGGGGACTATCTGCTGCATTTGATCGGGGAGATGGTTTTTTTGAACGCCCACTGCAACCTGCGTTGCCGGCAGGTTATTCAAGTAACAATGATGGCTTAGGCCCTCACTTCAGCGCCAATTTTTGCGAGGCATGTCATGCGGCTGATGGCCGTGGTGCGCCCCCTAAAAACGAATATGAACCCATCATGGAAGGCTTTGTGAGAGTGTCTATTCCAGGAACGGGGCCACATGGCGCGTCTCTTTCGCCTCCCGGTTATGGTCATCAGTTGAGTGATAAGGCGGTTGAAGGGGTTAAGCCAGAAGCACATGTTCGTGTTAAGTGGGTAGAAGCTGAAACAGGCGTTTTAGCGGGCGGAGAAGAATACAGCCTTCGAAAACCTGAGTTCATTATTAAAGATCTAGCCTATGGACCTTTGCCTGAAGATACCATGTACGAGATGCGTTTGGGGCCTCAGGTGTTTGGTTTGGGGTTGCTTGAAGCGATTACAGAAGACGATATGTTGGCCTGGTCTGATCCAAATGATGCCGATGGTGATGGTATATCGGGGCGGGTTAATACGGTTTGGGACAGAGAGCGTGGCGGAAAAGCGATAGGCCGCTTTGGTTGGAAGGCAAACTCATTTGATCTGCGCCAGCAATCAGCAGAGGCCGCCTATTTTGACATGGGCTTAAACAATCCGTTGTTCTTTTATCGTTATGATGATCAGGCTAACGATCATAAAGCCCGACAAAATTGTGAGCCAGAGCAGCTAGATTGCTTACAGGCACAGCAGAGCGATGATTTTGAAATGACCCCTGCCCAGTTGGTGGATGTAACTGCGTACATGCAGACCTTGGGCGTTGTTTATCGCCGAGATGTTGATGACCCTGTTGCACTTCATGGTGAAGCTTTGTTTGCTGAAGCAGGTTGTATCGCATGCCACAAAACTAATATCACCACAGGGGAAAGTGAAATTTCTAGGTTAGAAAACCAGCTTATTCACCCATATACAGACTTGTTACTCCATGATATGGGGGAAGGCTTAGCAGGCCGACCTGACTTTGATGCAAGCCGAACAGAGTGGCGTACACAACCTTTGTGGGGGATTGGCCGTATTGAAATGGTGAATGGACATACTAACTTCTTGCATGATGGACGGGCTAGAAACATTCAAGAGGCGATACTATGGCATGGTGGCGAGGCTGAAAAAGCTAAGGGGTATTATAAAGACTTACCTCAGGTGGAGCGAGACGCGATGCTTCGTTTTATAAATAGTTTGTAAAGGTAGGCCAAAAACATTGCTAAACTTACAAATGTAAATAATAATGATTAGTATTGCTGTTTGCATTTGTGGGTTACTTTATAATTTATTTTAGGGTATAGCGTATGTGGCTGATTCCTGTTTTTTTCGTATTATCAGTGGTTGCACTTGTGGTTGTGAAAACTAAATATAAAGACGTTCGCTTAAGCTATTTACGCAGCCAAAAGTTATCTTTACGAAAACCCTACTGATTAAGTGGTGTTCTCGCCAAGCTCCATACCACTACTTCTTTTGCGCCCGCACCGAGCAACTGTTTACTTAACAGCTCTGCCGTCACTCCGGTTGTGACGACATCATCAATCAGCGCGACCACTTCACCCTCTATGTTTTTTCTTATAACAAACGCGTTTGCTAAGTTTTGCTGTCGTTGCTTTTTAGTTAATGAGGCCTGAGCGGGGTTGTTAAGTGTTCGCGCGATGCAACTGTTATCGATAGGAATGCCGAGTGCCCGACTTAGGTCTTTGCATATGTCGCCAGCTTGGTTAAAACCTCTTGAATAAAGCTTATCGATATGAAGTGGAACGGGAACCAGCTTGTCAGGTTTTATCAGTTGGCGGTTTTTAATTTTATCACTGATCGTCTCGGCGGTTATCGTGGATAGCAACTTTCCCAGGTGCCGTTTGTTGTTATATTTAAACTCACTGATCAACACATTGACGGGAAATGTGTAACAAAATGCCGAAAAGCATTGAGTGTTACTCGGGCTGCTTTTTATACATTCACCACAGATTTTTTTGCTATCTGTATTTTCGGTCGTTAAGGGAAGTGGGATAGCGCAGCGTGCACAACTTGCGTGGTTGAAGGGCAGGTCGTGCAGGCAGCCTTCACAGATAGGTTTGCTTTGGTAGACAGTCGCGCCGCAGAGATAGCAATGTTTTTGGCTAATAGCTTCTTTAATTGATCGTTTTGGGAAAAACCTGTTAACCATTTGTCTAAAATTGGTTGACAGCTTCCTTGCCTTGTTTATCATATCTCATCCTGAGAGGTGGATGGACGGGTTTTATTACCCAGCCATCTAAATGTTGATTCGCTATTTTAACCGTTTTTTATCAACATTGACCCAATTAAATCGTGTTCTATTTAACGTGTTTAGAGGCCAGACTATGATGACTACCGCAATTCGCCACGATTGGAGTGTTACCGAAGTGGAAGCGTTGTTAGCGTTGCCATTTAACGATTTGATGTTTAAAGCCCAATCGGCTCATAGGGAGTATTTTGATCCCAATGCGGTTCAAATAAGCACGTTATTATCGATTAAAACAGGTTCTTGTCCTGAAGATTGTAAATACTGCCCTCAAAGCGCTCATTACAATACAGGCCTTGAGAAAGAAAAACTGCTAGAGATTGAGAAAGTCATTAAAGCGGCCAAAGAAGCTAAAGAGAATGGTTCTAGCCGTTTCTGTATGGGGGCCGCATGGCGTAACCCTAATGATCGTGACATGCCGCTGGTATTGGATATGGTTAAGCAGGTCAAATCTATGGGGATGGAAACCTGCATGACGCTAGGAATGCTAACAGAAGGTCAGGCAGACACTCTGGCCGAAGCAGGTCTCGACTATTATAACCATAACCTAGATACCTCAGAGCAGCACTACGAGAACATCATTACCACACGAACCTACTCAGATCGCCTGAATACACTGGCCAATGTTCGTAAGTCGGGTATGAAGGTATGTAGTGGTGGTATTTTAGGCTTGGGTGAGACGGTGACTGATCGTGCCGCTATGTTGGCGCAGTTAGCCAATATGGAAACCCAACCAGAAAGTGTACCTATTAATATGCTGGTTAAGGTTGAAGGCACACCGATGGATCATGCTGATGATGTGGACCCCATCGAGTTTGTTCGTACTATAGCGGTTGCGCGCATATTGATGCCAGCTTCCCATGTTCGCTTATCAGCGGGCCGAGAAGATATGACCGATGAAATGCAGGCGCTTTGTTTCTTGGCGGGTGCTAACTCAATTTTTTACGGTTGCAAGCTTTTAACCACGGCTAACCCTTCTGAAAATGAAGATATGCAGCTGTTTAAGCGATTAGGTATTCATCCAGAACATAAGCAAGAGTCAAAGCCGGAAGAAGAGCAAGATGAGGCACTGGCTGATGCGCTTGAGCATGAAAAACACAAGCATATTTTTTATGATGCGGCTCGATAGGACACTAACTGACTTGACCTAATCTGGTTTGAATAAGGAGGTATCCTGTGGGGTTTGAATCTTTAGCGTCCGAATTGGCGTCGCGAAAGCAAAAACATTTGTATCGCAAACGGCGTTTATTGCAATCTCCACAGGGTACCGAAATTCAGTTAGACGATAAACATTTTTTAGCCTTCTGCAATAACGATTATCTAGGGCTTGCGAATCACCCTGAGGTCGTGAAAGCTTTCCAAAAAGCGACTAATGAATGTGGTATCGGAGGTGGTGCCTCGCACTTGGTTAACGGGCATCATCAGCAACACCATCAACTGGAAGAAGAGCTAGCTGAATTTACCGGGCGTGACCGGGTTCTGTTGTTTTCAAATGGTTATATGGCCAATATTGGTGCGGTTAATGCGCTTTTGGGTAAAGGGGATTTAGTTCTCGAAGATCGCTTGAATCATGCCTCTTTGTTGGATGGAGGTCTTCTAAGTGGCGCTCGATTTCAACGCTATCAGCATGCAAGTAACGATAGTTTATCTCAATTTTTATCCAAACCCCGTCCTGAAAATAATCGTACGCTCGTGGTCACCGATGGTGTCTTTAGCATGGATGGCGACATTCCTCCTTTGCCTGATCTTGTCAAAACCTGTCGAAAAAATAATGCTTGGGTCATGGTCGATGATGCTCATGGCTTTGGAACCATGGGGAAAAACGGCGGAGGCTGTGTCGAGCACTTTGGGCTTGAGCAAGATGATGTGCAGGTTTTGGTGGGTACATTAGGCAAAGCGTTCGGCACAGCCGGTGCCTTTGTCGCAGGTAGTGAGCTATTAGTTGAAACACTGATTCAGAATGCACGGACTTATATTTATACCACGGCTATGCCGCCCGCCATTGCTGCAGCCACTCGAGTGAGTTTGAAACTGTTACAAACCGAGCATTGGCGGCGAGAGCGTCTGGCTGAGCTGATTAGTCGCTTTCGTATGGGGGCGCACCAGCTAGGTTACGAATTGATGGACTCTGCTAGCCCTATCCAGCCTATCTTGATCGGAAACGAAGAAAAAGCACTCAAGTTGGCAGCTTGGCTCGAAGAACAAGGCGTATTGATTACCGCCATTAGACCTCCGACGGTACCCAAAGGAACTGCTCGGTTACGGGTAACGTTGTGTGCAGAGCATACCGAACAGCAGGTCGATAGACTGCTTGATTTGCTTAATCAGGCAAGATCCCGATGAATATTGTGATTCTTAATGGCTGGGCCATGCCTTCTGGTATTTGGGCTCAATTTTGTGATTTGCTCAAATCCAGCATCACCTATACAACTTGTCGTGTGATCGACATTGATCGAAGCTTTAATGCTAGTGAATGGATGGAGTACCTAGATGATCTTATCGAACCTGATACGTTACTAATAGGTTGGTCTCTGGGTGGAATGCTGGCACTTGAATACGCGCATCAGTACCCAGAAAAATTACGGGGTATTTGTTCGCTACAAATGAACCCAAAATTTGTAGCGGCTTCCGATTGGCCATCCGGGATGGCTGCTGAAACCTTTCAAGCGTTTAAGCTGCTAGCCAATAGTGAAGAGCAAACCGACATTAAGCGTTTGATTAGCCAGTTTTCTTTTTTGGTTACCGCAAAAGGAGTTGATGCGTTAGGTGATTTAAAAGCGCTAAAAGTAAGGTTTTCCGTTGGTGCTATTCCTTCTGTAGATGTTCTGTCTAGGAGTCTTGAGCTACTTGAGTTGCTTGATGTTAGAGACAAAATAAGCACTCTGACAGTACCTCAACTTCACCTTTTGGGTGAGAGAGATCAATTAGTCCCCAGTTCAGTGTTTAAATCGTTAGCGAGCTTGAATGGTCGCGCACATGTCGAGGTGCTGGATGGTGTATCCCATTGCCCTTGTTACAGTGCTTCAGAGCGAATGGTTGCAAGAATAGCTGCATTTTCAGGAGGTTTGAATTGAACGCGATGGAAAAACGACAGGTTGCTGAATCATTTGGGCGTGCAGCGGGGAGTTATGACAAAGTCGCCTATTTTCAGCGCAATGTTGGCTATCGATTACTGGAACTGATTCCCCGAGAGGGCTGGTTAAGGCCTAATGGTACGCGAGTTGATTTAGGCTGTGGGACGGGCTACTTTACGCCAAAATTGCAAAATGGCGACCATCAAGTTATGGGTGTCGATCTTTCAGAAGGGATGGTTACTCATGCGCGCGAACATCGGGTTGGTGATATTAGTTGGGTGGTGGGTGATGCCGAAATACTCCCTTTCGCAGATAACTCTGTAGACCTTATTTTCTCAAGCTTAGCGGTTCAGTGGTGTAGCAGCTATCAGCAACTTTTTTCTGAGCTTTTTCGCGTATTGAAACCAGGGGGTGTTGTTGCTTTGTCAACCCTGTTACAAGGAACGCTTAGAGAGCTGGAGGCCGCGTGGCAAGAGGTCGATAGTTATCGGCATGTAAATGTTTTTGCTGATAGCTGCGATATTGAAACCGCTTACGATTTGGCGGGGTTTGAGTCATTACAAAAGGTCCAGTACACCGATGTATTAGTGTTTGATACTGTCAAATCTCTGACCCGAGAACTAAAGATGCTAGGTGCCCACAACGTCAATGAGGGGCGGCCTCTAAAGGTTACTGGGCGGGAGCGAGTCTTGCGATTTAAGCAAGCCTATGAGAAATACAGGCGGGAAGATGGCTGCTTGCCGGCTAGTTACGAAGTATTGTTATCCGTGTTAGAAAAACCAGAGTAGCGAGGAAGTTCGAATGGCCAAAACGTTTTTTGTAACAGGTACCGATACTGATGTAGGCAAGACAGTTGTGTCTGCAGCGTTACTTCAGGCAGCCAAAAATAAAGGCTTGAAAACATTAGCCATAAAGCCTGTAGCTGCGGGTTGCGATAATACAGACGAAGGGTTGAGAAATGATGATGCACTGCTGCTTCAAAAGCATATGACCCTTGATTTGGCGTATGAGCAAGTCAACCCTATTGCATTAGAAGCGCCTGCTGCTCCGCATATTGTCGCGGCAAGTGTAGGTAAATCATTGTCTGTATCGCGTCTAGTAGGCTTTTGTCGAGGCGCTTTGATGACAAAGCATGATTTCTCATTGATTGAAGGGGCAGGCGGATGGCGAGTTCCGTTGAATGCGCGTGAAACGTTAGCTGATCTACCGCGTGAAATGAATATCCCTGTAATTTTAGTGGTATCGATAAAGCTTGGGTGTATCAATCATGCATTGTTAACGGCTGAGTCTATTCAGAGAGATGGCTTGGTATTAGCCGGGTGGGTCGCTAACAGCGTAGGGCGGGAGGCTATTGATTTTGAGAATGAAAATATAGCTACGTTAAACGCGTTGGTTCCCGCACCTTGTTTGGGGATACTGCCTTATTCTTCTCCTTTATCGATTGAAAAACTGTCTGAGTGCTTGTCCGTTGAGTCCTTGATAGAAGGTGCCTGAACGCCTGATTGGTTGAAAAATAGTCAATTTAGTGCTTTAATTACAGTCAGTAGTCTTGTGTCTGGGGTTTGATGAGTGAATCTGATCCAGATATAAAGTAGTCGTATTGAGGTGGCTTTATGAACATTGGTTCAGTATTAAATACCGGTATACAGGGAGTCCAAGCGGGTGTTCGTGGTATGGAACAGTCTGCGCAAGAGATTGTGAAGGCGGGTTCTGGCGAGAACGCTAGCGGGGATTTTATCGAACCGATTATGGACCTTAAGCTTTATGAAAACAGTGTAGAGGCATCTACTAAGGTCGTTAAAGCGGCTGATGAGATGATTGGCACATTGCTCGATACGATGGCATAAGCTTAATTAATGGTTGAGTTGTATTGGATAATTGAGTTTAAGAAGGGGGGGTGAAGTCGTTGCAGATTTCAAATGCTAGTGTTCCTTTCCCAAATGCAGTCGCACCATTCTCTCCAACAGTGGATCAGCCCAGCTCGGGCGTTACAAAAGATATATTAGTGTCCAGTTTTGCACCTCTCAGTGAAAGTCAGTCACTAGCACCCTCTCAAAATAGTTTAAGTGAAAAAGCGATTGTATATAGCCCTCAATCTCTTGTTCAGTCAGCCCCTACTAATAACCCTATCGCCCCCTCTCTCTCAAAAACAGAGCCAAAAACAGAAGCGGTATATGATCAGTTGACTGAAACTGTGCCGGGTGAACCTTCGTCAGATAGTGAACAAGTGTCGCCAGGCATTGGCAATACAGATACTCAGCCAAGTGACGGTATTTTCGTTGATGGCGCTTCGAATGATAGCTCCAAAGCGATTTCTAAAGAGATTGAAGAGGAAACTCAGTCTGTTGGGGGGGCTGCGGCAGAGCCTTCTGATGATTCAAGGTCACCGGAGCCGACCTCTTCAGTTGGCCTAACGCCCGATGAGCAAGCAATTGTTGGAGAGTTGGCCGCACGCGATCGTGAGGTGCGTACTCACGAGCAACAGCATCAGGCTGTAGGTGGGCAGTATGCCGGAGCGGCCAGTTTTTCTTATCAAACGGGGCCAGATGGTGTTCAGTATGCTGTTGGCGGTGAGGTGTCGATTGATATTTCAGTCATACCCAATGACCCGCAAGCCACCATTGATAAGATGCGAACTGTAAAGAATGCAGCGCTGGCGCCAGCAGAGCCTTCTGCTCAGGACAGGTCTGTGGCCTCTTCAGCAAATAGAATAATGATGCAGGCGCAAGCAGACTTGGCATCTGAGCGAGCTGAAGAGTTTCAGGTTATCAGGGCCGAAACTCAACAACGGCAGGCAGAGTCTGCAGAGGCACGAAAGCAACAACAAGATGAACAGGAAAGCAGGCGACCTTCAGTTTCAGAAGGTGTTCGCGCATATGAACGTCTGGTTGAGTTGGGTCAACGGTACGAGAATGGTTTAACCCCCGAAATAAATTTAGATGAGGTCGTGTAATCCAAAATTCAGCTTACGCTGATGGCTTTTCCAATCAACAATGGCTCCTTGTCGCTAGATATAAGCTACTTTTCAGATATGCCACTTCTTTCTCAGGACTATCAGTATTACGTTTGTTAACAAAATTTCTGTTTGTCATCTATTGGTGTCGAATGATATAGGGTTTGTGTGATAAGGTGCTGAAAATAAATAATTTTTATTAAAGTATATGGGCTGATTTAGCGTAATAAGCGAAAAAGCCGTGTTGGTAAAAACCGAATTATTGCTCTAAACAAAGGTATTGTTTCTTGACAATTGGTTGAAGCAAACGTATGTTTCAAACAGTTGTTTGATATTGCTGTTTGATATATATATCAATATGGTTTTGAGCACGTACATTTAATTGCATTTGAATACGTTAATTAGTATTTGAATAGGTATGTTTAACCTTGGTGAGTTGTTCTTATTTAGTCTCTATTTAGAATGATTAGCTCACTGTACCGTTGTAAATGTTTTGCGACTATTAAACAGCCCAAGCGGTTTATTTAGCAGTAATGCCAGACTTGCTTTGAAAGTTTGCGTTGTATAATGTTGATAAACCGCTTGAGTTGTTCATCGCATAACCCAGATAAATTCGAGGTAAAAGAGTATGCCAGAATATAAAGCCCCCCTTCGTGAAATAAACTTTGTAATGAAAGAACTGCTTGATAGTGATGCTCACTATGCAAGTTTCCCTGGCGGTGAAGAAGCATCACCTGAAATGGTTGATGCAATCATCGGTGAAGGTGCAAAATTTTGTGAAGAAGTTATTGCTCCATTGAACCAGGTTGGTGATGAAGAAGGTTGTACTCTTGTTGACGGCACAGTTAAGACGCCTACAGGTTTTAAAGAAGCTTACCAGCAGTTCGTAGAAGGCGGATGGCCTACGTTGAGTGCTGACACTAATTATGGCGGTCAGGGCTTGCCCGAGTCTCTCAACATTGTTATGAGTGAAATGGTAGGTACTGCAAACTGGTCTTGGGGTATGTACCCAGGTCTTAGCCATGGCGCAGTCAATACTGTACACGAATTCGGTACTGAGGAGCAGAAAGAAACTTACCTGACTAAGCTTGTTACAGGTGAGTGGACGGGAACCATGTGTTTAACAGAGCCTCATTGTGGTTCTGACTTGGGTATTCTTCGCTCGAAAGCTGAGCCAAATGCTGATGGCTCTTATAGCATTACTGGTACCAAGATATTTATCTCTGCTGGTGACCACGATATGGTCGACAACATTATTCACATCGTGTTGGCGCGTCTACCGGGTGCTCCTCAGGGCACTAAAGGTATCTCTCTATTTATCGTGCCTAAGTTTTTACCAGAAAGTGGGGCGGAGAATGCGGTATCTTGTGGTTCTCTAGAGCATAAAATGGGTATTCACGGTAATGCGACTTGCGTAATGAACTTTGATGGTTCAAAAGGTTGGTTGATTGGTGCTGAAAACAAAGGTTTGAACTGCATGTTCACCTTCATGAACACTGCTCGTATCGGTACAGCTCTTCAAGGTGTTGGTGCTGCTGAGGGTTCATTCCAGGGCGCGTTAGCGTATGCTAAAGATCGCTTGGCAATGCGTGCATTGACGGGTGTTAAGAACCCTGATGGTCCCGCTGATCCAATTATTGTTCATCCTGATGTACGTCGTATGCTTTTGATTCAAAAATCGATTGCAGAAGGTTCTCGTGCAATGTGTTACTTCTCAGCACAACAGGCTGATTTAGTGCACGGGGCAGAGACTGAAGAGGCGCGTAAAGAAGCTGATGATATGTTGGGCTTTATGACGCCAATCCTGAAAGCATTCATCACTGAAATAGGTTATGAAGCTGCTAACCATGGTATGCAAGTATTTGGTGGGCACGGTTTTATTTCAGAGTGGGGTATGGAGCAGATTGTTCGTGATACTCGTATTTCATTGATGTATGAGGGAACAACGGGTATTCAGGCGCTTGATTTATTGGGGCGTAAGGTTCTAATGACTCAGGGAGCTGCATTGAAGCAGTTTACCAAGCTAGTCCACGTATTCTGCAAAGAGAACGCAGATAACGAAGAGATGAAACAGTTTGTTGAGCCGTTATTGACGCTAAATAAAGAGTGGGGCGACTTGACCATGAAAGTGGGCATGTTGGCGATGAAGGATCGTGACGAGGTAGGCTCTGCTTCTGTTGATTACTTGATGTACTCTGGTTATGTGACAATGGCTTACTTTTGGGCTCGCATGGCATTAATTGCTCAACAGAAATTGGCTGAAGGTACGACTGAAACTGGTTTCTACACCGCTAAGGTACAGACTGCTCAGTTTTACTTTAAGCGTTTATTGCCAAGAACTAAAGGGCATGCAGAAATGATGCTTGCTGGTTCTGATTCAGTAATGGCGATGGAAGAAGAGAACTTCATGTTCTAAGATTCCAAGTTAGAAAAAACCCGCATAATGCGGGTTTTTTTATGCCTGTCTTATATTTGACTTATGGTTTTCGTATTATTTTTAGGGCATTTTTACATATTTTTGAGGCGAAAGAGTGTCGAAAATAGGAGTTTTAGTTTTCTTAATAGGAACTCATATTGAAATCAGGTAAAATGTTGGCAGTAACAAGTAGATTTTCAGAGTGGTATATCCATACCGTTAAACACAGTCACAATAGAGGAAACGTAAATGGCTGAGTATCAAGCGCCATTGCGCGATATGCGCTTCGTTCTTAATGAAGTCTTTGAAGCAGATAAACTATGGGCTTCTTTGGCAGGGACTCAGGACACTGTTGATCCTGAAACAGCAGAAGCAATTCTTGAAGAGGCAGGTAAAATTACGGCTTCTTTGATTGCACCTTTGAGCCGTGAAGGGGATGAGGAAGGCTGTACTTGGCATGAGGCTGGTGTTAAAACACCGTCAGGCTATAAAGAGGCTTACAAGACATTTATTGAAGGTGGTTGGTGTGGCCTTAGCGGTAATGCTGACTATGAAGGCATGGGTATGCCAAAAATGCTGGCTGCACAATACGAAGAGATGCTGTACTCAGCAGATATCTCATTTGGCTTGTATGCTTGTTTGACATCCGGTGCTTGTCTTGCGATAGATGCTCATGCTAGCGAAGAATTGAAGAATAAATATTTGCCAAAAATGTACTCTGGCGAATGGGCTGGTGCAATGGATTTGACTGAGCCTCATTCAGGTACAGATCTTGGTATGATCCGCACAAAAGCGGTAGAGAATGGCGATGGTAGCTTCTCAATCACTGGTACTAAAATATTTATTACCGGTGGCGAGCAAGATCTAAGTGAAAACATCATTCACTTAGTGTTGGCTAAATTGCCAGGCGCCCCAGCGAGTTCGCGTGGTATTTCACTGTTCCTGGTGCCTCGTAATTCTGTTGATGCCAGTAATGCTGTGGGTGAAAACAACAAAGTTACTTGTGGTTCAATTGAGCATAAAATGGGTATTAAGGCGTCATCTACCTGTGTTATGAACTTTGATGGTGCGCAAGGTTGGTTAGTCGGCGAAGAGAACAAAGGTTTGGCTGCCATGTTCACTATGATGAACTATGAGCGTTTAAGTGTTGGTATTCAAGGTTTTTCAGCCGCAGAGCGTTCATACCAAAATGCGGTTGAATACGCAAAAGATCGTATTCAAGGTCGAGCGCCTACTGGTGTCGTTCAGGCAGATAAAGAAGCCGATCCAATTATTGTTCATCCAGACGTACGCCGTATGTTGATGACCATGAGAGCTTACACTGAAGGTAGTCGTGCATTCTCTACTTATGTTGCATCTTTCTTGGATACCGCTAAGTTCTCTGACAATGCAGAAGAGAAAAAGCACGCAGAAGCAATGGTTGCATTGCTAACGCCTATTGCAAAAGCGTATATGACTGATCGTGCATTAGATAGCTGTATTGCGGGTCAGCAAATATTTGGTGGTCATGGTTTTATTCGTGAATGGGGGCAGGAGCAGCTCGTTAGAGATACTCGTATTACCCAGATTTATGAAGGAACCAATGGTATTCAGTCGCTCGATTTAATGGGACGTAAAATCGTTTCAAATGGCGGAAAATTATACGAGTTGTTTGCTACTGAAGTATCTGCCTTCATCGAGAAGAATGCTGATAATGAAGCGCTTCAGGCGATTATTAAGCCATTGGCTGTTGCGGTTGAGCGTTTGTCTGATGTTACTGAGTATGTCATCAATGCTGCAGCAGAAGATAAGAATGCGATTGGCGCTGCGTCGGTTGAGTACTTAGAGTTGTTCGGTCTAACCGCATATGCGTACATGTGGGCTAGAATGGTTGAGGTTGCTGTGCCAAATGTGGCGGGTGATACCAGTGGATTCTATGAGGCCAAAGTTAGAACGGCTAACTTCTTCTTTAGTCGTTTGTTACCTCGGTCTGTTTCTTTATCTGAAAGCATTCGTTCTGGTAGCAACGATATGATGTCGCTTGATCTGGATGCATTCTGATTAACGCAGCATATTGAGTTAACTAAAAAAGGCGATCATTTGATCGCCTTTTTTGTTGCCGCTGTCTTAAGGTAGTTTATAAGGCGTTCGCTCTATCGGGAGTTGTAACAAATGGGTTTGCATTTCCTTGGATTTCGGTGATGCGATTATTCCTTGCGATCTCTTCTTCGCTTGGAGGGTCAACTTGATTCCAGCGTTTTAAGTCATCAATGGAGCCCATGATAGGAAGCTTGTAAGTGTCATGCATATAAAGAATAGCTCGAGCGATATCACCCTTAATCTCTTTTGGTGGTTGTAGTAGTTGAAAGGAGCGTCTGAATCCACAATTCTCTTGTTCTACGGAGTCACCTAATTCGCCGAAACGAGCATTCTTTCTTTTCAGTTCAAAGCGAGAGTCAGCTGGTACGATGTTGTGTAAGTCTGAGGTGATTTGTCTATATTGATCGCTTTCATTGCGACATTGTCGAGGTGTCCCGCAGGCAAGGTAATCTCGTGTCCACCCAGTAGAATAAATATGACTGTCGGTGACTAAGACATTCTTCTTGGTGAATGGCTTTTCGCAATAAAAAGTTGTGCCACCCTCTTTGTATAAATTACCCCAGAAATGCTTCTTTAACGTTTCTTTGGGGTTGTTAAACTTTGTTTGCGCGTGCACGTTGGTGCATAGCGCAGCAAGCGTGATAGCCTGTAAAAATAATGCAGTTATTCTTATCATAAAGGCGACTCGTTTTAGCTGGTATAAATTTAGACTCGTAAGTGTCATGAGTGGCTGCCAGCCAAGTTGCATGGCTTGATAATTTATATCCAGCTTACCTAATAATGTTTTTATATTTCTTAAGTTATTTATTGTTGTTCATGCTGAAGTATAGTTTAAAACCTTAAACCATGAATTGAAAGACTGTTTTATTGTTTTACAATATGTTTTTGCTACGTTAATCGATGTAACGGAAGACTTAGTGATTCAACCGTAGAGTCATAATTATCATAACTAATATTGTTAAGCACAAAGGCGTGGATTAGCGTGCTGTCAGGTTTGAAGGGTGGCCACTGAGCAGCAGCACAAACTCAGCGAGTAACTCCCAGCTGGAGCCGTGTTGCTTATTTCCTTTAATGGCTTGATCAATGCGTTCGGATAGTTTTACTAGTTGGTTCAGTTGGCTGTGTGGAATTCTGGAGGCCGTTCGGCTTAGTAAGCCCTGACGCTTTGCTATTACTCTGTGGGTCGAAAATATTGCCTTAGGCGGTTGGCCTAGGCGGTTTGCATTAGAGAGCTCGTAAATAACACGTAGATCTCGTGTGAGAGCCCAAAGTATGACGGGAGGTTCAGTTCCTTCAGACTTCAACCCCTGAAGTACATGGAGTGCGTGCTTAGACTCACCTTTTATGCATTCATCGGTAAGATTAAATATATCAAAGCGAGCACTATCAGCAACGCTTTGCGTGACTTGTTCTGGCGTTACATGACCGTCAGGACAGAGCAGTGTTAATTTTTCTAGCTCCTGCTTGGCCGCTAGCAGGTTGCCTTCAACTCGCTCGGTCAATAGGGCGATTGATTCCTGGTCAAGTGTTAACCCTATCTGCCGGCTTCTGCTTTGGATCCAGCTTGGGAGTTGGTCACCGCTAATGGGCCATAATGTTATCATGCCACCTGTTTTATCTGCGGCGGTTACCCACTTTCTTTTTTGTGTCGCCGCGTCAAGGCGGCAAGTAATGATGAGCAGTACTGTATCATCAGAGGTCGCTTGGCAGAACTGGTCGATGGCTTTACTGCCTTTATCGCCGGGTTTTCCATTATCAATTCTGATCTCGATAATTTTTTTATCGCCAAACAGGGATAAACTGCCTGCTTCTTCTAATAGCTGGCTCCAGTCAAATTGACGATCTGCGTGCCAACTTAAACGCTCTGTGAAACCTTCACTTCGGCACTTTTTCCTGATTTCATCGCAGCATTCCTGGACCAATAGGGCATCATCACCATTTATTAGATAAACAGGAAGCAATTGGTTTGAAAGGTGGCTTTTTAACTGCTCAGGTTTAAGTTTCATAACTGATCTATTGAGCCTGTGCTGCTCGAATTTGCTCAACTTTAATCGTGTTATAAGGTGACAGCCGACTGATGATCTTGGATGCCAACAGCTTATTAAGTTGCTCTTTGACCTGTTCTTCTTCTCTGGTTTTACTGATCACATTATCTTCATCAAACCGATAGCTCTGCCTGGCAGATGTTGATGCATCTTCAATAATGATAGTTTGGTCAGCAGCGATAAGATTGAATGTTACTTTGTTAGTGACTTCGTATTCTACCGCGACTGCTCGATCGGTAATAGAAACCGCTCTTCTGCTGCTGTTGAGTGCAGAAATTGTCAATATGTAGTCTGCTGCACTATCTTCAACCAAATTGACTTCATTGAGTTTTAGTTGTTTGGTGAGCGTTTGACACAATACTTTTGAAAGTTCATTGCTGCAGTGTAGGCTCATCTGGTGTAATTCGGCGGGAATAGAAACGTTACCTCTTAGCTGAAAACCACAAGCTGTCAGTACAAGCGCTATTAGCGGTAGCGAAAAAACGGAGAGTTTTCTATGAAACATATTAGCCTCTTGTAATGACGGGGCAATGGTGGTCATTGTCCCGTCAGGGTCTGCCTATTTAGTCGTTGGATTAATTGGCTACAATATTAACGAGTTTCCCGGGCACGACGATAACTTTTCGTATGGTCTTATCGTCAAGAAAACGCTGCACGTTAGCATCATCCAAGGCTGCTTTTTCAATAGTTGCTTTATCTGCATCAGCTGGCATTTCAATCTTTGCTCTAACTTTACCGTTTATTTGAGCGACGATTTGAATGGAGTCCTTGGTTAATGCAGACTCGTCAACGTTAGGCCATGGCGCATCTAATACTGTACCCCGATGGCCTAATATCTCCCAAAGGGTGTGACAGATGTGAGGCACAATAGGTGAAAGCAGTAGTGTTGCCGCTTCAAGTGCTTCTTGCAGTGCTGCTCTTCCCTGTTCGCTGGTGTCGTTGTATTTGTTGACCAGGTTCATTAGCTCCATTACCGCTGCTATGGATGTGTTAAATGTCAGGCGACGGCTGATGTCGTCACTAACCTTTGATATGGTTTCGTGAGTCTTGCGGCGAAGTGCCTTTTGCCCATCATTTAACTGGTCAATGTTTAGTGTTTGCACATCACCTAGTGCATTATGGTTATGAACCGCTTTCCATAGGCGTTTAAGGAATCGATGTGCGCCTTCAACGGCACTGTCGGACCACTCAAGTGACTGCTCTGGAGGCGCCGCGAACATCATAAATAGTCGTACGGTATCTGCACCATATTTATCGATAATCATCTGCGGGTCGATGCCATTGTTTTTAGACTTTGACATCTTGCCTGTACCTGCGTAAAGCACCTCTTCACCGTCTATAGTGCTTTTGTAGCCAGTAACTTTGCCTTTATCATCATGTTCGATTTCGACGTCCTGTGGTGATATCCACTGTTTGCCGCCGTTTTCTTCGTCACGATAATAGGTTTCTGCCAGTACCATGCCTTGGCATAGTAGGCGCTTGAATGGCTCGTCTGAGTTAACTAGACCTACATCACGGAGTAGCTTATGGAAGAAACGTGCATACAATAAGTGAAGGATCGCATGTTCGATGCCGCCAATATATTGATCAACGGGTAGCCAGTAATTGGCTGCATCGCTGTCTAGCATTGCGTCTTGGTTGTTTGGACTACAGTAGCGTGCGTAGTACCACGATGACTCCATAAACGTATCAAAGGTATCCGTTTCTTGTAGTGCAGGTTGTCCTTTATACGTGGTTTTAGCCCACTCCGGGTCGCTCTTGATAGGTGATTTAACGCCGTCTAACACCACATCTTCAGGAAGCTTAACCGGTAAGTCTTCTAATGGTACGGGGACTGCCGTTCCGTCTTCCAGTGTCATCATTGGAATAGGGGTGCCCCAATACCGTTGACGAGAAACACCCCAGTCTCTAAGGCGGTAATTAATGGTTTTGTGGCCTTTACCTTCTGCAGTTAAGTACTCTGCAATCTGCTCAAACGCTTCTTCTGAGGTTAGCCCTGTAAACTTGCCAGAAGATACCAGAATACCCTTGTCAGTGTAGGCGCTTTCTTGAATATCTAACTCAGTGCCATCTTTAGGGGAAATGACCTGTTTGATTGGCAGGCTAAACGCTAAGGCGAATTCATGGTCGCGCTCATCATGGCCCGGAACTGACATAACAGCGCCAGAGCCGTACTCCATGAGTACAAAGTTTGCAACCCATACAGGCACATCTTCACCTGTAATCGGGTGAATGACCGTTAGGCCTGTAGCCATGCCTTTCTTTTCCATCGTAGCCATATCTGCTTCGGCCATTTTGGTGTTTTTGCACTCGTTGAGGAAGTTTTGTAACTCGACGTTTTGTTCAGCTTGCTGAAGTGCTAGAGGGTGTTGTGCTGCAACTGCCACATATGTAACCCCCATTAACGTGTCGGGGCGCGTGGTATAAACGGTAAGCTCTTTTTCACTTCCTTTAAGAGAAAAATTAAGTTCCACCCCTTCTGAGCGACCTATCCAATTACGCTGCATGGTCTTAACTTGCTCTGGCCAGTCTTCTAACTGGTCAAGATCGTCAAGTAATTCATCAGCGTAATCAGTAATTTTTATAAACCACTGAGGGATCTCTTTGCGTTCTACGGGGGCGCCAGAGCGCCACCCCTTACCGTCTACAACTTGCTCATTGGCGAGTACGGTTTGATCGACTGGGTCCCAATTTACCGTAGCGTTCTTTTTGTAAACCAGGCCTTTCTCATAAAGTTTAGTGAAGAACCATTGCTCCCATTTATAGTACTCAGGCCGACAGGTCGCTAGCTCGCGGTCCCAGTCATAACCAAAGCCAAGTTGGTTAAGCTGGTTTTTCATGTATTCAATGTTTTCGTAGGTCCACTTCGCTGGCGCTACTTTATTGTTGATAGCCGCATTTTCTGCAGGTAGTCCAAATGCATCCCAGCCCATTGGCTGCATTACATTTTTACCCTGCATGCGTTGATAGCGGGAGATTACATCGCCAATGGTATAGTTACGAACATGGCCCATGTGGAGCTTCCCACTCGGGTATGGAAACATAGAGAGGCAGTAGTATTTCTCTTTGCTTGCATCTTCAACTACCTGGAAGCTTTTGTTTTCTGCCCAGAAATTTCTAGCATGCTCTTCGATTTGTTGAGGTTGGTATTGTTCTTCCATTGTTTCCGCTTTCGTTGTCATCAACTTACTATGCCATCTAATGGGGCTGTTACCGGATTTTCTTGGGCAGCCTGCTGAGAATTTATGCCTTGGATCAAGTGTAGCTTTTTCAAAATATGCCAGACTTAATCCGAAGTATGTACTTTCTATGGCGTTTGGCGTGTTATTAACTTCTTTAATTAAAACTGTCCAAACAAAAGGCAATATTCTAACCTACTAATAGCAATACAGGTAGGGGGAAAGGCGATGACGATACCAGAATTACCAAAACATTCAGAACAAGCGGCTACAGTTTACAATCGAATACTGGAGCGCATAGATCATTCAATAGCGGATATTGAGGGGCGGACATGGGATACGCTTAAGCGTGAGATAGATGATGCTGTCGAATTTGAATATGATGTTGCTGAGTTAACACGAGATGAGGTTGATCTATTAGGCACATATGTTAAGCGTGATTTGAAAGATCTCTACCATCATGTGGCTGAGACTGGTGAGGGGCTTAAAGAGTGGTTAAAGCTTGATCTAGAGCTAGTTGAAAAGAAAGTGAGAGATACGCTGCTATCCATTGCTGACAAAAGTGTTGTTGAGCAAGCTGCACTGGAGCAAAAAATCGAGCACAAGCCAGGCGACTATATGAGCGGCGAGCTTGCTTGTGCTGGAATGCTTAGGTGTCTAGGTTGTGGCTATATGATGTGTCTGATTGAGAACACTCATGTTGAAAACTGCCATCAGTGTAGCGGACACTATTTCAGGCGTGTAACCTCTCGCTGGCCTCGCGGCCCTGAGACAGAGTCTTAGTGGAAAGGTAGTTTTGTAATCTAGAGAGTTGAATGGCTATTGAAAGATAGCCATTCATTTAAGCGACTACACCTGAGTTGTAAAAATTATCTGATCTTCATTGTTTGAGCTTTAACATGTTGTCAATGTCAGAGGCGTTATGACGCTCTTCGAGCAATTCCCAAGGCTCTCCCCATGTTCTATTAACAATTCTTCCTCGTTGAACCGCTGGGCGTTGTTGTATTTCTTTGGCCCAACGCTGAATATGTTTGTAACTGCTGACGTCAAGAAAGTCTCCCGCATTGTATATCTCGCCTAATACTAGGTTGCCGTACCAGGGCCATATCGCCATATCGGCAATACTGTAGAGATCACCGGCAATAAACTGACTGGATGCTAACTGTTTGTCTAGTAGATCTAGCTGCCGTTTTGTTTCCATGGTGAAACGATCAATTGCGTACTCAATTTTTAACGGTGCGTAAGCATAAAAGTGTCCAAAGCCTCCCCCTAAATAAGGGGCTGAACCCTGCAGCCAGAAGAGCCAATTAAGCGCTTGAGTCCGCTCTGCTATTGGTTTGGGTAAAAAATGGCCAAATTTTTCGGCTAAGTACAGTAAAATAGCGCCGGACTCGAATACCTCTATAGGTTTATCGCCGGACTGATCGATTAACGCGGGGATTTTTGAATTGGGGTTAATATCTACAAACCCACTGGAAAACTGGTCACCTTCACCTATTTGAATTAAATGTGCATCGTACTCTGCATTGGGCTCCCTTAAGGCTAACAGCTCTTCAAGCATGATGGTGACTTTTTGACCGTTCGGTGTTCCCATTGAATACAGCTGTATAGGGTGTTTCCCTTTAGGCAATGTTGCTTCATGTGTAGCGCCAGCGATAGGGCGATTGGTCTTAGCCCATGCGCCTCCGCTTTCACTATCAAATGTCCAAACCTTTGGTATTACGTATTTGTTTTCCATGGTTTACTTTTTCCATGAGAATTGCTGGAAGGGTGAGTCAATCGGTGTTTCGGCCAAGTGATTTGTATAATTACTAATGACCTTCTGAGATAAGCCTAATACGATTTCTAGTAATTGACGTTCTTCGTATCCAGCGGCATAAAATGCGGCTATCTCACCTTCAGGTAACTGCCCACGATTTCGAGTCATTGACAGTGTGGTGTCATGAAGTACCTGGAGTTTTTCAGTGGGCATTGGTGCGCGGTTTCTAAGGGCTTCGGTAATCGCAGGGTCAACCTCCATCATATGGGCTATACCCGTATGTGCAGGCACACAATAATGACATTCATGCTCTACATTAATGGTTTGCCAAACAACCGTGAGCTCTTCTGCATTAAACGATGAGTTGGAAAATAGCTCGTGTAGTGTTTGGTAGGCGTTAAGTAAGTCAGGAGAACTTGCGAGAACGCCATGAAGGTTAGGGATCATCCCAAACGCTTTTTGAGATTTTTCCAGAAGTGGTTTGCTCTCTTCAGGGGCTGAGTCTAGGTCATGAATCGTTAATTTTGCCATGTTGCATTCTCCAGTATTCTGTTGGGATGGGCGATTTATATATTGCCAGTTTGAAATAATATAGCTAGATTTGAACAGTCGTTCAAGATAAAATTGAACGATCGTTCAAGTAGAGGGCACATACATGAAGAATAAGCATCAAGAAGCCGTCCAAAAAGCCACGGGGCTATATTGGGAAAAGGGCTTTCATGCGACCTCAATGCGAAATATTCAAGACGTGATTAATATGCGCCCAGGCAGTATTTATGCCAATTTCGGAAGTAAAGAAGGGTTGTTTAAGGCGTCTTTACAGCATTATGCGGATACCAATTTAGCCGGAATAGCGCTGCTGAGAGAGCAAGCGGGTACTCCACTGAGTGCGTTAAGGGCGTTGATGGAGCGTTCGGTTATAGAGTCACGGCAATCAGCACCAAATGGCATGTGCATGTTAGTAAAAACAATTGCCGAGCTAACAGATGAAAACTCTAAGCTGTTAGGTGAGGCAAAGCGATTATTACATGATGTTGAAAGGGCGCTTGAGAGGATTGTTGATGATGCTAAAGCTTGCGGTGAGATAGATGGTTCAAATGACTCTGCTCGTGTTGCGCGCTATTTTCAGGTTCAGTTGATGGGCGTTCGTACATACGCGAATAGCCATGATGAATATTCAATCAATCAGCTTATCGATGATGTCTTTAAGAGTCCTTTGCTTCGGGCCTAGTGTTTATAGTATCTAGGTAGGGGTGTTAGCGATATGCAATTCCTACTCTTCTAAATACCAATATAAGGGCGCAGAGTAATAATATGGGTGTTGAGCCCAAATAGTTAAACGGAGTTTGTCCCCCCATTGCATAGAGTTCCCCGGTTAGCACTGTTCTCACAAATTGCTCTGATTGGGTTTGTATTTTTCCTTCAGGTGTTATTACTGCGCTGATACCGTTGTTGGTGCCTCTGACGACATATCGTGCGTTCTCAAGTGCGCGCATTTGAGCCATTTCTAAATGCTGCAAGGGGCCGATAGAGTGGCCAAACCAGCTATCATTACTGATGGTCAGAAGGTAGTCGGCATTCTGGGCGTTACTTGCTACAAAGTCGGGGTAGACAATCTCATAGCAGATATAAGGTGTCACATTACGACTGGCTTCTTTTAAAGTTGTTTGATCTGAGCGTCCAGGGGAAAAACTCGACATAGGCAGGTCGAAAAACTGAATGAGCCCTCGGAGTAAATCTTCCAGAGGTACATATTCGCCAAAGGGAACAAGGCGTTGCTTATGGTAAATTCCATCACCTTTACCTGTACTCAGAATACTGTTGTGTATAGTGACTTGACCGGTCTCAGGGTCCTTGTCTCTATAGGGGATCCCTGTTATTAGGGTACTACCACTGTTATTGGCTTGATGTGTGATGGGCTCAATAATTAACTTAGCTTGGTCGTGAAGCACAGGTATGGCGGTTTCTGGCCAAATAATAAGGCTTTTTCCCCAGTGAGGTTGAGAGAGTTCCTGGTATATTTCAATAGTCTTTAGGCGATAGTCTCTGGACCATTTAAGCTCCTGAGGGATATTAGCCTGCACAGCCGCCACATTGATAGGGTTGTTGTTTTTAATATATCCCCACTGAATGCTACCAACCAAAGACCCCATCATCCATAGAATGGCTGCAAAGCATATAAAACTAGCGGGGAGTACTTTTCGCGGAGGTTTAGCGGCTTGAGTTGTTTGGTTCTGCTGCGCTTGCTTGGAATTCAAGCGCTGCTGTAAAAATTTAGATTGGCTAATGAAGTACCATATAGCGCTACCTGATAGACAGCAAATAAAGGTAACGCCATGAACTCCGAGTGTGCTTGCCCAACCCGAAAGTGAAGTATTCAGATGACCGTAGCCAAGGTATAACCAAGGGAAGCCTGTTAAAAACCAGCTTCTGAACCAGTCCCCTAATACCCATATTGCCGGAAAGGTCAGCACAGACCAGCGATCTTGACCACTAAATAACTTACGGAACAGCCAAAAAGTAGATGCGGGGAAGAGGGCTATCGTGGCAACAAAAATCGCCGTTAGCGCGGCGGCCAGCGGTGTGGGGGCGTTGCCAAAGTTATGAATGCTGACATACACCCATGATACGCCTGAACCAAAAAGACCAAGGCCAAACAGCCAGCCGAAGAGTAAACTCTTTTTTGGACTCGCGCCACTCATGCCCATCATGACAAGTGTTATAGATAATATGCCTAAAGGCCAAAAGTTAAAGGGGCTTAGACTTAGGGTTTGCATAATCCCCGCGATGGGGAATAGAAGCCACTTTAGTTTTAGAATAATTGAGGCATTCATAAATGGCTTCGACGCAGTTTGAGGAGTGTTTGGAGTCATTGGCCTTGTCAGCTATAAGCGTAATTTTTGCGCCTGAAGTAATCTGACGGTTCGGTTATCAGCATTGAGCACCGTAAATTTGAACCCGCTAAAATCAACGCTTTCTCCGCGACGAGGCAGGCGGCCAAACTGTTGTAGTATTAATCCGCCAATCGTATCAAAGCTATCTTCACTCAATTTAAGCTTAAAGAACTCGTTAAAGTCCTCAATGGGGGTAATGGCCTTGATAATATATTCGCCGGCACCCCGTACTTTGATCAGTGCTTCTTCGTCGATATCGTGTTCGTCTTCAATCTCGCCCACTATTTGTTCCAATACATCTTCGATGGTGACCAGCCCAGAAATGCCGCCATACTCATCTACGACTATCGCCATGTGATTTCGAGTTGCTTTAAACTCTTTTAATAATTGGTTCAGGCGTTTGCTTTCAGGAACAACAGTAGCAGGTCTGAGTATATCAATTAATGAGTCTTTTTTGATTTCACCTTTAAGTGCTAACGGCAAAAGATCTTTCGCTAGTAGTATACCGATAACATCGTCTGGTGATTCACCTAGAACGGGAAAGCGGGAGTGGGCAGAGTTAATGATGTCATCCAGATAACCGTCAGTCTCAAGGGAGGCTTTAACGGTGATCATTTGTGAGCGGGGAATCATAACTTCACGAACCTGCATATCGATGACTTGCATAGCGCCTTCGATGATGTTCATGGCGTCAGTGTCTATGACGTTTTGCTTTTCTGCAGTTCGTAGTATTTCAGTGACATCTTCGGTCGATTGAGGGTCGCCTGAAAAGGCTTTTGATATTTTTTCCAGCCAAGACTTATTGTCTTGACCGCTTATCGAGTTGTCTTCGCTCATTAGCTTTATTCCTGGTCCTGATAGGGCGCAGGATAATCTAGCTCCATAATTATTTCGGTTTCAAGCCCTTCCATGATCAAGGCTTCCTCGTCTTCAATGTGGTCGTATCCTTGCAAATGCAATACGCCGTGTACAACCATGTGTGCCCAGTGGGCCATTAATGCTTTATCTTGCTCTGAGGCTTCACTTTCTACTACCGGTGCGCAGATTGCCAGGTCTCCCAGAGATACGTCACCCAGTAAGTGTATATCTATTCCGGGGGGGGCTTCAAATGGAAAAGACAAAACATTGGTTGGTCCTTCTTTTCCTCGGTAGGTTTGGTTTAGTTCTGCGCTTTCTTCAATATCGACGATGCGGATCGTGACGTCAGTTTCACATTCTTTTGATTGATGGGCTTTATTGGCCCATAGCGTGAGTGCATCGATAGAGGGTAGCTGCTTATTTTCAGATTCAACCTGCAAGTCAATGTGAATAGTCATGATTTAGCGGCTTGGTCCTGCTTGTTATTATGGTTGTCATAGGCTTCAACAATGCGCTGAACGAGCGGGTGTCGCACCACATCCTTTGACGTGAAATGCGTAAAACCGATGCCTTTTACATCAGCTAATACACCACCAACATGTTTAAGGCCGGAGGCCGTGCCTTTTGGTAGGTCAATTTGAGTGATATCACCGGTGATAACAGCTGTAGACCCGAACCCTATACGGGTTAAGAACATCTTCATTTGCTCACGTGTGGTATTTTGGCTCTCATCTAAAATGATAAATGAACTATTAAGTGTTCGCCCTCTCATAAATGCCAAAGGGGCTATCTCAATCACGTTTTTATCGATAAGACGGGTGACCTGTTCAAATCCAAGCATTTCATATAGTGCGTCATAAAGAGGGCGCAAGTATGGATCAACCTTTTGAGCGAGGTCACCAGGCAAAAAACCTAGTTTCTCACCCGCTTCAACAGCAGGTCTCACGAGTAGAATTCGCTTAACTTCTTCATTTTTAAGCGCTTCAACGGCACAGGCAACGGCTAAGTAGGTTTTACCTGTTCCTGCTGGGCCAATACCGAAGTTAATATCATGAGTTTTAATATTACGAACATAGTCGAGTTGATTATTACCTCTAACTTTCACCTGAACTTTAGATGCCTTGATGATCTGGTAAGACTCGTAGGCGGCGCCAACCGGTTCGGAGTGGTCGAGGCCGGACTCTCTGATAAAAAGATGAATTAACTCCGGGTCAAGTGTCGCGCCTGCTTCTGTCTCACGGTACAAGTGCTTAAGAATCTCGATAGAGGCTTGTGTTGCCTTACCTTCTCCGGTGAGTTTGAACAAGTTTCCACGATAATTGATCGCGACGCCCATTCTGCGCTCGATCTGCTTAAGATTTTCATCAAACTGGCCGCATAGTGCCGCTAGTCTGTGGTTATCGCTGGGCTCTAAGTGAACTTGCTTGGAATCTGTAATAGCTATGATGGTTTTTACCTGCTTCCACTAGGGGAGGTTATATCAATATTTTATTTCGTCGATCCTGTGACCGCGAAGTGAATTAGGGAGTGCTTCAACTATTTCTACATCCACAAAGTGGCCGATAATACCAGCATCATCTGTGCGGAAGTTAACCACGCGATTGTTTTCGGTTCGCCCTTGTAACTCACCAGGGTCTTTCTTTGAGTAGCCCGTCACTAATATTCTCTGCGTTGTATTGACCATTTTGCGGCTGATATTTTGAGCTTGTTGCAAAATACGCTGCTGCAGTATAGATAGCCGCTCTTTTTTGGTTTCTTCAGAGATGTCATCTGGCAAGTCTGATGCGGGTGTACCAGGTCTTGCGCTGTAGATAAAACTAAACGAATGATCGAAGCCAATATCCTGAATTAACTTCATGGTATCAGCAAAATCTTGATTAGTTTCACCAGGGAAGCCAATAATGAAATCAGATGAAATACTCATGTCGGGCCTGATAGCCCGAAGCCTTCTGATTTTCGATTTATACTCGAGCACCATATGTCCACGCTTCATAGCCGCCAGAATACGATCTGATCCGCTTTGAACGGGCAAGTGCAGATGGCTCACTAGTTCAGGTACGTCTGCATAGACATCAATCAAACTATCTGAAAATTCAACAGGGTGAGAAGTGGTAAAACGAATTCGGTCAATGCCTTCGATCGCGGCGACATATGTGATGAGCTCGGCAAGATCAACTGTATCACCGTCATGGGTATCGCCTTGATAGGCGTTGACGTTCTGGCCGAGTAGGTTCACTTCACGTACACCTTGCGAGGCAAGATGAACTACTTCAGCAATGACATCATCTACCGGGCGACTGACTTCTTCGCCTCGAGTATAGGGGACAACGCAAAACGTACAGTATTTACTACACCCTTCCATGATGGATACAAAGGCAGAAGGGCCATCTGCTTCTGGCTCTGGTAATCGGTCAAATTTTTCGATTTCAGGAAAACTAATATCAACAATGCTGCCCCCCCCGTTTTGGGATGCATCGATCATTTCAGGTAAGCGGTGAAGCGTTTGTGGACCAAAAACCATATCAACATAAGGTGCCCGACCCATGATCGCTTCACCTTCTTGGCTGGCTACACAGCCGCCAACGCCAATTTTAAGGTCTGGGTTCGCGTCTTTTAGCTTTTTCCATCGACCTAACTGGTGAAATACTTTCTCTTGGGCTTTTTCTCTGATTGAGCAAGTGTTGAGCAACAATATATCAGCATCATCAGCATTGTCGGTTAAAACAACTTCATGACTGTCTTGAAGTAAATCTGCCATACGCGATGAATCATACTCGTTCATCTGACAGCCGTGGGTTTTGATAAATAACTTCTTAGTCGCCATTTTACCTTACTACTAATTAAAGATGATTAGGGGCGCATTATACCTTGGGATGTTGTAAATTTCGAACAATCTGAACAGCCATTTTTTTAGTGGCAAACGAACCTTAATCTAAAGGGTTGTTTGAGGCTTGAAGCGCATGCTGATTATTTACCGCTAGAACAAATTAATCTGTGTATCGTGATGTGTTATGATGGCGTCCCATTTTGGATTGATCATGTTATATTATTAGGTTTTGAGTTCAATGGCCGTAAAAAAAGTTTATAAAGTTATTTTTTATAACAACGAAGAAATATTCGAAATATACGCAACCCATGTTTTTCCCAGTGAAATGTATGGGTTTATTGAAGTAGAGCAGCTCTTATTTGGTGAGCGCTCACAACTGCTGGTTGACCCTAGCGAAGAAAAGTTAAAAAACGAATTTAATGGTGTCAATAGAACCTATATTCCAATGAATGCGGTTGTCCGTATTGATGAGGTTGAGCAAGAAGGGGTGTCAAAGGTTACCGCGGTAGGCAGTTCTGTTGCTTCTTTTCCTCGAACGCCTGGAAAACCTGATTAATTCAACGCAAGATTTTCGATATGACACCCGAACGTTATGCCCGGCTCCGTGAAACATTGGATCGCCGACAGCCAGATTTAACGCTCATTACAGAGCAAATGCATAAGCCTCGTAATATAGCTGCGCTGGTGAGAACCGCTGATGCAGTGGGTATTCACCAAATACACATGGTGTGGCCGTGGGACAAACATCGACATTACAGCGGTACGGCAATGGGGAGTGATCGCTGGGTGAATGTGAGTCGCCACGAATCAATGCCTACCGCTATTTCTCAGCTCAAAGAGAGTGGCTATAAAATATATGCCGCACACTTCTCAGATAAAGCGATGGATTACCGAACGGTCGATTACACCGCCCCTTGCGCGCTGGTATTAGGGAATGAAAAACAAGGAATTTCTGCTGATACGGCTGAGCTAGTCGATGAGCATGTGGTCGTCCCCATGATGGGGATGGTAGAGTCGTTCAATGTATCTGTGGCAGCAGCCATTATCTTGGCTGAAGCGCAGCGACAGCGTGCAGCATTCCGCATGTACGATACGGTTCGTTTAGGCGATGACGAGTACTGGCAAACACTTTTTCGTTGGGCTCACCCAACCGTTGCCGAATATTGCCACAAAAATAAATTGGCTTATCCTGCAGTATCGCCTGAAGACGGCGAAATCATAGACCCTTCTGCCTGGTATGCGCAGGTCAGAAAGAGGCTTTGAAAGCGCCTTACTATATCGCCAGTCTTTCTCGAAGCCTGCCTTTCACTTTAATGCTATATGACCGACTTGATTTGCTTAGGTCTATGCCTTCTTGCATGATATTTACCACCTCATCTGTCAGCATAATATCTAACTCAATTTTTGGGTAGAAGAGTTTGCTGCACCTTACTATGCTTTTGTAAATGCGGTATTTTACCCAAGCGGTCATGGCCCTTTGTGGGATTTAACAGACAATACTGTCTCAATTTCGTTGATTGAAGATTTTCTAGCGGCCAAAACTCTGCAAACCCTGAACTTGCTGCTGAAAAATTATTAGCTTCGTTAGTATCATAAATTAGTCATCCATACTGAACAGATTAGAGAACTTATTATGTTAAATTTCAGCTTTCAAAATACGACTAAAATTCATTTTGGCGCGGGTCAAATTAAAGCCCTAGCCAAAGCGATACCCAAAACAGCCAGAGTTTTAATTACGTATGGGAGCGGTTCGATTAAAACCAATGATGTTTATGGTCAGGTCGTGGCTGCGCTAAGCGAACATATCTGGTTTGAGTTTTCAGGTATCGAGCCCAACCCTAGTTACGATACCTTGATGAAAGCACAAACACTTATTCGCCAACACGATATCGACTATTTACTAGCCGTTGGCGGTGGTTCGGTGGTTGATGGTACAAAGTTTATTGCTGCTGCGGCGCTGTTTGAGGGTGATGACCCGTGGGATTTTGTTACTAAAGGGCAACCGATTAAACAAGCGTTGCCGATTGGCTGCGTATTGACGCTTCCCGCCACCGGTTCGGAATCAAATACCGGCGCGGTTGTGACCCGTGATGGTAATAAACTACCTTTTCAGAGCCCATTAGTGAGACCATTGTTCGCTGTGCTTGACCCAGCCGTTACGCTGTCGCTATCAGAGCGTCAAGTTAGTAATGGTGTGGTCGATGCGTTTGTTCATACGATGGAGCAGTATCTAACTTATAGCGTTAATGGCAAGGTACAAGACCGTTTTGCAGAAGGACTATTGCTCACACTGATAGAAGAAGGCCCTAAAGCCTTGGCAGCCGAAACCGCAAACGACTTAGACGTGCGTGGTAACATTATGTGGGCTGCAACCATGGCTTTGAATGGTTTAATCGGCTCAGGTGTTCCACAAGATTGGTCGACTCACATGATTGGCCATGAACTTACCGGTGCCTATCAAATTGACCATGCTCGTACCTTATCAATCGTGTTACCGGCCGTGATGAAAGTATGTACTGAAGAAAAACGAGAGAAGTTATTGCAATACGCAGAGCGTATTTGGGACCTGACCGAAGGTGACGAAGGTTCACGCATTAGTCGTGCTATTGAGTTAACGGAAGAATTCTTTCATATCATGAAGGTGCCAACTCGCTTATCTCATGTGGATTTAGGTGAAACTGAAATAGAAGGTTTGATCGAAAAACTAACTCAGCACGGCATGGTAAAGTTGGGCGAGCATGGTGCTATTACGCCTGAAGTCAGTCGTCATATTCTAACCGCAGCGCTGTAATCGCGTATTTAATTTAGAAGTTGTTGCTACTGGCTGATTATTGGCGATAAATGGTTTCAATAAGGTGAAAACCAAACTGGGTTTTCACCGGGCCGTGTACCTGTAAAATTTTCTTTTTAAAGACAACGTTATCAAACGCCTTAACCATCTGACCCGGGCGGAACTCACCCAGGTCGCCTCCGAGTTTTCCCGATTTGCACTCAGAATACTTCTTTGCAAGTTTGCCAAAATCTTCTCCTTTGGCAATTCTTTGCTTTAGCTTTTCGGCCTCTTCTTTGGTTTTAACCAAAATGTGTCTAGCGCATGCGACGGGCATTACAGAATCCTGGCTTTGAATTTACGGCCTTTTATTTTTCCGTTTAATATACGGTTTAGGGCGTTGCTGGCATGTTCTCTTTCAATCGCGACATACGCTGAAAAATCAGTGATATCTATTTTTCCAACCGCCTTACCCGGAATTCCCGCTTCGCCGGTTAATGCTCCCAGTACATCACCTGGTCTGACTTTTTGCTTACGGCCACCAAATATACAAAGCGTGCTCATTTTAGGGGCGGGAAGAAGGTTGTCGCCGCTGTTATCAGACTTCTTCATCTCGCCATATTGAATAGGCTGCTGTTGGGCATTTTTGATGGCTTCAAGCTTGTACTTTTCAGACTCAGTGTAAAGACTCAGCGCAAGCCCTTTTTTACCTGCACGACCTGTTCGACCTATACGGTGGGTATATATATCGTTATCTCTGGATAGGTCATAGTTGATTACGGCCTGTAAGTCATCAATATCAAGACCTCGCGCGGCAACATCGGTTGCGACCAATATAGAAACACTCTGGTTTGAAAAGCGGATCAAGACATCATCCCGGTCACGTTGCTCCAGGTCACCGTGTAGCGATAGGGCGCTTAAACCACTATCAATTAAGTAGTCAGTGAGGTCTTGGCAGGCTTGTTTTGTGTTGCAAAAGATAACCGCTGAAGTGGGTTGGTGAGCTAATAGTAATTGGTAGGTGGCATCGTTTTTCTGGTTTCTCGATACCTGATAAAAAACCTGTTCAATCTGACTGTTGCTATGAACTGACTCAACGGTGATTTCGAGAGGGTCTTTTTGAAAATCGCTACTGAGTTGCTGTATTTTTTCAGGATATGTTGCAGAAAAAAGCAATGTTTGCCGTTTCGAAGGCGTTTGCTCAACGATGGTTTCGATATCATCATAAAAGCCCATGTCGAGCATTCGGTCAGCTTCATCCAAAACGACTGTGTGTACACTCTCTAGTATTAATGTGCCTTTTCGTAGGTGATCTTTAATTCGGCCAGGGGTACCTACTACAATATGCGCGCCATGCTCTAACGAACCTATTTGAGGCCCAATAGGCTGGCCACCGCAGAGGGTTACGACTTTTATATTTTGCTGGTACCTTGCCAAGCGACGAATCTCTTTGGCAACCTGAGAGCTAAGTTCGCGAGTAGGGCAGAGGATTAAAGCCTGAACGCCAAAAAAACGAATATTTAGCTTATTAAGGATAGGAAGTGAAAATGCAGCGGTCTTTCCGCTTCCTGTTTTTGCTTTTGCAATTAAATCATGTCCTTTGAATGCCAACGGAATGCTCTGCTCTTGTATCGCCGTCATGGCTTTGTAGCCAAGCGAATCTAAGTTATCGATAGCGGCTTGAGGCAGGTTCAGGCTTGTAAAATCTTGGGTATTCAAAGGTGTGGTCACAAGTGTCTCTTTTAGGCATATGGCTGTGGCCGATGATTATACCAGAGTGAACCCGTGCAAAAGGTAAAAAAACGAAAAAATACCGCGACAACGAGTGTGGTGGGATGGAAGCCCCTTATACGGGGCTACAAAATATTGTATGAGCGAGCGATAGCTAAGGCTTGGGTTCGTCGATGAACGCCTAATTTGCTATAGATATTGCGTATATGACTTTTTATTGTAGTGGGGGCAATGGATAAAGTTGATGCTATAACTTTATTTGAGTTGCCTTCACCTATGAGCTTTAACACCTGAATCTCTCTTACACTGAGGGGGTCTATAATAATTGACTGGCCTGTATTGGAAGAGGTATCGGCCCCAGGTGTAGGCTTCTCGGTTATGGCGGGGTTCACTGTAATGGGATGGGTTGACTGTTTTGAAAGGTTGATATTATCCAGTATCATTTGTGCATAGTCTGCTTTGATCCCTAGCTGTATAGAGGCTTCGAGTAGAGGTTTTATAGGTTCCCCTTCACTAATTAAAAGATGAACGAAACCATGTTCTGAAGCTTGTGTTAGGGCTTTTTCGAATACTTCTAGTGCTTGACCAATATGCCCTTGAGAGCCTAATACATAGGCGTCTAATAGGTCACAATAAATCAATCGTTTTATGATGCCGTGTTTCGCAGCGTTGTGCCTAATGTTTTGAATCAAGCCAGTCGCGTCTCGCTCTTGTACAATAAGTGCGCGGGCTAATACGATTCGTTCTTCTTCAAGCCGAAACGGGTTAGTCACAGGGGGGGTCTGTTCAAAGTCTTTAGCCCATTGAGCCAGCGGAGAAGTGTTTCCGTTCAAAAGTTGAATTAACGCGCGAAAGATATCCAGAGAGGGCACGACAAATTGCCATCGTTTAAAGTGACGAGTGAATATATGTTCCAGTTCATTCAAGGCGCTTGCTGCACTATTGATATCCTGTCGTGCAATATTTAGTTGGAATGACAGAAACAACCAGTAGACTTGATTTAACGGCTCAAGTTTATGTCCCCATTTTTCGGTGGCGTTGTCATGAGCTTGTTTAGCGTCATCTAATCTATTTAGCTCCAAATAGAAGATGATTCTGGCGTAATCGAGTGTTATGTAGTTCGCGAGCGCTTCAGGATTAAATGGGCTTAACCAGTCACTAATTTCATCAACAATACGCAGCCCTGTGTTAATTTCGCCTAAATGATAGAGCGTGGGTGCTAGCCAGGAGAGCGCGGACAATAAGCAAAAGGGGTCATTCTTTTGCTGTGACAATTTGATAGAGTCTAATAGGTTCTCTTTTGCTTCTTGTAGCTGGTTATTAGCAAATTGCTCTACTCCTAGGTTAAACAAAGTCCACCCGTAAACATCAGAAGATGAAGATACTTTTAAGTGAAGGTCAGATACGCCATTGAGATCTGATTCGACCTTTCCGGTAGACCTCTCTATTTGGCTTATTAGAATTAGGCAGATTGCTTGGATGTCATTTATATTGTCATCTGGCCTCAATCCTAAAGATCGCATCTTTTCAGTAGATAATGAGTGGTCTCGTGGCAGTATCTGCCCTGCCTTTTCTGCGTACAAACGTGCGTCCTGATAGTGCTTTCTGTTGTAGTAATCAAGTGCTCGTATAAAGCAAAGTTTGGGTTGGGATAAAACAAATTCGTCTGGGAATTTATTGGCAATGTTTGCCGCCAGTGTAAATTCGCCGTTTCGTGTGAGTTCTGTTAGAAGTAACCCAGAGAGTCGGCTTCCCCATTGCCATTGTTTGAGTTTGGTGACTAACTCCAACGCTTCATAAAAATAGCCTTCTTGTTCAAGCCAGCATGCAGCTTTATTTCTTAATAGTGCCAAATCTTCGATTGCAGCTAGCAGTTGTTGGCTCTCAAGCCACTCGCGAAATAAGTCATGAAATCTGAACCATTTATCCTCTTCATCAAGCGGTACGATAAGCAAATTTTGATTGAGAAGGGATGAAATTAGCGTTTGGCTATCCTTATGGTCGGTAAGTTCTTCTGCAAGCGGGGCGCAGAAACGTGGAACTGTGGCTAAACGGAGCAAGAATCGTTGTATGTACTCAGGTTGTAATTCGAATATCTCAGCCATTAAGTATGAGGATAGCAATGACTCCTGCCCTGAGAAACTACTGATAAACTGTTCCTTCTCCGATGTTCGTTGCAATGATAGCCCTGCTAACTGAACAGCTGCTATCCACCCTTCGGTTTTTTGATGAAGCATCAATAATGATGTTTCGGTTAGTTCAAGAGACATTCTTGATGTCAAAAAAGATTGGCATTCCGGTACGCTAAAGCGGAGGTTGAGGCTATCGATCTCGGTGACTTGGTGGCGAACTCGTCGTCTAGGTAAATCTAGCACAGGTTCGTGCCGAGAGGTGATGATAAGCTTGATCCAGTCTGGAGAATAGTTGATAAAGTGATTCAGTTGCGCGTGTATAACCGGGTTGCTAATGACATGGTAGTCGTCGAGTACTACGGCAAGCTGGTTGGGTGATTTCCAGGTTCTTGAAAAGTTGATTAGTTCGGCGATTAATGAATCAATCTTGCTATTTAAATCTCCCGAGGCCAGAGGTGATGAGGTATATGCTAGGGTAGAGAAGCGGTCATCAAGTTTTGCTATGGCAGCTATCAGGTACTGCCAGAAAATGGCCGCATCATTATCTCTGCTATCTAAAGAGACCCAGCAGTAGTTGATATGTTTGTGATTAAGCCACTGTGTGACTAATGTTGTTTTACCATACCCTGCAGGAGCGCACAGTATTGCCAGGTTGGTTTCTAGCACCGTATCGAGCTGCTCTATTAGCGCTGCTCTGTGTATGAGTCCCTTTTTATGTTGCGGCATAAAAAGCTTGGTTTGTAGCAACACTTTTACTCCATCTATATATCAGCAGCGTGTAGGTGTTCATGGTAATCATGTTCGTGCAACGCGTTCACCACATCATTATTAAAGAGAATGAACAAGAGTGTTGTGAACTGGCTCACAACAAAATTCAGGGAGTCAATGTTGTAGGTAAGGGATGCGATAAATTACATAAGTAGCCGCGATATAGGTTGTTTTCCTTATTATTTTATCGGGAACTGTAGGTTATAGTTACCTGTTAGATTTGCTACTTGGAGAGTGTTGTGCTCAAAGCAAAAAATATACTACAACTGGCATTGCCGTTGATTGTGGCACAGCTTGCACAAGCATCTATGGGGTTTATCGATACCATTCTGATGGGGATGTTAGGTGTCGAGACGCTTGCGGGAGGAGGCTTGGGGGCTGGGATATTCAGCTTTAGCTTTATCGTCTGCACCGGGGTGTTGGTTGCATCTTCAAATATCATTGCTTATGCCATCGGAAAGGGTGACCACGATGAGATTCACCAGTCACTATTATCTTCGGTAGTTATCGCTGTTGCGTTGTCAGTGATTTGCGGTATCGGGCTTTGGTATGTCAGCGGTATTCTAGAGTCTCTAGGACAGAGTCAAAGTAGTATTGAAAATACTGAAATTTACCTAAGATCGGTGGCCTGGGCGCTTTTACCTGCGCTTAGCTTCATGGCGCTTAGAAATTTTGCCCTGGGTATGGGACGTACGGGGTCGATTCTTAAGATCACATTAGTGGCGGCGATATGTAACTTCCCGATTAGTTATGTGTTAATGAAAGGGCTTTGGATTTTTCCCGAGTTTGGTTTAAAGGGTATTGGTTACGGAACTGTGACTGTCTCGGTGCTAATGTTGGTGGCGTTTGTATGGGATATTTATCGCCTGCCAGCGCTTAAGCCGTACCCGTTCTGGAAAGGTTGGGATCTATTCAAATTGAGTTCGGTGCTGCCTACACTGCGTCTGGGTATTCCTATTGCGATAGCCTACGCGATGGAGGCGGGTTTATTTACAGCGGCTGCGATTTTGGTGGGTATTATTGGCGAGGTTGAATTGGCGGCTCACCAAATAGCGCTTCAATGTATTACCTTATCTTTTATGGTTCCGGTTGGCTTATCTCAGGCTGTTTCGGTGTTAGTGGGGCGTAGTTATGGGGCCAATAAGTTAGAAGATGTAGGCGGGTACGCAGGTATCGGCGTATTAGTTGGGCTAGTGGGGAGTACAGTTGCAGCATTGTTTTTTTGGTTCTTCCCAGAAATTATCGTCAATTTATTTACCCAAGCAAAGGGTACACAAGAGATCGCTGATGTTCACTCCATCGGTGCTCAGTTGCTATGGGTTGCTGCGTTGTTTCAACTGGTCGACGGCATTCAAGTCATTACTATGGGGTCATTAAGAGGTATGAAGCTAGCGCTAGCCCCCACTTTGATTACCATCTTAGGATATTGGGGTATCGGTTTTCCTAGTGCTTTTCTCTTGATGGATTACTGGGGGGCACAAGGTGTTTGGAGTGGTCTGGGTATAGGCTTGGGAGTGACGGCAATGATGCTTATCACTCTTTTTGTGGTGCACCTTAAGGGCTTGAAGTCGAGGCAGACCTGTCATTTGCCTGTTTCAGACGCAGGTTTTGTTTGATCTTTTGATCGGATGATTGAATGCTTTTAATTATTTCTATCAGTGTTGGCCAATTCTGTGCATAGTACCCTTTATAACTTAATTTTAGTGTTGATAAAGGGTAAGCGTGTTCCACCATGGTGCATGAAGATATATTGAAAGAAATCAATAAACAACAGCTGCCGACGCATTATTTGTCGACGGTTGAGTGTTACTTAATGCCGCTCGCGGCGAAAATAGCGAAACTTAAATTGCGCAAAAAAGGTGCAATGATGGTCGGGGTGCAAGGAGGGCAAGGAACTGGAAAGTCCACGCTTGCCTTGTTTACATCCCTAGTATTACAAACGACCCACCACCTCCGCACGGTTTGCCTTTCGCTGGATGATTTTTATCTCACCAAAAAAGAGCGTGAACAGCTCTCTGTTGATGTTCACCCATTGCTAAAAACAAGAGGCGTTCCAGGCACTCATGATATTGGACTTGCAAGCAAGATTATCGCTAAACTAAACAGCATGAAAGAGGGTGATCATGTCCTGATTCCCCGTTTTGACAAAGCGTTGGACGATAGAAAGCCTGAGTCGGAATGGGATCGAGTAAGCGGTAAGGTTGATGTCATTCTATTTGAAGGCTGGTGTGTTTCCGCCTCTTTTGAAGACGACTCACGGTTAAAAAAACCCATTAATAAGCTCGAATCTGAATATGATAAACTTGGCATATGGCGAGGGTGGGTTAATGAGCATTTAAAGCATGAATACCCAATGCTTTTTGACCAGCTAGATTACCTAGTGGTGCTTCAGGCTCCGTCTTTTGATGTGATTTATGAGTGGCGACTGCTACAAGAGCATAAGCTTAAAGCTAGTATAGCCGATACACCTGGTAATCACAGTGGGGTTATGGAAGATGACCAAGTTGCTCACTTTATTCAGCACTATGAGCGCATCACTCGGAGCTGTCTTAAAACGCTGCCAATGGATGCAGATTGCTTGTTTAAATTAGATAAAACTCATGGGATCTATGAGATGGTTGAAACAAAATTGAGTGGCCCGCTGATGGTTGTGACCGATTTGGATGGTACGCTTCTGGACCATTTTGATTATTCGTTTACCGCCGCTATGCCCGCACTAGGCTTACTTAAGCGCTTTGATATTCCGCTTATTATTAACACCAGTAAAACTTATACGGAAGTTGCAGGTATTAAGCATGAATTAGCAGTCGATACTCCTTGTATCGTCGAAAATGGATCTGCTATCTATCTATCTAAGTCAGCTTGGCCGCTACTGGCTAGTCGGTTGACGGATGATCTATTACTAATAGGGGATCAATATGTCAAAATTTTCGGAGAGCCCAGAGCAAAAATACTAACCACTTTAGAGTGCTTAAAGGACCAGAACGGGTACCTGTTTGAGGGGTTCTCTGACTATACAGATGAAGCATTAATAAAGACCACTGGGTTATCTCAGGAACGCGCTATTAAGGCCCTCAATCGACATTTCTCCGAACCTATTATTTGGCACGATAGCGAAGCGCGTTATCAGGATTTTGAGGCTGATATTGAACGGTGTGGGCTAATGTTATTACGCGGAGGTCGTTTTATTCATGTGCTTGGGCATTGTGATAAGGGCCAGTCGCTAGACTGGTTGAAGAATCTATACAGTGAAAAAAATGGTGGCCAATCCGCTACATTGGTTGCGCTGGGAGATAGCCACAATGATAGCGCAATGTTGGCGATAGCCGATATAGCGATAGTGGTTAAATCCCCCGTCCATGACTATCCAGAAATTACAGAACCTAAAGGAGAGGTTCGTTATACTTCTCAAGAGGGGCCTAAGGGGTGGAATGAAGAGATACTTAAAGTCGTTGAACGAGCTAGCTAGGTCTATAATGAGAGTCCTTTGCGGTTATTCGTTACGCCGTGAAAATGACGCAGACTAAGAATAAGTCAAAATAAGAAGGAGTAACAAATTATGGGCGATTTTTATCAAAATGGGATTATTACGACACTTCATAATTTATCTCAGCGACCGGTTGAGGCGCTGGAAGAAGAATTACATCGATTTTCCAAAGCACGCCCCATGTCACTCATTCTACCTTCACTATATTCTGAATTGCAGGGAACTGCCTTGCCAAATATTGTGAATGAGTTACGTGGCGCAACCTATTTAAACGAAATTGTTATAGGGCTTGATCGGGCGTCAGAAGATGAGTACAGAACAGCGCTTAAGTTTTTTTCGGCGCTGCCTCAGCATCACCGAGTGCTTTGGAATGAAGGCCCGAGACTTCAGGCCATTGATAAAAAATTACAAAAAGAAGGTCTGGCGCCTATGGAGTTAGGGAAGGGCCGTAACGTATGGTATTGCATGGGTTATACATTAGCTTCGGGTCGTGCCCAGTCTGTTGCACTGCATGATTGTGATATCGTAACCTATGAGCGTGGTCTACTCGCGCGCCTTATTTACCCTGTCGCCAACCCGAACTTTAATTATGAATTCTGCAAAGGGTATTATGCTCGGGTTGCAAATGGGCAAATCAATGGCAGGGTCAGCAGGCTGTTAGTAACACCGTTGATCAGAGCACTGAAAAAGGTCTGTGGTTCGCTTGATTACTTAGAGTACCTAGATAGCTATCGGTATCCATTAGCTGGGGAGTTTTCGTTCAGATTAGATGTCTTGAATGACATTCGTATACCCAGCGATTGGGGGCTGGAAATTGGCGTGTTATCAGAAGTAAAGCGTAACTATGCCACTAATAGACTTTGCCAAGTGGATATTGCAGACGTATATGATCACAAACATCAAAATCTTTCCGAAGCGGATGATAGCGGAGGCTTGTCAAAGATGTCGATTGATATATCCAAAGCACTCTTTAGAAAATTAGCTACCAATGGTGTGGTTTTCAACGCTGAAACGTTCAGAACCATTAAGGCATCGTACTTCCGTATAGCGTTGGACTTTGTTGAAACCTATCGTAATGATGCCATTATTAACGGGCTTAATTTTGACATCCACTCTGAAGAAAAAGCGGTTGAACTGTTTACTCAAAATATTGTTAAAGCAGGGCATCAATTTTTGGAGCGGCCGATGGAAAAACCGTTTATTCCGAGCTGGAATAGGGTTGCGAGTGCGATACCTGATATTTTCGAGCAAATTAAAACCGCTGTAGAGTTAGATCACGAAGAGTTTTCTCAGGCGTAATCTATAGCGTCGAAATAGGTCTTTATTGAGTGAGTCGAATGGGGTACCGGTTATGATGGAAGAGCTAAGATTCAGAGTTATATCTCATCTGACTGTTCTGTATCCAGAACAGTCAGGTGAAACGAGAGCATTATTTGCTGATACGCTTATTCAGGCAATGGGCATTGGAGACAGTGTTCAGCCGCTCGCTCAGTACGAAAACCACTGGGACCAACACGATGTCTACGCGATCACCTATGGCGATACCTTTTTATCGCCGAGTGAAAAACCATTGAGATGCTTGCATCGCTTTTTAAATGATTATCTTGCGGGCACTATCAATAGTGTTCATATATTGCCGTTTTTTCCTTATAGCTCTGATGATGGATTTTCTGTTATCGACTATATGGCGGTCAATAAAACCCTTGGCGACTGGAGTGATATTGAATCGATAGCGGATGACTTTAAACTTATGGCAGATCTGGTGATTAACCATTGCTCTGCAGAAAGCGTTTGGTTTAAAAACTACCTCGCGGGAGTAGAGCCAGGACTTAACTACTTTTTCGAAGCGTCTCCTGATGATGATCTTTCAGAGGTCGTTCGACCTCGAACATCGCCCCTATTAAAAGAGGTGACAACCCATGATGGGCAAAAACATATCTGGTGCACATTTAGTCATGATCAGGTCGATTTGAACTTTGAAAACCCAGATGTATTGCTAGAGATTGTTAAAATCATTAAATGGTATCTCGATAATGGTATCGCGGTGTTTCGCTTCGATGCGGTTGCCTTTATATGGAAAATTGTTGGGTCCAGTAGCCTTAACTTATCCGAAACCCATGAAATTGTTCGACTCTTAAGAACACTGATAGAAGCGCGGAAAAGTGATGCGGTGATTATCACCGAGACAAACATCCCGAATCGTGAAAATTTATCATATTTTGGCAATGCCAATGAGGCGCATGTTGTTTATAACTTTTCATTGCCTCCTTTGTTGATCAACACTCTGGTAACAGGCTGCTCCCATTATCTAAAAAACTGGTTAATGAGTATGCCTCCAGCCCAAATGGGTACCACGTACTTTAATTTTGTTGCTTCACATGACGGCATCGGACTTAGGCCCGCAGAGGGGTTGTTGTCGGATGAAGAAACTAAATTATTATTGGATACCATGATGTCATTCGGTGGCGAGGTATCTTGGCGTGCGCTGGACAATGGCGAAAATAAGCCGTATGAAATCAATATTAGTTTATTTGAAGCATTAAAGGGTACTGTAAAGGGTGAAGATGAGTGGCAAGTTGAACGCTTTATATGTGCTCATGTTGTTATGCTGGCACTAGAGGGTATTCCCGCTATTTATATTCATAGTCTACTTGCCACTGGAAATGACTATGAGCGTATTCAGCGCACTGGTCATAAACGTTCAATTAATCGTCATCAATGGGACTATGCGGAACTCCAAGACAATCTCAATTCACCATCATCCATCCATTATAAGGTGTTTAGCCGCCTGAAAAAAATGATTGATATTAGAGTCAAGCAGCCTGCATTTCACCCAAATGCAATTCAATATACCTTACATTTAGGGGATGGGGTGTTTGCGTTTTGGCGTCAGAGCTTGAGGCGAGACCAGAGTATTTTCGCCATTAATAATATTACTGACCAACCTCAGGATATTCCGTTAACGGCTATTAATTTGGTGGGGACGGATGAATGGGTGGACCTTATTACGGGTAACCGTTACCAGGACCTACATGGCTCTTTGCTATTAGCTCCCTATCAGTCAGTTTGGCTTACCAACAAAAGTGAGTGCTAGGGTATGGTAAAAAAGGTTGATGCGACCCATTTACTTTAACGTCTTATTTACGTTTGGGCAGCAATCGCTTACTTCTTTCTTCGTTAATATTGTGAATCGTTTGTGATGTTTTTTCGGTGGGGGTTAGACGGGTAGGTTTTCGAGTAGAAAGCAATGCTTCGGTAATAACCCCCAGTTGTTTATTCACGACCTTTACTGATTTGTAAACATCGCTACTCGTTTGATCGTGAAGGTCTCTTAGTTTTCTATTTCTTGTTTTCGTCTTATCGGTGGATGATAAGTTATTGATGGTATTAAAGGCCGCGTCAGAGATTGACTGATGAATATTTTCAACCGCTACTGTACTGTTATTAACTGTTTTTTCTACCAGCGCCTGCTTGCTCTTCAATATAGCTTTACGTGATCGCTGCTTTCGTAAAAATGCTACTAGCCCTAGTGTTTTTTCATGGCTTGCGAGAATTTCAGTTTTAAGGTTTCTTACTTTAACCAATAAAACAACGTTGGCTATTAATGGAATGATAGCCAGTATCAGGAGTAGTGAGTTAAGCGTTTCAATATTCATTAGGGTCGGGTTGTCCAATACTAACGTTTAGTGTTTATCGATAGTGACGGCTGCATTTACATTTTTCTCTTTAAGGCTCGTTTCAACTTCAGAGGCAACTTGTTCGTATACTTTTTTAATGATTAGCTCAGGCGCAAGCTGGCTGAGGTATTTTGTTAGAGGCTGCTCTCGTTTTGCCAACTCAAGAGGGTCATGTATTTCAATCATTACGCGCATATTAGGTGTGTATGGTGCCTTTTCAGCGTTAGGGAATGCTATCAGTTGTTCAAGCTGGCTGCGCGCTTGCTCAGATTGGATCAATGTTTCTTTACTGAGTCTCACTTGCCTTAAAAGATAACAGGGAAATAGAGTGAGAATTGTGATGCTAAAGATAAATAATATTGATGCCATAAACCGGTACGGATTTTTTAAAAATAGGATTGGCTAATTGAACCGTGAAGGGGGGCTCTTTGGCAAGTGAAACTTTAATGAATTTAGTCAAAGGTCTATTTGTTATAGCACTTCTACTATCCCTCACGGGTTATACAGAATAGTCTAAGCTTCAAGAAAAGACTAAATAGGTATTATGGTATCTTTGGTTGTTTGCGAGTGAGTTATTAATGCGATTGTTTGATGTAAGCAGGTAGGAGACTAGTATGAGCGATTGGGTTCATCGAGCAATACAAAAGATTAACGCAGACTTTGCAAGGTCCGCTGACACTCATTTAATTAAGCTTGAGTTACCCGCTTGTGATGATATCGACCTTTATCTCAAAGATGAGTCTACTCATCCAACTGGCAGCTTAAAGCATCGTCTTGCCCGTTCTCTATTTTTATATGGTTTATGTAACGGCTGGATAAAGGAGGGGACGACGGTGATTGAGTCCTCATCGGGCAGTACTGCAGTTTCAGAGGCCTATTTCGCACGGCTGCTCGGCGTACCGTTTATCGCGGTTATTCCAAAAGGAACGTCAAAAGAGAAGGTTGGCCAAATAGAGTTTTATGGCGGAACCTGCCAGCTAGTCGAACCATCACTTATTTATGATGAATCCCGACGGTTCGCTGCGGAACTTAATGGTCATTATATGGATCAGTTCACCTATGCAGAAAGAGCAACCGATTGGCGAGGTAACAACAACATTGCAGAGTCAATATACTCCCAAATGGCCTTGGAGCGATTCGATACTCCTCGCTGGGTGATTATGAGTGCTGGTACTGGTGGTACCTCCGCCACCATCGGGCGCTACCTGCGTTATGAGTGTAAACCGACTCAGCTTTGTCTGGCTGATTGCGAGCGATCTGTTTTTTTTGATTACTATGAGACCGGTAATCGACACTTAACCTTGGATAAACCCTCGCGGATTGAAGGAATAGGCAGGCCGCGAGTAGAGGCCTCGTTTATTCCTTCGTTGATTGATGATGCGGTGAGAGTCAGGGACAGCGATTCACTGGCAACCATGCGATTTGCCGAAGCGCTGCTGAATAAAAAATGTGGTGGCTCGACGGGTACTAACTTATATGCAGCTTTTCAAAAAATATCAGACATGAAACAAAAAGGCGAAAAAGGCAGTGTTGTGACGTTGTTGTGTGATTCTGGCGATCGCTATCTAGATACCTATTACAATGATCAGTGGTTAGCAGAGCAGGGGTTTGATATTTCATCATGCACTCAAAAACTCAGAACGTTTTATGAAACAGGCATTCTGAAATAAAGCCTTTTTAACAAACCAGTAGGGTTAATATGCAGTTTCATACGGTTAGCAGTGCAATCAGTGTATTAAGACGGGGCACAAAAGACGCACAGTGGTTTGAGGCTGCGTCATTTCTGATTGATAGAGCATCACCTGAAGTTAAGCTAATGCTTGAAGTCGGGCGCGAGTTAGAGAGAAAAGAGAGGGCTGATAGTGAAAAGAACTCGTCAGCGTACCCCGTTAAGCGGTGGCTTCTGATTTTCTTGGGGGGCGTGTTTTTGGTGGGTAGTGCAGGGTATATCGGTTGGTTAATTACCCGAGGTATTGGGGTAAGTTGTGGCGTGTAAGCGGAAATATGCGAAGTATACCTATAGGGTGCGCAAGCGCACCCTATAGGTTCAACAACTAAGCCTGTTTCTGCATGCTTAATAGATTTTATTCTTCGCCTTTATCAATAAACTTTGCCAATTGCGCCTTGAGGCTTTTAGGGATCTCAGTAATGGTCAGTGTATCGTTAGAAGGGTTATAGTGTACTGATGACTGGATTAGGTCAGATGAAAACGAAAGGCTCATACCATTGCCTTTGCCTGCAAATCGAACCAAGTGTTTTAGCTTGCGGTTATCAGGCCTAAATTCAGTTTCGCTATTAATGGCTTTCTCTTCTCTGGCAAAGCTGGCGAAACGTTGGGGCTCGTTTTCGTCAAGATAGGTTGAAAGCTGTTCAATTTGTACCGGCTCACCTATCTGTTGTTGCTCAACACAAAAGTCATACGCCTTTTTGCGGTACTGAGTTGCATCTTTGTTTTCAACTTTATTGGTGTACTTCTCAAGCGTTTCTAGTAGTGTTTCGGTTTCTTTCTCGGTATCAATACTGTTTTGATAACCGAGGGTTTTAGAAAATACTTCCCCGGTTTTTGCTGCGCTTCGACTCATGGCGAGTACAAAGTAATCTTCTGAAGGGGTATCGCCCTGCCAATCAGATAGTTCTATTCGAGCCGCCATATCCAACTTTGAGGTATTTAGGTAATCAACGGTTTCAAGCTCCAGTGATCCGCTTAGCTCCATGCCAGATGCTGTCTCAAGAAATAGCAGATAAAAAACATCGCCATCTGCACGGCTATCTAAGACAAACATCAAGTAACCATCGAGAGTGATAGGCTGCTCATCAAGATGCTGTTTAAAGGTCTCGGTGGTCTTCTGAGAAAAGCTCAAAAAACTCATTTTGTCGTTCAGGGTTTCAGTTAGCCAGTTTGAGAACGGAGATTCACCGATGTCATCACTAAATCGCCCATACTTTTTCCCTGGTTTACCATTAAAGAGTTTCTTCTCTTGAGATAACAGTGATTCGTAATCAGCGGTGACCGTGAGTAGCTCGTCACGAAGTTTTAGCTCCGCAGGCTGATCATCTTGCCAACGGGTAATACGATGAATAACGAGAGACTTAATGGCCATAATGTAGATACCCGAATACAGAAAAGAGGGACGATATTGTAACTCAGGAAAGGACGTAATGGGGAGATAAAAATGGTTAGCAAAAATGAAATAGAATTATAGGGTGTGCTTGCGCACCGAATAAACGGGCGGTGCGCGAGCGCACCCTATAATGTAGTTAGCTTAAGATAGTTTCTGCATTAACAAACTAATATCATTTGTTAAATCGCTATCGTTTTCAGCCGTTAATACAATATCGGCTTGTCCTGTATCTGACTTAACAATCGTTACAGCAATTAAGCCTGATTGGGTCAGTACCTGAGCAAACTTATTTCGTTCCTTATCATCCGCAGTATTCGTTTCGGAAAGAACGATGGCAGACTTACCCATATCAAATAGCTTACGTTCAATGTCAAGTGCTAGCTGTTCAGCGGCTGCACCAGTACAGGCTATTTGAAGAGGTTGCTGGTTAAAGCGAATCGCACGTTCTTCAGCCGTTACCGGTGTCCATTCGTCTAGATCACCTTCATCACATGCTCTTTCGATCATGCCAGCACCGATGGTGACATTGGTTAGACGATCGATAATGATGAATGCGCCTGTTGTGCGGTTTTTCTTGTACGCATCAAATGCGACAGGCTGATTCAAGTGGATTCGGCATGATGCGATGCTGTTTAAATCGAGTTGCTCACCTTGATCTTTTTCGAAAGTGTTAACGTTAATCAGGTGATGAATTTTTTGCACTGAACCCGAAACGGCGCTAGTAGCTAATTTAATATCGTATAGCTTGCCAGGTTTAAGAGCATCTTCGGTCATCCATACCACATGGGCATCAAATGAAGCGCCGACTTCTGGCATATCGTCTGCTTTGACAATCATGTTGCCGCGGCTGATATCGATTTCATCTTTAAGCGTTAATGTGACGGCTTGATCAGCAAATGCTTCATCTAGGTTACCGTCAAACGTGACGATATCTTTAACGGTGCTCACTTGACGAGAAGGCAGCGCCATAATTTCATCGCCAGGGTGAATCTTGCCAGAAGCTACTGTACCGCAGAATCCTCTAAAATCGAGGTTAGGGCGGTTAACGTATTGCACAGGGAAGCGGAAGTTTTCAAGATTACGGTCAGCGGATATCTCAACACTTTCGAGTAGTTCCATCAACGTTTGACCTTCAAACCATGGCATATTTTCGCTACGGTCGACGACGTTATCGCCTTTGAGTGCCGAAATCGGCGCAAAGTAGATGTTATCGATATCTAGCTGCGAAGACAGAGCAAGGTACTCTTCTTTAATCTCGTTGTAACGCTCTTCACTAAAATCGACAATGTCCATTTTATTGATGGCAACAACAATGTGCTTAATACCTAGTAACGACGCAATAAATGAATGGCGACGGGTTTGGGTCAATACACCATGGCGGGCATCGATCAAAATAATGGCCATGTTGGCGGTAGACGCGCCTGTTGCCATGTTGCGCGTGTATTGCTCATGCCCAGGGGTGTCAGCAATGATGAACTTACGCTTAGTGGTAGAGAAAAACCGGTAAGCAACATCAATGGTGATGCCTTGCTCACGCTCTGCTTGTAAACCATCGACTAGCAATGCTAAATCGATCTCTTCACCTGTGGTGCCTGATTTTACGCTGTCGGCTTTAATGGATTCTAACTGATCTTCATAGATCATTTTTGAATCATGCAGCAAGCGGCCAATTAGCGTGCTCTTACCATCATCAACACTGCCGCAAGTGAGCAGTCTTAATAATTCTTTATGTTCGTGTTGCTTCAGGTATTCATTAATATCCTGAGCAATTAGATCCGACTGATTAGACATGTCTGTATCTCTTTAATTCTCAATCTATGAAAGTATTGGTTTTTAAATGAGCCTTGTTTGTGCGTTCTTGCTTGGTTGCAGAAGCAGAAACAAATGTAGGGCTCGTTTAAAAATATCCTTCACGTTTTTTCTGTTCCATTGAACCGGCTTGGTCGCTGTCAATAAGTCGACCTTGTCTTTCTGAGGTCGTAGCCAGTAGCATCTCCTGAATAATTTCAGGAAGTGTCGTTGCCTCTGAGTCAACAGCACCGGTTAGCGGGTAACAGCCTAAGGTTCTGAAACGAACTGATCTCATTTCAGGTGTTTCACCTGGCTCAAGTGGCATGCGGTCATCATCAACCATAATGGTGATGCCATCTCGCTCAACGACCGGGCGTTTCTCAGACAGGTAAAGCGGCACGATATCGATGTTTTCTAGGTGTATATACTGCCAGATATCCAGCTCAGTCCAGTTAGATAGTGGGAATACACGAATACTTTCGCCTTTATCTTTCTTGCCGTTATATAGGCTCCAAAGCTCAGGACGTTGGTTTTTTGGGTCCCAACCGTGGTTTTTATCACGGAAAGAGTAAACACGCTCTTTAGCACGAGATTTCTCTTCATCACGGCGAGCACCGCCAAACGCAGCATCAAACTGATACTTGTTTAATGCCTGCTTTAGGCCCTCTGTTTTCATTATATCTGTGTGCTTTGCGCTGCCGTGTGTAAAAGGCCCTATACCTTGATCAACACCGTCTTGGTTAATATGCACTAGCAGATCAAGACCGTACTTCTTGGCTTGTTCATCTCTGAACTCGATCATTTCCTTAAATTTCCAAGTGGTATCCACATGTAACAAAGGAAATGGAGGCTTACCTGGAAAAAACGCTTTTCTTGCCAAGTGAAGCATTACGGTAGAGTCTTTACCAATAGAGTAAAGCATCACGGGACGATCAAATTCAGCCGCAACTTCCCGGATAATTTGGATACTCTCCGCTTCAAGCTGCTTCAGATGAGTCAGATTGTAATCGGTCATGTTTTAAAACCTGCTTTAGATAGACGTCGGATAATCATGAAAATGATAAAGCCGCGTGTTGTAAAACTGTCAATATCACGCTTACTTATTGTTTTAAATGGCTAAATTATTAAATAAGCTAGAGCAATAAATGTGTAAATATTTTGAAAGGAGGGATTATATCAAATAATAGGTGATTATAAGAAGTTGATCTTCTAGATATAAAAGAAATAACGATATAGCCTCAAGGTACTAAGCAAATGGTTATAAGCTAACCAGCCTGTTGTTGTGCATCAATGTACCGGTCAATATAGCTATAACCGTTGTTTTCAACTGAATCGAATTCCAGCCCTACTTGAAATGAGTCGCGAGATAGGCGGCGGGTATACACTATATTACAAAGGGCTTTAATCATCACAGTTTGAGTGGCGACAACGGGAATAGTAAATTGAACGGTCAGTTGAACGGGTTTTCTAGGGATAATGGCCGAGGTGTTGGGCAGCATTTCGTTAAGCGTGCTGTTGTTGCACGCGAGCATCATTCCAGCACGGGAAAGATTAGCGATATCTACCTTAACGATGGTTTCTTCACCTTTTTGAACGCTCGCGACTAGTTGTGCTCTGATGCGAGTGTAGTGTCGGAGGTTTTTTTTCGTACTACCGGTATCCATAAAGCTTTGCTGCCACTGTAAGCATGTTGATGCGATTTGGGTAAGGGTAAATCTAACAGAGCGACCTCCGATATCACGTGATTAAATACATGTTACTGAGCTGCTTTAATCAACTTTCTATATAGATTTACCTAGTTGTATGAATTTTAAGCGTTTATGCTGTTGTTGGCAATTAAATGACTGTTCCAGTTTGAAACAGAATGTATCGTTGTGAACCCGTCGTAGGAATACATGGAATAAAATTGGTGTACAGCGCCCACTGAGGGAGCCAAGAGTATGGAATAATTGATCGATTTTTAACCTGAAATATTGAAAATGTTCAGGTATAATCCGCGAACTTTTTGTCTGGAGCGACTCATGATTATCAGTAGCAATGATCTGTTCTCCAGTGCCCATATTGGCGATGCCGCATCACTAAGAATGATTGAAATCTATGACAGTTAACAACTTTGATCCTAATCAGCAGAACGACACGATTACTGAAAACCAATCTCTCACAGAGCGTGATCTGGTTGATATAGCTTCGGTAGAGGGAGCCTCAAGCAATTCGCGTATCGGTTTTGTGAGTCTGGGCTGCCCGAAGAACCTTGTGGACTCTGAGCGAATTTTGACCCAGCTTCGCATAGAGGGTTATGACGTAACGCCAAGCTATGATGATGCGGATATGGTGATCGTGAATACCTGTGGCTTTATTGATAGTGCGGTGCAAGAGTCTTTAGATGCTATTGGTGAAGCGTTAGCTGAAAACGGCAAAGTACTAGTAACTGGCTGCTTAGGTGCCAAGAAAGATGATATTACCGAGGTTCACCCAGGTGTCTTGGGTGTTACAGGGCCTCATGCCTATGAAAATGTACTGGATCAAGTACATCAGCATGTACCCCGGCCAGAGCATAACCCCTTCGAGCATCTTATTCCTGCACAGGGCGTTAAGTTGACGCCTCGTCATTATGCTTATCTTAAAATCTCCGAAGGTTGTAATCAAAAGTGTACCTTTTGCATTATCCCGTCAATGAGAGGTCGTCTTGATAGCCGTCCCGTAGGTGAGGTGTTAGACGAAGCTCAGCGATTGGTCAGCAATGGCGTAAAAGAGTTGTTGGTAGTATCACAAGATACCGGTGCCTACGGTGTTGATACCAAATATCGAATGGGTTTTTGGCAGGGGAGACCGGTTAAAACGCGCTTCCTCGATTTATGTCAGTCGCTGGGTGAAATGGGCGCATGGGTTCGATTACATTACCTTTACCCATATCCCCATATTGATGAGGCTATTCCTTTGATGGCTGAAGGGAAAATTCTGCCTTATCTGGATATTCCGCTACAGCATGCGAGCCCACGCATATTGAAGATGATGAAACGCCCAGGAGCAATTGAGAACACCTTGGCGCGTATCAAAAAATGGCGTGAGATTTGCCCAGACCTAACTATCAGAAGTACTTTTATTGTAGGGTTTCCGGGTGAAACAGAAGAAGATTTTCAGTTATTGTTAGACTTCATAAAAGAAGCACAGCTTGATCGCGTTGGCTGCTTTAAGTATTCCCCAGTCGAAGGCGCTGTCGCTAATGATTTGGCAGAACCTGTACCTGAAGAGGTTAAAGACGAGCGTTTGGCTTTGTTTATGGAACTGCAAGCGAAAATAAGCGCAGATCGTTTACAGTTGAAAGTCGGCAAGCGAATGCAAGTGATTGTTGATGAGGTTACTGAAGAAGGCTCAGTCGCTCGAACGAAAGGCGATGCACCTGATGTGGACGGGTTAGTCTTTATCGATAATGTGACCGATGTTGAGCCTGGCGATATTCTTGACGTAGTGATAGAAGAAGCCGATGAGCATGATATGTGGGCGCATTTGGCTGAATCCTAATAGTTTGTTGGAATAATCATGGTTAAAGGCGTAGGAACAGATCTTATTAAAATTGCGCGGATAGAGCAGGCACTCGAAAAACATGGTGACCGCTTTGCTGCAAGAATTCTTACGCCTGACGAAATTCAATTGTTTGAAGCCGCCCCTAGCGGAGTCCGCTACTTAGCAAAACGGTTCGCCTTAAAAGAGGCTATTGTTAAGGCTTTGGGCACGGGCATCGCTAAAGGGGTCGGGTGGCAAAATATCAACATTTCAAACAATGAAGCCGGCCAACCGTTAGCAGAGCTCAATGGTATGGCGCAGACTGTCATGGCGTCTTTAGGGGCATCTAGTTTGAGTGTAAGTTTGTCTGATGAGCAGGATTATGTATTGGCGTTTGCTGTACTGTGTTAATAGCGTTTACCTCTCGACTGCAAATAGAAAACCCTGATTCCGCTTCGCTGCACCAAGGCTACGGGTGTGGTGAAGATTATCGTAGCCGTGATGAAAGGAGGCACGACTGGAATCAAGGAAGGGTTCTCTAGGCACGCAATCCCCTGATTTCGCTTCGCTACACCAAGGCTACAGAGCGATGGTGGTTTGCGGCTAATGTGCTGTTTTATTGGTATTAAACTCTCTTAACGCATTTTGCCAGTTATTATAATCCGCCCAGCGCTGTACCTGTTCAATTGCTTCAATGAGATCTTCATACCGGCCTTCCAAATCCCCTGTTTTACGCTTTAAGGTTGTTTCCATTCGCTCTGCTGTTTCTTGCAGCTCCGGCACACCGCAGTATCGTGTGGCGCCATGAAGCTTATGCACGCGCGTTAAAAGGGCATCATGGTCTCCGTCTTCATAGAATGTCTGTATCGCTTCTACATCAGATACCAAGTGTTCCAACAGCATGCTGAAAAGCTCTTCTGCCAGATCATTTTTACCGGCTGCCAATTTTACGCAAAGGGCAATGTCAACACAGGTGGCTTTGCGTGACCGGGTTGATGGCTTGATGGGATGGGGGGATGGATCATATGCATCTATCGTGCTTTGGCTTGAGCATTGGTAGCCGGTGCGGTGAAAAATAACATCTTGCAGTTGCTGCTCACTAATCGGTTTTGTCAGGTAATCATCAAAGCCTTTATTGAGTAGCGTTTTCTTCTCTTCGGCAAGCGCATGTGCCGTTAATGCGACAATCGGGATGCGTTGTCCGCTTTTCTCATGGCCTCGAATTTTCTCGGTGGTTTCGATGCCATCCATGCCGGGCATCTGAACATCCATAAAAATGAGGTCAAATTTCTGCAGCTTCCACTTGGTCAGAGCTTCAAATCCGCTGGCTGCGGTCACGACATTATTGCCTAGCTCTTTAATCAGTACTTCAATTAGTTTTAGGTTTGCATCATTGTCATCAACCGCCAGTATTGTGGGGACAGGGGTGTTACGGCTATTGTGATGGTCGGGAGCAGGGAGTGCTGACATTTCTTGTGATGGGGGTACTGATGGATCAGTAAACGGACCATTTAGCCTAGGCTCTATAATGTCACCATTGATCAGTTTGTGTAGTGTGCCGTACAGTCGTTGGTAAATAATAGGTTTCGTAAGATGAGCGCTGACCATATCCAAGATGGAGTGCTGGTGGTGATCAAGTGTTGGGGTTAGTAGAAGTGTTCGGCAGCCTCGGTTATATTCGAGTTCACTGAGTAACTGCTTGTATTGGTTAGATGCCATTAAATGCCGGTTGATGCCAATAATGGCGGCAGCGAAGCCTTTGCGTTGCTCTTGAGCCTCAATAACGCTTTTAATCAGTGCAACGGGGGAGTCTACCTGCTTGACATGAACCCCTAAATTGCTAAGCATATGCTGCACGGCAAGGCCTGTAGTGGCTTGGTTTTCCATATAAATGATGCGTTCGCCGGATAGCGCTTCTAACTTGAGGTCTGGGCTAGCATTGCTGGCAATCTCAGTGGTGAGGGTAAACCAAAAAATGGAGCCTTTACCTAGCTCGCTATCGAGCCCAATTTCGCCGCCCATCTCTTCAATGAGTCGCTTGGAAATCACTAAGCCTAAACCCGTGCCGCCATATTGTCGTGCGGTAGACGCATCGGCTTGTGCAAAGGCGTTGAATAATGACTGTTGCTGAACTCTAGAAAGTCCTACGCCGGTATCGGATACACTGATTTTTACCGTAATACTGTGGTCTTTTTGGGCCTCAAGCATGGCGCGCAACACCACCTCACCACTTTGGGTAAACTTAATGGCATTATTGACCAGGTTAGTAATGATCTGTTTGATTCTGAGCGGGTCACCCAAAATATTATTGGGTACATCACTATAAATTAATGGCACTAGGTCAAGCCCTTTGCTATGGGCCGTGGGTGCCAGCATGGTCATTACATCTTCAATGACCTCTCTAATTTTTAAAGGGGTTCGGTCAAGAATCAGTTTACCGGCTTCAATTTTTGAAAAGTCGAGAATATCATTAATAATTGTGAGCAGAATTTCAGATGATTTTTTAATGGTGACCAGGTGATCTTTTTGATGTTGGGACAGGTGCCCTTTCATTAATAGATTAGTAAACCCGAGGATACCGTTAAGCGGTGTGCGTATTTCGTGACTCATGTTGGCCAAAAACTCAGACTTGATGCGACTGGCTTCAAGAGCTTCCTTTCTGGCTATATCAAGCTCGATGTTTTGAATTTCAATCGTCTCAAGCGTTTCACGAAGGTCTTCTGTTGCCTGGTCAATGTTATGCTGCATTTCATTGTGGGCTTTACTGAGCGTCTCAGCCATTGAGTTAATGCCAGCTTCTAGAAGCAGTAATTCTTCTCCGCCCCCACTATATACACGAGTATCGAGTTTACCCTCTTTTATTTCGGTAACCGCGCGGGTGACTTCTTCGATAGGGCGAATAACACCCCGGGTCATTCTTAATGCGATAAGCCAATTGACCAGAGTACCTAGAGTAATAACCAAAGAGCTTGTCATTAAGGTTTGATACTTAGCGACAGTTGAATTGGCATGAGATAGCTCTAGTGCCACCCAGCCAACAGTGCTTTTGGTTTCTGAGTTGATTGGCGTGGGAGTATCGACATCCAGTAATTCATCAATCACTGGGGTTTGTAGTTTTATCGGGGTAATAAAGAGTGTTGAGTCTTCAGTGGCTTCAATTACAACTCTGTCGGTGGGGAGTTTGGCGGGGTTTATCACCGACAACATTTTAGGACCTGAGTGAACCAGGCTTCTATGAAAGCTATCTAGAATGATAATGGCCCGAACATCTTTCTCTTCGAGTGTTGCGTTGGTCAGGCTTAGAAGGAGAGGGCGGTTGCTGGTGAATACACCATACTCGCTGGCAGTTGCCAGTTGTCGGCCAAGTGATAACCCACGCTCATGTAGCAGATTGTGTATGCTGCTAATTTGAGTATGGGTAAATACAATACCCAATATCAGTGCGATGGTAATAGCGGGAAAAAGCGCCAATACCATGACTCGGGTTTTAACACCCCATTTTCTCATTGAAAACCCTGCAGTACTGAGTGTAATATGACTTATTTCTAAACGTTATAACAATATCGAAATCAATGCTAAACGTTTAGCTACACGTTTAAAGTGATAGCACGTATATTAGTGTTTTGGCGTATGCGAGTGCAGAACTAATAGACGTTCTGGAAGTTTACCATAAGCGTCACCGATATTTTTACATCAGTTAGCATTTCTTAGAGATCATTCATGGAATTCCCTACTATAGAATCCTTCGTTGGTAACACTCCGCTAGTAAGATTACAGCGGCTCCCCGGCAATACAACTAACACCATACTGGTCAAGCTGGAAGGTAATAATCCGGCGGGTTCAGTTAAAGACCGTCCGGCGTTAAGTATGATACAAGGCGCCGAGAATCGAGGCGAGATTAAACCCGGTGATACACTGATTGAAGCGACCAGCGGTAATACTGGTATTGCATTGGCGATGGCGGCTGCGATTAAAGGGTATAAGATGATTTTGATTATGCCTGAGAATATGAGTGAAGAGCGGCGGGCTTCAATGTCAGCTTATGGTGCTGAACTTATTACCGTTACTAAAGCCCAGAGCATGGAAGGTGCGCGAGATTTAGCCCTAAAAATGCAGGCAGAGGGCAAGGGTAAAGTGCTTGACCAGTTTTCTAATGAAGACAACCTGTTAGCACATTACCACACCACCGGGCCAGAAATCTGGCAGCAAACAGGGGGTACGATTACCCATTTTGTCAGTTCAATGGGTACAACCGGTACGATTATGGGAAATTCTCGCTACTTAAAAGAACAAAACCCAGCCGTTAAAATTGTAGGGTTGCAGCCTTGTGAAGGCGCCTCTATTCCGGGTATTAGACGTTGGCCCGAAGCCTATTTGCCGGGTATATTCGATGCCTCAGCCGTAGATGAAACCATTGATATGGGGCAGCAAGAAGCGGAAGAAACGATGAAAGCGCTAGCTCAGCAAGAAGGTATTTTTTGCGGTGTTTCTTCAGGTGGGGCAGTTGCAGGCGCCCTTCGATTGTCGCAAAGGGTTGAAAACGCAGTGATCGTCGCCATTATCTGCGACCGAGGAGACCGGTATCTTTCAACAGGCGTGTTTAAGTAGTTACAAATTTTCAGCGGTTATTGTCGTTAAAAACGCGCATTCTGCTGGGTTATTAAGCATAATCACACTGACTATATTTGCGACCCTGTTGGTTTAGGTTGCGTAAGCCAAGGCTGTAACCATAAATGGCAAGAAGACCTCAGCATAAAAAGAAGAAGCTACCTGCGGGTTTGATAGAGTTAACCATTGACTCGTTAACCCATGATGGGCGAGGGGTTGCTCGCCGTGAGGGTAAAACTCAATTTGTAGAAGGCGCGCTAGTGGGTGAAACCGTGCGTGCCCGTTATACCAATACGCGTAGTAAGTTTGACGAACTAACCGCAGAAGAAATTCTTGTTGCATCTGAAGATCGCATTATTCCTCCTTGCCCTCATGCTGTTCTCTGTGGCGGTTGTAGTTTGCAATATATTGATACCGAGGCGCAGATACGTTTTAAGCAATCGGTTATGCAAGGTCAGTTTCGTCATTTTGGTGACATCACTATTGAATCACTACTCGATCCAATGTCCGGCCCATCGAGCGGATATCGTCGAAAGGCTCGATTGGGGGTTCGGTATGTGGGTCAGCGTGATGAAATGTTGTTAGGATTTCGTGAAAAGCGAAGCGGTTCTATCACCGATATTTATAGCTGCTTAGTGATGGACGACCGTGTTGCATCGCATATTGATGATCTACGTGCGGTTATTCGGGGCCTAAACGCTTTTCGGTCTATTACACATGTAGAAATGGCGGCAGGTGATATAGAGGTAGCGCTTGTTTTTCGTCATATGGTACCTCTCAATGAGCAAGACAGCCAAGCGCTCATCCAGTTTGGTGAATCGCATAAATTTCATATTTATTTGCAGTCGAAAGGCCCTGAGTCAGCTCATCGTATCTACCCTGAGAGTGGAGAAGAGCGGTTAAGCTATCGTCTGAGTGACTTTGATCTGAATATGAAGTTTCATCCGTTGGATTTTACTCAGGTAAACGCAGATATTAATAACCAAATGGTGAATCGAGCGATCGAATGGTTGCAGTTATCACCTGAAGATCGGGTGCTTGATCTATTTTGTGGCTTGGGTAACTTCACCTTACCGCTCGCGAGACAGTCGCGAGAAGTGATCGGCGTAGAAGGCTCTGATGCCATGGTAGTTCGTGGGCGAGAGAATGCGGATGAGAATAATTTAGATAACGTAACGTTCTATGGCGCAGATTTACAGGCTGACTTCACACAGGCTGAATGGGCAAAAGACGGGTTTGATAAAATACTCATTGACCCACCTCGCTCAGGCGCATTAGACATGGTTCGATACTTGCCTAAGTTTGGTGCCAAGAAAATTGTATATGTTTCATGTAACCCCGCAACATTAGCGCGGGATGCCGGTGTATTGGTCGAGCATGGTTACCGTATGGTTAAAGCGGGTGTTATGGATATGTTCCCGCATACCACGCATGTTGAATCAATTGCACTGTTTGAAAAATAATCGAACCGGAATGCCCTAAAAACAGGCAGTTTTCCGGTTATTAGCGAACTAACGCTTGGACTAGGTATGGTTAAGGTTAGAGAAGATTACCACATTTCAGAAGAAGGCCACGTTGATATCGAAGGCTGGATTCAACACCTTTCAGAGCAGACAAAGCTTGATAATATAGAGGTGGTTCGACAGGCTTGTGAATTGAGTCTGGAGATAGAGCAAGAGGCGGTAAGGGAAGATCGACTCTGGGCTAAAGGCCATAATAGTTTTCTTACAGGCCTTGAAATGGCCCAAATTCTTGCCGAACTCAACCTAGATCAGCAATCAATGATTTCGGCTATTCTTTATCGAGCTGTGAGAGAAGAACGCCTGAGCATTGAAAGTGTTAAGAATAAGTTTGGTTCAGAAGTCGCCAAGTTGATTGATGGCGTTTTGCAAATGGCAGCGATATCTGCCATTCATACCCCTTATAAGGGATCGGTGTTAGGCCAAAATCAGGGCCAACTTGATAATGTGCGCAAGATGCTCATTACCATGATCGATGATGTACGGGTCGTGCTGATTAAGCTAGCAGAAAGAACCTGTGCCATTCGAGCGGTTAAAAATGCGGAGGCCGAGAAAAGGCAACGAGTCGCCCGTGAAGTATTTGATATCTATGCCCCATTAGCTCACCGTTTGGGTATAGGGCATGTTAAGTGGGAGCTAGAAGATTTATCGTTCCGTTACCTTCATGATACCGCCTACAAAAAAATTGCCAAACAGCTCCGAGAAAGACGCGTTGATCGGGACGAATTTATTCGAGAAGTACTGGATACGCTTGATAAAGAAGTTGCAAGGTTCGGGATAAAGACCGAAATTACAGGTAGATCGAAGCATATTTACAGTATTTGGCGGAAGATGCACCGTAAGAATCTAGATTTTTCGAAAATCTATGATATTCGGGCGTTTCGTATTCTTGTGCCTGAAGTGAGGGACTGTTATGCCGTGTTAGGTATTGTTCACTCCCTTTGGCGGCATATCCCCCATGAGTTTGACGACTATATAGCCAACCCCAAAGGTAACGGTTATCGCTCACTGCACACCGCCGTCGTCGGCCCTCAGAGTAAGGTAATGGAAGTACAGATTCGCACTCATGAAATGCATGACGAAGCCGAGCTAGGCGTTTGCGCTCACTGGTTATACAAAGGAACCGATGTTAAGAACAAATCCACCGGTTATGAAGATAAAATTAACTGGTTGAGGCAAGTGCTCGAATGGCAAGAAGAGATCGGTGATGTATCCGGTTTAGTAGACCAACTTTCAACAGAAGCCAGTACTGATCGTGTTTATGTGTTTACCCCGGAAGGTCACGTAGTTGACCTTAGGCAAGGGGCAACCCCAGTTGATTTCGCTTACCGTGTACACACCGAGGTCGGACATAGTTGTCGTGGCGCTAAGGTTAACGGTCGTATCGTACCATTAACCTACCCGTTAAAAACAGGCGAACAAGTGAGCATTCTCACTTCAAACAACCCCGCACCCAGCCGGAACTGGTTAAACTCAGGGTTGGGTTATATTCAAACCTCACGAGCCAGAGCCAAGGTTGCACACTGGTTTAAAGAGCAAAACAAAGATCAGAATATTATCGATGGTCGAGCGGTGCTTGAAGATGAATTTAAGCGCCTGTCTATTGGTGATATTGAACTCAACGAATTAGCCGAAAAAGTTAACTACAAAAGTGCCGCCGATATGTTCGCCGCGATTGGGGCTGGAGATTTGCGCCCCACCCATGTCGCTAATGTCGCTCAAAAGCTACTAGGCCCACTTGAAGAAGAACAGCTAAGTCTTCAGCTTAATGTTTACCAAGAGGATAAATCGCCTGATTCCGATATACAGATCAGAGGGGTCGGTAAATTATTGACCACCATCGCCAACTGCTGTCAGCCCGTACCGGGTGATTCAATTATTGGCTATATTACCGTAGGTCGTGGAGTGTCTATTCACCGTGATGATTGTATTAATCTGTTGCAATTGCAAGATAAAGACCCCAACCGAATTATTGAAGTAAGTTGGGGTGTGAAACCAGAATCGACCTACGCAGTTGATGTTGAAGTGCAAGCGTATGATCGAGAAGGCTTAATAAGAGATGTGACGATTATACTGGCTAATGAACGGGTAAATGTTATTGGTATGAATACGTTTACCGACAAAATGAACAGCACCGCAACATTAGTATTAAAAGTCGAAATTAATAGTCTCGATAGTTTAGGGCGGCTGTTATCTAAAATAAAACAGCTACCGAACGTTATAGAAGCGCGCCGTAAGCGGGATAGTTAAGGGCTAAAGTTCATGAATAAAGAGTACAACCTCGAAGACCTTCTTTATCTAATGAGCCGCCTGCGGGACCCTGACAAGGGCTGCCCATGGGATATTAAGCAAACGTTTGATTCAATTCTGCCTTATACCCTTGAAGAAGCCTATGAAGTGGCTGATGCCATTGAGAAAAAAGACTACGATCATCTAAAAGATGAGTTAGGTGACTTGCTGTTTCAAGTGATCTTTTATGCCCAGATGGGTAAAGAAACCTCACATTTCGATTTTTCAGATATTGTGTCCAGCCTGGTTGGCAAGCTGGTGCGTCGTCACCCTCATGTGTTTCCTGATGGCACGTTAGAAAGTGAGCTGGCGGATGGTGAAAGCATCTCAGAAGCCGAGATAAAACAGAACTGGGAGCGTATCAAAGCCGAGGAGCGGGCATTAAAAGCGAAAAAAGACGCATTGATTGCGTTAGAATCCGCTAAAAAAGCAGAATCGTTTACCAGTGTGTTAGATGACATACCTACCAATCTTCCGTCGTTGGCTAGGGCTGAGAAACTTCAAAAGCGAGCGGCGCATTATGCCTTTGACTGGCCCTCAATCGAGCCAGTGTTCGACAAAATACAAGAAGAGTTGGGCGAACTTAAAGAGGCTCTTGCTCACCCTGAAAGTGATGCACCCATGCAGCAAAAACACATCATGGACGAGATGGGAGATGTGCTATTTTGCTGCATCAATCTAGCGCGTGTGATAAAAGTGAATTCAGACACCGCTCTTAGATCAACCAATCAAAAGTTTGTTAACCGCTTTCAGTACATTGAAAAAGCGCTTCATCAGCACGGTAAAGTATTGGGCGAAGTTCCGCTAGATGAGCTTGATAGGCTCTGGGATGAAGCCAAAGGCTCTTTTCAAACGCCGCTTAAAAGGTCTTAATAACCCCCAGTTAAAACCCTGATTCCGCTTCGCTGCATCAAGGCTACAAAGAGGTTAGTAGAGGCTTCGTAGCCGTGATGAAAGGAGGTAGAGCCTGCCCCGTGAAACGTTTTGGGTACGACTGGAATCAAGGAGAGTGTAGTGGAATGCACGGCTAAATATCCTAAATGATATATTGATGTGGCAAATTACCCATAGTTAATGACGGATTTATAAAAACTGCTTTATTCGTGTGGCACTTTGTTTCAAGTCTACTTAATAGACTCTTTTTTGAGCTTCCTCTGCAAGCAATGCTTTATTGCAGCGTTATGATTCCCTCTATTGTCAGAGAACAACTGTAATCTAAATGTAATAATGCCCCTCATAACTTATTGAAAATATGTTTTATAACGCCAACCTTTTGTGTTTATAAGTGGTTATTTAATAACCAGTCTGGCCAGTTAAATGTGCACTCTAAATGTTAAATATGTGAAATAGATGTGACGCAGTTGGCAGTCGGCATGTGATGCAGTTCTGTTCAAACACTCGTTTGACATTCGTTTACATTAGGCCATATCTTTATAGAACTAAAAAATATAAAAAGGCGCAAAATTATATAAATGAAGGTGCGAGCGATGATTGAAAATGGTGATTTAATACTCGATTATTTGGAGCGTCTGGGCGTTGAATATGTCTTTGGTGTTCCAGGTGGCAGTATCGAACCGTTATACAATGCGTTAGCTCGTAGTGAACGAAAAGGAGGTCCAAAAGCAATTCTTGCTCGGCATGAAGCCGGCGCTGCGTTTATGGCTGATGGTTATGCTAGAGCTACAGGAAATATAGGGGTTTGTTGCGCTACATCGGGGCCTGGTGCCACTAACTTAATAACAGGTGTTGCAAACTCTTACGCGGACGGTATTCCGTTATTAGTCATAACGGCACAGCCTGCCATAGAGAAATTTGGATTGGGAGCGTTTCAAGAAGGGTCTTGTACCGGCATTAGTACCGTTAGCATGTTTGAGTCTTGTACCCGATACAATACTTTGGTTTCGCACCCTGCACAGTTAGAAACTAAGCTTCTACAAGCGATTAGCTACACTCGTAGTAATCGACCTGGGCCTGCTCACCTAAGTGTGCCGCTTGACATCATGCGAGCCAAAGTCGAACCGAAATATGGCAGACAGCACCTTAGGGCATTTATCAATCATGAGGTGGTTCCTAGTACTGAAGGAATCCACATGCTGCTTAAGTATTTGGCAACCGCCGAAAATGTTACGATGGTACTTGGTGAGGGGTGTGCAGGTGCTACTAATGAAATATTGGCGCTGGCAGAGGCGAGGGGTTGGCTGCTGGTAACGACTCCAATGGGTAAAGGGCTTGTCTCTGACTTTCACCCGCTATATAGGGGCGTGTTTGGTTTAGGTGGGCACGATAGTGCTCGCGAAGCCTTATTACCCGAAAATGCAGAATATGTAGTGGTGATAGGTACTGCTCTCGATGAGGTAACTACCGGAGGTTGGGATACAGAAGCCATTTTATCTAACCGGCTGATTCATATTTCTCAAAACTCCGAACACCTTAGCCGTTCGATATTGGCCAAAGCCTGTATTTTGGGGTCTCCAAAGCTATTAGTGAAGCCTTTTTCTAATATACTAAAAGAGTCTCCAAACCGGCCTAAACTTGACTACCTGCCTGGCGCCGATGGTTTTCCGTCTCACGTGCAATACCGAGATAAAGATGTCTGCTTTGAAGACACAAGCCCCGTTAAACCTCAGTCATTGTACTGGTCTCTCAGTCAATTGTGCCCGCCCGACACCCATGTGCTGATGGATACCGGTAACAGTTTCTTATGGGGGATTCACTATTGGCAGAGCCACAACAAGCCAGGAGTTGATGAAAAACTGTTTCATATCGGAATGGGGTTTGCCTCAATGGGTTGGGCGATTGGTGCAGCAGTCGGTATGGCGATGGCGGAAAAAGCGCCGGTTATTTGCTTTACCGGTGATGGCAGTGTGCTGATGAGTGGTCAAGAGATGACCGTCGCCAAAGAGCACAATTTGAACATTCTGTTTGTTATTTTGAATGACTCTCACCTGGGTATGATCAAGCATGGACAACGCTTAGGTGGGGCTGAGAGCATTGGTAATGTGTTGCCCGAGGTAGATTTTTCGGGCATGGCCAAGGCAATGGGTTTAAAGAGCCATCGTATTACTAAAATATCAGACCTGGATACCATAGGTATCGATGATATTTTCAAAGAAGAGGGTCCTTGTGTGCTCGATGTCATTATAGATTCAGACGAAGTGCCGCCCATGGGCAGTCGTATGAAAGTACTAGCAGGTGGAGGGGGTCAAGATGAGTCATAAGCGACAGGTTTACCATACAAATATTTGGGAAGAAGAAGCTGAAGCCGACAACCCATTTGCTACTAAAACCGCATATTGTCATGGCTATGATGTGTATGGCGAAATACTGCAAAAAGCGAGTTGGTTTGAGTACCTTTATTTGATGTTTAAAGGTGAACGGCCTACTGCTGATCAGGCGGTACTGCTTGAGAGGTTGGCGATTGCATTAGCAAATCCGGGGCCCAAAGAGGCAAGTGTTCGGGCTGCTATGAATGGAGGAGTGGGTGGTTCAACTCATGCTTCTTCATTGATGGCTGCGTTAGCCGTTGGAGCGGGTCAGTATGGAGGCAGTCATGAAGTGTTTATTGCTTTGCAAATGTGGAATAAGTGCCAGTTTAATCTAGATAAGTGGAAGTATTGTCTTACAAATCCTAATGAGGGGCACCGAGAGGATATTTGGTTGCCAATTGAACATGGGCCTGGGTTTGACCCAAACGGAGTAAGCTGCCCAACAGTGGTGTTGCAAACTTTGAAGACGCTAGAAGCCTTAAAGACAGCAGGTGCGTTAAGTTGGCTGAGCGAAAATAGAGAGTCATTGGAGTCTCACTTAGGCTACCCGTTAGCTATGTCAGGCATAGCGGCGGCTGCATTATATGATCTAGAAATGAATGATCATGAAGCAACAATGTTATACCTCATGTTGAGACTTCCGGGTGCAGCGGTTCATGCCATTGAGCAGCGTGGTATGGGGTGGAAGAAATTTCCATTTTATGCAGATAACATTGAATTGAAAAACGATCCCGGCCCGATGGGCGTGCCACATATCGAAGGGGTTGAATTATGAGTACTCAGAGTTTACTTGAAAGTGAAGACCTGCTGACAACTGAAATGGGAAAGGCTTTTCTGTGTGAAAGAGCTGTTATGAGAGGTAAGGATATTCATAACGAGCTTGGGGGGATGGATTGGTTTCGTATGAATTTGTTCAGCATTACAGGTAGAAAGTTTAGTGATGAACAAATTCAATTGCTCAACTATTCTTGGGTAGCAACCAGTTATCCAGACCCCAGTATATGGCCGAATCATGTTGCTGCTTTGGCTGGTTCTGTAAGAACTACCGTTTCGCTTTCAATGATAGCTGGGATGGCTATTTCTGAGGCGTCAATTTACGGTAGGCGGCCAGAGAGGCGGGCGTTAGACTTCTTTTACCGAGCTAAAGGGCGTGTTGATTGCGGCGAAAAACTTCAAGATATTGTAGAAAGTGAACTTGAAACTCATGGGGTTATCTATGGGTATGGTCGACCACTAGCCAAAATAGATGAACGAATTCCTCATACTCTAAAATTAGTGTCAGAGTTAGGGCTGGATAATGGAAAGCATTTTAAATTAGCGCTGGAAATTTATGAGCTTCTTAAACAAACTCGCGGTTTATCTATGAACATTGCCGCTGTGAATACTTCTTTAGTGGCTGATATGGGGTTAACGGTTGAGGAGTATCAGCAGTTTTTAACTCCTTGCTTTATAACAGGTATGGCGCCTTGTTATATAGATGCCAGAGATAAACCGGAAGGTGGTTTTTTTCCGGTACGGTGTGAAAGTATTGAGTACCGAGGTACACCTAAGCGCAAGTGGTAGTGAATTCAGTAGGGTTGAGTTAATGGAGCAGGCTTTCAGGTTGCTCCATCAGGCTAATTAAAACGTATACTCTACTTCACCATAAACGCTTCGCCCAGCCATTGGGAAATCCCCAGGAATTGCTGCAGTAGGGCCTGGGCTCGCTTCATATATAGACTCATTAAATGCATTTCGCACAGAAAGTGCCAGTGATAAGTTATCCCAAGCTTCTTTTTTGCGAAGCGTTAGATCCACTGTTGTATAGGCATCTACTGGAGCTCTAGTATCACCAATAACTCTCTTCTGTTCACCAACCCAGTTAAATTGTGCATCAAAGTGCCAGCTGGTAATAAATTCCCACTCACTTCGGCTGTATATTTGGTGATTGGGTGCTTCGCCGACATCTGTCTTCGTTTTGTCATCTTCAGATTGTTGGTATGCATAATTTGCTAATAGGCGCAGACTGTTTAATGGCTTATAGTCTGCTTCTAATTCTGTACCATAGCCTGTTCGCTCTCCTATATTTTGAGCCTGTTTCGTACCTGGTCCTGCATCGCTATACGTAATAAAATCTTCAATTTGGTAATAGAAAATATTTGCGGAATAAGTGAATTTTGAGGAGATGTGTTGAGAAAATGCAAACTCATAGGTGTCTATGGTTTCAGGGTTCAGGTTAGGGTTTCCCAATGAAACGGGGTTGCTGGTCACGTATAGTTCTGCAATTGATGGCGCCCTAAATGCCCGACCATATAACAACTTGGTGGTAATGCTATCTGTTGTTGCCCAGACTAATGCTAGTCTTGGGTTGATAGTGTCACCAAAATCTGAGTAATGGTCATACCTTACACCAGAGGTGAGCTGCCAGTTATCTGAAAACTGCCATTCGTCTTGAGCAAAAACATGATAGCTGGTTCGACCTTCTTCAGGTAGCCAGACTTCGGCGGTATCTGTAACATCTTCTATGCCGGGTTTAGGTGAAAAGTCTGGATTAAAGTTTTTTGATTCTGTGACTTCAAAAACATCCCCCCAAAAGCCACCTGCGCCTAATCGGACCAGGTGGTCGTTAAAGCCTTTATAGATACTATTGAAATCAAATCGAGCGTTTTCAAGTTTATACCCTGGATTACCAATAAACCCGTCCGGATAAGCTCCGCCGAATGCTCCAGGAGGAAATACCCACACATTTTCTTCAACGTCTTGTGTTCCACGGTAATAGCTTGCTCGGCCTTCAATGCCCCAGTTAGGGGTGAGATCATTTAGTGTATACGTATAATCTGCACTAATTCGATTGCTGCCAAATCGTCCGTTGGGGTCTAGAGCCTGTGCGATTCCAGGGGCGGTACCAAGGTTTCTTCTGCCTTGATAGCCAGCTCTAAAGCGCGAGTTTTCGTAAGCGATATCAATTCTTGAATCGATCATATCGTTCATTGTGTTTACAGCGCCAGGTGCAAACGATGCGTTTGTCATGAATGCTGCGTCTAGCGTCGTTTGAGCGTCTTGATGTATGGTTTCTTTCCAGCCATCGGTTGTTTCGTACTCAAGAGTGAAGCCGATATCAACCCCGTTATAATTTCCTCCATGTAGTATCCAGCCAGCTTGGGTATCAAAGCTCCCCGCTCTTGCGCCAACTTGGGTTCCATCGATGTCCTTGCCTGTTTTTGTGATGATGTTTATCACACCTGCAAACGCATCTGCGCCATGCATTGCAGAGCCTGGTCCACGAATAACCTCTATTCGACTTATCGACTTAACTGGCATGCCTGTCCATGTATTTCCTCTATTGCCAAAAACTAGGTCGGTAATAGGGATACCATTAATTAACATAAGTGTTTGAGGGTTGTATGAGGATGTGATACCGCGAATATTATATTTTGGTGCGAATGCTTGATCTGAACGCCCAACATGAATACCTGGAACTGTTTCAAGAATTTCATCCAAATCAGTGGCACCCATGGCAATGATGTCTTCTTCTGTAATAAGCGTCGCAATAGCTGCGGCTTTATCCAAGGGTGTCTCCGTCCCTGTCGCAAGGCTGGTCACCCGAACTTTTCCCAACTCTTCTAGCGGTATGTCCCATAGTCCACCACCCCCACCAAAAGGGTCATCACTCGCCATAACCGAGCCACTTGCTAACGCTATCGAAAAAGCTAATAGACCAGGCAAAGGTGAAATAGAAACAAAAGGAGAGGGCGCTCGATCAACGAAAGGAGTTATAGGCTTTTTAATCATTGCTACACCGCTATAAACACTAAGTAGTTATTAAAAGCATTATGGAGTGGTTAACACCATTGCCTCACAATGCTCTTTTATTATTTTTTCAGTCCATTACTATTGAGTATATCGGTTTTTTTATATTTGGCTATGTCTAAAACAAGCTAATTTAATGATTTAACGAGGATTTTTTATAACGTTTAGAAATATGGCTGCATGAAGATTATATTGTTGGTGCTATATGAGTGAGGCGTTTCCGGGTTGGTGTTATATAGAGGTGCTATATTGATGTTGCGGCTAGTGGTGGGGAATTGATATTGGGAGAAGAATCTACGTTTGATTGAGTCTAAAAACTATCTCATATTAAAAAACTATCTCAGCGCTTTAATGTGCCGGTGCAATATTTTATTTGAGGTTTGGGTCATAAAGATGAAAGGCACTTAGATAAGTGCCTTAATTAAGTTTATTGTCCTCTTTTGAGCGGCCCGGGTTTGGCGATGCCGAAGCCCTGGCCGAAATCTATGCCCATGGCTTTAAGCGCATCTTCTGTTTCTTGGTTTTCGACAAATTCTGCGATGGTTTGCAACCCTGCGGCATGGCTAATGCGGTTACAGGCTTCGACGATACCTTTGTCGATAGGGTCGTTGAGTAGGTTTTGTACGAAACTACCGTCGATCTTGAGATAATCAACCGGTATGGTTTTAAGATATGAGAATGAACTCATGCCTACACCAAAATCATCTAATGCAAACTTAAAACCTTCGTCGCGAATTTCAGTGATAAATTCTACTGCGTCTGCAAGGTTATCAATCGCGGCGGTTTCGGTTATTTCAAGACAGATGCGACTTGGCTTTATATCGTACTCTTTTAATAGCTTTCGTATATCGTTAAAAAACGAGTTATCACTCAGTGAGGTGCCGGACAGGTTAATGAAGAATGTGCCTTCATTTTTTTTGCCGAGCCCGGATTCTGATAAATATTGAAATACGTTCTTGACCACCCATCGGTCGATAAGGGGCATAAGATTATAGCGTTCGGCAGCGGGTATAAATGCGCCTGGAGGCACTAATCCGCCGTCTTCATAAAGTCTTACCAAAAATTCTCCGTGCTCACCTACACAGCTTGGTTGTAAGCCTTTCATCGGTTGAAAATAGAGCATGAAGCGGTCTTCTTCGAGGCCTTGTTTTATTTTGCTGGCCCATTGCATTTCATTTCGGCGCTGATTGTATTCGGCGTCGTCTTCGCTGTACCACTGTATACCGTCGCGGCCTTTATCTTTGGCTGCATAGCAGGCCATATCGGCGCAGCTCATCAGTTCATGAACTGAGCTGGTACCCTTGTTGATGGCGACCATGCCGCAACTGATGCTGATAGCAAAAGGTTTGTCTTGCCATGAAAAACGAAGATCTTTGATATCTTGGCGTATACGCTCCGCTAGCACCATAGCACGTTCTTTTGAGGTGTTTTCTAGCAGTATGCCGAATTCGTCACCGCCTAGTCGAGCGAGTGTGTCGGTTTCTCGTATATGGTGCTGTAGTGTACGGGTAACTTGTTTGAGTAGTTCATCGCCTGCTACGTGTCCGCAGGTGTCATTGACTATTTTGAATTGATCAAGGTCGAGATACATCAATACATTGGGTTGGTCGAACAGTTTACTGTCGTCTACCGCGGCCCTAAGTCGCCGCTCAAACTCTTTGCGGTTAAGCAGGCTGGTGAGGGTATCGTGAAACGAGAGATAATGAAGGTTTCGTTCGGCCTCTTTGCGGGCTTGCTTGCCTTCTGTAGCTTGTAGCTCTCGTTGAATAACGGGTATGAGTCGTACAAGGTTGTCTTTCATGACATAGTCTTGCGCGCCAGTTTGCATGGCTTGCACACCGACCTGCTCTTCGATGGTGCCTGAAACGACAATGACTGGCATGTCGGGGTCGATCTCTTTAACAATTGTGATGGTGTCTTGAGAGGTGAGCCCCGGCATATTGTGGTCAGATATCACGACATCCCAATTGTGTTGAGTCATTGCATCGCGAAGCGCACCTTCACCCTCTACCTGCAGGTATTCGGGTCTGAGGCCTCCTTTTCGAAGTGCCCGAATTATTAACAGGGCATCGTCTTCTGAGTCATCAATTATTAATATATGAAGCACTTTATTCACTGCGACTGTTTGCTCTTGTTCATTGGGGCGTTTTGTTGATTCCAAGCCAGTACCTTCCTAGAACTTTTACCTGATCTATAAATTGGTCAAAATCAACAGGCTTATTAATGTAACTGTTAGCGCCTAATTTGTAGCCGTCTACCATGTCTCGTTCTTCGTCTGATGAGGTGAGTAATACAATAGGTATAAGCGACGTTCGCTGATCATTTCGTATGTTTTTGAGAACTTCGAGCCCGTTTAACTTAGGCAGCTTAATGTCTAAAAAAATAACTTGTGGTGTCTCGTCTGGGTCTCGGTTTTTGAATTTACCGGTTCCAAATACATATTCCAAGGCTTCTTCACCGTCACGGGCAACCACTACAGTGTTTTGTGTTTCAGTTTTCTTTAATGCACGAAGGGCCAGCATTTCATCACCTGGGTTATCTTCGACTAGCAGTATCGTCCCGGAACTCATTTTATTTCTCCATTTATTGCCACTTTAAAGTCTAGTTTAAAGATGGTGTTCTGCCAGATTTAATTGTCTTGTTTAGGTAAGTCTGGGTTATTCCCACTTCTGTATGAGATTTTTTCACCTGGAGGAGGTCGATCATCATATAGAGTGAAGTAGAATGTTGCACCTTCATCTAAGGTTGATTTTGCCCAAATGTCGCCGTGGTGACGATGCATTATTCGGTAGACGGTTGCTAGTCCAATGCCGGTGCCATCGAACTGCTCAGGCGAGTGCAGGCGTTGGAAGGCTGTGAACAGGTTTTTAGCGTATTTTTCGTCAAACCCTGCGCCGTTGTCTTTAATAAAGTAGATGGTATGGCCATTTTCTACGTAGTAGCCGACCTCTATTTTTGGACGCTCTTCATATTTGGTGTATTTCCACGCATTGCCTATTAGGTTATCGAGAGCCACTTCCATTAGTTGAGCGTCGGCCATGATGTACATTTCAGGTTGAATCTGAACATCAACAATGCGGCTGGGCTCTTCTTGTTGAAGTTGTTGAACCACGTGTAGGGTCATGTCAGTGAGATCAAAATGGGTGTCTTTAATTTGTTTACGGGTTACGCGAGAGAGTTGAAGTAGACTACTAATAAGAATGCCCATTTTCTGACTGGCTGCTCTGACTCGCTTAAGGTAGTCGTGGGCAGTTTGATCAAGCTCTGGCCCGTAGTCTTCTAGTAGTGCTTTGCTGAACCCGTCGATGGCACGAAGTGGGGCACGAAGATCGTGGGATACCGAGTAACTAAACGCTTCAAGCTCTTTATTGGCCATCGCTAGCTCTTTGGTTCGTTCGTTTACTTTTAGCTCAAGCCCTTCTGCATCTTCGGTAATAATTTGGTTTTGGTCTTGTATTGTCGAGAGCATGTTATTGAAGGTGTCTACCAGATCGCCGATTTCATCGTGACTCTCTTTAGTTGCTCGCAATGAGTAATCTTTCTTGTTGCTGATTTGTTTTGCCGTGTCTTTTAGCAGTAATAGCGGAGTCGTAATGTAGTTCTGCAAAAATGAAGAGATAATAAATACGGTGAGTATAACCAGTAATGAAAATACTCCTGCTGCAACAACATAGGTGGATAAATTCTTATTCAAACTACCTAAGGATACTCGAATATACAGTAAACCCAGCGGCTCACCATCTACCACAACCGGCTCAGATACCTGATAGTAACGCTCATCAAAATGATTGAGGTTTCGGCTAGGGTGGTCTGGGCAGCCGGTAATTGAGGTGCTACTACTATCTTGATAGTGTTCGTTTTTATTGAAATAGGCGAGTATGTCATCGAACTCGCTATAGAGGCAGGTGGCTTCGACATCATCGTGCAGGATGAGGCTGTCTACGTTTTCTTGCAGTGTCTCAGTATCGGTAAAGAGTATCGCCGCATGGCTTCGATTAGCGATAATTTTAGACGTAGTGGTAAACTCTTTGATGATATTGTTGCGCTGAGAGATATACTCTAGCGCAATAAATACCGAACTCAACAACACTACCGCCAACAGCGTTGACGTCATGATGATCATCGTGAGTTTCTTCTTTATGGGCAAATATTTGACCCCAAACATCATCGCCCCCCCCTTATTGTATGACATGGTTAGCCAGTTCCAGTAGCTTCGAACTGATCTGAATGTTAGATGCGCGGGCTTTTTTGAGGTTGATGTCAAACTTGACCACATTCCCCAGTTTTATAAAGCCAATAATCCCGCCTTTATCGATGAAACTATCTATATCACTCACGGTTAACACCGGGTGATTGTTGATTCTGGTGAGCAACTCGTTCGCAAACTTTTCTTCTGATGGGCTAATGAATACTACCGTGCAGTCTGGTCGGTCTTTTTTGTCGGGGTAGGTTATCTTCAGCGGACGGTTGCGGGCTTTGAGTGTATTAAGTTTTTCGGATTGGGCGCCAAATGGATTTTCGCCGTACACACAGATATTAATATTATTGGTAGTCGGTTCTTGAGGCCAGGTAATAAACTTAATGAAGTTGTAGAGGTAGACCGCTTTAATCTCGTTTTCAGAACGAGCGTGTGCGGGCGTACTGATACACGAAAATAGCAACATGTAAAGAAATAGGAGGCTTTTCGCCGAGCGGCTTATCATTAATCCGTTGATAATCTTATGTTAATTGTTTTTATAGTTAAGCGTAGTTAAATTCTAGGCTTCAATACATGAGCTGTAAAGTATTATTTTTATTATGATTATTGGTATGAAATAACGAATATACAAAAAAGTGAATCCATTCACTTTGCCTTTCTAGTGCTTAGTGCTTAGTGTTTAGTGCTGTATTGATGTAGCAGTTATCAAGATCAACCATTCGCGGCTTTTTTGTGTTGCTTGAGCATCGCCATAAATTTTTTACTGAGGTCTAAAAAGCGGGGGGTGGGTCCAATATCTTCATAGAGTGGGTCTCCTTGCTCATCTTCTGCAATTATTTTATGCCCTGTTTTGTAGGGAAAGCTTGTTTCAAGCTCATCAAGCGCGGCCGATAGTAGTTCGCTTATTAGTTCTTCTTCCGTTCGCTTTGGGTACATTTCTGAAAGTGCGGCTATGCGTGCGGCATCTTCAATGGGCAGTCGGAGGGTGTATTCTTTATTGGTTAAGCGTGCTTTTGCGCTGTCTTCCCAGTGCTTGGCAAGAGTGGATATTTTCATCGAGACACCTGCTATTCTATTGTAAGAAATCACTATGTTAGCGATCTGGCAAAACCACTTATCGCTATAAATAATTGTCTTTTCGTTTAATTAAGTGTAGACCTACAACTATAAAGTCCAAGTGAATTTTAGGATTAGCCCGTTATTTTTTCGGGTTGTTTTTGCTTTTTCGATTAGGGAGAACCATATGTCTGAGTTGAATCCATCGTTAAGAGACAATGTTCGCATGCTGGGAGAGCTGCTGGGATTTAGTATTGAAGAGCACCTGGGGCAGGAGTTTCTCAATAAGATTGAGGCGATACGTGCGGCGGCTAAAGATGATCGTGGGCGGGTAGGTGAGTCGAGTCCTGCGTTGCTTAATATTCTGTCTGAAATGAAAGATTCTGAACTGGTTCCGGTGACGCGTGCCTTTAACCAGTTTTTGAATCTTGCCAATATTGCTGAGCAGTACCACGGTATTCGTCGTCACCGTGAGGATGATTCAGTAGGTGATGTTGAGTCAATGTCTGAGCTTTTGACTCGGTTAAAAGCATCTGGCATTAGTGATGATGCAATATCTCAGCTCATCAGTGAGTTGACTGTGGAGTTTGTGCTGACGGCTCACCCCACCGAAGTGACTCGTCGTACGTTGATTATGAAGTATGAATCTATTGCAGATTGTTTGGCTGCATTGGATCAAACAGATTTATCCGCTGATGAACGGGAGGAGATTGTTGAGCGGTTACGTATCTTGGTCGCTGAGGCCTGGCATACCGATGAAATACGGCATGAGCGCCCGACCTCTGTTGACGAGGCCAAATGGGGGTTTGCGGTTATCGAAAACAGTCTTTGGTATGCGGTGCCCAAGTTTTTAAGGGGGATGGATCAGGCATTAATGGAGCAGTGCGGTAAGGGACTTTCGACGGATGCGTGCCCTATTCGTATTGCCTCCTGGATGGGGGGGGATCGAGATGGCAACCCTAACGTGACGGCGTCTGTAACGCAAGAGGTGATGTTGTTAAGTCGCTGGATGGCGGCTGATCTATATCTTCGTGATATTAATATTTTAAGGAATCAGTTGTCGATGTGGGATGCCAGTGAGGAGCTGCACCGGCAAGCGGGGTCTAATCGTGAACCCTATCGTGAATTATTAGGGCGATTACGCAAGCAGTTAATGGCGACGCGGCAGTGGGCCGAGAAAGCGATTGAATGGTTGAAACAGGGGCGCTCCGATTTATTGGCGCCTGAGCCGCAGGTGTTATTAGAAAATAGCCGCTTGGTTGAACCGTTATTAATCTGTTACCGCTCATTAATTGAGAAAGGGCTTCATACGATTGCGAACGGGCAGTTACTAGACACTATTAGACGAGTGCATTGCTTTGGCTTGGAGTTAGTGAAGCTTGATATTCGACAAGATTCTGAACGCCATCGCAATGTCCTTAACGAAGTGACTCAGTATTTAGGTTTAGGTGCATTTTCAGCGTGGAGTGAAGACGAAAAAGTACAATTTTTGGTTAAAGAATTGCGGGGTAATCGGCCCTTAATACCTCAGAAATGGCCTGCTTCAGATGAAGTGGATGAGGTGTTGTCGACGTGTCGCGTGATTGCCCAGCAACCTCCGGAGGCACTGGGTTCTTATGTGATCTCAATGGCGGGTTTACCCTCTGATGTATTGACGGTTATTTTGTTACTCAGGGAGTGTGGTATGACACACCCGATGCGAATTGTGCCGCTTTTTGAGACTCTGGATGATCTGACATATGCGCCTGAGTGTATTGATCGACTGTTATCGAATGACTGGTATAAGGCCTATACTCATGGGCACCAGGAAGTGATGATCGGGTACTCTGATTCTGCTAAAGATGCGGGTCAGATGATGGCTGCTTGGGCGCAGTATCAGGCACAGGAAAAACTCGTGGCTACGGCTGGTCAGCATGCTGTACGATTAACGCTTTTTCATGGTCGCGGCGGAACGGTTGGCCGAGGGGGTGGCCCTGCTAATCGTGCGATTCGTTCGCAGCCGCCTGGTTCAGTGAATGGCACTTTTAGAATTACTGAGCAAGGCGAGATGATTCGTTTTAAATTTGGTTTGCCGAAAGTGGCAGAGCAAAACCTGTCGGTCTATACCACGGCCGTTATCGAGGCATCTCTGCTACCGCCTCCTCAGCCTAAGGGTGAATGGCGTGAAATGATGGGTTGGCTAACAGAACGGTCGCTGGCCTCTTATCGTCATATTGTTAGGGAACACCCTGACTTTGTCAGCTACTTTAGGTCGGGCACGCCAGAGCAGGAACTAGGTAAGTTAGCGCTAGGGAGCCGACCGGCAAAACGCAAAGCGACAGGGGGGATTGAAAGCTTGCGCGCAATACCCTGGATTTTTGCCTGGACACAAACACGCTTGATGTTACCGGCTTGGTTAGGTGGCGATGAAGCGATTAAAGCAGCGTTAGACGCGGGTAAAGCGCCAACCTTGCATGCGATGATTGAAGAGTGGCCGTTCTTTAAAACCCATATCGATATGCTTGAAATGGTGGTGGCTAAAGCAGATACCCGTATTGCTCGCTATTACGATAACCGTTTAGTGACGGAAAACTTAAAGCCGCTGGGTAAGCTTTTACGGGAACGACTAAACGACACGGTATTATGGGTTAACGAGTTAAAGCAGCAAGAGTCGCTATTGCAGGATAACCCAGTATTTAAACACTCGATGATTGTTAGAAACCCTTATACAGACCCTTTGCATTATCTTCAGGCTGAACTGCTTAAGCGCGTTCGGTCAGAAGATGATGTGAGTCTGGCGACGGTTGAGCGAGCTTTAAAAGTCACTATGGCGGGGATTGCGGCCGGTATGAGAAATACAGGGTAGAGGTGTATGCTAGGCTGTCTCTATTTTCATATCTTTACAAAACGTAAACTACGGCTACAGGCATTTGTGAACGGGTCGTCATGTAGCTGCAGTCTCACAGGCTAAACTAGCGACATACTTTTAGTTAAGGTGGTGTTTTTGTGCCAATTGCAGTTAAGTTAAATCAGTATCTGGGTCGCCAGAATGTGTTTGTTCATGAAATCCCTCATGAGCGCACGGTATCACTGGGTTGTGCGATCAGTAAGGCTAATGTAACACCGGATGCCACGTTAAAGTCAGTGTTAATGATTGACGTTAAAGGCGCGGTAATGGCTGTTTTTCCGTTTCCTGCTGAATTAAACATTGATGCAGTTAATCAGGCGCTAGGGCGTAATCTACAACTACTGACACCAGAGCAGTCAGATAAGCTGTTTACAGATTGTGAGACTGGTGCTCACCCGCCTATTGGTGGGGCTTATGGCATTCCGATGATTATTGATGAATCGTTGCTGGAGCAAGACCTTTTCTATCTCCAGAGTGGCTGTAATGCGACTATGCTACAGATGGATGGTCGTGCTTTCAGGCTGGCTATTGCGGGTACAAGTAAAGGTCCTATTGCCGTTTGGAAAGAGGGTTCTGCGGGCACGTCATCGTTAAATAACGGCAATTTGTCTATTGATGATGTGGCTAAGAAATTAGAAAAACTATATCGCCTTCCACCGATGCCTGCTATTGCGGTTAAAATCCTTCATTTGGTGACTGATCCTGATTCTTCTGTCGGAGAGTTGGCAGAGGTTATTGAGTGTGACCCAAGCCTCGCTGCACAGATTATGCGTTATTCACGCTCTGCCTTGTTTAACTATCAGGGTGAGATCAGAAGCGTACAAGAGGCTGTTAATATTGTACTAGGCTTTGAGCGGGTTGCTCATATCGCGATGGGGGTTGCAGCCTCTAAAGCCTTTGATATTCCGAAAGAGGGACCTCTAGGCCTTGATGCATTTTGGAAACATACGCTTTATAGCGCCACCTTGTGCCAGCATTTAGCACAAAAATTGCCATCAGAGGCGGGGGTTGACCCAGGGTTAGCCTACCTTACCGGTTTACTTCATAACTTTGGTTTACTTTTAGTAGGGCATTTGTTTCCGCCAGAGTTTTGTATGCTTAACAAGCTGCGAGAGGCGAATCTTGAGCTATCGATGGACGCGATTGAAAAGCAAGTCTTTGGTATGGGGGGGGCGCAAGATTTAATAGCACTTGGACATGGCACCATTGGCGGTATTTTGCTAAGAATGTGGAACTTGCCAGAAGAAGTGGTGAAATCTGCCGCCATGCATCAAACTATCGGTTACCAAGGTGATTGCCAAAATTATGTGCAGTTGGTTCAGTTAGCGAATTGTCTGCTTAAATCGCATGGTATTGGTGATGAGCTAAATGAGCAGGACCCTGAACCACTAATAGAGGCGCTTGGCTTGACGGTTGATAAGACCCATGAAATTTCAGAGGCCGCAATGAGTCGTTGCAGTGACCTCGACGCAATGGCTGCAGAAATGGCAGCTTAAGTGCTGGCCAGGTTTATCTCTATTTGGGACAGCAATAGCGGCCTTTCCTTGGATTATTCCGTGACATCATGAATTCTATTTTGTATGAGTCGCCTGGCAAGTCATCGTATTTTGTCGGGTTTATTGATTGGTATTTGGTTTAATCAAAATTCCGCATTTCCCCTTACTGTTGCCTTTTCTTACTCCAACTTCGTATAATGTCCGGCTCGCTATAACAGGTGTTTTAAATAAGCTGCATATAATGCCGAATGATTTAGCGTAAATTATTGATAAATAATTGATAAATAGATTTCTTTGATAAATGTAAAGGCGTACGGCTGTAAATTAATAGATCGTGTAGGTTAAATTTAACCGATTAAACCGTTTATATCTTTCAATACAAGGTCGTATTGCGAGGGTTTAGTCTTTTTATCAAAATGGAATGATGTAGCGTTATTACACGGTTGGCTGTTAATTAGACGTAAGACTGTAAAGCTGAAAAGTATTTTTGATTTAACTTTTAAACTATTTTTATAAATTTATGGGAGCAATCCAGCAATGCGAGTCATTTTATTAGGCGCACCAGGCGCAGGTAAAGGCACACAGGCGCAATTTATCTCAGAGAAGTATGATATTCCTCAAATCTCAACTGGTGATATGTTGCGAGCAGCGGTTAAAGCCGGTACTCCACTAGGCGTTAAAGTTAAAGAAGTGATGGCTTCAGGTGGTTTGGTGTCTGATGAGACGATCATTGCGTTGATTCAAGAGCGTATTAAAGATCAAGACTGTGCAAATGGTTTCTTGTTTGATGGCTTCCCTCGTACTATTCCACAAGCTGAAGCACTTAAAAACAACGGTATTAAAATTGATTCTGTTGTTGAAATTAGTGTTGATGATGAAGAAATCATTGGTCGTTTAAGCGGTCGTCGTGTTCATGAAGCGAGCGGTCGTATTTACCATATTCAATACAATGCACCTAAAGTTGACGGTAAAGATGATGAAACTGGCGAGCCGTTGATTCAGCGTGAAGATGATTCTGAAGCAACTGTTCGTAAGCGTTTGGATGTTTACCATGCGCAAACAGCGCCTCTCATTGAGTACTACCAGGGTTGGGCTAAAGACGACGCTGAGAATGCTCCCGGTTATGTTGCTGTTGCGGGTGTTGGAACGGTTGATGAGATCCGTGAAAAAGTATTTGTTGGTTTGGAAGGCTAATTTTCGCTAGCGATTCTAATACCAGAGGGCTAGAAGCCCTCTAAAAGGGCTGTATCCGAATTCCGGTACAGCTTTTTTTTTGAATTTAAGAGAGTGTAATAATGGCTTGTATACTGGCGCTTGATACGTCATCTGAAGGCTGCTCAGCGGCTCTCATTAAAGAAGGTAAGGTGACTAGCGTATACCAGGTGGTGCCACGAGACCATACGCGTAAAATCATCCCGATGATTCAGCAAGTGCTTAAAGAAAGCGGTACCGAGCCAGAACAACTTGACGCTATTGCATTTGGTCGGGGTCCGGGTTCATTTACTGGTTTGCGTATTGCGGCAGGTGTGACTCAGGGCTTAGCCTATGGGTTGGGTATCAAGGTTCTTCCTGTATCGACATTAGAGGCGATGGCGCTTGAGGCATTTGTGGTGTCTGGCCATCAGCAAGTGGCTACGGCCATTGATGCGCGTATGGATGAGGTCTATTGGGGAGCGTTTGAGGTTGTTGATGGCAACGTTGTCGCCGTTCAGCCTGAGTGTGTTTGTAAGCCTGAAGATGTGATGCTAGCTGAAGGTGGCACTAGTGGTGCAGCGTTTTCAGGTGTTGGTAGTGGCTGGTCGTTTGTGCAGAGAATGCCTGAGTCGGTCCAGGGTCGAGTGTCGCTGGATGATCAAGCTCTAATGGCAAAAGCTGAATATATTGTCAGGATCGCAGACCGTAAGTATAGTGCTTCAAATGGTGCCTCAGAGGACATTGTTTCGGCTGAGCAAGCAATACCGGTTTATTTACGCGATACCGTTACGTGGAAGAAATTGCCAGGACGGGAGTAAATTACTGTCATCCCCCCTATGTCTGCGCGGGGATGATAAACGCTCTACACTTTGAAAGACTTAAGGAACAAAAATGGATTGGTTTCAAACCTTGGCGCTTGCGCTTATTCAGGGGTTAACTGAGTTCTTACCCGTATCGAGCTCTGCGCATTTAATTCTGCCCTCTCAGGTGCTTGGGTGGGCTGATCAAGGGCTGGCTTTTGATGTGGCGGTTCATGTGGGCACATTGCTCGCGGTGGTACTGTATTTTAGACGAGACGTGGTTAGCCTTACGTTGTCGTGGATTGATAGTGCCTTAAAGCGCAAGCATACTGATGAGAGTCGTTTAGCGTGGTTAATTATTTTAGCGACTATCCCTGCGGGGGTTGCGGGTCTATTACTGGATGATTACATTGAGGCTAACTTGCGTTCAGCGGTGGTTATAGCGACCACCACGGTGTTGTTTGGGGTGGTGTTGTGGTGGTCTGATTTTAACGGTAGTCGCACGCGTTCGTTAACATCGATAAATTGGAAGGACGCCTTGATAATTGGCTTTTCTCAAGCGCTGGCGCTAATACCAGGTACATCTCGTTCAGGTATTACCATGACCGCTGCACTGTTGATTGGTTTTAGCCGTGATGCTGCTGCTCGATACTCGTTTTTGCTTTCGATTCCGCTGATTGCTGCAGCGGGTTTGTTGAAGGGCGTTGAGCTAGTCCAAACCGGAACTGATGCTCAATGGACCATGATAGGGGTGGGTACGCTTGCGGCATTTTTGAGTGCTTATGCGTGTATTCATCTTTTCTTGAGCTTTCTTGAGCGGATAGGTTTTACACCTTTTGTCATTTATCGTCTTTTACTAGGCGCGGTTTTAGGGTTATATTTACTAATGTGACGCTGAACATTGAGTGCTCGATAGTAATATAGAAAAACGTATTAGATAGAACGGCAGGCTTGGGTGGAAATAAATAACGCGATTGTTCCTGTAAATATCAGTCGCCCTCAGGCCGAGGGGGCTAATACCCGTGTGCCAAAAAGTAATGAAGTTGTAGGCGATGCCTCTAGAGAGCGCCGTACAGACCGAGCTAATAGTGAAACTATTGACCCTGCGGAGTTACAGCGCAGGGTTGAGCAGAAACAGGCCTCTCAGGCCATTGATGTAAGTCGCGCTCAACCCCCTGAGTCTTTTTCACTAAACACTCAGCAAGCCCTTAATACCTACCAGCAAACCGAAATTGCGGCACAGGAATATGAGGGTGGGGTGTTAGTTGGTATCGACTTGTTTGCTTAGATGAATGTCTTTAAATGAATCCAATTGATATTAAAGCGTCACTTGCTGTGACTGTTAGCACGAGCGGTGATGAGGTTGCCGCTACCGGTTTTGCGCAACGCTTGGGGCTAGAAATGCTGAGTGATGTAACCCCGACAAAAGAGCGTCGGTTCCCCTTTTTGATGATCTACGGTCAAGATGGTCCTTCATTGGTAGAGACCGGAAAAGGGGCTCCGGGGCCTGTTAATGCAGATTTTGTTTCAGGTAAGGTAGATCACCGGCGTAAGTTTGGTGGCGGTAAAGGGCAGCTTATTGCTAAGGCCGTGGGTCTAAAGTCCGGCATTACACCCCATGTATTAGATGCCACTGCGGGGCTTGGCCGAGATGCGTTTGTGTTAGCCAGTTTGGGCTGTCAGGTAACGTTATTAGAGCGCTCACCTATTGTTGCCGAGTTGTTGTCTACTGGGCTTGAACAGGCTCGTTTATCGTATGATGTGGCACCGATTATTTCACTGATGACAATGATTAATGAAGATAGCATTGAATGGCTATCGGTTCAGAATGAGCCTGTGGCGGATGTTGTTTATCTCGACCCTATGTTTCCTGATCGGGATAAATCATCGTTAGTTAAAAAAGAGATGCGGTTGTTTAAACCTCTGGTGGGGGGAGACCTTGATGCAGAAGCGTTGCTTTCTGCAGCCTTAGAAAAGGCTCGGTATCGTGTCGTCGTGAAACGTCCTCGCAAAGCGCCTGCAATTGAGGGTGTTAAGCCAACGTTAAAGCTTGAAGGAAAAAGTAGCCGTTATGATATTTATACTTTGAAGTCGATGGAGGGCTTAAGAGGGTCGTCGTTAGGCTGACCTATCGTATTTAAGCCCCTGTAGCCTCGAAGCGGAATCAGGGTTTTTGGCAAGCTTTAACTCAGCGTGGTAACCTGCAACACACCTTGTCTCATTTCAGCATTGAGCACCAGTTTGGCATCTTCTACTACGTAAGCTAATTTCTCGCTGTAAACCAATTTTCCGTCTTCATTTTCGGTGACAATACCGTTTTCTTTTAAGTTTGCGATAAAGTAGCGGAATAGTGTTTTATCAAAAAATTCCGGAGCATTGAGGCCATAAAGTATCGACATCCGTTGTGCCATTTGTGTGCTTTGTTCTTCAAGCTCTGTTGCATCTAACACGCCAGAGCCCTGGTTACGCAGTACCGCGATACTGATGTAGTAACGTTCGATTGTTTGAATAATAAAGCGGGCTAGAACACTAAGTAATACAAAGTTTGCTGAGCCGGTGCTAGGACGGCAGAGGCTATCGCCTTCAACGTGCAGCATATCGTTATTGATCAATACATCTACCCACTGTTCGATTACATCTGAAACGTCTTCCTTGTCCCAATGAATGAATAGTTCAGCCTTAATATAAGGATAGATAGAGCGAACCAGAAAGACGACTTTTTCTCGTTTCATCATCGGGTTATTTTGGAACAGGCTAGCGATAAGTGCTGGCACTGCATATAGATGAAGAATGTTATTACGATAGTAAGTCATTAGCGTGGCGTTGCTGCCTTCTAATGTAATAATGTCACCCAAACTCTGCTTCTGCCGTGCGACTAATCCCATTTTTTCAGCATATTCCAGCCAGTCTTTTCCGCAGCCATCTGGGTAAGACATATGTGGGCTGTATGGCATCTGTTTTAGCAGGTTGCTGAAGGTATCCATCTGGCTCGCTAAAATTCTCTCATCCATTGACTGCTTGGCGGTTGATAACAGTATCAAGCCGGCCATGTTGATGGGGTTGATAGATGAGGCATCATTAATATGAGTGGTAATCTTGTCCGCGAGATCATTGACGACATTGTTCAGCCACTTAGGGCGGTATTCTGCGTCATATGCCTGGTCTTTCCAGTGAGGTTGCTGTTCGTCTAAAAACTGGTTTAGATAGATAGGCTCACCAAAGTTAACATTCACTTTACCGAATGACTTTCGAAGATTTGAAAGCGACCTGAATAACCCAAAAACAGACTCTTTTTCTTTCTTCTTACCGCGAAGTTCGCCTAAATATGTGCGCCCTTCGAGTACTTTTTCATAACCGACATATACGGGCATAAAAGCGATCGGTTTACTGCTATTTCGCAGATAACTACGCACAGTCATGGCGATCATGCCAGGGCGCGGTTGCAGCATCCTTCCGGTTCGGCTTCGACCACCCTCAACAAAGTATTCAACAGAGTATCCTTTAGAGAACATTTGGTAAAGGTACTCGTTAAAGATGGCTGCATAGAGTTTGTTGTTTTTGAAACTACGACGCATAAAGAAAGCTCCGCCACGGCGAAGTAGCGGTCCAACGATAGGCATATTAAGGTTAATGCCCGCAGCAATGTGAGGCACCATTATGCCGTGTTTGTAGAGAACGTATGAGAGTAATAGGTAATCGATATGGCTTCGGTGGCAAGGTACGTAGACCACAGAATTCTCTTTAGCGATTTCTTGTACCGTCTCAATATTTCGGATATTCACGCCATCGTATATTTTGTTCCATACCCAAGAGAGAACCCGTGATAAGAACCGGATAACGGTCATGGAAAGGTTAGATGCTATTTCATCACCATATTTAATCGCTCGGGCTTTTACCTTTTCTGGGGAGGTGCCTTCTTCTTTTGCAGTCTCTCTTATGACATCTTTAACCACCGTGCTGTGGATAAGTGAATGTACCAATGTGCGACGGTGTGATAAGTCAGGGCCGAGGATCGCTTGACGCGTGCGGCGGAAGTGCACCCGTAATATTCTGGCGAGTTTACGGGTAGCAATCTCTTCGTTGTTTTCGGCTTCGTTTTTTGTCTCGTTAATGATGCTCTGAAGCGAGATCGGTTTGCTGAACTGAACGAATGTTCTTCGTCCGTGAAGCATAATAATCAAGAACTTTTGCAAGCGACCTGCTACTGACCAGCTATCGGACAGTAGTATTTTGAACATCGACTTTTGTTTCTCAGGCTCACGCCCCCATAAAAGTGAAACGGGCACAATTTGTACGTCTAGGTCAGGGTTAAGCTCAGCTTCGTGAACCATTTGCTTAAGACGCTCTGTTACGGTGGGGCTTTGGCGTTTTCGAAACCATTGTCCTTGGCGTGAATATAAAAAGAAAAACGAACGCCGAATACCTTTTCCTCCAATGGGAAGAGCAGCTTGCGAAGAAGGGAGATCCGCAGCAAGGCACTCCTGTTCGAGTACCAGTCGACTAGAAAATGAGTTGTACTGCAATACATAACAAACAGGTTTATCGGGGTTGAGTTGTAAAAAGTCCTTTTCGCTACCGACAACTTCGGTTTTTACCCAGAAAAAAAGTATTCTTCTCAATATATTGAAGAAAAAGGAGCTTAATCCCAAAAAGTGGCTCATAGTTTCATCTTTACGTAGCTAAACAATGGAGGTAAGTTTATCTGCTAACGTTGAAGGTAGCAAAGCTCAAACCTTCCAATAACATTACCAAAAAGTATAAGAGATATTTCTTTTTGCATGTGAATCAACCTATTTAAGCGCTTGAAAAGCATATAGACTGTTCATATATTTTAAGTGTTAGATAGAAATACATTATCCTACTTGAACCGACTATAAAAATAGTAAAGAGGGAGTTATTCACTCGTCATGATCCAGATTTCAGAACTCACTCGAAAATTTGGCCCGTTTACAGCGGTAAACAAGGTCAGTTTCGAGGTTAAGCCGGGCGAAGTGCTGGGTTTTCTTGGGCCTAATGGTGCAGGAAAATCAACCACGATGAAGATGATTACCGGGTTTTTGGCGCCCACCGCGGGTCACGTGAAAGTGATGGGGCAAAATGTAGCCAAACATCCGATGAATGCCCAAAAACAAATGGGGTATTTACCAGAAGGAGCGCCTTCTTATGGTGATATGTCCGTTTTGAAATTTCTTCGCTTTATCGGGAAAATTCGAGGTTTTAGTGGTGATGAACTTGATCAGCGAATTCACAAGGTTGTAGATCAGGTTGCGTTATCAGAGGTTTTAAATCAACGTATTGAGACATTGTCTAAGGGGTTTAAGCGTCGAGTCGGCATCGCTCAAGCCATTATCCATGACCCTCAAGTGCTTATTCTAGATGAGCCTACCGACGGCCTTGATCCTAACCAGAAGCATCAGGTCAGGGAACTGATCAGGAACCTTGCCAAGGATAAGATAGTTATCATCTCAACACATATTCTTGAAGAGGTGAGTGCAGTCTGTACGAGGGCGCTGATTATCTCGGCAGGCAATATCGTATTTGATGGCACGCCTGTTGAGTTGGCGGCGAAATCAAAATACCACAATGCGGTGTCGGTTAAGTTTTCGCATCCTTATGAGGTTAAGCAAAAGCTTGAGTCATTGGTCAATGTGTACCGTATTGACTGTGAGGATGAGAGTGGTTTGATTACGGTCTTCCCTGAAACAGGTAAATCAGTACTTAAACAGGTGAATGAACTGATTCACATACAAGATTGGGAGGTTGAGGAGCTTCATGTTGAAAAAGGACGACTTGATGACGTTTTCCGTCAGGTAACAGTAGGGGAGGTTGCATGATGGGTACTGGTATTATTATGAGGCGAGAGTTGGCGAGCTACTTTACAACACCGCTAGCCTATATTTTTATTGTTATCTTTTTGATGATGTCAGGTGTATTTACCTTTTATCTTGGACGTTTTTTTGAACGGGGCCAAGCAGACTTAATATCCTTTTTTAACTTCATTCCTTGGCTCTACCTTATTCTAGTGCCTGCTATTTCGATGCGTCTATGGTCTGAAGAGCGTAAAAGCGGCACGATAGAGCTTTTGATGACGCTTCCTGTAACCGTTGTGCAGGCGGTATTAGGAAAGTTTCTGGCTGCGTGGTTGTTTATTGGGGTTGCGTTGATGTTGACGTTTCCGGTTTGGGTGACGGTCAATTATCTGGGTGAGCCTGATAATGGTGTTATCTTTGCGAGTTATCTAGGGAGCTGGTTAATGGCCGGTGGCTTTTTGGCGGTAGGGTCTTGTATTTCGGCGACGACTAAAAGCCAAGTGGTCGCGTTTATCCTCACGCTTGTTATTTGCTTTATCTTTGTTGCAGCAGGGTTTCCGATGGTGCTGGATGCGTTTACCGAATGGGCCCCATTATGGTTGATCGATGGCATCTCTTCGTTGAGTTTTTTAACGCATTTTGATGCGGTGTCAAGAGGGGTGATTGATCTTCGTGATCTGCTTTATTTCTTAATAATGACGGTGTGCTGGTTAGCGGCTACCACGGTTGTTATCAACATTAAAAAAGCAGATTAGGACAGGGAATTAGATCAATGAAAAATATGATGCATTCGAAAACCGGCCTGATTGTTATTCTCGCCATCTTTATCGTTTTTTCGCTACTGAGCGCCCGGCTGTTTAATGGGGTTCGCTTAGACTTGACAGAAGGTCAGCTCTATACGTTGACAGGTGAAACACAAAAGATACTGAGTGAACTTGATTCGCCCGTTACATTCAAACTGTACTTTTCTGAGAAGGCTACTGTTGAGTTGCCCGGGCTAAGAACTTATGCCCATAGAATAAAAGAGTTACTCGAAGAGTATAAAACCCTGTCGGGTGGCAAACTTAAGGTCACGTTCGTTGACCCTATCCCATTTTCCGAAGAGGAGGACGAAGCTTCGTCAGCAGGTCTTCAGGGAGTTCCGGTAGGTCTTCGGGGAGATGAGATATTCTTTGGGCTTGTCGGTACCAATGACAGTGGTGCTGAAGAAATTATTAGCTTCTTCCAGCCTGATAAAGAACAATTTGTGGAGTATGAGCTCACAAAGCTGATTTATAATTTATCGAACCCGAGGCTGCCCGTGGTCGGTATTATAAGTGGGGTTAATATTAACGGTGGTTTTGATTATATGACTCGCCAGCGCCAACCTGCCTGGGTTGTGATGCAGCAGATGGAAGACTTGTTTGATGTTCGCCCGCTCGCTGATGATGTTGATGAGATCGATCCTGAAGTTGATATTTTGCTACTGGTTCATCCTAAAAACCTTTCTCAGCAGATGCTGTTTGCGATTGACCAGTTTGTGATGAAAGGAGGCCGTACACTGGTATTTGTTGACCCATTTGCTGAGGCAGACCAACCACCTGCTCCGATGGCTGCATCTGCAAGCCGCCGTTCTGACCTAACGCCACTGTTTGCCGAGTGGGGGATAGCGCTTCAGGACGCACATATTGTTGGAGACTTTGCCAATTCGTTGGTCGTTAATATGGGGGACGGGAGAAACCCTGTTCGCCATATTGCACTGTTAGGACTTGATACCGCAGCGTTTAACGACGAAGACGTCGTAATGGCAGGGCTAGAAAGCATTAACCTCTCATCGGTTGGTATTCTCGATTTACTTGAGGGGGCTACGACCACAGTGGTGCCCCTAATCCAGTCAAGCGCAGAGTCCCAGCCGTTAGTGGCAGGTCGGTTGAATGAGTTGCAAAACCCTGAAGCCTTGATGGAGTCATTTGCTCCGACCGGACAACAGTACACTTTAGCCGCTAGAATTACAGGTTCTGCCAAATCTGCTTTTCCTGAAGGGGTCGAAGTTGAAGAGCAAGAAGTTGTGGCGGAAGAGCCTGATGTGGCTGATGCAGAGCCTGTAATGGTGAAACGCCTGCTCGTACCTGAAGTATTAGAAAACAGTAATATTAATGTTATTGTGGTAGCCGACACCGATATATTAAGTGATCGCCTATGGGTTCAGGTTCAGCAGTTTTTTGGTCAGAGAGTCGTATCTCCCTGGGCTGATAATGCTGGCTTTTTAGTTAACTCACTAGAGCATCTTGCAGGCAATGAAGATTTGATTAATATCCGCAGCAGAGGCCGTTTCTCAAGACCTTTTACTAAAGTGGAGGCGTTACGTAGAAATGCTGAAGAGCAGTTTTTGGCGCAACAACAAGTGCTTCAAGAGCAGCTGCAAGAAACAGAGGCGAAACTACTTGAGATGGAACAAATGCGTGGAGATGCCGATAGTGCAATACTATCTGAAGAGCAAGCATTAGAACTTGCCCGTTTTCAAGATGAAAAGGTTAAGATTAGAAAAGAGCTTCGAGATGTCCAGCATCAGCTAGATAGGGATATTGAATCATTGGGTACTGAGCTTAAAATGATTAATATTTTTCTAGTGCCGTTACTTTTGACGTTATTTTTAGTGCTTATGAGGGTTGTCAGAAAACGTGTCACCTAGTGCTATTGAAGAGGTCGTTCAGCGACCTCCCACGGTGCTTATTTTTGACTCGGGAGTAGGCGGGCTGAGTATTTGCCAGTCAATTCTTTCGCGTTGTTCTGGTGTGCGCATTATCTATGTAGCTGATAATGCGTCGTTTCCCTATGGTACTAAGTCAGAGGACTATCTGCGTCGCCGTATTACTTTTGTTTTGTCGGGGCAGTGTGAACAGTATCAGCCAGATATGCTCGTGATTGCCTGCAATACCGCAAGTACATTGGTGTTATCTGACTTAAGAGCGGTGCTTAGTATTCCTGTTGTGGGTGTGGTGCCTGCCATTAAACCCGCTGCAGAAACAACACAAACCGGGGTTATTGGGCTGCTGGCCACTGCCGCAACGGTTCAGCGGCACTATACGGACCAACTCGTTGCTGATTTTGCGACCCATTGTGATGTTATACGCGTGGGGAGTAGTCGGCTCGTCGAGATGGCCGAGTCCTATTTAAGGGGCGAGTCGGTAAGTGAGACTGAGTTAGCGGAAATATTGGCTGATTTTTTTTGCAACACTATGCCCCGCCGAGTTGATAAAATTGTGTTGGGTTGCACGCATTTTCCGTTATTAAAAGCTCAGCTTGAACAGTGTGCACCGCACCCTGTTGAATGGATAGATTCGGGAAATGCTATTGCCAAGCGCGTAACGGGGCTATTCGATTCGGCCGGTTTAGCATCAGATAGCTCAATAGAGCTTATGCACAAGGTAAGGTTTACTGGCTCAGCCGTTGCCAATAAACACTTTAATCAGCGTCTAAGGTTGCTTGGTTTTCAGGATTTTGAGATTGAAGAGTATATTATTGATTGATGATAAAGAGGGTTTGGCATTAACTACTCAATATAGATAGGCTTTAAGGGAAATCGCTTATAGCTATGTGGAGCTTTACTGATGATACTACCATCGCATAATGTGATGACATTTAAATCGTTAATAATAATAGTTTGGGGATAAAGATGAATAAATGGGTTTTGGGAGTAATGTTCGGCGTTATGGCCCTAATTTTTGTGGGTTGCGCGAGTTTTGGTAGTTTTGGGCGGGTCATTAATGTAGGTATGGCCACTAATTATCCGCCTTTGGCGTTTGATAAGGGTGGGCAGGTGCAAGGGGTGGAGGTCGACTTTGCTAATGCACTAGGCGAGTTCCTTAATGCATCTGTAAATATTAAAACATATTCTTGGCAGGCTTTACTTGAAGCACTTGATGCAGGTGAAATTGACGTGGTAATGTCAGGGGTATCGATTACTGATAAGCGTAAAGAGAGGGCTTTGTTTTCTGACCCCTATATGGAAATTGGTCAAATGGCGATAATAAGAACCGAAGATGCGGGACGCTTGGCATCTAAGAGTGCGTTACTATCAGAGGCATATCGAGTAGGTTATTCGCTTAATACTACAGGTCAACACTTTGTAACAAGCAAGTTGAAAAATGCTAAGCAGATTGGGTTTGCTACCAGTACAGACGGTATAGAGGCGCTAATTAACAATAAAATAGATTATTTTGTGCATGATGCGCCTACTGTTTGGCACTTAACGAGTTCTTATCCTACTGATGATCGAATATTTGGCCTTTATACACCATTAACCGATGAATATTTAGCTTGGGCGGTTAAAACAGGTAATGTCGAGCTTCAGCAAGAGCTAAATACGGCACTTGAGAGCTGGAAAGCGACTGGCTTTTTAAAAAGCACGCTTAGTAAGTGGATTCCGGTATCGGTTGTATTGTCTGAGCCAGAGGCCTAATTAAATTACGCACGACTTTATCTTAAAATGCGAGCATAAAAAAAGGCGGAAAATATCCGCCTTTAATATTCGAGCTATTGTTAGTTCAAACTTATTTATCTTAAAAGCATATAACCACTTAAATAACCTTTGTCAGTTTAAATATCGAGATAAATGCTCGTAAAGGTAGTGCCCCTTTGTGTGCGCAATAGGTTTTCTCAATATCACCTCTGAAGCGTCCTTTGGTAAATGCGAGCCCTTTAAAGTTGTATAGCGAGTTCCCTTTTTCATATACCAAGCTGCTTAGCTTACGTAGAATTTTTGACTCTTGAGGTTCTACTTCATCGGCCAGCATTAACGGTATCAAGCCCAGATCAAGGTAAGGTACACCCTCTTCTTTAAATACTTCCATTGCATGAGTAAGCAGTGTATAGAAAATACCCTGTTTAAACTCAGCATTTGCGCGAGAGATGTTAGGTACGTAGCTAACGATTTCGTTGTTGTGGTATATCGGGTCGAAGTAAACAAAGCCCACTGCTTTGTCACCTTCATACGCGTAAAAATGACGTTCGTTTTCTTTGTAGTCCATCTTCATCGGGCGGATCAAAAAGCTGATTTCATTAGCCTTACACTTACGTGTTTTTATCCATGCTTCTGAAATCTCACGGGTGTGATCATCGCTAAAACGCTCTTTGACGGTAATACCATTCTTTTTAGCTTGGTTGATAGCGGTACGAAGCACTTGTTTCTTTTTGCCTTTGAGAGACCAGTTTTTAAGGTCAATCGTTGATTCAGAGCCAAACTGTGTGCCGTAAAGCCCAAATTTAGCGTGTAGGATATCCACCACAGGTTTACTGATCTGGATATAGCTAGCATTTGGGAACTTGTTGTGGAACGCGGTGACAATTAGTTCAAAATCTTTTTTGTCGGCAACCGGGTCAGATAACACGAAGGTCGCCCCCCACTGCCTCATATACCCGATATAGCCAACGTTTGGAATATCAAAGTACTGCATTCCAGGTTGTAGTGTGGAGAAGGACTGGGAGTGAGATCCATGTTTTTTGAGATACTCAACTCTTTCCGAGAACGAAAATGTATTGTCGCTGGCAATGTTTAATCCGTTATGGACTAATGCTTGATTATCCATTCCAGTGGCTCCTATAGGGTTTTGGTATTTTATTGTTGTTGTTTCTTATTTTAATTTTTCAATCAGGCTTGTTTCTGGCCCATAATAGACCAGTAGCAATTCAGTCCTAAAAATCTGAATTGTTTCTTATCTTTAATGGTAAGCCCCAGTTCTTTCATTATTTCGGGGTAATTATAGATATTGTGCATGGCGTTGTTTGCGACGATCCAAAAGATCGATACTGCGCCGAACCAATAGGCTTTTTGTAGTGCTCTATTAACGATATTGCCAGAAGGGTACTCAAAGTCACCGATTACTACTTTAGCGTTAGGCTTGGCACACTTCATAAGGTGGCGAAGGATCTCAAGCATCATCTCTTCGCTAAATACGTTTAAGAAGAAGTTTGCGATAACCATGTCATACTGCTCAAACTCTTCAAATTTTAAAATGTCGCTATGAATTTGCCTGATGGCCAGGTTGCCAGGATGCTTATCAACGGCTTCTTGAAATTTGCGAAGCATTGTTTCGGATAGATCAACCACCGTTACATCTGCACCTAGCTCTGCGGCCTTAATAGCATCTTTACCATGACCAACACCCGCGATAAGAATCTTGTCACCGGCTTTAACATGCTCGACATCAAGCATAGCTCTTTTGCAGTTATGAATGGACTCTCCACCGTATATGCTACTGAGGAAATCGTATGCAGGACCAATAAACTTATATCTATCTTTCATGCTTAATCTCTTATTGTTTTACAGCAAGTCCATCGTACTGGATGTTGTGTTATTTATTCGCACTTTCAGTTTTAATGCTGATAAGCGTTTGATGGATTTATGGTAAAGAAGCCCCTTTTCAAAAGCTGTGAGGTAACACTCATTTTCGTTTGCAAAAGTTAACAAAACGTAAAATTTTGCAAAAAACATCGATAAATTATAGAAGTGTCCGACAATTTTTTTGGATTGTAGGACAATTGAAAATCGTCTTTAGAGTCCCATCGTTAAAGGGGTTTAGCAATTTTTTGGGGTTGAAATGTTCTCAGATTAACGCAAGTGGAAAGCGTAATAGTGATGTGATGTGATGTTACTGTGGCTGGTGTGTCAGGACGGGAGAGGGAACTAGAGAGGCTAGAGGAGGGGCGAGAAGTAAAATCGCATTCCTGGCGACGGAGTTGAGTCCTTCAATATATATTCGTAGCACCCTCTCGTTTTAACTGGCCTTTGATTGAACGTCACTGTTTATTAATAGAATCGTTTCATCTGCTGGCCTGGCCTTGCCGAAGAAGAATCCTTGTATTTCATGACAGCCAAGGCTTTTTAAATACTCAAGTTGATTAGCGGTTTCGACCCCCTCAGCTACTATATTCAGTTTTAAACCGTGGGCCATAGCGACAATTGCATTGACGATACAGGCTTCATTTTCAGAATTCTGAATATCATGTACAAACGATTGGTCGACTTTTAAGGTATGAATCGGAAGTTTATGAAGGTAGTTTAATGATGAGTACCCGGTTCCAAAGTCATCAATTGCGATGGTGATGCCGTGGTCCGCCAGTTTACTTAGTTTTTGGATCATGTGTTCAAGGTCATTCATGATCACGTTTTCGGTCAGCTCAATCTCTAGGTTTTCAGGTGGGAAATTGTATTCTTCGAGCTGCTTGAACAGCATATTAACAAAGCGTGGGTGTTCTACTTGAGAAGGTGAAAAATTAACCGCTAGGCGTATTTCTTTATGTCCAGCATCTATCCAGCTTTTGACTTCTGTACAAGCTGTTTTGAGGACCCATTCGCTAAGATCGACAATTAGCTTGGTCTCTTCTGCTAATGGAATAAACTCTGACGGATAAATAATTCCCCGCTCTGGGTGATACCACCTGATTAGTGCTTCCACGCCAATAATTCCGCCAGTTTTCGCATTTATTTGTGGCTGATAATAGACTCTAAACTCATTATTATCCAATGCGTTGCGCATGTCTCGTTCAACTTTTAGGCGGTTTGAACAGGTGACATTCATGGCGTCTGAATAGAACTGGTAGCCGTCTTTTCCTCTGCCTTTAACGTGATACATGGCAATATCAGCATTTTGAATAAGCTGTTCGACGGTATTTCCGGCTTCATCATACATGGCGATGCCTACACTTACGCCAACAAAAACCTCATGTTCGCCCAACATAAACGGTTCTTTAAGTACGTTAATAACTTTTCGGGCGATTTTTCGGGCATCTTCTTTTGAAGATATGTCGGGCAGCAGCAGGGTGAACTCGTCGCCCCCAAAGCGCGATAACGTATCGCCTTCTCGTAAGCAGTTCTCTAGCCGCATAGAAACGGATTGAAGCAAGCGGTCCCCCATCGCATGACCTAATGTGTCGTTTACGATTTTAAAGCGATCAAGATCCAAAAACATAACCGCTAGGCCTTGAGTGTTTCGCTTGGCGTGTGTAATGGCTAAGCTTAACCTGTCTTTAAAGAGTGCTCGATTGGGCAGTCGGGTGAGTAAGTCGTGATACGCCTGAAAGTTAATAAATTCTTCGGCTTCTTTTCTTTCAGTAATGTCTCGAGCGGTACCATAGGTGCCAATGAGTTGTTTGAGGCTGCTACCAGGTGCACTCTTTAATCCAGAGGTGCTGCTCTCGATGGGGAACACCGTTACTTCAAAGAAACGCTGAGCGCGATTGTCGTCGTGAGATTTAAGGTGTAGCTCTATTGTTCGAGTCGTGCGTCCACTTTGTTCATTATCTTTAAAGATATAGCCTGCTCGTTCGGCATCTTTGTCATTGATGATCGTTTCATAGTGTTTACCGAGCAGGTCTCGTTTATGGTAACCAAGGATCGATTCAACTTTATTATTAATAAATGAAAAACGACCTTCACGGTCAAGCATAAATACGATGTCAGGGGAGCTGTTAACGATGTATCGATGGAGCTCTTCGGATTTTTTAAGGCGCGCTTGCATTGCATTATGAGCTTTTTCAAGCAGCTTCTTTTGCAGCGCGTTTTCGACGGTTGCCAATAACTCTTCAGGAACATAAGGCTTCTTGAGGTAGTCGCAAGCACCACGGCGAAGTGCTTTGCTGACGGCAGAGAATGAAGACTCACCACTGACCACAATAGTTGCGGTGTTGATTTGCCTTTCAGACATGAAGTCCATGACCTGGTGTCCGCTAAAATCTCCCATTCGAAGATCCAGTAGAACAAGGTCATACTGTTGCTTGGCGAGTTGCACACATGCGTTTTTGCCACCTAGTGCTGCATCAACCTTATAATGGTTGGCAATCAACAGCTCTTGCAGGCTCGTTAGTAGTCGCTCTTCATCGTCTACAACGAGAAGGCGCGCTTTATTTATATTTATAGACAGGTCGATGTCTTTATTATCAGCTTTCATACTGCTCTTATGAACTATTCAAGTTTCATTATAATCATGAGTTGTCCTCCTTTACATTGACTAACTTCCTTTGGCAACTTGCCTGATTAGTTGATGCGGTATAGCTCTGCCCAACTAATGCCCTTGTTCCTTAAATTTTAGTGCTGGTGACTCTATGAGTCGATATTACGTACTGGTATGAGTACTTGCATCTCTGTTCCAGACTTACTGCTTCTACAGCTTATACTGCCACCCATCTCGGTTACCAGATTTTTTGTGATACTTAACCCTAACCCTGAATGGCCTTGCCCTTTAGTCGTTGTTACGGGGTGAAATAAGTTGTCTAAAACATTGTCCGGTATTCCGGGGCCTTTATCTGCGACGACTATTTCAACATAGTCCCGACCGTTAACGTTGACTTTACGGGAGGTGCTTAGGCGAATTTCACCGCCTGATGTCATCGCTTCCGTGGCATTTTTAATCAGGTTGGTTAACACTTGCCTAATATGATTGCGATTGCCTTGTTGGCGCTCTAGCTTTTGGTCTAGTACCACATTGCAGCTCACCGCATGACTCAAAAAAAGAGATCCCTCAAAGAGTTTATTGAGGTCCGCTATTTCCCGGTTGATATCGACGCCGGGTTCTTGATCTTCTTCGTTTGTCTGAAGGTCTCTTAACCTGAGAATAATTTGACCGGTGCGATCAATCTCTTCTTTTAATATCTCGATTTCAGGTTGTGCTTCATGTTCACTACCGAGTTTTAGTGCAAGGCTTTCAAGGTAGTTTCGGACAATGCTGAGAGGGTTGCTGGCTTCATGCACCACTTCGTTGACTTTAAGGTGCAGTTCTTGCTCAGCAGGAGATAACAATGGCTCTTGATTTACAGATTTTAGTTGTTCGCAGGCATTTGCAGCCTCTGAAGAAAAGTAATCGAGTAGGCGTAATGTATTAGGTTCGATGTCTTTCTTGGAGGCGCGGCCCATTACAAGAACCCCTATTACGTTTCCGTTGACGATCATGGGTACTGATACAAAATTAGGACTATTGGTCAATTTCACGAAGTGCTGATCTATAACCGGCAATGCGTTAGGGAAAAAAGACTGGTTTGCAGAGTTAACAATGGTTTTGTTGATCGTCGAACTTGCAATTAAGCTTCTTGAAGGTTCAAGCGGAATTGAAAGTTCAGTTTCAAGCGTCGAATCGTTGAGATCTGAAAACCGGTGGTACTTTAGGTTTCCATCAGCCGAATCGATCAAAAGTACCTGAGTACCTTTGAACCCAAAGAGCAACTCGGCCGCTTCCTGAATGCCTTGAAATAGGTGAGGGAGTGAGCTTGATTGTGAAAGGTGGTTGTTGGTTGACTGTAGCAGCCCAACATTTCTAATTTGTTCTGCCAGTTCGACTTGCTTCTTCTTGTCTATCTCTGTTTCCCAGTCACTATCAATGTCGATGCTGAGTGATTGGGCAATTTTAACGACTTCGTGTTGAATTTGTACCACTATTTCTTTCGTTAAGGCGGCGGAAAGACCAAACATACTTTCTGCTATTTCGAAACTTTCCGCTTCTTCCAGCGCATTGTCTTTACTGAGGTGGCTGGATAAAAAGATTAGTTTTACCAAATGGTGAGCATCAAGTACGGCATTGAGCGGCGCGTGATGGAAGCGGATTGCGTCTGAGGTGAACTCACCAAGACTCCACTGACCTATAAGCCAGGCGCCAACATCTGAATGGTTAGTGAGGAACAGTTTGTTCTCAAGCGCTGTGCGACTATTTTCGGTCATCTCGCTCTGAATTAGCTGGCTGTATTCATCAGGGTGATTGGCTTCAAGTACTAGTTCGCCAATATTATGCAGTAACCCTGTCAGGTAAGCTTGCTCTGGTTGTCGGTAGCTTGTGAGAGTCGCTAGGGATTTGGCTAGTAATGCACAGGATAAAGATCGTCGCCAGAAGTGCTTAAGGTATTGAGTATGCGCATTATTAAACCCAGAAAAAAATTGCTGAACCGATGCGGTAATAACAATAGTTTTAATAGTTTCTGTGCCCAGTACGAGTAACGCTCTTTCTAATGAGTTTACCTTTCCGCCCCTAGAATAAAACGAGGAGTTTGCAAGAGAGATCACGCGAGCGGTAATCGCAGCATCTCGACTAATAATATCGGATATTTTTTGGAAATTGGCAGTGCTGCTTTGGCAGGCTACCAACATATCAACCAGTATATGAGGAAGCGAAGGTAGCTTGTTTACCTTTAACTCCTCAAAAATGGCGTCCGAGTTATTTGTCATCAATTATCACTTCTTATATCTGTTATTGAGTTGTATTCTCATTTATTGTTCAAGAAACAAGCTCTTTGTTTTAGATGTAAATTTATGCCTATGACACAAACTCAACAGGGTGCATCCGCCTTTATTTAATAAAACAATACTACTTTGGTATTACAAAGCAGCATTATAGGATTAAAAACTTAAGCACCGCGTCACGTTTCTAGCTTTATATAACAATAATTTAGGTGAAATTTCAGCCTGTAATTGTTCACTTTAGATCATATATTAAACAAAATCATTACCAGATAGTAATTAATATTCGTTAGAAATTAAAGGGTTGTTGGTGTTTATTTAGGCAAGTTATAGGAATTGCTATGCAAAAATAGAATAAAAAATGAAACAAGGGTCATTATTTTTTATTCTTTATCGATAATAATCGTTATAGAATGTGTTCACGTTATAACCTTTGAATAGGGATGAGGGTTCTTCAATAAAGCCCCTAAAAATTAGAATGAAGACCCGGTAGTATTTTGATGGCTATAGAAAACAATATATCGTCAGCTGTATCCGCTCCACCGACAGTCGTAGGCAGTGCTGGTAGTAAAACGCGTGTTATTGCGTTTACTAGCGGAAAAGGGGGAGTAGGAAAAACCAGTCTTTCAGTGAACCTTGCGCTCGCCTTGGCGCGCTCCGGTTCAAAAGTGTGCTTGTTTGATGCTGATATGGGCATGGCCAATGTTAATATCATGTTGGGTATTACACCCGCTCATACGCTTGAACATTTGTTTACAGATGAAAAATCGATTGAAGAAATTCTGGTCACCGGCCCTGCAGGGCTTGATATTGTGCCGGGCGCTTCAGGTTTTTCACGGTGCGTAGATCTTGAGGGGGACCAACAGAAGAGGCTTGTTGCTGCCTTGTCATATCTTGAGCCTAAATATGACTACCTTATTATTGATACCTCAGCGGGTATTTCATCGACGGTACTTCATTTTGTTGCAGCCGCCCAAATGGCCGTTATTGTCATTACCCCAGAACCTACATCCTTAACCGATGCATTCTCGCTGCTTAAAGTGCTTCGTCGACGCGGTTACAAGCGTATGCCCCAGGTTGTGGTGAATATGACTCAAAGTGCTGCAAAGGCTGATAAAATTTATCGTCGTTTTGATGCGGCGGTTAAAAAGTATATAGGGTTGAGTACTGAGTATTTGGGGTATATATGGATGGATGAAAGTATCCGGGCATCGGTTACTCTTCAAAGACCTGTTGCGCTTCTACCTGAGGGTGATCCCTCTTGTAAAAGTTTCTATCGCCTAGCTGATAGCCTTGATAGTGCTTATAGCCGGGGGCGTGTTCCAGGTTTTTCCTTTACAACGTACTGGGAAAAAGTCGTCGAACGCTCGACGAAAAAGCGGGCGAAGGCCGCGGCTGCGGCGGCTAACATGAATGAACCTGATGTTTGCCCTGAGAGTGTTAGTCGCCTGCCGGATCAATCGGTTGACGTGGCAACCAAACCAAGCTCTTTTGAAGCTGAGGACGCGAGTAGGGGAAAGGATAATATTAATCCACTCCATCAGTCGTCTGAAGATCAGTTGGTTGACCTTCGAGTTCGGCTCAATCAGTTTCTCCTGAATGATGACACGACACCTGAGCAGGTGACCACGTTATTATCGAGTTGTATTTTTAGCTATGGCGATCAATTGGGCGGCGCGGCGAGTGATTTGCTGCATGGGTTGCTTCAAGTCATTGATCCTGCAGCATTGAGTGATGAGCATCGCAGCTTGATGATCCAAAACCTTGAGAGGTTGAGGTTAGTTCCTAGTGAAAGGCCTGTACAAACTGATGCGATAGAGGCACCTGCGGCCGAAAAGGATAAAAAGCTGGCAGATGAGCATTTAGCGTTAACGTTATCGGAACCGAAGCATGTCTATAAACATCAATATGATGAAAGCGAATTTGGGTGTCAGGACCGGTTAGTAGAAAGGATAAGAGCGTCTAAAGGCAAGGTCTCATTAGAGGACCTGCTTGAGTCGATTAAGTATGCATCGTTAGTTGACTCATAGTGCCTCAACATTATTATAATTTTAAACCACTATAGATAGGCATCTATTTTGGTAACATGGAATAGACTTCTAGGGACGGCGTCATGGTTAGAAATGAAAATATTCAATTTTCTTCATTGGGCGACCGCCTTAAGGGTGTGCTTTTTTTACCTGATGCTCATCATCTTACTGACTCAACGCTACTGCCTGCGGTGATCCTTTGCCATGGCGCCATAGACTATAAAGAACACTTTTTTGGTTTTGCTGAATTCTTGGCTGAAAATGGGTATGCGGCGCTTGCACTCGATATGCATGGTCATGGTGAGAGTGAAGGGGAAAAGTACCACGTTAAGATGGCAGAATGGGTGCCTGATATACAAGCCGCTATCGTGGCATTGTCTTCTCATGGCGAAGTTGATGCTTCACGTATTGGAGCGCTTGGGTTTTCATCGGGTGGCTCGGCTATTCTAGAGGCCGCAGTACAGCAGAGCCCATTAAAAGCATTGGTAACACTGGATGCAACCGTGCGGAATGTGGTCACGCCTCTTGAGGTTGCTTTTTTTAAGACGATTTCACGATTGAGTGGTGTTAAGCGATGGGTAGTGGGGGGGGATATCAAGCTGCCCTTATATAAAATGGCAATTAGAGTTCCTGTGTCCTGTAATCTAGACGTTAGCAATCAGTTTTTCGCTGATCCATACTTTAAGTTGGGTTATAATGCTTATCCTCTGCCGGGCGCTATTGAAAGCGTGATTATTGATACTATTGATCGTGTTGATCAAATAGTCGTTCCGGTATGCGTCATACACGGGGAGGAAGATCAAATCGACTCACCTGGCTCTGCTCGCCTCTTATTTGAAAGGCTTCGCTCACAAAAACAACTTAATATCATTCCCCGCAGCGGGCATATTGGCCATATGGATTATCAGAAAAATAAAATTCATGATATTGCTAAGGCGTGGTTTGATACTTATCTTTGATAAACGTTTACCAATATAAACATACCCTTTAAACTCGGTTGTCCTACAATCTATAGTTGTTCTGATAACCACGTCCTGTCTGACTTGTGAGGCGGTTCACGATATCTTTCTGATATTTCTAAAACACTAAAAATTGTGTGCTGGTTCACTATTACGATTGTAACGATCTGTAAAGCTGTATATAACAATCGCATCTTATAAGGCACTGGAAGTTAGTTCTGATTAGGCTCACACTGGTGCTTCAGTTAGCACCGACTAACGTTTAATAATAAACACTAATAGGCTGTGTGATTGAGTCCAAGTGAAGGGCATAGAGTTTGTTGAAGCGAGTTCGAATCAAACCTCGCCAAGGCATATGGCGCATAGGGAAATACTTACAATAATTTAGGCACAGGTGAGTTATGGTCACGAACAATTTAGCTGTAGAAGCACTCAATAATACCAGCATATCCGTTCTCAAGTCCCTAAAAGGGAAACATGTATTGGTTACCGGCACTACCGGATTTGTGGGCAAGGTCATAATAGAAAAATTAATACGAGAGGTTCCCGAGATAGGTGGGATATATCTACTGATCCGGGGTAGTCGCCAATACCCCACTGCAGAACACAGGTTTATGAATGAGGTGGTCAGCTCTTCGATATTTGAGACAATGAAAGATGAAGACTCCCAGACATTTGAGCGCTTTTGTCGTCAAAAAATACATTGCGTGACAGGGGAGGTGACAGAGCGGCACTTTGGGTTGAACACGGCAGATTTTAATTCGCTGATTAATATGGTTGATGTGGTGGTTAATTCTGCTGCCAGTGTGAATTTTAGAGAAGCGCTTGATCAGGCCATTTCGATCAATGCATTATCACTTTATAACATTGCAGAGTTTTCACAGTTGGCCGGTCATATTCCCGTTTTACAGGTTTCTACTTGCTATGTTAACGGATTTAATCAAGGAGATTTGTCCGAAAATAACGTTGAGCCCACCAGTGGGTTAATCCCGTATGATGACAACGGTTATTATCAGGTCGAACCATTGATAGACGAGCTGCAGACAAAAATCTCTGAGTTTAACGATAACTTCACGGGACGTGAGCTTAATGAAAAATTGATTGAATTGGGTATTGCTGAATCGAACCGCTTTGGGTGGAATGACACCTATACATTTACCAAGTGGATGGGTGAGCAGATATTAAGGAAGGCGCTAAAGGGTTCTGCCTTAACCATTTTACGCCCTGCCATTGTTGAAAGTACATTGATAGGGCCTGTTCCCGGCTGGATAGAAGGGGTTAAGGTCGCAGATGCCATTTTGATGGCTTATGCGCGTGAGAAGGTGACGTTCTTTCCGGGGGACCCTAACGGCATTATCGATATTATTCCTGCTGACTTGGTTGCAAACGGTATTATTCTCGGTGTTGCTGAGCTGCTTCATCAAGAAGATAAGATCAGTGAGGGTGAGCAGGTTGAACTGCAGCACAGCGTTTACCAATGCTGTAGTAGTGGTTCGAATCCTGTAACCATAAAGCAGATGATAAAACTGGTTCAACAAGAAGCAGATGATAACTACCAGCAGCACGAAAAGCTGTTTTATCGCAAACCCAAGCGCCCGTTCATGATGGTGAGTAAGAATGTGTTTTTGGGAATGATGAATACCATGAAATATCCCCTTATGGCAGTTAATAAACTGGGTAAGTTAGTTGGGCTTAATGTTCAGGCTAAAACTCTGAATAATATCGAAACGGCGATGAATTTATCGACGGTGTTTTCGTTTTACTCTGAGCCTAAATACAGATTTCATAATGAGCAACTGATCGCATTGAGTAACCGAATAGATGATGGGGAACGCTCGTTATTTCCGGTTGATGCTCGGTTAATTGATTGGGAGCGATATATGAGAAAAATTCATATCCCGGGTTTAAATCGCTACGCGCTAAAAAAAAGAACACTCAAGAAAATCCGCGCAAACGTCGATGAGCAAAAAAGTAAGGCGGCCTAAATGAACGAAACAGACCTTGTAGCCGTGATGAAAGGAGGTACGACGGGAACCAAGGAAAGGGAGTGGACGGTAAGGTTATAACCCCTGATTCCGCTTCGCTGCATCAAGGCTACGAAGGGGGAGGGAATCGTCTAAATACAAAAAAGCCCCGTTTATCGGGGCTTTTTTATGTTAAAGAAAATCTGTTTGTCGCGTTATTTTTTCGATATTGAGGTATTCATCTTTGAATCATGTCTATTTTATAAAATATGATTATACTTCATGAGCATAGAACGTAAATCAAAGGATTTAATGGCTAATAAAAATACTAAGATTCAACAATGAAACCCTGCTGTATATGTCGTTTAGTGCGAAGCGGCTCTATACCTTGGTCTAATTTAAAACTGGCAGGTTGAAGAGTAGAAATAGAATAATCATTTCTATACAAACAATAAATCATATGTTGACAGTCATGGTTAATGGATCAACGAAGAGGATAAAAAGATGAGTGATGGTAAGGTGTATCCAGTTAAAGAGTCTGCTAAAAGCCGAGCACTAGTAGACAAAGCGCAGTATATGTCTATGTATAAGGAATCGGTTGATAACCCTGATGCTTTTTGGGGTGAACACGGAAAAAGACTGGACTGGATTAAGCCCTATACGACGGTTAAAAACACCACCTATGACCGTAACAACTTATCTATTGAATGGTTTGAAGATGGAACACTGAATGCGAGTGTGAACTGTCTCGATCGCCACCTTGCAGAGCGTGGGGATCAAACTGCTATCATTTTCGAAGGGGATGACCCAGCTGATTCTCGTCATGTGACTTACCGTGAGTTACATGAAGAGACCTGTAAATTCGCCAATGTTCTGAAATCTCAGGGCGTACAAAAAGGCGATATTGTAACTATTTATATGCCAATGATTGTAGAAACAGCGGTAGCGATGTTGGCTTGTGCCCGAATCGGCGCTATGCATTCTGTGGTGTTTGGTGGCTTCTCCCCTGAGGCTTTGGGTGCGAGAATTAAAGATGGTGGCGCTAAATGGGTTATTACTGCAGATCAGGGTTTACGAGGTGGTCGTCCTATACCTCTTAAGAGAAATGTTGATGCGGCGCTGAGTAGCCCTGACGTTATGACTGTTGAGAAAGTGTTTGTAGTTAAACGTACGGGTGGCGAGATTAACTGGGAGGAAGGACGCGACGTCTGGTTCCATGAGTTAATGTCCGATGTTAGCGCGGAATGTGCACCTGAAGAGATGAATGCAGAAGATCCGCTGTTTATGCTGTATACCTCTGGCTCTACCGGTACACCAAAAGGCGTGTTACATACGACTGGAGGCTATATGGTATATGCCTCAATGACCCATGAGTATGTATTTGATTATCAGCAAGGTGATATCTACTGGTGTACTGCAGATTTTGGTTGGATTACGGGTCACTCTTATATTCTTTACGGACCACTCGCCAACGGGGCTGTTACGGTGTTGTTCGAAGGCGTGCCAAATTACCCTGATAGCTCTCGTATTGGTAAGGTTGTTGATAAACATAACGTTAACGTGCTTTATACCGCTCCTACGGCGATTCGCGCACTGATGGCAGAAGGCGATCAGTATATGAAACAGAGCACGCGAGAAAGCTTACGTCTGCTAGGGACCGTCGGTGAGCCGATTAACCCTGAAGCGTGGGAATGGTATTACAATGTTGTCGGCGATGAGCGTTGCCCGATAGTGGATACTTGGTGGCAAACTGAAACCGGCGGGATTTTGATTTCACCATTGCCGGGTGCGACTGATCTGAAACCTGGCTCTGCTACATTACCCTTCTTCGGTGTGCAGCCAGCATTGGTGGATGGTGACGGTAATATTCTAGATGGTGCAACCGAAGGTAATTTGGTTATATTGGATAGCTGGCCAGGCCAGATGAGAACGGTATATGGTGACCATGAACGTTTTATTCTGACTTATTTCAGTACCTATCCGGGCACTTACTTTACCGGAGATGGTGCACGACGTGATGAAGATGGCTACTTCTGGATTACCGGCCGCGTTGATGATGTACTTAATGTGTCGGGTCACCGAATGGGGACTGCAGAAATTGAGAGCGCGTTAGTGGCGCATCCTCTTGTCGCAGAAGCGGCGGTTGTAGGCTATCCTCATGATATCAAGGGACAAGGTATTTATGTTTATGTCACACTTAACCATGAAACTGACCCTTCTGATGAGCTGAAAACTGAGCTAGTAAAATGGGTTCGTAAAGAGATTGGCCCAGTGGCGTCTCCTGATCTTATTCAGTGGGCTCCAGGGTTACCTAAGACGCGATCAGGTAAAATCATGCGCAGAATTTTGCGTAAGATTGCCGCCAACGAGCACGATAGCTTGGGTGATACCTCAACGCTAGCAGACCCTTCTGTTGTTGAAGATTTGATTGAATACAGGGAAAACACCTGATATGACCTATAAGATCATTATTGCCGACGATCACCCGCTGTTTCGTGCCGCTTTAAAACAAGCAGTAGGGCAAGCAGTAGATGACGTTGAGGTGATTGAGGCCGATACGATCGCTGAGTTACAGCGATCGGTGTTGGAAAACTCCGATGCAGACTTAGTGTTGCTTGACCTTAATATGCCGGGTGCTCATGGCTTTTCGGGGCTCGTATTTATGCGAGGTCAGTATCCTGGGCTGCCAGTCGTAATGATCTCTGGTACAGAAGATATACAAGTTATTCGCAAGGCTATTGATTATGGGGCGTCAGGTTTTATTCCAAAATCGACGTCACTACAGTTAATAGCCGAAGCTATACAAGCGGTCCTCAATGGTGATGTGTGGTTACCTGCAGATGTGCAGGGGCGTATTGATCGTGTTGATCCTGAAACCTGTGACTTTTCTGAAAAGTTAGCGACGTTGACTCCGCAACAATTTAGAGTGTTGGGGATGTTGATGGAAGGCTTGTTGAATAAACAGATTGCCTATGAACTCGATGTTTCAGAAGCGACGATCAAAGCTCATATCACTGCAGTGTTCAGAAAGTTAGGAGTTCGTAACCGGACTCAGGCGGTCATCGCTGTTCAGCAACTAGAAGTGGAGCGACCTGTTGTTCCTGAGTAAATTAATGAGTCTTATCGTTAATAGGTCAGACTAAGCTCTTTTTTCTGCACGTTGACGTGACATATCCAGAATCGGCGCACAGGCGACTCGGTTTCTTCCTAATCGTTTAGCTTCGTATAGCGCAACATCTGCACGGTGGAATAAGTCGTGAACACTGTTATCTACAGAGGGATATAACGTTGAAACACCCAAGCTTGCAGAGAGCGAAACGGTGGTTTCGCCATACCTTATTGATATTTTTTCAATTTGGCGCCTGAGTTTGTCCGCAAGAGTCATGGCTTGGTCATGAGGGAGTGTTGGCAATAGCGCTGCAAACTCTTCACCGCCGACTCTTGCGAGTGTATCCATTGTACGATTGAATCTGGTTTTGAGTGTTCTCGACATCTCTTTCAGGCATTCATCACCAATTAGATGCCCGTAGATATCATTTACTTTTTTGAAGTGGTCGAGATCGATCAGTATTAATGAAATGGGTTTTTGGTCGCGAATGGCGCGATGAAATTCGTCGTTGAACTTTTCATCGAAGTAACGCTTATTCTTAAGCCCCGTTAGTGGATCGAGGGTATTAAGCTCAGCTAATTGGTTAGACTTCTCTTCAAGCTCATATTGACTGTTGAGTGCTGTAAAATATTCCCTTCGCTGAATGCCAGATATACCGTAAAGCCCGCAGAAAAGTAGGATGCTGAGAACGGTGAATGATGATGAAAATGGGTGGCCAACCATTAAAATAGCAACACTTGAAGGGACTAACATCGGCGCAAGGAAAAATGTCAGAAAGCGTCTTGAGGGAGCAAGTGATGCTAGGCCGCCGGCACAGAGTCCTGCGCCTGCAATCATGGTTGATGCAGTGGCTTCATTGAATGATGAGTCCATAATGAGGTGGCCAGAGCACATCCCCCAAGCAAGACTGGATGTCGTTACACCCAGCAGAAGTATGTTGCCTTCACTGCCTTTGTTACTACGGCACCTTATTCTATAAATATAGATACAGGACAGTCGAATCAGGGCAGAAAGACCAATAACAGACGTCAGTATGATTGTTGTACGAACTCTGGATGGATCAAAAAAGTAGTCATATTTAGGCAATATAAGTGCTGCCCAAACCGCTAGGTAAAAGATCACGCCCGGAAATGAACGGGACGCTAAATCTTGATAGAGCTGTTTTGTCGCTTTAGGAAGAAACTTTGCGTCTATGTATGCTTTCATGACCTTGCTCACGCCACGTTGTGATAGTGCCCATCGGGCTATATACATTGCACTCTTATATAGCTTGGAGCCCTATCAATCATTATTATCCTTTCTTTTTGTGTAGCGCTTGGTTCCTTGGCGCTAAGTAATCTGTGGGGTGAGCAGTGTGCGTGTTGTTAGTACTCTTTTTAGTTTTATTATCGTTATACAGAGGATACTAGCATCTCAAACTGAACAAAAAACGGACAAGTCTACGTTTTGAGAAATGTAACGAGAGGTTTCACATTGTTTTACAATACGGCATCGTTTTACCGTACTTAATTGCTATTAAGTGTTTAGTCGCCCGAAGAGGCTATCAGTATCTTATTTCGCAGCCAACGATTGGCTGGGTCTTTGTCGACATTAATGTGCCAATACAAATGAACATCTATGCCGGGTAACTCTACTGGCAACGGGTAGGTCGAGATATTAAGTACTTTGCTGAACATCTTGGCGGCTGTTTCAGGTATTGTGAGTAGCATGTCGCTGCTTTCTACTACTCTGCAGGCAGAGAAAAAATGTTGGCAGCGTAACCCCACTCGTCGTTGTAAGCCCAGTCGTCCTAGTTCGAAATCTTCTAGCCCAGGCCCTGACACTCTCGACGATACCAATACGTGTTTTTGCTCAAGATAACTCGCAAGATCGAGTTGATTGTTTAAGGCCGGGTGATTGCTGGCTGCGACCACCACCAATTGGTCATTCTCTAATTGTGTATGACAAATATTATTGCCAACGGGTAATAGAATATCGATGGCGAAGTCAATATCGCCCGATGCCAGTTTATTTTCTAGTTCGCTACGCCTGACACGGGTGCTGGTGAGATCGATTAGCGGTGCCTCACTATTGATATGGCCCATTAGGTAGGGAAGGTATGAGGCTTCTAATGAGTCATGAAGACTAATGGCATATCGTTTGTGTGCTGAGGATGGATCAAATTGCCTTGATTGCTGTAACGCAACCTGAAGTTGATGTAGCGCTTCGCGAACATCTGATATCACATTCTTGGCGACGGCCGTTGGCAGCATTTTATTACTTTGACGCACAAACAGAGGGTCACCGAAGTGATCTCGCAGTCGGGCGAGTGAGTGGCTAACGGCAGGTTGCGTCAGGTTTAGTACATTAGCTGCCCGAGTAAGGTTACCTTCGGTGTAGATCGCATCGAACACAATAAAAAGATTTAGGTCTATTCTCATACTGTTGTCTCTGATGATCGTTAATGATCAAATTCTGATTAAGCTAGGTTAACCCCTCCAAACTATAAATACAAATAATAGATATATATTATAACTATTCATTTGTTTAATTTATAAGGTCGCAATAGCATTAGATCAACAGATGAATTGCTTGGTTTATGAACTAACCTAATTTACGAGACTGCATCATTAACAATGGTTAAGCCTTTGGAGGCCTTTATGGATTTCAGCTTGTCAGAACGTTCACAGGATTATCTGAGTCGCGTTAAATCTTTCATGGAGAAAGAGATACTGCCTATAGAGGATGATTACTTTCGAGAGCTGAAGTCGTTGGAAAACCCTTGGGTGGTGCTGCCCATTATAAAAACGCTAAAAGAGAAGGCGAAGGCGGAGGGGCTTTGGAATCTATTTTTGCCGGTTGAGGGTTATGGTCCCGCGTTAAGCAACGCCGAGTATGCACCGATTGCCGAACAAACTGGGCGTAGCTTTATCGCCCCAGAAATATTTAACTGTAATGCGCCCGACACCGGCAATATGGAAGTATTGGTGCACTATGGTTCAGAGCAACAAAAAGAGCATTGGTTAACGCCGCTCCTTGAAGGAGAAGTTCGATCTGCCTTCTGCATGACTGAGCCTGACGTCGCTTCTTCAGATGCCACTAATATGGCGGCAACGGCAATGATTGAGGGTGACGAGGTGGTTCTGAATGGCCGTAAGTGGTGGAGTACGGGTATAGGCCACCCTGATTGTGAGGTGTTGATTTTTATGGGGGTGAGTAAACCCGATGCGCACCGTCACCAACGCCACTCTATGGTCTTGGTGCCTAAAAATACACCGGGCGTTAAGGTCGAACGTATGTTGCCTGTTTTTGGCGACCTTGATGAGCCTTATGGACATGGCGAAGTGAGCTTTACCGACGTTAGATTACCTAAAAGCGCCATTATTTCAGGCCTTGGTCGGGGCTTTGAAATCGCGCAAGGTCGCTTAGGGCCTGGCCGTATTCATCACTGTATGCGAGCAATAGGGGCATCTGAACGGGCATTGAATTTACTGATTAAAAGAGCGGTGAGCCGTGAAGCGTTTGGTCAACCTTTGGCTAAGCTCGGAGGCAATCGAGATATTATCGCCAATGCGAGAATGTCTATAGAGCAAGCGAGATTATTGACCATTAAGGCCGCGTGGACGTTAGATACAAAGGGCATCATGGGGGCTATGAGTGATGTTTCCCAGATTAAAGTCGTCGCTCCTAACGTGTTGCAGACTATCGTTGATCAGGCGATGCAAATTCATGGTGGCGCTGGTATGAGTGAAGACTTCCCGCTTACACAGATGTATGCCTATGCTCGCTGTTTACGACTGGCTGACGGGCCTGATGAAGTGCACCGGTTGCTAATATCGAAATTTGAGTTGGCGAAGCATAAGCACTTGATGAAGAACGCATAAGCACTTGATGAAAATGTAGCCTGAGAGTAATTAGACAATGACTGACAAAAGAATATTTATAACAGGCGGTGCCAGCGGGTTAGGAAAAGCCGTTGCTATGCGCTTTGCTCGAGACGGTTTTAAGGTCTGCATCGGTGACGTTAATGATGAACGAGGGATAGAAGCAGAAGCTGAACTTAAGGCTATTGCCCCTGATGCTTTCTATTTGTTTTGTGATGTGACCAAAATAAAGCACCTTGAGAGTGTTCGTGCTGAGTTAGAAGAGCGCTGGGGTGGTGTTGATATAGTGGTTAATAATGCCGGTGTCGGTGGCACAGCAGGGTCTATTGAAGATGTGAGCCTTGCTGACTGGCAGTGGGTAATTGATGTTAACGTGATGGGGGTTGTTAGGGGCTGTAAAACATTTACGCCGTTATTCAAGCAACAAGGGAGTGGCCATTTTATTAATATCGCCTCAGCCGCTGGTTTGCTGAGTGCGCCGATGATGAGTAACTACAATGTGACAAAGGCGGGTGTTGTTTCATTATCTGAAACGCTGCTGGTTGAACTCAGCAGTCACAACATAACGACGAGTGTGGTGTGTCCTGCGTTTTTTCAAACTAACCTAACAGAGTCAATGCGTTCCCATATTGGCGGTTTGCATTCAAAAGTAAACAAGTTGATGAGCCGTTCAAAGATTACCGCTGAAGATGTTGCGGAGAGTATTTTTGAGGCTTACATGAGGCAAGAGTTCTGGGTCGTGACCCATCCGCTAGAGCGCCGGATGTGGTATGTAAAACGCTTTTCACCGAAAGTCTTTAATATGTTGATGCAACGTCATGCCAAGAAACTTTTTTCATAACTTATCAGGGTAGGGAGCTCCATGTCGATATTAGATGAAGCATCTGAAGTCAGAGAAGGCGAGTCCCTTGATCTGGATAAAGTAGATCAATACCTAAAGCAGGCATTGCCTGATTTGGAAGGCCCGTTGCAGGTCAAACAGTTCCCGGGCGGGGCTTCAAACCTTACTTATCTATTGCGGTATCTCAATGGTGACTTGATATTACGTCGACCCCCGTTTGGTCATATTGCTAAATCAGCCCATGACATGATTCGTGAATCCAATATTATGCAGGCGCTTCGTCCGGTTTATCCCTATGTACCTGGTATACTGGCTCAGTGTGATGATCATTCTGTGATGGGGTGTGATTTCTACGTGATGGAGCGCTTTGTCGGCATTATCCCGCGTCAGGAAATGCCAAAAGAGGTCGCGCTAAATGAAGCCGATACGCGTCGTTTGTGTCTAAATGTTATCGATAAATTAGTAGAGTTGCACCAAGTTGATTACAAAAAGGCTGGGCTTGAAGGTATTGGCAAAGGCAGTGGTTATGTTAAGCGCCAAATAGAAGGCTGGAGTGATCGTTATACTAAAGCGATTACTGAGGATGCAACTTCGTTTGAGACGGTGATTGCATGGTTAAAAGAAAAAATGCCTGAGGATGTCGGTACCTGCATTATTCACAATGATTATCGTTTTGATAACGTCGTATTAAACCCCGATAACCCATTCGATATTATCGGCGTGCTGGACTGGGAAATGGCGACCTTAGGTGACCCGTTAATGGACTTGGGTAACACTCTGGCGTATTGGGTTCAAGCCGATGATGACCCACCGTTTCAGTTTATGCGTCGCCAACCCACCCACTTAAATGGCATGCTGACACGAGAAGAGGTGGTTGATTATTATCTGGGTAAATCCGGCTTAACGCTTGCCACATTCGACTTTTATGAAATATACGGCTTGTTTCGTTTAGCCGCCATTATTCAGCAGATATATAACCGCTATTATCATGGATATACCAAAGACAAACGTTTTGCTGGATTTGTACATGCTGCTCAGTACTTGGAGCAGCGTTGCCTGAAACTGATAGAGAATAGTGAACTCTGATGGGTGCGATTTATTTAGTTAGACATGGGCAGGCTTCGTTTGGCAAAGCCGATTACGACAAATTGTCTGATAAAGGTTGTCGGCAGTCTGAAATACTAGGGCAACATTTTAAGCAATTGGTTGAGCCTGATCGCTACTATTCGGGAAACTTACTGCGGCATGAGCAGACAGCAAACTACTTTATGTCGGGGTTTGGTGGGCGTGACTTAGCAACAGTTACGCATTCAGGTTTCAATGAGTTTAACCACGTTGAAGTTCTCGTTAAATATCGACCAGAGTGGCAAGAATTTAATGTAATGGCGGCTGATATCGCAAAGGAAGTGGTACCTCGAAAAGCATTTCAACAAGCATTTTCAGATGCCGTTACCCGGTGGGTATCTGGTCATCATGATGTTGAATATCAAGAGACTTGGATGCAATTTAAAGCTCGCTGTACCGCCGCTTTAAGTGATGTTATTTCACAGTCTTCAGATGCGAAAAATATTGTGATATTTACCTCTGGTGGGCCGATCTCGGTGATGATTCAGCAGATTCTTAAACTGGATGATCGAGAAACCTTATCGGTTAATCAAGTATTAGTGAATACAGGCGTGACCAAGCTGCTATTTTCCGACGACCGGTTGAATTTGTCGTATTTAAATAACTACAGTCACCTCGAAATCGCGAATGGTGATTGGGTGACCTACCGCTAGGTTTTTAATTGACAATAGGCCCCTGCTTTCGCGAGGGTGACAACGATAAAGGGGAGAGTGAAATGAGTAATCTATTTGATTTATCAGGAAAGGTCGCATTGGTAACCGGTGCGAGTCGTGGCATTGGTGAAGGTGTTGCCAAATTGTTAGCTGAGAATGGAGCTCACGTCATTATATCGAGCCGTAAAATTGAAGGTTGCCAGCAGGTGGCAGATGAAATTAAAAAAGCAGGTGGCAGTGCCGAGTCGATCGCCTGTCATATCGGCGATATGGAACAGGTCGAGTCTATTTTTACGCAGATAGAAGAGACTCACGGTAAACTTGATATTTTGGTCAATAACGCAGCAGCCAACCCTTATTTTGGTCATGTACTGGATACAGACCTTAATGCATTTCAAAAAACCGTCGATGTTAACATTAGAGGTTATTTCTTTATGTCGACGTATGGTGCGAAGCTGATGAAGAAAAACGGTGGTGGCGCTATTGTGAATGTGGCTTCTGTTAACGGCGTGATACCGGGAACCTTTCAAGGCATTTACTCGATTACTAAAGCGGCTGTTATTTCAATGACCAAAACATTTGCTAAAGAATGTGCTGGACTCAATATTCGAGTGAATGCGTTATTGCCTGGTGCAACGGATACGAAATTCGCATCTACTATTGTTAATAACCCAGAGATTTTGAAGAAAGCGATGGAGCATGTACCGATGAACCGTGTCGCAAGCCCTGACGAAATGGCGGGTTCTGTGCTTTATTTAGTCTCTGATGCGGCGAGTTATACCACGGGCACCTGCTTGAATGTTGATGGTGGGTACTTGTTAGGTTAACGCTTTTACAGCGATGGTTCAGACTTGATCGTGCGATAAAACGGGATAAGGGAATAGAATAATGAGTCAGTCTTGGTTGATTTACGGTGCTTACGGTTATAGTGCTCAATTGATTGCACAAGAAGCAAAGCGAAGAGGGCTAACGCCGATTCTCGCTGGTCGGGATGAGTCGAAGCTTAAAACTGTCGCTAATCGTTTGAATTTTGATTACCGTGTTTTTTCGCTGGATGACCCTAAGGTGGTTGCTAAGCAGTTAGCGGATGTTGCTTTAGTGATCCATTGTGCGGGCCCATTTTCTCATACCAGTAAACCGATGATTGAAGCCTGTGTTTTGTCGGTCACGCACTACTTTGATATAACCGGCGAGATTGATGTTTTCGAATATGCTCACAGTGATGTTGTGAATGGACGAGCGAAAGCGGCGGGTATTGTTGTTTGCCCAGGGGTAGGGTTTGATGTCATACCTACCGACTGTGTTGCTCGTGTATTGTCAGAAACTATGCCGGATGCGACCCATTTAACCTTGGGTTTCTCCGGTGGTTCTGCGCTAAGCCCTGGTACTGCAAAAAGTTCAGTAGAAGGGTTGGCCAGTGGCAATAAAGTACGCATCAATGGCGAAATTGTTTCGTCTGGTGTTAATACTCGGGTCATTGATTTTGGCAAAGGCTCTAGAAACGCAATGAATATTGCGTGGGGTGACGTGAGCACGGCCTTTTATTCTACGGGGATTCCTAACATTGAAGTGTATATACCGGCGTCTAACAACACCATACGAATGGTTAAGCTCGCATTGCTATTAAAACCCGCGTTACGATTGGACGTTATTCAGACTTTTTTGAAAAAACAGATTGAGAAAAAAGTCGCAGGCCCAGGTGAAGAGATAAGGCGTAAATACCGCTCGTTGGTTTGGGGGGAGGTGCGTAACCGTTCAGGTGAGGTTAAGACTGCTTACCTTGAAACGCCTAATGGTTACGATGTGACGGTACTCGGGCCGTTAGCGATTGTTGAACATTTCTTAAAGGGTAAAATCGATTGTGTCGGGAGTTTAACGCCCTCTTTATTAATGGGTAGCCATTTTGTTTCAACACTACCTGATACCTCAGACATTCGAATACAGTAGTAACTGCTGTTATTCTCTTATGCCCACTTGTGTTATCTAAAATCCCTCGATGTAATGTCGAGGGTGTTAATAAGGTGGTTCAGGTTTGTGAGCTTACCCGCAATCACATGCAGTACATCGCCTTCCCGCTCTAAAAAACCATTCACTTTAAGTAGTTTTGATGTGAGTAGTGCCTGCCGTTGATACTTAGCTGTAGCTTGCCATACCACGATATTAATATTACCTGTTTCATCTTCCAGAGTGACAAATGTGACACCCGTTGCAGAGCCGGGACGTTGTCGTCCTGTTACCAGCCCCGCTACTTCAACTAACTGTTTATGGGGGATTTTTAATAGCGCTTTGGCACTTAGACTTCGAGAAAGCTGGTGGTGAGTCCTCAATAGACTAACAGGGTGTCGTTCTAGGGTAACGCTCGTACTGGCCATATCTTCAATAATAGTTTCGCCTTCATTGGGGGCGGGTAGAGATATTACTTCTGATAAGTCGTGATCGCTGCTGTGTTCAAAGATCGGGGCAGGGGCCTTAAGTGCCAGAATATCCCAGCGAGCTTGATAACGGTGACCCGATAACGAGCGTAGCGCACCGGCGCTAGCGAGCAACTCTAATTGGTTGTTAGTGATACCAGCCCTCTCTTTTAGATTGTCTAATGATCGATAGCCATGAGGGGGGCGATGCTCAGCAGTGGCTAATGCCGCTTGATACATTAACCCTTTAATCAGCCGCAAACCTAATCTAATGGCTATGGTTGTTTCTGTTTTCTCGCTATGTACTGGCAGCGTTTCTAGCTTGTGATCCCAGTCGCTGTGCTCAGCATCAATCGGCAGCATGTTGATCTGATGACGTTTGGCATCCTGAATAAGCTGATAAGGTGAATAAAAGCCCATGGGCTGACTGTTCAGTAGCCCACAATAAAATGCGGCAGGTTCATGTCGTTTAAGCCATGAGGATATGTAAACCAATAATGCAAAACTGGCTGCATGAGACTCTGGAAACCCGTATTCACCAAACCCACTGATTTGACGGTAAACCCGCTCTGCAAAGTCTTGAGAGTGCCCCCGGGCCAGCATGCCATTGATGAGTTTATCTTGAAAGGGCTTTAGTTTTCCGTTTCGCTTCCAGCTTGCCATTGCTCTGCGAAGTTGGTCTGCTTCACCTGCTGTAAAGCCCGCTGCTACCATAGCCAGTTTAATCACCTGCTCTTGAAATATAGGGACTCCCAGTGTTCGTTCCAGTACTTCGCGCACCGCATCGTTAGGGTAACTGACGGCTTCGAGCCCTTGTCGGCGCAGTAGGTAAGGGTGAACCATATCCCCTTGTATCGGGCCGGGTCGTACAATCGCAACTTCAACCACCAAATCATAGTAGCTAGCAGGTTTGAGTCGGGGAAGCATACTGATTTGTGCCCGTGACTCTACTTGAAATACGCCAATGCTATCCCCTTGTTGAAGCATTTTATAGACTGCCGGGTCTTCAGCGGGGATATTGCTGACCGATAATGGTTGTTGCCTAAACCTGTTCGCCAAATCAATCGCTTTACGAATAGCGGTGAGCATGCCCAGTGCCAGAATATCGACCTTGAGTAACCCTAATGCTTCAAGATCATCTTTGTCCCATTGAATAATGGTTCGGTCAGGCATTGATGCGTTTTCGATGGGGACTAATTGATCAAGAGGGCCCGATGAGATGACAAAACCTCCTACATGCTGTGAGAGGTGACGGGGAAACCCCCGTATGGTGTCGACTAACTCAACAAAGTGGTGCATCAAGTGATGCTTCGAGCTGGAGGACGCCTTTGTATTGGGTAATTTGCTAGCGTGTGGCTCTGCGGTATTAAAAATGCCTTTTTCTTCTGCTTGCTGGCTCCAGGAAATTGAGGTGTCTCGCCAGTCCACGCCGCTAAGCAACCGTTCTATTAATGTGAGATCGATGTTGAGAGCTTTACCGACTTCTCTAATGGCGCTCTTTGATCGGTAAGTAATCACGGTTGCGGTTAAGGCCGCTCTATCTCGGCTATATTTTTGATAGATATATTGAATGACCTCTTCGCGTCGTTCATGTTCAAAATCAACATCAATATCGGGCGGCTCATTCCGCTCTTTTGAAATGAACCGTTCAAATAACAGAGTGACTTTGGTGGGGTCTACTTCGGTTATTTGCAGGCAGTAGCAAACCACCGAGTTGGCGGCTGAACCTCGTCCCTGGCAAAGAATATTCTGACTTCTTGCGAATCTTACAATATCGTCAATGGTCAAGAAATAGTGTTCGTAATGAAGGGTTTCGATGAGTTCGAGTTCTTTTTCTATCAGTGCTTTTACCTGAGCGGGTGTTTCGCCAGGAAAGCGGATTCGCTCTCCGGCGTTGACCCGTTGCTTAAGATAATCGATGGCAGATACATTCGGTGGAACGAGGTCTGAAGGGTATTCATACTTCAATTCGTCCAGAGAAAAATGACACCGATTAGCAATATTAAGTGTTTCTTTTAGCAAGGCTTGAGGGTAGAGCTTATGCAGCTTTTTGAGCGTGCGAAGGTAGCGCTCGCCGTTTGAATAAAGGTTTTTACCCGTTTGATTGACAGGTGACCCGAAACGAGTAGCGGTGAGCACGTCTTGAAGTTTTTGCCGTGACATTACGTGCATATGAACATCGCCTGCAGCAACTTCGGGAATTGAAAAATGTTGAGAGAGTTGGTGCGTGTAATTTCTGAGTGATGGGTCTTGATGGTCCAATAAACGCTCAACCAACAGCCATATGCGACCTTTAAAGTGGTGCGTGAGGTGGTACGCCAGTGAATGATCATGGCTTGTGTTGCCTGCAGGCCGCCAAAGTGCCAAGCACTCTGAAAGCCCCTGTTCCAGGTCCGACATCTGTAAGAGGTATTGACCTTTTTCGGCCCTTTTTCGGCAAGTGCTAATCAGTCTACACAGTTGACCGTAGGCTTTTCGGTTAGGGGCAAGCAGCACTAGTACATGGTTCTGAACGCGAAATTCGCTACCGACAATTAATTTTAGATTGCTGCCCCTCGCGGCTACATGAGCCCTTACGACCCCAGCGACTGAGCATTCGTCAGTTATTGCTAGCGCGCTATAGCCAAGTGTAATCGCATGCTCTACCAGCTCTTCAGGGTGTGATGCTCCACGGAGAAAGGTGAAATTACTGATGCAGTGTAATTCTGCGTAAAACTGTGCGGATATAAGGGGCATTTTATGCAAACCAGCCTTGTAGATACCAGTTCCCCTTCGCATCACGAAACCCCCAACCTAATGCCCCGTGAGGAAACTGAATGGTGTAATAGTCTCGACGTATGGCGTCTTGGTCCCACCAGCCAGATGAAATTCGCTCAGGACCGGTTAAAAAAATTAAGTTACGGGGGTCTAGAGGGTAGGGCGATGCGCAAAGCCAAAGTGGGCGCTTTTCTATTAATATCCCAGATGCTTTTTGGGTCGGTAATGAGCTCGAAGTTGAGGTGTTTTTTTTACGATTTTTGGGTGATGTATTTGCTGGCATCAACGCGTGGGCTTTTTCCGGGCGATGTTCTGCATTAACCATTAACTGGGTGATAGCATGATCACCCAGCCTTGCATGGAGCTTACCCAGTAGTTGTCGTAAATCTGATTGGTGATGTCGTACTTCCTCAAAAAAATCATCACTTTTCACATCCAGTGGTGCGAGTTGATCAACCTTCAAAGTAACCGCCAGCATCGGGGCTGGAATTGTGTGGCGCTCGAGACGCAAACGACAAAGTAGCAACAGCTCTTCACTATGATGCTCTTGTTGCGCTGACCTAATGTTAATGTGAGTCGATGAATGTTCACGATGTATGAGTGTTATCAGTAATGTATCGGTCGTGAGTTGGTATCGGGTGAGGTAGTCTGATAATTCGCGTAATAACCTCTGCAATGGAAACAGCACCGCATTGATGTGCTCCATCTCGGTAATAAAGTCGAGCCGACGAAAGAAATGGTTAGGTTGTCGATAAGCGACTTGAGGGTCGGCGGCTTTACCTGAAAGTTTATTGAGGTAAACGATGAGTTCGGTACCAAAGCGTTGGGTTAACTCGATAGGGGGGAGTGACGTTAGTTGTTGCAGCGTCTTTAGGCCCATTCTACGACAGCGTTCAGCCGCATTATTGGGTAGTTCAGCCTGAAGCAGACTTAGCTCTGCCAAACGAGCGCCTAATTCTTCAGTGTTATCGCTGCATAAACCTTGCTGATTACGAGACAGAAGTCGTGCACTAATGGGGCTTGTTGCGGTGGCTATATTGAAGGTAAAACCTTGGTTACTAAATTCAGCATAGAGTTGATTCCACAGTTCATTGAGTCCATTAAACAGCTTTAGCATACTGCCTACTTCTAATAACAAACCATCGGGTGGGTAGAGTGTAATGTGTGATGCATATTGATAAGCCAATGCAGCCAACGACTCTAGTGTGATACTGGCTTGTGTTGGGTCGTAAGCGGTTGCGCTGAGTTTCGGTAGTAAGCAATAAGCAGTGCTTAGCGACATGCCTTTGGTAATGCCTGCTTTTTGCGCTTCGTTATTGAGCCATTTTACAGCCGGAGGTGTGTCGTCAACCACGACTAACGGTAGTGGTGCTTCCAGCCCTCGCATAAGGTGGTCTAGAGGGAGCTGGGGGAAGTCTAAATAAAGCCAAAGCATCGTAGAGTCTTATACCTTGTTTGACCACGGGCCTGCTATGACGTTTTGTTCATTGCAAGGGGGGTGGATATTGATAAGTTGTTGCCTGACGGCCCAACCTCCACGGCGTTTTAGAATAGAAACGCCCAGTGCATTATTAGCGGGTTCGAGTTTTAGCCTTAATGCGGCGGCAGAGTGTTGGTTAGCGCAGAGTGCTGCGCGAAACAAAAATGCAATACTGTCGGTTTTTTCGGTAGCGAGTTGTAAACGTCTAATGTCGTTAGCGGCCAGTTTTTTTGGCCACGAAATAGCAAGGCCACAGTGTTGACTACGGAGAATTTGCTCTAGAGCCCATAACCCTTCTTGTGGCGTGTCAGGGCGAATGATCACTAGTTTTGAGAGGTCAATACCATGTTGCGCAAGCGCAGGCGCATAGGGAATAAAAGGCGGGTCTATCCAAAAAATATAACGCCCTTTATCGACGACGGATTTCATTGCCGGCAGCAATAACTGCAGCTCGCCAATACCGGGTGTATCACAAAGCAGCTCGGTTAATGCACCTTGTGGCCAGCCGTGTCCAGGAAGAAAATGGTCCAGTGTGTGCCAGCCGCTAGCAATAGCCTTGACGGGGCGGTCTTTAAATTGTCCAGCCTGCCAAATTTGTGCGTTTTGGATAAGGTTGTTAAGGATATTATTCATTTTGATCACTTATAAAATATACTGTTTGTTTGTACAGTATATTTTATTTATCTAAAGATGCAATGCATGTATAGCGACAAAATATCAGGTATGTCTATCCGCTATTAAAATGGAAGGATATAATCCCAATATTATTATTTTGAATTATGAATACTGTTATCTTCAATGAAGCCGTATAGAGAAGGGAATCTTAATGTTTAGTACCGTCAAAAAAGTCATTAAATATACGCTGCTATTTTATATCTCTTTATATGCGCTGGTGTGGGCACTTTCACCTACGGTTATTCGTTATTTCTTATCTGACTATTTGGAGTCGCAGCAGCTGGCGTTATCGAGTGAATCTTCTATTCGTTATAATCCTTTTTCGTCCCATTTAGAAATACAGGACTTATCCGTATCAAAGCGTGACCGTATTGAGCACCCTGTATTTTCGTTAAAGTCACTTGAATTTGAATTGCGCTTTCATCAGCTACTGTTTGATCAGGTTTATGTCTCTGAATTTATCATTGATGGTTTGTATTTAAATATAAAAAAACTCGGTGAGAACCTCGAAATAGCCGGAGTGATGCTTCCTTTATCAGAGGATGCCGCCGTTGCAATTGAGCAGGCCGAGAGTCCTGAAGACGTTGTAGGTAATAGCGAAAAAGAAGTACCCGCTGATGTAAGTGAAAACGATGACGGAGATTTTCCATATAAATTAGATATTCCTGAACTAACCCTTAAAAACTCTGTTATTGAGTTTGTTGTAGATGAATCCCCACATCGGGTGAAACTTAAATCGTTTGTGATTACTGATTTTGGTGCCACATTGGCCGCGCAGAGTTTATTGCTCGCGGTTGATAGCGAAGTTAATCAGTCTTCACTTGCTCTTGATGTGACTGCAGACTTGAAAAATGGTGACGGTAAGATACGTGTTGATCTTGATCTCACGAAAATTAAACTGGCCAGGTTTAAACATTTTTTACCTGAATCCATTACAACGTTTGAAGGGCTGGTAAGTTATAGCGGGCAGCATACGATTGAGCTAGGCGCTGATAATATCGTGATTGAATGGCCTAAGCTGTCACTACTTGCCGAGAATGTATTAGTGACTCAGGATGATATAACCGTTGAGCTTGCTAAAAAACGTTTCGATAGTCGTACGATGAAGCTTACGTTGAATACCGAAGATGCCGATGAACCAGCAATTATTGAAGGTACTGCACAGTTAGTTCTGGATGAATTTAAGGCGCTATATGGCTCAGAGGAGCAGCTTTTATCATCTTTTAATCAGTTGCTATTGAAAGATATTGTGCTTTCTCAAGAAGAGGGTAATCATCAGGTTTTGATTGATAGCATTGATCTATCGGGTGCGTTATTTTCGGATAACTTGAACGATGATACCCCCGCATTAGCTCAGTTTTCCTTGTTAGGAATAAATGAGGTGGCATTAACAGAGCAGGGTATATCGATTTCAGATATAAACCTGTCGGGGTTGGCGGTTGACGCACAATTAAGCAAAGACAAGGTGCTTCTAAATTTAGTTGATACAGGCGCGCCTGCTGATGTAGCGTCAGCGACGGCTGAAACATCACAACCTGATGAACAAGCAACAGAGCCTTCATTGCCACAACCGGAAGAACCTGCGGATCAATTCTCAATTGCACTGGGTGAGTTTACCTTTGGCGATGATGCTCATATCCACTTCACCGACAATAGTGTTAACCCTGTCTATGAGCGGCACTTTATTATTACATCGCTTAAGGCAGGTCCGTTTGATAGCCAATTACCTGATAATGAGAGCCTCTATAGCATCGCAGGCAAAAGTGAAAAATATGCTAACTTTGAGTTTTCGGGTAGTGCAAAACCATTTGCTTCAATACCTGTTTACCATCTAAAAGGCTTTTTTAAAGAGGTCAGTTTGCCTGGAGTTTCGGCTTATATTAAAGATGCACTTCAATATGAAATTCAAAGTGGGCAGTTAGATTTGGGGCTTGATGTGACCTTAGAAGGCACGACGATTGATGGTGAAGCGGATGTGCTGTTGAGAGGTATTGAGTTGACCGCTGCAGATGATCATGAAGCCGGTACGGTTAGTGATCATTCGTCAGTTCCCTTTAACGTTGCTCTGGGTATGCTTAAAGATAGTGATGGTAATGTAGAGCTGTCCTTGCCGCTTTCCGGGGACACCAGTAGCCCCTCTTTTGGTCTTTCAGGCTTCATGACACTACTGATTCAGCAGGCAACACTGTCTGCCGCTCAAGACTATTTGATTACCACATTTGTACCTTATGCCAGTGTGGTGAAGGTTGCGATTGTCGCCGGGGAGTTTGCGCTTAAAGTTCGTGTTAATGATCTGGTATACCCCGCGGGAGAGGTCACGTTGCAACCTGAACATGAGGTATTTCTGAAAGAGTTTGCTGCGTTAATGAACGATAAAGAAGACGTTAATCTTAGGTTGTGTGCGGTGGCAATAGCAGCAGATATTGGTAAGCCCGCAGGCACTAAAATTGTTGAAAAATCAGATATTGAGAAACTCAAAAATATTTCAAACCAACGGGTACATAACTTTAAAGACTATATGGTTGAAAAAGAGAAAATAGGCTCATCAAGGCTGTTACTCTGCACACCTCAGGTGAATTCAGATGAGGATGCTAAGCCGAGCCTGACGTTCTCGACATAGTCTTACTACTCTACGGCTATGATGCAACGAGAATGACGCAGATGTGTAGCGTCACCAGCAGAGTTTAGTGGACATGAACGTCGGCTACTTCTTAGTCTGGCTTTTAATGAGTTTGGTCATCATGGCTCTAAGCGCGGCAGGTTTTACGGGTTTATGAAGTATTTGGTAGCCTCTTTGATGAACCTCGTCTACCAATGCATCGCCTGTTTGCGCGGTGACCAATACCCCTGGAATACTAGTGCCTGGTGGTATTGGTTCAAAAAATGATTGTAGTTGATCCATTGTATCCAGACCATTTTCATCATTGTCTAATTGATAATCAGCCAAAATAATCTCGGGGCGTTGGTCAGGGCATTTTGTTTGAGCATCTGCGAGGCTGCTGGCAGCGATAACCTGACATTTCCAGCCTCTCAATAAAGTGGCCATACCCTTTAAAATGGTTGGATCGTTATCAATACAAAGCACATTTAAATCTTCTAACCCGCCGACTTTTCGTGTTGATATGGAGGCTTGTTCATTAGCGGCTGGTGCGGGCTTACTTTTACCAATGGGCACCGTAATTGAAAAAACACTTCCTTTACCCAATGCTGAGGTAACTTTAATCGGGTGATCTAGAATATGGCTTACCCGGTCTACAATAGCGAGCCCTAACCCTAACCCTTTTTTCTCGTGGCCATGATGAGGAAGGCGCTTGAATTCTTCGAAAATCAACGTGGTATCACTTTCAGATATACCTGGGCCGGTATCCCACACTTCAATACGAAGAAACCCTTTTAATCGACGACAACCCATGAGAATTTTTCCGCTAGTCGTATAACGAATGGCATTGGACAAGAAGTTTTGAATTACACGGCGAAGTAACTGAGAGTCAGAGTGGACCGTTTGATAGCACGGTACCGTTTTGAGTGTTAGATTTTGGTTTTCTGCAATGACGGTAAACTCAGCGCTTAATTGTTTAAGAACATCTTGAATACAGAAGTCGATTACATGGGTTTCGAGTACACCCGCATCTAGCTTTGATATATCGAGTAAGGTACTGAGAATTTCTTCTGCTGCGGTTAGCGAGTGATCAATATTTTCAATCAGCCCTCTATCTTTATCCTGCTCCTGCTCCTGCTCCTGCTCCTGATGTTGTTGGTGCAGAGCAGAGGTAAATAGTCTGGCTGCGTTCAGAGGTTGAAGTAAATCGTGACTGGCTGAGGCGAGAAAGCGTGTTTTACTCTGATTAGCTTGCTCAGCAACTGACTTGGCTTGTAGTAACTGATCATTAAGCACCGATAGCTCTTGTGTTCTGTCTTCAACTCGTTTTTCGAGGTAGGTGTTGGTTTCTTTTAATGCCTGAGTTGTTTTTCTGAGGTCTGTAATGTCGGCAAAGGTCGTTACAAAACCGCCACCAGGGGTCGGGTTACCTTGAATGAGGAGTATTGACCCATCTGGACGATCACGCTCATATTCATGAGGCGTTCCATCTTGCATGAGTTGCAGTCGCTCTTCAATCATGGCTTCTATTTTTTCAAGTGATAGGTTGGCTGCAATAAGGTTTAATCTCACTAAGTCGGCAATAGGCCGACCTACATGCACGAACCCTTTTGGGTAATCGAACAGACTTAGGTATCGTTGATTCCATGCAACGATGCGTTGTTGTTCATCGATGACGCTGACCCCCATCGATATATTCTCAATAGCCGACTGCAAGAGGTCTCGGTTAAACTGCATCACTTGAGAGGCTTCATCAACAATGCTGACGACATCTTCAAGGTGCATGTCCCGGCCTTTAATGGTTGAGTCTAATACCACCTTAGCGGTTGATGAGCCAATCGCACTGGCTAGTTGCTTTTCGATAAATTTAAGTAGGTTAGGGCTCGCATGGCGACCGGGCGATAGCTTTTCTCCATATCGTGTTTCGTAGATCATAAATACGGCATCGGCTTTTTCGGGCCCCATAAAGCGTTCAGATAATGCTTTAAGGTCATCTATAGTGGCGTTGCTTTTTCGCTGCTCAAGCTGTGAAGCCTGCTGAGATATATCGACTTCGTGAAAGAAAGCGGCTGCTTGTATTTTTTCTCGTACTCGCGCTCGGGTTAGCAGTGACACCGCAATATAGAGGAAGAGATTGGTGCCCAAACTCCATACGATACCGTGGGTAATCAGCTGCATCTCGCTACCGAATAATGATGTAGGGGTTAACCAACTATTGTTAAATAACCCCTTTTCGATGAAATCTGATGATATCCAATCATTACTAGCGAGGGTGGGTAGTAACAGTGTATAAACCCAGATTAGGAAGCCGCTTGTTAGTCCACTGACAGCCCCGTGAAAATTACCTCGTCGCCACATTACGCCGCCAATTAATGCGGGGGCAAACTGCGCCACTGCCACAAATGATAATAAGCCGAATGAGGTAAGACTGAAGTCTTGTGCTGTAAGCCGATAAAAGCCATAGGCCAGCAGTAACAATAAAATAATGGTGACACGGCGAATGTTCAGAAACAATCGGCTCAAATTGCGTTGTTGATTGAGCTTGATCTGAAATAGTTTAAAAATAATGGGAATAACAATTTCATTGCAGACCATGGTGCTAAGAGTTACTGATGAGACAATTACCATTGCCGTTGCAGCTGACCCACCGCCTAAAAAGGCTAAAATCGTCAACCATTTCTGATCAGCAATAATCGGCAGGTTAAGCACTAAGGTATCGGCATTTACCGAGCCCTCATCAAACATCAACCAACCAGCGCCGGCTATCGGTAAAACAAAAGCGCTAGCGATGATGAGGTACAGTGGCATCATGATGCGAGCGACTTGGAAGTCGTAACGGTGATAGTTTTCTACCACGGTGACATGAAATTGCCGTGGTAAGCAGATAATAGCGCACATTGATATGAGGGTTTGCGCGATAAACTCGCTACTACTAAAGCCACCAAGACTGAATTTTTCGAGCCCTGATGATTGGTTGATGCGGGTAAATATGTCGTCAATACCATTAAACATACTGTAGCAGACAAACAGCCCCACAAATACGAATGCCACCAGTTTGATAACAGACTCAAACGCCACGGCTTGCATCATCCCTTGGTGATGCTCTGTGGCATCGAGATGCCGAGTGCCAAATACGATGGTAAAGAGCGCCATTAATAGCGCAATCCACCAAGCGGTGTCTTTAAACAGGGATATGCTGCTGGTGTCTTGTGTTACATCCCCTGTGGTTAAAATACTAAACCCCATCGAAACGGCCTTTAGCTGCAGTGCTATATACGGGATGATGCCAATCACCGCAATGGTGGTGACTAATACGGCAATGACTTGAGATTTACCATATCGAGCCGCAATAAAATCAGCAATAGACGTGGTGCTTTGTTTTTTGCTGATACGAATAATACGATCGATAATCGAGCCAAAAAAGAAGAAGGTTAACAGTGGCCCGAGGTAAATAGGTAAGAATCCTAAGCCTTCAGTCGACGCCCGCCCAACGGCGCCATAGAATGTCCAAGATGTAAAATACACGGCCATCGAGAGGCTGTATATTTGCGGCCGAATAAACCGGTTATTATAAAGAAATGAATGACGGTCTCCATAATAGGCGATACCGAAAAGCGCGCTAATATAGATAAAAGAACAGGCGATTAATATCCAGCCCTGAACCATCTTTCGCCTCTTTATGAAAAATATAAACGTATAACACTACGATAATTAAGTGTAGATCGCTAAGTAACCTTTGTCATAAAGCATAACCCTCACCATAGAATATTCAATAGATGTCACTTCTAAATTACAGGTAAACACATAACTATTTGAATTTAAGGATAAATAAATCGATAGACTAAAGTCTTATTTCAACTCCATCAATTGAAGCCTATCTTTGATATACCGCTACAAAAATAATAAGTGGAATACTCGTGGAGGAGTCGTATGTCAGATAATAAACAAAATGCGCAAGCATACTGGAAAGAGAACGTAAAACTTTTACTAACGTTGTTAGTGATTTGGTTTGCCGTTTCATATGGATGCGGAATTCTATTCGTAGATGCGCTGGATACAATCAAAATTGGTGGATTCCCACTCGGTTTTTGGTTTGCTCAGCAGGGATCTATCTATACCTTCGTTGTTTTAATTTTTGTATATACGGCTCGAATGAATACTCTCGACCGTAAATATGATTTTCATGAAGAATAGGAGGTAGACAGATAATGGATACCCAAACACTCATATATCTATTTGTAGGTGCTACTTTTGCACTTTATATTGGCATCGCAATCTGGTCTCGTGCAGGCTCTACCAGTGAATATTATGTAGCCGGTGGTGGTGTTCACCCCATTGCTAACGGTATGGCTACAGGCGCAGACTGGATGTCCGCTGCGTCATTTATCTCTATGGCGGGTATCATCTCCTTTGTCGGACGTGATGGCGCAGTTTACTTAATGGGTTGGACGGGTGGTTATGTACTGCTCGCCATGTGTCTTGCGCCTTATTTAAGAAAGTTTGGTAAGTTTACCGTTCCAGAATTTATTGGTGAGCGTTACTACTCTCAAGCGGCCCGAGTGGTTGCTATTATCTGTGTTATCTTTATCTCGTTTACCTACGTCGCAGGTCAAATGCGCGGTGTGGGCATTGTGTTCTCTCGTTACCTTGAAGTAGACATCAATTCAGGTGTACTGATCGGTATGGCTATTGTGTTTTTCTACGCAGTACTCGGAGGTATGAAAGGAATTACCTATACGCAAGTTGCACAATACTGTGTGATGATCTTTGCTTATATGATTCCTGCTATTTATATCTCTATGTTGATTACGGGTAACCCCATTCCTCAGCTTGGATTTGGTGGGACTCTCAGCGGCAGTGATACTTTCTTGCTTGATAAGCTAAATGGACTGTCTCAGGAACTTGGCTTCTCGCAATATACGGCCGGTAGTAAATCCACCGTTGATATGTTCTTCATCACCATGGCATTAATGGTGGGTACCGCCGGTTTACCACACGTTATCGTACGCTTTTTCACGGTACCTAAAGTGAGTGATGCGCGTAAGTCAGCAGGTTATGCTCTATTGTTCATCGCGATCCTTTATACTACTGCACCAGCCGTTGCATCATTTGCACGTGTTAACCTACTAGAAACCGTTAGTGAAGCTGAGTACCAAGGCCTACCTGATTGGTTCGAAAGCTGGGAGAACGCGGGTCTACTGGCATGGAAAGATAAAAACGCCGACGGCAAGATCCAATATGTTGCAGGTAAGCCATTTGCAGGTAAACCATCATTTGATGGTGATGCTCGGGGCGCTAGCAACGAACGTATAGTCACCAACGAGTCAACCGATAATGCGAATGAACTGTATGTTGATCGCGATATTATGGTACTGGCTAACCCTGAAATTGCTCAATTACCAGGCTGGGTGATTGCGTTAATGGCCGCTGGTGGTTTGGCGGCAGCGCTATCGACCGCCGCAGGTTTACTATTGGTTATTTCAACATCGATCTCGCATGACTTGTTGAAGAGTAACTTAATGCCAAACATAGATGAGAAAAAGGAACTTCTGGCCGCACGATTTGCCGCCGCAGCCGCGATTTGTGTCGCCGGTTACTTTGGTATTAACCCGCCAGGTTTTGTGGCTCAGGTGGTCGCCTTTGCGTTCGGGCTTGCCGCATCTTCATTCTTCCCCGCAATACTCATGGGTATCTTCTACAAGAAGATGAATAAAGAAGGCGCAATAGCCGGTATGGTGTCAGGCTTGGTATTTACCTTTGCTTATATCATCTATTTTAAGTTCGTAAATCCAGCCGCCAATAGCCCTGAAAACTGGTTCTTCGGTATTTCACCAGAAGGCATCGGTACATTGGGCATGTTGTTGAACTTTGTAGTGGCGTTCGCAGTAGCCAAGGTTACTCCACCACCACCAGAGCGTATTCAACATCTGGTCGAAGATATACGTGTTCCTCGCGGTGCCGGCGCACCAGTAGCGGATCACTAAGAGTAAGGCCTCTTGTTTAGTTAAATTAATAACTCGCAACAAGAAACCATTGGGCGCTTTAGGAAACTGAAGCGCCTTTTTTGTTTGAGGGGAGCTTATAAAGAGAGATTTAGATTGAAAACTAAATGAATCTAGCGCTCTAATGGACTTATAACACCACTTGCACCTTGGCCTAGTACATGGGTATAAATCTCAGTAGTTTCTACATTCGCATGCCCCAGTAGTTTTTGAATCGTTCTAATATCGTATCCCTGCTGTAATAAAGATGTCGCGAAGCTATGTCTAAAGGTATGGCAGTTTGCATGTTTATGAATACCTGCTTCGGTGATAGCCGCTTTAACTGCTCTCTGAACCGACCGATCCATTATATGATGTCGCCTGGTTTTATCTGATCGAGGGTCAACAGAATAATTGTTTGACGGGAATAAAAACTTCCACTCTAACGATGACGCTGATTTTGGGTATTTATAGGCTAGTCTATCTGGCATATATACCTCACCAAACCCATCTTCAATATCTTGGTTATGGATTAACTGAACCAATGCAATTTGCTTTTTTAGCGCCGCATGAAGCACTGAAGGTAAAATTGTTGAGCGATCTTTACCCCCTTTACCATCGCGTACAATAAGCACGTTCATATTGAAATCAAGATCTTTAACTCTGAGCCTAATGCACTCGGATATGCGAAGGCCTGAGCCGAACATCAATTGTGCCATTAGTTTATAAGGTCTCCGTAACTCATCAATGACACGTATCGCTTCATTATGAGAAAAAACCACCGGTAATCTCTGTGGCTTCTTAGCATGAGAAAATTTCAAGTCTTTTAGTTCAATACCCAAAAACTCTCGATATAAAAATACCAGCGCATTTAATGCTGTCCTTTGCGTATTTTTAGCCGCATTGAGTTGAACCCCCAAATGATCAAGGTACATTTCAATATGTGCTTCAGATAAAAGAGAAGGGTGCTGTTTATTATGGAAGCGTATGTATCTTATTATCCAGCTGACGTAGGTTTTTTCAGTTTTATAAGCTAAGCCTTTTTTGCGAATATAGAACCGTAGTTTATCTACAAACCGCTCTGGTTTAGCGGGAAGAGGGGTGGGGATATCCTGCATTAATTAAACCTCCTTGTTAATTAAATTAGAATGCTACTGTACATAAATACATACAGTATATCTACATTAAACCTCTTAGTATTAGTAAGTCTGAGATGAATACTTTGATTCAGCTTGTAGTCGTATTTGTGGCTGTTATTAGAGCCGTATCAAACAATAAAAGTCAGGATATACGACAGTATGTCGCTTTTTGAATAAGTCTTTTATATAAGTATCTGTATTTATTGAGTCTATAATATTTATTAGTGGTGTCACTTTTTTGCAAATTGCGACACAGTGTCGCAATTTGAGGGAATGGTTAGCCATATTGCTAGGCTAATAAATTGATTTCTATTGAAATGATTTGTTTTTAAACGATATTATAAGCAAAAAGTAATCTACGACATGAGGTCGTAGAATTAGCTGTTATATTTCAAAATTTCAAAAGGAGTTTTATGCAACGCGAAGAATTGAAAAGCCTTAATCAGCTCCTAGAAGATGCTATGTATTCGTCAACAAAGAAGGAAGCTCAAGTTTATTTAAACCGTTTAGAGTTTAGTGCAAACAACCTTAGAAGTAAGGTAGAACCATATGCATATAATAAGCTGAAAGAAGCAATTAACTATGCAAAACAGGCATCAGGTCAGGCCAGTGAAAAAGAGCATTGGGTTTCTTCTGCCCAGCAATCATGGTTTGTCTTTGAAAGTGAAGTTAGTGACTGAATCGTACTATCAAAAATATAACAAGGCCAAGCAACATCAGCCACTTCATGGCTTGGACAGCCTTGCAGCCGCGCTTTTTGTACATGGCTTCGCCATTGTTGCACAAAAAACACAACTACAAGTCTGCCGTTGTTGGCAGCGTTAGTTGTTTTAATCCCCAAAGATTGAGGGGTTGAGTGAACGGGGTGCGGCTGAATGTACTGTTCTTTTCGTCACATTGTTCGATCTTAAACAGGCGTATAATATCCCGTTCTGTTTAAGACCACTTCGTAAGAGGCTGATACAAGTTTCAATCAACATCATTCTTGTCCTGATCAAGCGAGAGTGAAGGGCAAACAAAAGATCAAGATTATTAAAACGTAGTAGTCGGGAAGTGGATTGTTCTAAACAACCATCTAGGCAACCGCACAACTAACAAGGCCAAGCAACATCAACCACTTCGTGGTTTGGACAGCCTTGCAGCCGCGCTTTTTGTGCATGGCTTCGCCATTATTGCACAAAAATCACTACTACAAGTCTGCCGTTGTTGGCAGCGTTAGTTTTACTAGGCATTTATCTTACTTAATTCGTTATTTAATAAGGATATTATGACCAAAACGTTATTAGTAGCACTTTCTGTTTTTTTAATAGCATGCAGTACGGCAAGCAACAGAGAGGGTAAAATTGTCGATGCGTCTTCAGATTATTGTCGTGAAATACGCATAGACCGTCCAGAGCTGTATTACGACATATGTGAGACTACTGGTGGCTGGGAAGATAGAGATCCAAAAGGGTATGCTAAAGCTCATGAGCAGCAATCATTTACAGGTGACTTTGTTGATGATTTCGTAGACGGCGCAATAGACGAAGCTGTAGAGCAGACGGTAGAGGGAATTTTCGATGCCCTCGATTAACAAGAAAACTAACCAGCAAATGTTTAGGATAGCTTTGCTACGCGGCTTCGCCTCTCCACAAAACTACCTAAAATTAGGGCGTTAAGTGTCGTTATGCGTAATATATTAATTTTAATAGTTATTCTTCTTACATTAGGGTGTGAATCTAATAAAAATGATTCACCAAGCGAGCTTCAGAAACAAAAAGTATTCTGGGCTTCAGAGCTGGATAAGAGTTTTGTTTTAGGTATAAAAAAGCAGGAAATTATTTCTTGGTTTCAGCATAAGGGTGTAGAGCCAAGTTATAAAGAAAGCAGTAATACAATTTCTGCCATAGTATCCAAAACCGAAGGTGATGGCTTAGTTTGTAAAGAGTGGCATGTTATTATCAAAATCACACTAAATAATAGTAATGAATACGTAAGTCACACAATAGATCAGGCTGGTGTGTGTTTATAAAAATCAAACACTTAACCATAACATCAAAGATCGCCAGACAAGCTGGCTGGACCTCCAATCGCTGCGCGATTTCCGGCCCTTTATGTTGGCGTTGAGGCTGTAGAAAAACCTCTTTTCCCCTCCTATATCTGGTAAAATACAG
>CAJXUY010000009.1 GCA_913060665.1 uncultured Oleiphilaceae bacterium
CTCGAACCCGCGACCCCCGGCGTGACAGGCCGGTATTCTAACCAACTGAACTACCGGTCCGCAATATCAAAACACTCACTTTATTTCCAATATTGGTGGGTGGTACAGGGATCGAACCTGTGACCCTCGCCTTGTAAGGGCGATGCTCTCCCAGCTGAGCTAACCACCCCAACCCGTATTGGAGATGCGCATTCTACTGATTCTTAGCAAAGTGTCAAATGCATTCTTCTAACTTTTCTAAAAAAAAGGACCAATTGTTGAAATATGCTCAAAATTCAAATTATTCGCTTATATTTTAAGCGACTAAGAACAACAAACGTACTATCAATAAATTATGATCATTCATTGGATAATATCCAACCCTCTGACTATATTTCAGGTAGCTATGGAGTGAAAACACAACAAGCGTGTGATTGCGCAACAAACTAACAACAATAAATAAAAACGTACTCAGATGCTCTTTTATGAGCATCCAACGAAGTCAGTCTAAATGACAAGGAGAAAACAATGGGGCGCGCACAAGAAATCCATTTTCAAGGACACCACTACCAAGTTGGTATCGTCAAAAAGATGCTAGTAGAAGAAATAAACCTTTATGAAAGACGACTTACGATCATCAAACGAGCCTCATTAAAAGGGCAAGACAGCCTAGTAAAAACGTATCAAGACATGATTGATGCTCGAGTCAGCATTTTAAATCAACTGAATAAAATGAAACACTCCTAGCTACGAACGGCTCACTACTCATATAAATCAACACACAAAATAAAAAAACCCCAACAACTGGATTGCTGGGGTTTATGTATAGTAGATCAAACTTAGTTAGCTAAATGTTTCTATTTTTTCACTTGAGCCTTCTTACTAGCTTTTCCTCTCGCAATAGCACTTCTGGTAGCAGATGTCTTTGCACCAGGACTTTTTGCCCTTGGAGTATTCACTTTAACCTGGACAGCTTTAGTTTCTGCAGACTGTACTCCTTTCGCCTTTTTATCTAACTGCTCCCTAGATACAGCCCCCTTTCTAAAAGAAGGGATCGCTTTATCAGCCAACGACTGATTAAACTCATCTAATACTGCTTGAGCACTATGAATACCGTCTTCAACTGCGGTTCGAAATCTTGGCTGGATATCTTTGATCAGCTCTTCAACGCCGCCTTTACGCACTTCAGTCGCTTTGCTATACGCACTTTCATAAACCGACCTGAGACTATCAGCAAATGATCGTGCTTTTTCCAGCCGACCTGCAACAACACTCTTTACACTCATCACTATCTCCCCCCCTAAACATCCTTACTTAGTCACTCACCTAATGAATACTTAGTTTCTATTTATTATAGTCAACTATCAAGGCAACTGTGACCCCATGCCACCATCATTAATGTCTATGACTGATGCCTGTCACTTTTTGCTCTTGCTCTTTCAGATCTTGCCGCTCTTGCTCATCCTCCTGCTTACTACCAAACGGCCACCACCATCGAGTTTTTTTATCTCGCTCGTTCTCTTCAGCTAATGCTAGAAGGTAAGCTTCTCGTTCCTTTTCAAGCTCCTTAAGCTCAACACTTGCCTCAGTACGCTTCGTTGGGCCTCCACCAAAAGGCCAATACCACTTGCTACTCTTCCAGTGACCATCTATCTTAAGCTGCGCTAACTCTTCCTCATGGGCAGCTTCCAACCTGGCCTTCTCTTTCTCATAAACATCCTCTTTATTCTGCTCTACAATAGACGTGCCTGCAGAATTTTTAGCGAAAGGCGGCTCACTTTCAATGAATCGAGTAGCCACTATTTCCTTAATGGCAACCTCGCGAGAAACTAGCTGCATATCACCTTGAGCCAATGTATCCTCAGCATCTAAATCAGGATTTGGCAGTGGTGGCGCTTCTATTTCAGAGTATCTAAAGTAGTACACTTTGCCCGCTTCAACATCAAACTCAGCATCAACAATTTTGCTTAAAGCGAAACTACCGACCCCCTCGAAACCCAACAACAGACCTATAGGCCTTCTCATTGTTATCTGCTTTGGCCCTGGAGCCATTTCCAGCCAAGTAAAACCATTAGCCCGAAGGCCCACATATCGATGGTCATCAATAAAGACACTAGGGGCATCTATTTCTTCAGATGCCCAACGACTATCGGGACGATAAAAGTAAACCAACGCATTATTAGTTGAGTCCCACTTGTCATTTGGTATATGAACAAATTGCTCTCCCTTTACTTGCACTAAAAAAGCCCCGCCATGCTTCTCAAACGCCATATACAGACAACCCGCCTGAGAAGCCGTCATGAGAGCAACCAGTGCTACCTGCAATATTCTTTTTAACATATTAGTAAACTCCAAAATCTCATCACTAATACTTTTCTATTTATATTCAATCACAGTATTAGAGGTAATCTCCCATACTAACAAACTTATGGTTGAAAAATTGAGAAGCACCTCTAGTCATAGGATACATTTTGAAACATTTAGGTTGATATTAACCGGCACTTATAATCGTTTGTCATGCTAAACATTGGGTAAAATGGCGAGAAAGTGGTAATCAAAAACTATGAAATCAAAAACCTTCGTCTATACTTTGATATTAAACAATTGGTTATAAACAACAAGACTCGCAGCAAAGTAACAATATAAAGGTCATTGTTTTATGTCAGACAATCACGCCAATCAAACCGTGGCGGCAGCGCAAATTGCCTCTGAGCTACACCAGGCTCGACAGGTCGCTAGGCAACTTGCTATTTCATCGAAAAATGCAAGAGCAATCGTTTTGAGAGCCGGCAGTCAGGCTGCTGGACTTGCAGTAATCGCGAATTTCTACGATGAATTGGCTAACGAGACGATCACTTTAGCAAAATCAATTAACATAACCGCACTTGAAATTTCCACACACTCAGTCATGGAATGGAGAAATAGTGCCGTTTTGAATAATCTTAACCTTGCTTACAGACAAGCAGAATCGGCAACCTATCAAAATGACATTGTCTTTTTTATTAACGAAATTAATACCAAACAAAAATTGCTAGATCACCGTTTCGGCCAACTGATGAGTGAATTACGCAACAAATTGGGTGAAATACAACAACACATGAGAGCCATAGATGTTATTGCCGTCACCTCAAAACTTGAGGCGGTCCGTACCGGTGAATTCCAAGGTCACTTAGTTGAAATGGCTGATGGTATTCAAGTAATGGCCAACAAAATAAAGGAACACGTATCTCACTCAATTTCATTATTGGGAAATCAAAAATAACAGCACCGAAAGAGAATAGAAGATCATGCAGGCAACAACGCTCTACAATGAAAACCACCGATGGGTAATGTTTGGTCGAGACCCCGGGAAACCTGAAAAAATAATTGATACCAACCAGTTTCTAATTACTTCTGGCGAGCAATCAATTCTACTGGACCCAGGTGGCATTGAACTGTTTGCCCCCATGCTTGCTGCCACACTTAAATACGTCCCTATTGATAATATCACCCATTTATTTGCCTCACACCAAGACCCGGACATTATATCGTCTCTCGGCCTTTGGGATCAGGTATTACCCAACGCAAAGCTCCACTGCCCTTGGCTTTGGGAAGGGTTCGTTCGTCACTTTGGCATGAATAATATCGAATATGCGCCCATTAGGGATCAAGGGGAAACGATTCGCATAGGTAATATCGACCTGCAACTGATCCCAGCACACTACCTCCACTCTTCAGGCAACTTTAATGTATACGATCCTGTCGCGAAAATACTTTTTTCAGGTGATATCGGCGCCGCCCTCGAGGCCCCAGACGCCCCCTTTGAGATAGAAAACTTTAATGACCAAATTGATAAAATGCAGCTTTTCCATCAACGCTGGATGCCATCTAACCGAGCAAAGCAAGACTGGATACGTCGAGTTCGAAAACTAGACATTGAAATAATGGTTCCACAACATGGCAGAATATTCAGAGGCGAAAATGTAGGGAAGTTTCTTGATTGGTTTGAAGCATTAGAAGTAGGGGTGGCTGTACAGTAGTGAGCACCTGGCCGAAAGGGGTTAAGTTAGCCTCAATCGGCTCAATGCTTTTTTATACCTAGCAGATCTAGCATGACTGGCAATTTTAAGAATTGCTCTATCACGCTTCCAGCCGACTGCAACAGATGAGTCGACACTCGCCCAAGCTTGGTCGTAATGATCAAGCCAGCACTCCAACCTAGACACTTGCTCAAACATGATAATATGAGCTATAGGCTCATCCGCCCCCATACCCTGCATGCTTAATAGCGTGGCTAAAATAGATATAATCTCCACTTTTGACTCTAATGGCCATTGGTTAGTCAACGCTATTTTTAGTAAGTAGCCTGATAGAGATATAAACACATTAATATCTTCACACCAACGAAATGGTTTTACAAAATCACCGTACCCGTCACCTGAAAAAATATCATCACCATCAACCTCAACAGCATTAAAGGTCACGACTCCATGACTGACATCCGGTATAAAAGGCAATGATGGCAGCACTACAACATCAACTCCCGACGATGAAACATCAACTTTAACAAGCTTGATCTGGTTACGCCCATCACTTGATAAACCTGATTTCGCAGCAACCAGAAGCCATTTAGCCCCCGCAGCTAACGTTACAAAATCTTTTCTGCCATTCAAAAAGACCTGACCATTTTCCCCCTTTGATAAAGATACATTGATTGACTGAGGGTGAGTACTCTTGTTTTCAGTTACACAGAACGCAGCCAACTGCTCCTTCGTATTTAGCCCAGTTAAACGCTGAATCGCGATCTCATAACCGTAAACAAATGCCTGACCTACACTGTTAGCAGAAAAGCCACCCTGAAGGGCGCTTAACTCTTCTGAAACAACATCCTCACTTACATGCCTGATACGTCTATACCAGTCCAGAAGTGTTTCTTCTCGCCCTTCATTAAGGTGTGATGTTTTTATTAAGCTCTGCAGCAAGCTATCTACTGTTGAATACTGTTTCATTTATCACCTTGTAGGTTCATCGCGACGATTAGACCTATTAAGCAATAGGTAGAATCAATAAACCTTATCAACCTATAGATTCCTACACTTAAGGCGCCTGAGTGCTTGTTGACTGTGCTGACTTAATCGATAACTGAAGGTCATTTAAACGACTATCAAGTGCTACAATACGCTCGTTCAATTGAAGGCGAGAGGCATCAATTGCTTCAATAGCAACCTCATTCATTAACACCCTACCTTCGACGTTTTGCGTATTCTTTAGTGCTTCAATACTTTGCCTAACTTCTGCTATAGCACTACTAGACGCATCCTCAATGGCCTTCACCTGGTCAAACAACTCATCATTTAGCCCTCTCAATAAAATAACCTCAGATTGCAATGCAACTGCCGAAGCTGCGCTTTTTTCTGTTTCGACCTTCGCCTCAGTCAGGCTCTTCGTTTGTTGCTTAATCAGTAAAGCCATATTCGTTAACTCGGCTCCGTGTTGCTTAATGGCCGCATCACTTGCCGCTATGGCCTTTCGGTTGCGGTCATATGCAACACCCCAAAGTTTGCGAATCTCAGACTCAAGAAATTTCAATTTCTTTTGCGCACCTGAATCATTCTCTTCAAGCTCGGCGCCGGTCTCACTTAACTCCCCCTCAAACCGCGCCATCAATAACTTACTCTGTCTAATAAATACCAACGCATCATTCAACTCGGCAGTCGTCGCATCTAGCAACTGCTGCTGTTTATACCCTTCCCACCCAAACCAGGAAACCACGGTAGCAATCACTACCATCATGAGCCATACAGTGATAGGCGTACCAGACTTTGGCGCCACGGCACTCGTCTTTCCAGTCTTGGATACAGGGTTAGCACTAGGAGTGACATTTGGTTTTGCTGCAGCCTTCCCCGCCTTTCGGCTTCGTTGAAAGCTATCGACTTCATCTCTATCAGGTCTCAAACCTTCCATTTAAACTCCTTAACGTTAACTTTTTCATTAGAAACTATTGTTTTACTGCCGACAATTATGTGATTCCATACCGCCAAAGTAAATTGAGTTTGCATGGTAATCGCTGAATCTCTACTATATGCCCCTTTTTCTGGCTAATATTCATTCAATACAGCATTAGAGTGTCTTTTTCGAAGGGTACCCTTCTTTACTAAACTACTCTATATAATGTTGAATAGTAGTCGCAATACGCATTGAATTATCTTGAGGACACAAAATGCAACCACTTGTTGGCCTAATCATGGGTTCTAAGTCAGACTGGCCCACCATGGAAAATGCCGCAACAATGCTTGAAAAGCTAGGCATTGCTTACGAAGCCAAGGTTGTTTCAGCACACCGCACCCCAGACTTACTGTTTGATTATGCAAAGACTGCTGAGTCCAACGGTATTCAAGTTATAATTGCAGGTGCCGGTGGTGCAGCCCATCTACCCGGCATGGTAGCTTCGCAAACATCATTACCGGTACTGGGGGTTCCTGTCCAGTCTAGAACACTGAATGGTGTTGACTCACTTTTGTCTATCGCGCAAATGCCTGGCGGAGTGGCGGTAGGCACACTGGCCATTGGTAAAGCAGGGGCAACGAATGCAGGCCTGCTTGCAGGCCAGATACTTGCTTTGCAAAACCCAGAGATTAAGCAAGCAGTCGATGATTTCAGAGCAAATCAAACTCAAACGATACTTGATAATCCAGACCCTAGAGGCGAATCCGAGAGAGCGGCAAAATGAAAGTAGGCATATTGGGTGCAGGTCAATTGGGGCGCATGCTTGCAATAGCAGGTTACCCCTTAGAGATGTCATTTAGTTTTTACGACACCAGTGGTGCTCCTAGCGTCGGCTTTGGCGATATTTTAGTTGATAAAGGAGGTTCTGGGACTCAATTAGATGAATTTCTGCGAAAAGTTGATGTCGTTACATACGAGTTTGAGCACTTACCGCTTGAGCTCACTCAATCGATAGAAAAACAAAAGCCTTTATACCCTTCATCCAAGTCTATTGAAGTATGCCAAAACAGGGCAAAAGAAAAGGCACTATTTAAAGAGCTAGGAATACCTACTGCTGAATACCGTATCGCAACTAATGCAGAAGAACTAGCTAAAGCCGCGGCAGAACTTGGCTGCCCAGTAGTCGCCAAGTCAGTCACTGAAGGATACGATGGCAAAGGCCAGGCGGTACTTCGAGATGTGGCGGACGCAGAAGAAGCATGGAGTTCAATCAATCACGACGCCGTAATCGTTGAGTCTTTCATCAATTTCTCACGTGAACTCTCCATTATTGCAGCCCGATCAACCACTGGTGAAGTTGCCTTCTACCCGCTAGCTGAAAATAATCACCATGACGGCATTCTTCGGTACTCAATAGCACCCGCCCCTAAAGTACCCGCTGAACTACAGCAACAAGCCGAAAGCCATATTAAAGCTCTGATTAACGAATTAAATCATGTCGGAATCCTAACACTGGAACTGTTCGAAACGCCTGGCGGATTGATGGCAAACGAAATGGCTCCAAGAGTTCATAACTCAGGTCATTGGTCCATTGAAGGTGCTGCAAGTAGCCAGTTTGAAAACCACCTGAGAGCAATTTCAGGGCTACCATTAGGCAACACCTTAGCGAACAAACCGACCTGCATGATCAATATCATTACAGAAAAGGGTGATAAAGAAGCCATACTTAAACTGCCCTACGCCCACCTCCACCTCTACGGTAAAGAAGAGCGAAAAGGCAGGAAACTGGGACACGTCACCGTCCAAGCAGATAGCTATGAAGAGCTGGCCTGGCGAGTTAAAAATGTAGCATCGTTTTTGCCCGGCAGTCCTGACTTCATATCCTCTATCAGCTAAAGGCCACCCGCAACAAATTAGCTTTTTACGCCAACTATCATTAGTTTCTGATAGTTGGCGGCAATCAATATGCAGCAGATATATAGATACCTAGAGATTTCAGTGCTATTATCTCGCGACAAAAGAGATTTGATGTAGATCAGCAAATAGCATCAGACTTTGGCTCCGCCTAAAATTCTAATGATGAAAAATCAAATCAAATGCAATTCCTGATAGAAAAGAATGGAGAAGACCAGCATGGCTTTTGAACTACCTGCACTACCTTACGCACAAGATGCATTAGCACCTCACATCTCAGCAGAAACATTAGAGTTTCACCACGGCAAACACCACAAGACTTATGTTGATAAGTTGAATGGCATGGTTCCTGGCACTGAATTTGAAGGGAAGACACTAGAAGAAATCATTAAATCTTCCAGCGGTCCGGTATTCAATAATGCAGCTCAAATCTGGAATCACACGTTTTACTGGAACTGCCTAAGCCCTAATGGGGGCGGCGCACCAGAAGGCGCTGTAGCTGACGCGATTAATACAGCATTTGGCTCTTTCGAAGCATTTCAAACTCAGCTTAACGATAAAGCAGTCAATAACTTCGGCGCTAGCTGGACGTGGCTAGTGAAGAATGCAGACGGGTCTCTAGAAATCGTAAACACAAGCAATGCTGGCACCCCAATGACTGAAGGTCAAACAGCATTATTAACCGTAGATCTATGGGAGCATGCTTACTACATAGACTACCGTAATGCGCGCCCTGCTTACTTAAGCGCATTCTGGAACTTGGTTAACTGGGAGTTTGTTGCCCAAAACCTGGCCGCTTAAAGCTTACGCTAAAAAGAAACCGCCACTGTGCGGTTTCTTTCACCCCCCCCTCTGTTTAGAAAATGATTCAAATTTCTTTCCACCCCCCCTTTCCCGATCTATTTTTTTTGCTACACTGATAGTTAGTTAATTGATTTTACACTAACTTCTCCGCTACTAAGAATATTTCTGCTAATGACAAAGATGCACCCACAAAACCAGCGACTATCTATCAAACTCCTTCGCTGGGTCATACTAACAGCCCTAATCGCGGGCGGAGTACTCAGTATCGGGCAAATTTCACTAGATGCGTTCAGAGCGATGGATGAGCTGGATAACCAAGCAGCTCAAATACTCGATGTGGTAAAAGACCCCGCTACTCAGGCCGTGTATAGCATAGACCCTGAGCTCGCCCAGCAAGTCGTAGAAGGACTCTTTCAACAGAGAGAGGTTCATTATGCCGCTATAGGTCATCCAGATGAAACACTGTTAGCCCAAAAATCTCGCCCCCTGCACCACGCCCCTTTTCGATGGCTTACTGACTCAGTTTTTGGCCAAGAAAAACAATTTAGTGTTCAACTCATTAAAAATGAACCCCAACCTGTTTATTACGGCTACTTAGTTATTACCATCGATACCGCCCACAAGTCCGAATTATTTTTAGAGCGTTCAGTAGTCGTATTCGCCTCTGGTATTCTCAGAGCCGGCATACTTGCCGCGATCTTATTTCTTGTCTATCACTACCTTCTAACACGACCACTTTCAGGAATCATTCAGTCACTATTAAAGGTCAACCCATCAGAGCCTGGCAGACAGACAATTCCCGCCCCCAAGAATCACGAATATGATGAGTTAGGGGTCTGGGTGAGCACAGCGAACGATCTTCTTGAAGAGATCTCTGACAACCAACAAAAACGAAGAGCTGCAGAAGCGAGAGTTCTTAAACTCTCGCAATACGACCCCTTAACTGGGCTACCTAATAGACTGATGTTTAGAAACCACCTGCAAAGCACTCTCGATGATGCCAAGCATGCAGGCCATAAGGTAGCCGTTTTGTGTTGTGGAATAGATGATTTTAAATCGATCAATAGCCAATTCAACTATACAGTAGGCGACCGATTACTCCAGGCATTCGCTGAGAGACTGTCAAACAACAATGGGGCGTTGCATACAGCCTCCAGGCTAGGCGGAGACCAGTTTTCCCTCATTCAGTATAATATCCACAACGCATATAACGTGGCTGAACTGGCCGAACAACTGCTTAAATGCTTAAGCGCACCTTTTGAAATTGATGAATTTAGCATCAATTTATACACCACCATTGGTATTACTATCTTCCCTGATGATGGCTCTAATGCAGATGACCTTTTACAGAAGTCAGAACAGACTATGACACTGGCAAAAACCGTTAGCCGAAATCAGTTTCAATTCTATGTTGCAAGCGTAGACAGCGAAATGCGTGAAAGAAAGCTGATGGAAAAAGATCTTTCCCATGCTCTTACCAATAATGAATTCAACATCGTATTTCAGCCTCAAATAGACTACCAAAACAATACTATTGTTGGTGCAGAAGTATTACTTCGATGGGTTCACCCTACCCGTGGCTTTGTACCGCCAGACATATTTATTCCGATTGCTGAAGACAACGGAACCATTGTCGATATCGGAAACTGGGTATTAGATGAAGCCTGCAAACAAGCTGCCATCTGGCAAAAACAAGGCCACTTTATAAAGTTAGCCATTAACCTATCTGCAGTTCAGCTAAAAGATTCAACCATAGAAAAGTACATTAAAAGCACATTAGACAAGCATCATATTGAGGCCCAGTATCTAGAAGTCGAAATTACAGAGACAGGCGTAATGGAAAACCTTTCAAATGCGGTCGACACCCTTAACCATATAAAACAGTATGGGGTATCAACAGCCATTGATGACTTCGGTACCGGCTATTCTTCATTGAGTTACCTCAAAAAGCTACCGATCGATAAGGTTAAAATTGACAAGCAATTTGTTCATGACCTGCTTGTTGACGAAGACGATACTAGTATCGTTAACGCGGTGATTCAACTCAGTAAAAGCCTTCACCTAAATGTCATAGCCGAAGGCGTAGAAACCGAGGAGCAAGAGTCTTATTTAGTCAGTCGCGGCTGCGATATGGGGCAAGGATATTTTTATAGCAGACCCGTACCTGCAGATGAATTTTTGACGTACATTTTGGAATATTCTAAAACTCCCTCTAAAATTGATTAACCATTAAATCAACCTGATAATCCATTCAAGGTGAATTATGTCAACCAGTACAATCATCGGACTAGTAGTAATAGTGATATCAGTCTTTTACTTAATTTCAATATATAACAAGCTGGTTACCCTCAAAAACCGCTTTAAGAATGGTTTCTCACAAATTGATGTACAGTTACAGCGCAGGCATGACCTAATCCCCAATTTAGTCGATTCTGCAAAAGCCTTTATGAATCACGAAAAGGATACCCTTGAAAAGGTTATTTCGGCTCGTAATCAGGCCACCCAAGCAACAAAATCAGCCGCTCAACACCCAGAAGATGGGTCAGCAGTTAAGAAGCTAATGGGGGCGGAGAATCTACTCAACAAAGCGCTGGCCAATTTTTATGCAGTGGCAGAAGCCTATCCAGATATCAAAGCAAACGAGACGATTCAACAACTAATGGAAGAGCTATCAAGTACTGAAAACAAGATTTCATTCGCAAGGCAAGCATACAATGACTTTGTAATGGCCTATCACACTTACCGAGAGCAGTTTCCAAACAACTTCATTGCCGGTTTTTTTGGTTTTAAAGAAACAGCGCTTTTCGAGCTAGAAGATATAGAGGCTAAAAAAGCGGTAAAAATATCTTTCAATTAAGCGTTAATAGTTTATGAATTTTTTCGACCACCAAGCAACCGCACGAAAGAAATCATTGCTTCTAGGGGTCCTGTTTCTAATAGCAGTGACCCTTATTATCATCGTTACCAACCTGATCTGTTATTTTATATTGAACTTTTCCGACACCCAGTCTTTAAGGCTTCAAGATTGGTTCTCTAGCCGCATTAGCCTCTCAATCTCAGCTGCAATGACACTTACCATTCTCGCAGGAACTATCCATCAATTTGTCAATCTCTCTAAAGGTGGCAGAGCGGTGGCAGACATGGCCAAAGGCAGGAAAGTAGACACAGACTCACAAGGCAAATTAGAGCAGCGTTTTATCAACCTAGTAGAAGAGATGTCAATTGCCTCAGGAACGATGATGCCAGAACTCTACATTATGGATCACGAGCATTCAATCAATGCATTTGTGGCAGGCTATGAGCCCACTGAATGTGTTCTCGTCATTACGAAAGGGGCACTTGAACAGCTATCGCGCGATGAGCTTCAAGGTATTATTGGCCATGAGTTCAGCCATATATTAAACGGGGATATGCGTATTAACATTCGCTTGATCGCCATTTTGGCGGGAATTCTGTTAATTGGCCAAATAGGCCAATTTCTAATACGAACCTCTTTCAGTCGCTCTCACAGCTACCGTTCCAGCAATAGGAGCAAACATGGTATAGCGCAACTGTTTATTGGCATTGCGCTGATCTGCATTGGCTACACCGGTTTATTTATGGGGCGCGTTATCAAGGCTGCAATATCGAGACAACGAGAGTTTTTAGCGGACGCAGCCTCTGTTCAGTTCACGCGAAACCCAGAAGGCATTGCCAGTGCACTTTACAAAATATTCGATAACCAAGAAGGTTCCCAACTTAGAGTAACTCGCCACGCAGAGGACCTTAATCATTTATGCTTTGCGGAATCCGTTAAACTACAATTTAGTAGTCTTTTAGCCTCACACCCGCCACTAAACGAGCGCATATCGACTATTGATACATCGTACCTAGTACGCTTTAAAGCACGTAAGCATGCCTCTAAGAAACGAGCATCAACATCTAAACCAAGTGAATATAAGCCAGCGGCTTCACACCCAAACGCCGAGCCAATAGCGAACAGTACAATAGGGTTTGCTCAAACGACGATAGGCCTAACTAATTCGCATTCTTTAAACACCCCTCAGACAGCTAATAATTCTACACAGTCATTAACTGCAATAGAACAAACAGCGGGAACGGTAACCCCAGCTCACGTTGATTATGCGGTCACGCTACTAAAAAGCATACCTGCTGAGATAAAAACCCTCGTGCACACCCCAGAAGGCGCTAAGGTCGCAGTACTGTTGCTGATGTTGAATGAAACATCCAAAGAACTTCACGCAAAAGCTATAAAACAATTATCCCAACGATCACAAAACGACCTTAGTTCACCGACCTATTCCCAGGCTAAAATGCTGATCGACGACATAACACTTCGTCAGAGGACTCCCATTTTTGAAATGGCCATCAGCTCACTCAGAAACCTAAGCAATGAACATAAACAAACACTAATAGAGGATTTATCTCGCATAGCAAATACTGATGAAAAAATAACCTTCTTTGAATTTGCATTAGTCACGTTAACAAAACAGCAACTCACTGTATCTTATGGTCATAGAATAAAAAGTAAGTATCATTCGTTCACAGATGTAAGCAGTGAGATCGCGCTAATTCTAAGGTTGTTTGTCATAGCATCAACCACCAACAAAAAAGAGCAACAGACTCGTTTTACTCAGGCGATTCAGTTATTTTCAGATAATATTCAGTGGGTAGAAAAGCCAACTTACAACGCTCGTAAAATTAGTCATGCTTTAAACAAGCTAAGACTGCTATCCCCCATACTCAAACGACCTTTAATAGACTCATTTATAGAGTGTGTCATGGCCGACAATCAGGTCAGCCCTCGAGAATATGAACTATTAAGACTCGTAGCCGTCGTACTTGACTGCCCAATGCCTCCACTTTTACCTCAAGACTAGGTAGAGCCCATACCTGGCACCCCCTCAGGTGCGCTCTTTTAACGGTGCGCTGTATCACAGCTACGGGTAGCTCGGAGTGTTTAGTACGCAACAAGCACACCCTTTACATTAGACCAAAAAAAGGGCCAGACACTTTTCGGTATCTGGCCCTTTTTACGAATATAAACCAAAAACCCGTTATTCAATGACCCTGAGCGAGATATCACTCTTCAGTTTCGGGTTCTTCATCCTCAATCGTATCATTGAGCCTATTTCCTTCGAATAGCGAGTCCACTGGAGGCCGAGGAATAATCTCCCCCTCTGGTCGCTCTCTAGTACGGCCTCTGTCTTCTTTAATCCCAAGATTCAGCTCCCAAAGCGCATTAAACTTCTCTTCTGTAATCTCTTTAGTTCTCTCCTTGTCTCTTAATATCGTTGGGCGAAGGAAAATTAATAGGTTTCGCTTTTCACGTTTATTCTCAGTACTCCTAAATAACGCACCTACCCATGGTATATCACCTAAGAATGGTACCTTACTAACCTTAACTCTATAATCCTCAGTAATTAAGCCACCCAATACAATCGTTTCTCCATCATCAGCTAGCACATTGGTTTTGATCTCGCGCTTTTGAGTCACAATATCCGTTGCCACATCTACACTATCCGCAATTGATGAGATCTCTTGAGTAATGTCAAGGCGAACCAAATCCCCCTCACTAATACTCGGTGTCACGACCAACTTAACACCTATATCTTCACGAGTAATCGTAGTAAATGGGTTTGAAGTACCATCCCCAGCTGTCGTCGACTCACCTGTTTTAATTGGAATATTCTGCCCAACAATAATTGAGGACTCTTGATTGTCCATGGTAATGATTTTAGGTGTAGACAGTAGGTTTGCATCAATGTTTGAATCAAGGGCCTGTATTAATGCCCCCCAACTCGTGCCACCGTTTTCTTGCCCAACACCTAGCGTAAGTCCACCTTGAGCAACACCAGCTACCGCAGATGGATCATCACTTGCTATAGCACTCAATACACTAGCTGCACTCAGGCCCACCTCACCAAAATTCGTTAATGCTCCAGGAATCGCTCCTCCTGCATCATAAAGCGCCCACTGCACACCTAAACCTTTGGTATTTTCATCACCGATTTCAACGATAGCAGCTTCAATTAAGACCTGCGCACGACGAATATCCAGTTGTCGGATAATCTCTTCGGTTTCTTGAAGTACAGATGGCTCAGCTCTAATAACCAAGGCGTTAATACCTTCATCTGCATAAACGGTTGCTGATGCACTACTATTTTTCTTTGCACCTAGGTCTTTGCTTTCTGAGCTAATGTCACCCATGATGCCTTTCAACAACTCAGCCATCTCTTTCGCATCAGCATGCTTAAGTCGAACGACTTTTGTTGTTCCTGAAGTAGCGGCAGGCTGGTCTAGCTTAGTAATTAACTTTTTAATTTTATCCCTAAAGTTTTCATCACCTTTAATAATTAATCGATTACTTCTTTCATCTGCCACTACACTAAACTTCTTCGCGGACGCTTTTGCACCCGACTTACCTAACTCGGATGGAGCGAGTTCCTCGAGCAGTTTTACCAAATCCCCCACCCAAGCCTCATTGAGTTGAACCACTTCAAGTTCATACTGTGATGGACTATCTAGCTCTTCGATAATTCCACTAATACGTTTAATATTAGAAATATGGTCACTAATAATTAAGGCATTAGCAGCAGCAACACCTGCCAAGTGACCGTACTTGGCAACCATTGGACGAAGAATCGGCACGAGCTCTAAAGCATTCGCATTCTTAACCTGAATGACTCGTGTCACTAATTGCTCTGCGGGCACTCTAGACAGTAAGCGAAGATTGGTGGCCTTCTGCTTTGCTTCATTTTGCTGAACAATTTTAATAACCCCTTCAGAAGGAATTGCGGAAAAACCGTGAACTTGAAGCACTGAAAGAAACATCTCATATACAGCATCACGATCCATCGGAGCATTTGATATAACCGTCACTTTCCCCTTTACTCGAGGGTCAATTACAAAGCTGTAGCCGGTAATATCAGAAACTTGAGTAACAAATGCACGGATATCAGCATCTTTAAGGTTCACCTTCCACGTCTGCTCTTCAGACCAAGATACCTGAGAGAACATAAACAAAAAGCTCAAAATAATTACGTGACTAACCGAAATAAACCGCTTCATCGAAAACTGTATTCCCATGTGTCTATAATATGTTTGGTTATTTTATTATTGCTTAAATCAAAAATATAACGTTATAACCATGACTAATTCATGAATAAAATCTGTAATCTATTTCAACGTAACGGATAATTTATATAGAAACTGGTTCCGCCACGCTCAACTTCAACCTCTAAGCTACCCTCTTGATAAAGTTGCTTCAAGAGTGCTTTATCTTTGTTGATATCCCCTAAGGGGTTACCATTGACCGAACGAACAACATCACCCGGTTTCAAATTCATGCCTGCTAACATAGGATTATTTCCATCATAAACATATCCAGATGCAGAGCCATCTTTTACAGGTTTCAACCCCACAGACGCTAATGCCGTTGACGGATTTTCAGCTAACCTTTTCTCAGCGACATCAACAAACTGCCTTGGGGATGATACCTGCGACCTATTAACTGCCGATTTTACTTTTGCGATTCCATTGCTGGCTTGAGTTACATCTTCAAAACTAAGGGCTTCAAGCCTGCCACGTCTCTTCAGCAGAACTCTATCACTATACACAGCGACCAACTCGGCATTACCCGGAAGTTTGTCACCGACCTTAAAATATTCACCTTTCTGACCTCTCTGAGCAACTATAGCACTAGATTCACTCTCACGCTCGGAGGTAAATACGCCTTTAAGTTGTAACTGTAGCTTAGTCTTGGGAGCCTCTATGTTTTTCATTAGTGGCTGCGTACGGCTAGATGCACTCTGTTTGCCGAATAAGCTTTGCGTCAACAATATAGAGCTATCTATCGACTCGCGGGAACCCTGCTCAACACTCTCGCTCGAAAAATGGGTAGGACCAACAAACTGCTCATCAGCCTCTAATACATTCCACGTAAGCGCTGCTAACAGATTTGAACAATAGATGACGAAACACAACAATAAGAGGGATAATATCCATTGCGGAAGTTTATCTAATGTCGTCACCTTACGAAGCTTTTCTGTTACCACGTTCTAAAACTCACTTTTTAACACTTAATTCACTGTATAAAGCAATATCAATACTCGTTACTCACGCTGTTATCAACTTACAGAATTTTTCTTCTAACCTTAAAAACCACGTCATTTTCTGAAGAATTTTTTGGCCACGGCTCATTTGCTAAGTCCAAAAGCCGTCGCTTTACTTTTAACGTCGCGATACCGGTATTTTCCATAATCGCTTCAATAGAGTTTATCGAAGACTCAGCATCTTTGATTATAAGCGACGTTATATCTGCTTTTTGCCCTAACTCACCTGTAAACGGTGGGAATTGGTTACCATGAATTTCCCTTCCCGCCGGATATTCAACTCGCCCTCCCGTCCAACTAAACAGCCCTTTTGCAGCCGTTAAAGCACCATCAAAATACCCAATGCTTAAGTGATTTATCTGAAATTCACCATTAACTGTAACACGCTGCTTTTTAAGCAGTGGGTTCAAAGACTGCAAATTTACAGTACCCTGAGTATGATCCAACTCAATACCATCGGAAAAAAAACGGGCATTGGTCGCCAATGTCCCACCATTACTTTTCAATTCAAAATCTACCGGAAGTGATCCGGTCAAAAGACCTGAGAATAATATATCCCAGCCTAATACACCTTCAATACCGTTTGAATGAAGGTGTGCGTAACCTTTCCAGGCAGTGCCAGAAACACCTTTAACATCAAGCTGCAAAGACTTCAGTGGCAACTGCGGGGAAACATGCTTCCAAACAAAACTGGCGGGAAGTGTTGCAATCAAAAAACAGGTATAAGAGATCACTCCAACCAGTAAAAATAACAGTATTTTCTTAAACACGCGGCTCTTTTCTTCTCTGCTGCTCGCAAATGAGCGTATAACTTCAATGAATTACAGACCAATTCTAACGTTAAATCCAGCTTTTATCAGGTATTTGTGCCCAAAATTATAACTTTCTCACTTTCACCTTCTAACGACCCAGCAATAAAAAAGCCTCTTTTAATAAAAAGAGGCTTTTTAAAAGTGCAACTGACAAACACATATCAGCTGCATTTATCAGTCAATAGCGAGGGGGGGGGGCTTACATCATGCCGCCCATGCCACCCATACCGCCCATACCGCCCATATCAGGCATAGCAGGTGCAGCGGCACCTTCTTCAATATGGTCTGTTACCATACATTCAGTAGTAATCATAAGACCCGCTATAGAGCCAGCAGACTGCAGTGCGGTACGGGTTACTTTAGCTGGGTCAAGAATACCCATCTCAAGCATATCGCCGTATTCGCCGTTGCCTGCGTTGTAACCAAAGCTACCTTCGCCCTGCTTAACCTTATCGATCACAACAGAACCTTCACCACCGGCATTTTCTACGATCTGGCGCATAGGTGCTTCCATCGCACGGCGTAACAGGTTGATACCAACGCTTTGATCTTCATTATCACCCTTAAGGTCAACAATAGACTGAAGAGCACGAACCAACGCTACACCGCCGCCAGGTACAACACCTTCTTCTACTGCCGCTCGGGTTGAGTGAAGTGCATCTTCAACACGTGCCTTCTTCTCTTTCATTTCTACTTCAGAACCAGCACCAACCTTGATAACTGCAACGCCGCCAGCTAATTTGGCTACACGCTCTTGCAACTTCTCACGATCGTAATCAGAAGAGCTTTCTTCGATTTGCTTACGGATCTGACCAACACGCGCTTCAATGTCTGCTGCTGCACCCACGCCATCAATTACAGTGGTATTTTCTTTGCTGATATTAACGCGCTTTGCAGTCCCTAAATCATCAAGCGTCGCATTCTCAAGCGATAACCCAACTTCTTCAGAGATCACAGTACCGCCTGTCAAAATAGCGATATCTTGTAGCATTTCTTTACGACGATCACCAAAGCCAGGCGCTTTAACAGCGGCAACTTTAACGATTCCACGCATGTTGTTAACAACCAATGTTGCAAGTGCTTCGCCTTCAACATCTTCAGAGATGATCAACAAAGGCTTACCTGCTTTTGCAACATTCTCAAGTACCGGTAATAACTCACGGATGTTTGAGATTTTCTTATCCACTAGCAAAATAAATGGGCTATCTAGCTCAGCAGACATATTGTCTTGATTGTTGATGAAGTAAGGAGACAAGTAGCCACGATCGAACTGCATACCTTCCACAACATCCAGCTCATCTTCCAGACCGCTACCTTCTTCTACAGTGATAACGCCTTCTTTACCTACTTTCTCCATTGCTTCAGCGATGATGTTACCCACAACGGTATCGCTGTTCGCAGAGATAGTCCCTACCTGAGCAATTTCTTTGTTGTTTTCACAAGGACGAGAAAAGCTTTTGATTTCTTCAACTGCTACCAGAACGCCTTTATCGATACCGCGCTTAAGATCCATTGGGTTCATACCCGCAGCCACTGCTTTAAGGCCTTCGTTTACAATAGCCTGAGCCAATACGGTTGCTGTCGTTGTTCCGTCACCGGCTGCATCATTGGTTTGAGAAGCAACTTCTTTAACCATTTGTGCGCCCATGTTTTCAAACTTATCTTTAAGTTCGATCTCTTTAGCAACCGAAACACCATCTTTAGTGACGGTTGGCGCGCCAAATGACTTATCTAATACTACGTTACGACCTTTAGGTCCCAACGTTACTTTAACTGCATCTGCAAGAATGTTGACGCCAGCAAGCATACGCTTACGAGCTGAATCACCAAATTTAACGTCTTTAGCTGACATAATAATTTATCCTTCCTATTAACCTTTAATATCTAACCTGTTAAAAGCTTAAAAAACTGGGCGATTAGCTTTCAAGAACACCGTAGATTTCACTTTCACTCATGATTAACAGTTCTTCGCCGTCAACCTTAACAGTGTTGTTACCTGAGTACTGACCAAACACAACGATATCGCCTTCTTTAAGCGCTAATGGACGAACGTCTCCGTTATCCATTATACGTCCAGTACCAACAGCGACTACTTCGCCTTGAGATGGTTTTTCAGCAGCACTTCCAGGAAGTACGATGCCGCTTGCAGTAGTAGTTTCTTCATCTTTACGACGTACAACTACACGATCATGTAACGGGCGGATCTTCATTTCACAGATTCTCCAAAATTAGGTTATTAATCCGAAAAAAATCAATTTTACAATCAATGTTGACTATACAAATACCAATATCAGCTATTTAACAGGCGCTACAATTAATCAGCCAACTGCTCATACGCTAACATCAGTTGAATAGTGGTGGCTCTATAAATGGGGCTGCATAAACTCATTTCAATAGACAAAGAGAAAAATAATCAGTTTTTTTCTATCTGATCCGAATGATGATCTTTTCTGGGAGATTCTTCTTGGAACTCCCCTTCAATTATAACACCGTCCTGATCTTGGTAGGTTCGATAAGAGGTTTTCGTCTGGGTAAATGGTCCTTCACTAGTTCCGTAGCCATGAGTAAATTGCTGAGCGCCTGTCACGACCATTTTTTTCATTATCTGGCCTATCATCAAGCCTCTAACACCCGGCATTAAAAGCGCAAACCCAATCGCATCCGTTACAAAACCGGGGGTCAACAGAAGCGCGCCCCCCACAGCAAGCATAAAGCCCTCCGCGACTTCTTTCGCAGGTATTTCGCCTGCATTCATTTTCTGATTAGCGCGCATCAACGTGCTAAGCCCCTGACGCTTTAACAAGGAGGCGCCAATAACAGCTGTAAGTAACACGAAAAGTATTGTAGGCCACACACCTATTAGGGATCCCACTTTGATTAAAACCGTCATCTCTACAACGGGCATAACAATAAAAAGCATGAACAAAAGTTTCATAATAATCCTGATATTGGGTGACGAACACCTAAAAATCCTCGATACGCTGAGTCCATTAAAGACACTATAACAAGCGACTTGAGAGGATAGTATAGATTTTGACGATGTGAATTTGTGGCCACATGTCACGATTGCTGACATAATATCTTGCCGTGTGTGAATGTCACAAACTTCTCTGTATTATTAAACCAACTATCTCTTATTATTAAGGTCAAATATGAAACTTCAAGATTCTGTTGTAGCAATTACGGGTGGTGGGCAAGGATTAGGGCGTGCAATGGCCGTCTACTTAGCCGGAAAAGGCGTTAAACTTGCATTAATAGACCTTAGCCAGGACAAGCTCGACGAGACCGTTGCTCTGTGTGAAGACGTGGGCAGCCAAGCAAAAGCTTATTTGTGCAATGTCGCTAAAGAAGAAGATGTTATCGCAACATTTGAGTCTATCAGCAATGACTTTGGCAAGGTTGATGGCCTTATTAATAATGCAGGTATTCTTCGTGATGGCCTATTAATAAAAGCCAAAAACGGAGAAATCATTAAGCGAATGTCGCTGGAACAGTGGCAATCCGTTATTGATGTGAATCTAACAGGGGTATTTTTATGTGGCAGAGAAGCCGCAACCCAAATGATTCAAAACAATAACAAAGGCTGCATTATCAATATAGCCAGTATTTCACGCGCTGGAAATATGGGCCAAAGCAATTACTCTGCCGCTAAATCAGGCGTTTCAGCGATGTCCGTCACGTGGGCTAAGGAGCTCTCTCGCTATGGTATTCGCTCAATGGCCATAGCCCCAGGTTTTATCGCCACCGAAATGACCGCATCAATGAAGCCCGAAGCATTAGAAATAATGTCTAGCCAGATTCCACTTCGGCGCATGGGGGAGCCTGATGAGATCGCTCAGACTGTTGCATTTATACTAGAAAATGACTACCTGTCAGGCCGAGTGATAGAGGTTGATGGCGGTTTAAGAATTTAAAGAACAATTTTAGAGTTTGAGAAAGAGAAATGAGGGGGCGGCACGTTAACAGTGTCGCACCTGAATTCTACCACTACGGTCTGAAGTTACCACGATGGACAATAACGAGCCTTCACAAGCTATTTTAACAGCCATTAGCCAGATTCCGTTTGGCTGTGTCACCAGTTATGGCGAAATAGCAAAAAGGGCTGGCCTCCCAGGGCACGCACGCTACGTCGGTTATATTTTGCGTAACCTACCAGAGCAGACAAACGTCCCGTGGCACCGAGTCATAAATTCTCAGGGATTTATCTCATTCCCGCCCAATACTGAACAACATGCGGAGCAACGACTGAGACTGCAAGCTGAAGGTATTTCATTTTCACCAACAGGTAAAATCAAGCTATCTGCTTATCAGTGCTAAAGGCAATCGCCAAGCCGCCCAAAAGTGTTTATGATAGCGGCACTTTTATGTTTACGAACAAATATTTATGCACAACCATCACAATTGGCTTCAGTCACTAAAATCATTTCGACACCCGCAAGTCATCACGATGCTTTTCTTGGGGTTTTCTGCAGGTATTCCCCTGCTATTGATTTTTTCCTCACTCTCTCTATGGTTGCGCGAAGCGGGTGTTGAGCGCTCGACCGTCACTTATTTTAGCTGGGCCGCCCTTGCCTATTCGTTTAAGTTCTTATGGGCACCGTTAGTCGATAGAATGCCGCTCCCCTTACTAACACGTATACTTGGACGTAGAAGAGCGTGGCTCGGCGTTTCACAGTTCGGGATCATGTCATCTATTGCACTTATTGGATTAGTAGACCCGGCACAAGAGAATGCTTTAAACCTTATGGCTGTGGTGGTGGTCATGCTAGGATTTTCTGCTGCCACACAAGATATAGTTATAGACGCGTACCGAATTGAATCTGCAGAACAAGACCTTCAAGCGTTAATGTCATCAACCTACATTGCTGGGTACCGCATAGGAATGCTAACGTCAGGGGCAGGTGCGTTAGTATTAGCAAGCTACCTTGGGTCAACTGCAGACGCATACAGCTATAACGCTTGGAAAGTAACCTACCTATGCATGAGTCTATCGATGCTAATAGGTCTCGTCACAACGTTTGTAATCAAAGAACCGGTTCATCAACCGAACTCAAGTCACCCATATAGCACTCAACAGTACCTTAAATTCCTATCGATATTCATCATGTGTATCGCAATTTTTGTATTGACTTACCTCTTCACCGCTAGCGACTCTACACTACTTAAAATACAGCTAAAGGAGCTTACTCATAACGGCGTACTATCGAACCTGGCGATTGAAGCCGGGCGCCTAACGTTAGGTATTTTGCTGGTAATAGGTTTCATAAAGGTAATGTCATATTCACCATTATATGAACGCCAACTGGTTCAAGAGACTTATATAGACCCTATTGCAGACTTTTTCAGCCGCTATGGCATTAAGCTAGCCATTTTATTACTCGCATTCATAGGGTTTTATCGCATTTCAGATATTGTACTCGGTGTTATCTCAAATGTTTTTTTCCAAGATATGGGGTTCACAAAATCTGAAATCGCCACGGTCGTTAAGACCTTTGGCCTCTTCATGACCATTGCCGGAGGTTTTTTAGGTGGTTTACTGGCCATGCGCTATGGTGTCATTCGGATTCTGTATTTAGGTGCTGCATTAACAGTGGCGACCAATTTACTGTTTATGTTCCTCGCTGAATCGGGTCACAATATCGAACTATTATATGTGGTAATTTCTGCAGATAACCTTACTGCGGGGTTAGCAAGTGCAGCATTTGTTGCGTTTCTCTCAAGCTTAACAAACATCTCATTTACTGCTGTTCAATACGCTGTCTTCAGCTCTTTAATGACGTTACTACCTAAAATGATTGGCGGTTATTCAGGCAGCATGGTAGATAACCTGGGCTACTCCACATTCTTTCTAGTCGCAAGCTTAATCGGGCTGCCTGTTTTGCTGCTCATCTACCTTATTCAACGTCATGCAGCGTTCAAAAACCAATAGCGCTATCAATCTCTGAAATTATCAAACTGTAATGGAGTATCCAAATCGGCCTCCCTTAAGAACGCCATCACTTCTTGCAAATCATCACGCTTTTTACCTGTCATGCGGACTTTTTCACCCTGTATCGCCGCCTGAACCTTTAACTTGGCATCTTTAACCATTTTGACAATTTTCTTGGCTGTGGGCTGATCAATACCCTGTCTTAGTTTGTAGCTTCGCTTAACCTGCTTGCCTGCCTTACTATCTTCCCCTTCTGCTAAGGCACGTCCATCAAGCTTACGTTTTACAAACGCCATCAGTAATATGTCGTAGAGTTGATCTAGCTGAAACTCTTCTTCTGCACTTAAAAGTATCACCTCGTCTTTTGTTTTAAACTCGATGTTTGAGTCCACTTTCTTAAAATCCCAGCGACTCCCCATCTCTCGCTTAGCCTGATCGACAGCGTTGGTTACTTCATGCATATCTACTTCTGAAACAGTATCAAATGATGGCATTCCATGATTCCCATAATAATTCGTTAATGCAAATATCTATAATCAGCAATCATTATAACCAATCGAATCATTTTTTTAATATCAGAGATCCAGTTCACTCCAATTAAAGTTGACCGTAGACAGAAAACGATAATCACTCTATGCTGTGCCAGACTTCTTTATATTCCAACCAGGTATTTAGATGCCTGTATTGAATCAGTTTTCATGGCAATAACAAAAATGAACACCACCCATTGAAGACTTATCTATAGATCACTTTTTAGACACTTTAAATATGCCTAATTTAGACTTACCTATTCTTGTTGTTGATGATGCAAAATTCAGTAGTACTATCATTGGAAAAACCCTCAAATTAGCGGGTTACAGAGATATCCGTTTCGCCAATAGCGCCGCTGCTGCATTAACCATAATGGAAGAGAGACCCGTTAGCGTTCTCGTTGCAGACTGGTTAATGCCAGAAATGGACGGTTTGCAAATGGCCGGCCGTGTGCGACAGTTTGACGAACAAATAAATCACTACACTTATATTATTCTGTTAACCGCAAGAGAAGGCGTAGAAGCACTGTCAGAAGCGTTTGACAGAGGTGTGGACGACTTTATTTATAAGTCTGATATGAACAAGCAGCTACTACCACGCATATACGCGGCCGACCGAATTGTTGACCTGCAAAACTCCCTTCTGATCGCCAACCAGCTATTGGTTGACAATAACCGCGAACTTGAAGCAAAGAATGTTATTGACCTGCAAACAGGGTTGGGCAATCAACAATTTGCACAGCAAAAGCTATCTGGAAGCCTCGAGCATTCTGAATCACGTGGCGGCGCAACCAGCTATTTATTACTCGGCGTCAAAAATTGGACCCAGATCAAAAGCAATTACAGCCATACGGTACAAGAAGAGATCCTACTCGGTATTGCTAGACGCCTGCGTCACTTAATACGACCTCTAGACACCGTGTGTCGAGTCAGTGAAAGTCAGTTTGCAGTAATAGCAAGCTTTGGCAATATCGACCACTGCACGACTAACTGCTACCGTAGAATTCACGATGGTATTAATTTAAAAGCGTTTAAAACCACGGCAGGTTTTGTCTCTGTTCAAGCCGGTACCAGTGTGTGCGCCGTTAGCAGCGAGCAAACTCCGCCTAAAGCGCAAGAAGTTGAACGATCAGCCCTTAACAAGCTTCAGTATTCTTACGATACAGGCACTATTTCAATCTATCCTTGGAAAAGTACACCACAAGAAATGGCATAACCGTCTGACTAAGCACTTCCTTACAATTGGTTACGCGGTGTTAACGTTTAAAAACAGACTATTACCAATCTATCGTAGAACAAAAAACCTGCAGCTCTTATTATTTAATTGTGGATTTGAGTAGTATCCCCCATAAGCGGAGGGTTAAGTAGTACCTCCGCTGTTTTTATGGGCCTATACAGTCATTGGTATAGCTTAGGATTACAGTCCAAACGTTTTATTGTTTTCATGCCTTTTATTTCTTTAAGCGGATGACCTTAGTCCTCCGCTTTTTTTATGTCTGAAAGAAAACCAAAATCAACCAGGATAAGGAAAACACCAGGCGAATACCGCGACCCATCTTAGCCAAGCAACCAGCCTTCACCATACTTTTTAATTAGTCCTCAGAAAAACCTTGCTCTAACAGTACTTGTTCATGGACAGGGTTAACGCCTGATGCGTATCGTCAGGGCGAACGATAAAAATAAATAATGTGAATAACAAAACCTTATTAATGAAGGTCTAGCGCATCAACCAACGAACATCGGGGCGGCTTATGTTTCTTCATCTGGTATAGTTTTTCATCTGCTGCTTTGAGCAGTGTTTTATGGGTGGGCTCCACCAGCTGATCAGTCGAAATAGACCCATAACTAATCGAAACCGATACTTGCAGGCCTCGATAGGTCAAAGGTGATTCTGATAAGTGATCTTTAATTCGACCTGCAATCATTTCAGCATCAGCCGTATTTTGATTGGGCAACAGCAATACAAATTCATCGCCAGCAAAACGAAAAACCATATCACCCTTACGCGTCATATCAATTAGTTTACTCGCCACGTACTTAAGATACATATCACCGCAATCGTGACCATAGGTATCATTTACTAGCTTAAAATCATCACAGTCGATAAAGACCAACGCCAACGGATCATGATGACGCCGACTGCGGCTTAACTCTCGATCAAGAGACTCCTCCATTTCGCGCCTGTTTCGTAGTAGCGTAAGAGGGTCACGGGTTGCCAGAAAGCTAATTTTTTCACGAATAGACACTCCCGCTAATGAAATAGACGCCTTAACGGCCAGCTGTTTCAAAAAGAAGCTGTCTTTAGTAGGTTCATAACGATCAGGTGATCTGTCACCCAAATTAAGGCTACCAATTATTTTCCCATCAACCACCAACGGCAAAATCGCCATAGAGCCTAATTTTGGATAGACCGAGCTGGGGATAAGGTAACGATACCTTTTAAAGCCATCACCCACCAAGATTGGCTCTCGACTACTTTGAGTGGCTTGCAGAAAGTCCATGGTTGCCATTATATGCAATGCTGGATTTTTTTCGTGATCTCTGTCGCCGCCTACTGAGCGAAGAATATGATCATTAACGGGCGAGTCGGTCAATGAAACCCAAACATTTTCGATGTTAAATTTTTCTGCCACCAGAGAGAGTAACTGATCAAAAAAGTCAGCGCAGTGCCCGATATTCATAATCTGCACTTCTATATCAAACAATCGACGTGCAATATCTTCGTTCTTTCTCGCTCGTTCAATCAGCTCTTCAACTGTCGGCATAATGGTTATGTCTCTGAGATTCATCTCGTTTTCAAATCATCGATATTATTTTTATATACAAACTATCTAGTTTAGCCTAAACCAATATACATTTATTTTCAGTATTTAGGTTGTATAGTTCCTGTATCAACCATTACCTTTTTCGCTTTTTACTTTACTAACTCTTTCTATCACGTTCAATTATACTCTCAGTGCAATAAACACTTGACCTATCCACACCCCATCTATAGTATACGCCCCACGTTGATGCGGGGTGGAGCAGCCTGGTAGCTCGTCGGGCTCATAACCCGAAGGTCGTCAGTTCGAATCTGGCCCCCGCTACCAATTAAAAAAGATCAGCTTAGCTGGTCTTTTTTTCGTCTATAAAAAAAAGACTAACCAAAAACCATCGTCGGGCTCAGCTCTTCAGTAGCCAGCGAAGGTCGTCTGAATCGACCAGACTTCTCTACACACATTCTTGCTTTATAATTGTGTGTACTTAAGGAGTAATAATGTCGCAACATATCTGCAAGAGCGCTGGAAACTCGCGCCTGTCGAGGCAGACTTTGCAGAACGCCTGCTTCAGGGCTTTTCCATTAATGATATCGCCGATAAATTATCCATGACCCGTAATACTGTCCGCTGGTACTCCAAGCAGGTCATGCGCAAGATTGATGTTAACGGCCAAAATGATCTAATCATCACGCTGATGAACGATATCTCATCCATTGTTACTCTCAAGCGTTAACTCTGATCGCAATCCTTGCTGCGTAATGTCGTGGCATCATCTCTTTCCTATATCTGGCCGAGTCAGGTTTTATTTCTGAGCCTTTTTGTGAACGCTACCGGACAGGCGGGATTCTCTAAGCAGTCCCCCACAAAATCATTGGACGCGCTCCTGTTTCCTGATCCGGCAGGCGCTCCTCTACCAATCACCGAAACGGGCTTTCGTTCCCATTACTGCCAACCTGAAGAGCTGGAGGCGTATAATTACGACCCTGCCCAATATATGCGCGCAGCTCTTAATCATTACGCACAAACCCCAGAGTGGAAGCGCCAGCAAAATGCGGCGTGTCAATATGCCTTTTTTTGATTGGCGATTTTCATTGAGGCATTTATGGGCTCGTTTGAAATTGACGTGGCTATTATTTTGCCCTGATTGTGAATGGCGCTCTTCACTATCATATTCTCATTCTTCTCGCCCGATGCATGAATGATCAGTCTGATTTTTAAATCATCATCAGGGCGAATTTCATAGAGATAGACCTCATAGTCTTCACCATTCCAAAGCGCTTCCACCCAGCCCGCCTTGAATAGGTCAGTGCCAACATTGAGAATGAATGCTTCGATTTTCTGCACACTACATCTGAAATATCTTCAAAGTGAATTGTCTGGCAGACCTTTCTGTTTTAGGTAATTCTCGTTACTTCTGGTGAGCCTTGGCGAACCCCGTCAGCCGTTGTTAGAGTTGGGGCTATTTTCTGGGGCAATATTCGCACATGCACAATAGTCCCGCTATTGGTATGGATTAAGGCTGACCGCAAGATGTACGCGTGTAGTACAAAATGTGCCATTTCTCCGTTCACGCGCCTATCTTGAAAAGGACGTTGCCCCGTCCATTTTATCCTCTGGCGACGCTCTAAGCATAGAATTATCATTCTCTGACAAGAGCTTATGTGGTGCTTGTATGGCATCTAGCCATTTCAGCACCAGTAAACGTATGGCCGTTTAATCACCACTTATGGGAGCCTCCGAGCTACCCCTTAAAACCCTTGATAACTTCATTAAGCCCAACCCTGCGCGGATTGGATACCGTGAGCGTTTCGGCGCTCAATTACGACCACTGTTTCGTCAGTGGATAACGACCAAGGAGCTTCCTTGGATTGGTAGGTGTACGTATGGTTGCTGTACAACTGTGTACGATTGGTGATATATTTAATGTAGCAACCATTTTATGAGAGGTATGCGTAATGGCTACGACAACACGTATAGATATGAGAATAGATAAATCCGTTAAGGCCGCCGCTGAGAAAGCTGCCGCCCTCAAAGGCATGAAAAGCCTAACTGAGTATGTCGTGCGCCTGATAGAAAAAGACGCAGAGTCAGTTATACGTCAGCATGAATCCATCACGATTAAAGACGATGTGTTTGATCGTTTTATTGCTGCTTGTGATGCGGCAGATGCGCCGAATAAGAAACTGCGTGAGGCAATGGAGTTCGCCAAAGATCAGGGTATTCTGTGACGCCACCTTCTGCATTTGTTGAGCTCGATAAAGCCGTACATAACAGAAAATCATTCGATTGTGGCACTGAGGAGCTAAACAGCTTCCTCCATCAATTTGCAGTGCGTCATCGTGATGCGGGTATAAGCATGACTATGGTGCTTCCCGCTAAGGAAAATGAGGCAGATATCTGTGCTTATTATACTCTGTCTCATACTGAGATTGAGCGCCAAACCTTGCCACAAAACCTCGCAAAGAAACTTCCGCGCTACCCCATTCCTGTTATGCTGATAGCACAGCTTGCAGTGCATAAAGATGCGCAAGGCTTTGGGCTTGGTAAGGTGTCTCTCATTAGGGCATTAAGACATACCCATGAGATTAATCACCACCTGCCATCCTACGCCGTGGTGGTTGATGCTCTTAATGGTGATGTTCAGGCTTTTTATGAGCAATATGGCTTTAAGGTGCTCGATACAGATAACCATCGCACAAGGTTATTTATATCAATGAAAACAGTCGCGCAGTTATTCACTGACTGACTATTGAAAATAGACTAAAAGCATTTACATGCACTCAACAATTGATATGTTGAGGTTAGCAAATAATGTCTGACCACGACCCAAAGCGGTCATCAAAGGACGAGTGTCATTTTGTTGTGAAGTTGGACTTATTGATGGTCCGGGAACAAATCGGGGCTTTGGTCAATTAACCCCTTTCAGGCCTTGCTTAACACTACCACCATATGCACCTGGCGCTCGCTCAAACTGTCAATCGCGCAATGTACCGTGACCCCGGCGGCTTTGTTGCTGGAACCATCGATCTGACGGGCACTGCCATCGTTGATCCAGGCTTCGTAGAAAGTCCTCGGGCCCTTGTAGTGGTTGACGGAAACAGCACAGTCATTCTTTCCATTCTCCGGTGAACGCCAGCCAATAAATACGCCATTGGGTAACTGATGCGTGTCGTGCGCGTGAAGATGAATGGCGCCTTCTGTTCCATAGAAACCCACCCCAGCTCGGCTGTGTTTTTCAAACAGGAAAAAACCGAGCCCAGCGCCATCGGTGTTAGCAGCAGGTATACGGTTGCTATGGGCGACTTTTCCCTGCTTATTATAAACGCCGGGACGGCACACCAGATGCCCAGTTTCCTGATGCAGGGCTTTCGGTCCGAAGTGGAGGTCAGTGGGCAGTTCGTTGATCACGGTGATGGCCATAGAGCGAACGCTGTCGAACAGATTAACACACGCAAAAACGGTACCGATCGAGGATAGTAAGCCAGTTAACGTGTAGGCCAGGTTACTTCCCAGGCGTTCGGGCTCACCTTTCCACAAATTGCCGGTGAGTTCAGTAATCGATACCATCCCATTGTCATCCTTGATTTCGTCAAAGAGAAAGGACATTGGATTTTTACCCTTTATCAACGCATCGCTCTGGGCGGCTTGATGAAACAGCGGCAGGAGTCGTTGGGGTATATGGAGAGCAGCGGAGTAGTCCGCGTCATCAAAGGGGCTGGACATGTTCAGAGACCTCTTTAGATGATCACGAACTGCGGAAGCGCGATCAGGGCTTAGATTTTCTGTTTATCGTGACCTGCTTGAAAGAAAACATCAAGCAGAACATCGATTTTCTTAATGTCGAGTCGACTATAGCGAGCAAAACTTTCTAATTTTTCTTGCTGAACGCGGGGGGGGGGGATCTCGAATCTGAACTAACAGAACTCGCAAATCAGACCGTTTTTTACCCATTCAAAAGACCCTCGCTACTCACCTCGCCAAAATCAACAAATCGACTGTGCGATGGCTAGCAAATCCAACTGTCGTGCCACATAAATCTTTGAACGAAATTTATTCACAGTCTTGAACCGGAAACTGCTGTACAAGCATATCTTTCACGCTGTTAAGTCGACGATGTTCTCCAAAATCAGTCTTGTGATGATTGATCTTTTATAAGCGAGGCAAGCCTGCAAATACGTATACTCTAACTATTTTTATTCGGGCACATACTGATGCCAGGATCAAAAGAAACACTTTCGTTTTTTTCAGATGATTGTTACGACGTTAGCAGAACTCAACAACTCAGTGCGAAAATGGGAACCTGTAAGCAGGCGCCAGTTTTTTATTTGATACTTTCAATTCTCGGAAAAGCCACTCTTCAATTAACCAGTATTTGACCTGCGTCAACTAGAAGCACACATTTATAGAATTGACACTTGTGTCATAATGACAAACATGTCAATAATAATGACATGTACATTATGAATCAGTTCATCACATAACGTGCAGCCGCTGATGCAAATGTGTCATTCAAAATTGGAGAGAGAAATGCCGAAGAGCGAAAACAAAATCAACTCTATGGATTACCGAGCCGTTATGGGTCTATGGCCAACTGGCGTGAGTGTCGTTAGTGGTCTAGATACCGAAGGTGAGCATTTAGGGATGGTTATTGGCTCTTTTACCTCTGTCAGTATCGAACCGGCTTTAGTTGCATTCTGTCCTCAAAAAAGCTCAGTGACTTGGCAGAAAATGAAAGAAAACAAAAACCTGTGCATTAATTTCTTATCGGATCGCCAAAGCGATATCTGCTGGAAGTTTGCATCAGGAGAATTGTACGGACGATTTGAATCGCTGGACTATACAAAAAATTCTAATGACATCGCTGAGATCCCAGATTGCAGCGCATGGTTAGATGTAACAATCGATAACATCGTTGATGGCGGTGACCATGACATTGTGGTTTGCCGTATCAATGCCTTAAGAAAAGGAAGCATAAATTTACCTATGGCTTTTTCTAAAGGGCAGCTTTGTTCAACCCAACCCATTACAAACCTTCCTATTGATCACCTGGATCAATGGGAGCAATCCATTCACTCAATTTATCAATAATAATTATGACAGGATAAGCTTCTATGAATGCTACCGTTAATCAGATTACAGAAGAAACTCGCGAAATTGGTCGTTCGATGATCGAAAAGGCCAAGGCCATGCTAGAAACCTTGAGAGAGCGGGCATCTACAACGGAATCTCTAGGTAAAGTAGACCCGCGTACCATTGATGATTTTCATCAGGCTGGCTTCTTTAAAATGTTCCAATCTTCACTTTGGGGTGGTTACGAGTGTCACCCTGCGGATATATTTAAGGTACAAGAAATCATTGGTCAAGCGTGTCCTTCAAGTTCATGGATCATGGGTGTTGTAGGTGTCCACAACTGGCAAATGGCTCACTTCAGTAAAGAAGCGCAAGAAGATGTTTGGAAAGATGACTCTAATGTACTAATTTCATCTTCTTATGCACCCACTGGCTCAGTAGAAGAGGTAGAAGGTGGTTGTATTCTTAAAGGTCGCTGGTTCTATTCAAGTGGTGTAGATCATTGTGATTGGATTCTTGTAGGCGCCAACATTGTAACAGAAGGCTCACCGTTCCCAGATTACCGTACTTACTTAGTACCACGCAGCGAATTCAAAGTTATTGATGATTGGCAAGTTCTAGGCCTTAAAGGTACAGGTAGTAAGAGTGTAGAAATCAAAGAAGCCTTTGTTCCATTGCACCGCCAACTGCCGGCGATTGCTAGCCAAATGAATAACACACCAGGTATGCAAGATGGTACTGCTGATTCGCCACTATTCAGAATTCCTTTCCCAGGAATCTTCGGTGCTTGTATTACTACACCAGCATTGGGTGCAGCTCAAGGTATGTTAGATATCTTCACTGAAGCATCTAAATCAGCAACCAGTTTGTACAGCGGTGCAAAATGGTCTGCAGAGCAAATGACTCAAATGCGTATTGCTGAGTCCGATGCCGAACTTCGTGGTGCTCGTCTGCAAATGGAAGCTAACTACAACGAAATGATTGACGTTATTTCTCGAGACGAAGACTTAGAATTAGTTGATCGCGGTAGATACCGTTTCGATCACTGTAACTTGGTAGACACGGCGGATAAGGCAGCTGACCGGTTATTTGTTGCCAGTGGAGCTCGTTCACTAATGATCAATCAACCGCTGCAAAGATTTTACTTAGACATTCAAGCAGCCCGAGTGCACGCAATTAACAACCGTGTTAAATGGGGCAGCGTATTCGGTCAAATGTCCATGGATCACTACCCTGACGACATTCTAGCGCTATTCATCTAAAGCCGGTGAAATTTGCTAGGGCATAGGCCCTAGCGACTAGTCAAACGTGGGCTTAGTAAGTGTTATTCAAGGTAGAGCAAGGTTAAAGAATTATGAGTGAAGAATTAAGTTTTCAATTTTTGGCTGATGAACTGGCTGAAAAAGCAAAAGATCTAGGCAAGCTGGGCGTTACACTAAAATTCGTTTTTTTAGGAGAGGGTGTTGTTTATATTGATGCAACAAATGATGAACCTGTGATTGACAGAAATGATCGTGATGCGGATGTAAGTGTCGAAGCAAAAACGGATGTTTGGTTGAAGCTTAGAGCAAAAACATTAGCGCCACACGTTGCCGCTATGACACGAAAAATCAAACTAAAAGGTGATATTAAAAAAGGTATGGCATTAGCACCTAAGATTATGAAGATCCTTTAACAAAAAACGTCAGATGTTTGCTTGAAGATTAATAAGGATTAACGATTAAACATACGGTAACCCTTTTTTTTCATGTTTTGTTTTTGACGAAAATAAGAATGACGAGGTAAGTGTTATGACAGGCAAAAAGGTTGATATCTTTAATCAAATCTCAATCGGCTACATGGTAATTGAGTCGGAAAATTTAGAAAAATGGTGCGAGTTTTTTGTGGATGGGATTGGTCTAGAGCTTTCCTATAAAACGCAAGAGCAAATGGCCTTTCGCATGGATGATCATGTGAGTCGTATTATCGTAAAAAAAGGGCCAGCGGAAGACGTGGTTGCCTTTGGGTGGGAGGTGGCCAATGAAGGTACCCTAGAGGTTATTCGTGAGCGCCTTGCTAAAAATAATATTGATATGACACCATCCAGTACCTCAGAAGCTCAGTCTCGCGGTGTTGAAGATTTTTTCAAGATTCGTGGCCCCAAAGACATGGCTTTTGAATACTACACCAAGCCAATACTAGCCACTGAACCATTGAATGCCAAGGTGTCTGGTTTTGAAACGGGAATGGGAGGCATGGGGCATGCGGCCATTGTTTCTCGTGTTCCTGATAAAATGCTGAAGTTCTATACTGATATTATGGATGCGCGTATTAGCGATTACATCACTCAGACCATTGCTGGCATCACTCTGGATTTCACATTTCTACGCTTTAATGAACGACATCACACAGTGGCGATTGCCTCATCAAAAGGCATCAAATTGGATCCGGTTCGCGCCCGTGCCCAGCATATAAATGTCATGGTAGAATCCATGGACGATTTAACCGCTGCACTGCAACGTGTACGTAGTTTGGGTTATGAAGTGGTTCGAGAAGTTGGTCGTCATCCAAATGACCATGACATTTCGTTTTACGCGGTAACGCCATCGGGTTTTGAAATGGAAATTGGTTGGAATGCCCGTACTGTAGATGAAGAGAGCTGGGAAGTTCGGCATTACGACCGGATCAGTGAATGGGGGCATGCGCCAGAAAATCCTAGTATGTGGAATTTCGTCAAGGTTAACTCAGCCAATTTATGGCGGGGCGTTGGCTCACTGACCCGTAAGGAGCACTCGCCTCTTTAAGTAATCAGCAAAACGAAACAATCAGAATAATGGGCACACAAGTATTAATAGCAGGAGGCGGAACCGGAAGGTCATGGGGTTGATATGATTTGGGCATCCAATTTAGCAAGGCATGAATTGGCTCAATTTACGTACCCTACTCCTGCTATATTCAATATTCCGCCGAGATCGCCATAAAGGTCGATAATGAGGCCTTTCTCTTGAGCCGCTTCAGTTTCCAAGCGTTTTATAAGCACTCTTCCATTTAAAAAGACTAGAATCTTAATAACTCTAAAAGAGAATAAGTTTATGAACGGTTCTCCCAATACGGGTTATTCCCAAACCGTTCAGTAAATAAATCAATAGAAGCCCTCACTTTAGGTGCTAAGCTACTTGGTCTGGCTATTAGCTCAACGCTTAAAATGTAAACATCCTAAATCTAGCAGCCTGGCGTAATTTCACTTATAGCCTCCCAAGCAGCGGCGAATTCAAGCACTGTATCGTCCCCAAGCATTGGAGCCATAAAACTGATCCCGAATGGTAGACCATCCGTTCGAAAATAAGCGGGAACAGATACAATAGAAAGATCAAGTAAATTACCAAAATTAGTGTAGTAGGCCATATTTTGATTGAGCCGAATCGGATCCTGATTTAACTCCTCAATTTTATAAATTGTACCTGTCGTAGGCGTAAGGAGAATATCTACGCTCCTCATAGTCTCTTCTGCAAGAATGCGGTACTCATTGAGTTTGTAAATATCACCCCATATTTCTGACTGGAGAGTGAATTCTGCCGAACAGATAATATCAGCGACTACTGGATTTACCTGGTCACTATGGCTCTTAATAAAGGGGCCTACGGACGTATACCTTTCATTAAGATAAGCGCCTTCAAACAACATATTTCCTGCTTTGACAAAAGGATCAAAATCTATTTCTACTACTATACTCCCTAATTCGCGGAGTACCTCGACGACATCGGAGAAACTTTTTTGAGACGTTTCATCGCCAAAAAACTTTAGATCTTCTGCGCGCGGTATCGCGATCCTCGCGTTCGCAAATATAGACGGTGAATCCTGAGCCGAGTTGGCATATGTCTTCTTTCTTGATGCTGTGGTTGAGAGAACAGCTTCAAATACGTATTTTGCCTCCGATACGGTCTTCGAAAATATTGGAATACAATCAATACTGCGGTTAGCATAGATCATATTATCGTTACTCAAAACATGGGGGGTAGGTTTGAACCCCACAACATTACAAAGTGCTGCCGGCACGCGACCAGATCCTCCTGTATCACTACCCAGTGAAAAACTTACGCACTTCTTCGCTACTACCACGCCAGAACCTGAGCTAGATCCACCACATATATACTCCTCATCGAAAGGATTAACCGGATGAGGGTCACTTCTCACACCAACAACTCCAGTTGCGAACTCATCCATTGTATTTTTACCTATCAAGATTCCCCCCATATCAAGTAAGCGAGTTACAACTGAAGATGTGTTATCTGGGTAGAAAGAAAAGGCGGTGCAGCCCGCAGCAGTAGGCATGCCTTTGACGTTGATATTATCTTTTATGGAAAATGGTATTCCATATAGTGGTAATGACCTATCAAAGGATTTGAGGGTATTAGCTCGATCACGAAGTCGCTCTTCCGGTTCTAAATAAATCCATTCGGCTGAGCATGTTTTCTTTTTTACTCTAGAAATAACTTCTTCAATTACTTCAATGGGATCAAGTTGATTTTTTCGATAATGTTCTAATAAAAAAAGGAGATCGAGATCACCATACTTCATATCACTACTGTGTGCATTTCTGTTCATAGGGACCTCGTCTCGAAGAGAGTTTATGAAAATGTTATTTACTAACTGCCTCAAGATATGAAGCATCCAAGAACGTCTCAAACGTTTCTCTCGAAGGTACCTTAGGAAGGCGCTTTTGGTCTTTTAGAAAGGTTGCGGTTGAAATAAGAGTATCCACAAATTGCCCTTTCTTGTTTGAGGTACCGATATACTGCTGAGTGAGTTGTTTAGCACAAGGCACCATCTCGGTTCCTTTCATCATACGTGTCGCATCTTCCAAAGATAACTCCAGCTCATCTGCGATGATTGCGGCAGTTTTTACAGGATTGTTTAACCAATAGTCGATACCTGCGCATTCAGCTCTAACAAACTTCTCTACGTATTCAGGATGTTTTTTTGCAAACCTATTCATAACGACACCCACATCCCATGTTGGGTAGCCTCGTGCAGCCATTATTCCAGAGGTCATGAATAGGTTGCCGTCGTCTTTCAAAACCTTACCTAAAGCAGGCTCCCAGAACCATGCTGCATCGATATCTCCTCGAGACCATGCCAGTGCTATGTCATTTGGACGAAGGTCAATGATCTTCATTGAAGCAGGGTTAATGCCCTCGTCATTTAAGGCATTTAGTAGCAAGTAATGCGTGGTCGAACCGAAGGGAGCAGCGATAGTCTTTCCCTTAAGGTCTTCCAGTTTTTTAATGTTTGCAGAGGTTCTCACCGCCATCGCTTCGACGTAGTCAAGCATATTGAGTACCATGATGCCTGTGATAGGCAAATCACGCGTGACCCCAATGGCGGTTGGAGGGTTGCCCAGGCCTCCAAAGTCGATTTGATCACCGGCAATCGCTCGCAGCATGTCACCGCCACCACCGACTTTGATATAGTTGATCTTCACGCCCGGCATTTCTTTTTGAACAAGACCCAGAGACTTAGTTACCAATTGCGCATTAACCAAATTGAGATACCCAACGGTCACTTCTTCTGGCGCATCTGCGCTCGCCATAGAAGCACTCATAGCAAATAGCAAAGAAGTTGATAATACTTTCCTAATAAATTTCATAGTTGACTCCAAGATTTTAATGAACGTGTGGTATTACATTTTTTTAACTGCCGTCCATGGCATCAAGATTCTCCCGAATATTTTCAATGTGAGGTCCAACAGCATGCCGGTTATGCCCAGTACGATGAGCCCCATAATCACAACATCGCTAAGTAAAAACTTTGCTGCATCCCATATCATCCATCCTATACCTGCCGTTGCTGCCACAATCTCAGCGGCAACCAGAACCGTATATATAAAACCAAGAGAAATTCGCATTCCCGTCAGAATTGTGGGACCAGCACCCGGCAGATAGACCTCACGAATTAAGTCCCAGCGTTTCGCGCCTACGGACCTTGCCGCACGAACGTAATTTGGATTAATGTCAGATACTGCTTGAATAGTTGCGATGATTATTCCCGGCAACCCTGACAGAAACAGCAGTGCAAGCTTTGAGGTCTCGCCGATACCAAGCCACATAACGAGCAGCGTATAAAGACCAAGCGGTGGTAAAGGCCTATAAAACTCAATGACCGGGTTAAAGACTTGATGAAATGAATGTGAGATTCCCATCATAATTCCCAAGGGGATACCCACCAAACACGCCATGAAAAAAGCGAATAGAATTCGATATAGACTCGTACCAATGTGTTCTAACAAGGTAGAACCTTGATAGCCTTCCAGTGAAACCTCTAAAAAGCTGTCTGCCACTGCCGCAGGTGAGGGCAAAAATAAGGGGTTTGCCCAACCCATGGACGTTACGAGCCACCAGGCAAAAAACAAAAACAGAATGGTCATCACGGAAAGGTGACGCTTGCTGTCTATTTGTTTTCTAACAAACAGCTTTACTCGCCCAGTGGGTTTGAGGGTTTGACTTGGCCGCCGTTGCGTTTGGCTCTCTGCAAGATTATTCACCTTGATCTCCTAAAGTCATTTTCGAAACAGGTTTGTTGCTAAGTGTTCGCCCGTTTGATGTGAAAACTATTCCGAAACTCCTAGAATACTAGGTATCGCCAGTGCGAGTATTTTCATCGCAGCAACAGATTTTTTGACCGAAATACACTCATTAATTGGGGCCCAGCCATCTTCACCTGGCCCGAATGTCACAGCATTGATGCCAGCCTCCCTAAAACGTATGGTGTCGTTAAACGCATTTTTTCGATTAGGTACAGGCTCTCCACCAAGTATTTTTGAGTAGGCTTTTCGTATTGAAAGATTCGGCTCTTCGTCTAGAGGCACAGGTTCGGTTCCTTCAACGAAAAGCGATCCACAAATTTGCTCAACATCAAAATCTTCACCTCGAATACCGCCTGTCGCTTCAGCAACGACAGAGGTGATATCGTCAATAATTCCATCTAGCGTCATTCCAGGTAGCATGCCCACAACCGCCAAGGACAATTCGCAAGAATCCGGTGTAAATTGCATCTCACCGCGTAAACCACCCGCGACCCTGACCACACACGCGCATGGAGGTGTGTGCCCTGGAAATTCGGAAGGAGTATGCTCAAAGGTCATATCGTTAATCGCAGGGATAACAGTCGAGGCCATCGTAATTGCATTTTTGCCTGTATCAGGTCTCCAAATATGGGATTTTACGCCTCGTAGTACGACGGAAATCAGACAGTGCCCAGAGTTCGCCACGGATAGATTCATCCCCCATTCATCTTCGCCTTTTCCCCAAGCGGTCGGTTCAACGGTCACTGAGTAGTCTGTTTTTATGCCAATTGTTTTGGTGATAAAAATCGACCCATGAAAACCATCCTTTTCTTCGTCTACGGTGTAACAACAAACTAGATCGCCCTTTAAATTAATTCCGCTTTCCACCACCGCTTTAACCGCCAACAAAGAAGCGGCTAGGTTGGCTCGAGTATCAGACGTACCACGACCATATATCCAGTCGCCATGTTGAGTTGCATTGAAAGGGTTTCCTTCACATTTATCCCAGCGCTCTGTCTCAACAGCGGGATAGGTATCAAGGTGATCATTTATCATCAGAGATGGCCCATCTCCTGTACCTTTCAGAATACCTACAATGTTTGGACGCTTAGGTTGAGAGTAATATTTGTTAACCTCAAAACCCATAGACTCCAATTTGCCAGCGACAAAAAGTGCGATGGCTTCTTCTTCTCCAGCAGGAACATCTGGGTCAAGCGGGTTGGTTGAATTGGGTTGACCAATCGCGACCATCTCTTTCGTCAGCGCTATCCATTCGGCTTCGTTAATGTGCTGGACTAATGAGCTCTCTAGCTCGGGGGTCAATGGCATACTCATTTTTTGTTATCTCCAGTTTTTCTAGCCCCTGAAGGACCAAAAATTAATCAGAACTGTCCTAGGGTTTGCTCATACTTTGAGTGCGGATCAACTCTAGACACTCTCGTTTTAAATCGATAAAAATGGGGTCAGACGATACAAACTGATCTCTGGGTCGACCGAGTGGGTTCTTTATATCTTTGATGATTCGCCCCGGTGCGGCACTCATTACTAGAATCCGGTCGGAAAGAAAGATCGCTTCATCAACGTCGTGAGTAATGAAAACGACGGTGGATTTAAACTCCCCCCACAGATTCAACAGATTTTCTTGCATCACAAGGCGAGTTTGATAATCAAGAGCGCCAAACGGCTCGTCCATCAACAGCACTCTCGGATAAGTTGCTAATGCTCGGGCAATCCCTACACGTTGTTGCATTCCGCCCGATAGCTGATCGGGGTAGTGATTTCTGTATTCACTTAACCCCACCATGTCTAAAAAATAAGTGACCGTTTGCTGTGCCTCTAGATCGCCCGTAAGGCGAGGTCCCATCTCAATGTTCCCGCCCACGGTTTTCCATGGCAATAATGAGTGATGTTGAAAAACCATGCTGCGTTCAGGACCTGGCTCATTAATTACCTTCCCATCTAGTAAGGCCTCACCACTTGTAGCATCGAGAAAACCTGCCATCACGTTTAGTAGCGTCGACTTTCCACAGCCGGATGGGCCTAATATGCAAACAAACTCCCCAGGATTAACGCGCAAATTGGTGGTTTGAAGTGCAACGTTGCGCGTATCTTTAGACTCGAACACGACACTAAGGTCTTTTATATCTATTGAGCCCTTCTGCTGTTGGATGTTAGATTGAGGGCTAATTTCTGATACGAGTGCATTTTCGTTCATTCGATTTGCCTATTTATTTAATTGGAAAGATGCGAACGTAAGACATTCATGCCAAATTTAAAATTGTCCCCTCTGTAATAAAGGTTTTCGTAAAGAAGTGGCAAATGATTGGCATCCAAGATAGTGCGCTCTATATGCATAATCGCACTTGCCTCTTCCACAGAAAGCTGCTCGGCCAAATTTTTTTCGCAAAGCAAGGCTTCGATTCCCACGTCAGCCATGTCTATGTGCAACTGGAAGTCGTTCTCAAGTATCTCCAGAATGTCGCGTCGTTCTATATCAGAAGCTGCGAGTCGCTCTCCTAGATCTTTGGGAGCATAAGTGATATCAAATGCCAACGGTTCTCTATTCAAGTAACGTAAACGCTGGATTCGTACGGCGGTTTCGCCTGGTGGCAGATTTAACTTTTTATTAATCGTATTGAAGTTGGAATGGTGTGAAACCGAAATAAGCTTTGAAAACGACTCTTGACCAAGGCTAACTGCGGTCTCGCCAAAGCCTTTTAAGGTTGATACATCAAAACTCGCCTTTGGTTTGGATACAAACGTACCTTTGCCATTTATCTTGAAGATCAAACCTTCGCGCTGCAACTCGCTCAAAGCCTGCCTAATTGTTACCCGACTCATTTTAAACTGTTCTGTCAGCTCCCTCTCGCTTGGCAACTTATCGTGGGGAGCAAAGGTCCCATCGAGAATCTTGCGCTTTATTTCATCTTTTGCCTGCTGAAATAACGGAATAGGAAGCACGTTTCGGCTTTTATTAGAATCTTCAAACATACATCACCTATAGTAACCTGTATTAACCAGTTACTATAGATAGTTGCATTAAGTCTGCCAGTATAAAAAAGGCTTATATATTCAGTAGGATAGGTTTTTTCCGAAAAATATTATCTTTCGAAAATTGGGCTGAGCTAGTGCGTAAAGTGGATCACTGCCGTGTAGTGGTGCAAATTTTTTGGGGTATTGAGAGGTATTTTATAACCTGTATTAAACAATATTTTGTCTCATATGCTCGATAAATTTGGTCGCCGCAATTGAAAGGGTTATCTTCGCAGGATAGATCATGCCGAACTCCCATTTGATAGGTGGCTCCAGGGGGCGTGAAGTCACTAATGTGGGATCTAAATACTGACACACGTCCGGATCCACTATCGATATACCAGCGTGGGCTCCGACCATAATACCTACAGCTCTCTGCGTCCTCGCGGCAGCGACTTCATGTAGCGTGCCGCCTGCCATTTTAACCATCTGATTGATTACTTGGCGAAAAGGGTTGGCGCCACTTAAGCCAACAAATCCGTATTTATTCAATTTGTTTAATTCTATTCTGTCGTTTTTGCTCAAGACATGATTGGGCGGCAAGATACAAACTGCCTCACGTCTGCCGAGCTTTATTTCTTTGTACCAATTGTTGTCTACCGGAAGCGTAGAAACGACCAAATCAAAACGTCCGTTTTGAAGACCTGATAGTAGATCATCTCGATCAGCACTTTCGAGTTCGATCCTGATACCGGGGTTGGCCGCGATAAATTTTCCAGCTTGTTCAGCCAGCAACCCACCGGCATAGACTGGCAACGCGCCTACCCTTAGCTTGCCTAGTTCTCCTTCTCGTATCGAAGAAGCCACCTCTTCGACTAAACCTAAGCCTAAATACACCCGCTCGACCGTTTGATAGAGTCTTTTTCCATCAGCTGTCGGCACAAGGCCCCGCCCCTGTCTCTCGAAAAGGGAAAAACCGATTGACTCTTCAAGATCCGACAATAAACGACTCACCGCAGGTTGAGTAATATAAAGGGTCTCAGCAGCAGCACTTGCTGAACCTTGCAGCATTGCAGCTCTAAATGCTTCTATTTGACGAGGTTTTATCTGCTTTCTCATACCAACCCATAATATTTACTTATATATTATACCTTATAAGTGATTTTATATTATATCAAAAATTATTGATAATAGTCTCAATATATTGAGGAAAAAACATTGTCGCTATTAACTCTGACTGAATTTTTACTACCTGCTATGGTTTTCGCTGGGGCAGCATTGCAAATAGCCGGAGGTTTGGGGTTTGGCGTGGTAGCAGGGCCCGCTCTAGTTGCATGTCTTGGACCAACTTCTGGGATTCAAGCATCCATTATTCTAAATATTGGTGTGGCTATTTTTGGATGGTTAGCTGGCAGAAAAGACGTAAGATATGATGCAATTCGCCCAATGGTTCCTGGAATATTGATCGGTACACTTTCAGGTTTGACCGCCACCCTTTTGACTCCTGAATGGCTAATCAAAATCGTAATGTGTGGCAGTTTAGGGTGGATATGTTTACTCCCTCATATACGTCAAAACCCTTGCCCGCCAGAGGCAAAAGAAACGTTCAAATTTTCAGTTACTTCTGGAATCATGGGAGGTGCCTTGGCAATTCCGGGACCGGCAGCAGCAGTATATTTACGAAAAGTCATCACATCACCCAAAGCGCTCCGAAACTCAATGATGCCGTTACTTACTTTTGCCTATATTCTTACCGGATTTATTTTGTTTACGAGCCAAGGGATCACCGAAGAGGCTCTAAGTACATCATTTAAAACGTTCCCTGCGGCTATAGCAGGACTAATTACAGGCACTTTGATTGTTACCAGAATATCAGAAGCAACCCTAGAGCGAGTTACCCAAGTAATTCTGCTAGCAACATTTACTAGCTTGGCAATTATCACAACTGGTGATATTGCGGTATTGCTCTGAATCGTTGATTATTTCCTGGTAGCTCAGTAATCAAACAATGACAGCAAATAAGGCATTTTTTCTATCCAGGCCGAAAATGGTGCTTGTTAGTGATGTATAAAGCATGTTCACAACTAACCATAATTGAAAGCTGCAGATTAATATGCTATGAAACTTTCATCCCTTAGGGCACTTTGATTGATTTAGTAGCAAAATCACTAACCAATTTTTTTTCGATTTTTATCATGGATTGAGACTTACCATCATAGCGATAACCTTTTGTTTCTTTTAGGTATTGCATTTCTCTTCCAAAGGTTGTCAGCAATGGTTTCCCATCAGGGCCCCTCAAAATTTCTCCATTCTTTTTTTTGTATAAAACTCGAGAAGTCGGCTTGGTAACAACGGCTATTCTATCTCCCCTAGCCACAGCCTTATCTAGGAAGGGCTTGTTGTATCGATTAAAAAACAGCTTATCATTACCCTTATATAAACTATCCGGCGTATTTAGCACATTAAAATGTCCCTTCTTTGCAGCAAAGTCTACATTTCTCATATAACTAAGGTCTAACTTTAACTCTTTGATGATGTGCTCCATATCTTTCTTGTAGCTTCCCAAAACCGTGGTCGTTCGTTTAGGGTCTACTTTTAAACGTGCACCATTAGAAGAAACATAATTAAGAGTCTTTGGCTGAGATTTAAGCCGCCCCCTCAAACCAGAAACAATTTGCATTCGATCCCACTGAGGCTTGGTCAAGCTAACAGCTGCTCTATCACTGTTTGATTTACGCGGCTCCGGCGTTTTGTTGATTTTCGAGGAATCACTAACCCGCGTATCTGATTTCGGCTTTTTGTTTGCTGTCGCCTTAGCGCTCTTTTTATTTTCGGTACTTTTAATGGATTTATTCTGTACTGATTTGTTAGTAGCAAACTTATCTTTTTTAGCCTTGACCTGGTTCTGATAATTTGAACCAGGTTTAGCGTAAGAGGTAGAAATATCACCAATGAAAAGCGAAAAGAGAAGAACTATCAGCAAAAGGAATTTTGAGTTTTGCATAAGACTGTCAACGAAGTGATGTGGCCGCCATGCTTTAAGGAAATAAAACTGGCGGCGTAGAAATTACAATTACTTTCTAAGAACTAAATACCTGCTTTGATAGATGCCTTACAAGAGGTATGAGCCATCACCCAAGACCCGGGGTTCTTAGTTTTATACTCAGCACTAAGGTACTTATCACATGGTCCCTTTTTTCTTAGCTTCGTTACTACTTTCTTGGGCGTAGATTTTGACTTATACGCGTGCGCACATTGGTCTAGCTTCCAGCTTGGGATATTTTCTCCCAGTTTGACTTGAGACCATTTAGCGTGCACGTCAGCACTTCCCGCATTTCGTTTAAGTTTGCCAATTTCACTTTCCAAAGAGCTATAGATATCATTGATCTGACGACAACGCTTTACATAGTAACTATTTTTTTGCGTAGAAAAGTCTTTCGATACCATTAGGGCTTTAATGGCAATGGTCTCGACATCAGACTCCATCCAGGCGTAGTCCTGGCGCGTTAACTCACTACTTACATAGGATAACCCGTCAGGAAAATCCGAGGTTGAAATTGACACGACGTGAATATCTTCAAAATCCTGCGGATACTTTCTAAAACGTTCATTTAGCTTTACAAAGTAATTCAACGGTTTACCACCCACGAACAGCATAGCCTCTACTTGACCATTCTTAAGAGCTTGTAGTGCCTGACCTTCTTTTTGAGCAATAAACTCCGGTTCAATATCCAAGACTTGAGACAACAGCTGAGCCGTCATATAGGTGCCGCTCCCCTCTCGTCCAGCAGATACTTTCTTACCATCTAAATCTTTAAAAGAGCGGACAGATTTATTAGCTAGTAAATGTACTTCTTCATCATAGAGTGGCGTGATCAGTCTTAGTTGATCGGCCATCTTTCGCTCTTCAGGCTTAGTGCTAAACTTGAAGCGGGAGATAACATCAGACTGAACAATACCTATCGCTACGTTTTCAAATCCATCCATTCGTCGAATATTATCCTCTGATCCATTTGAATTCTTAACCTCGACGAGCACTTTGTCTTTGCTGATTTCAGCAATTTGTTTGCCAAAGGCAAAATAGGTACCGCGCTTTGAGCCCGTCGCAATACTGATTGAATTCCAGGAACAAAGGTCACGTTCCCAACCTGGCACCTGGGCATCCAAATCAACCTGCTGCCACTTTGAGTGCCACCCATTCACGTTATTTTTCAAAGACCCTATATTATCTCTTAATACCGTACCAATTTGGTCAAACTGCGAACAGCGGCGCTCAAAGTAATTCAACTTGCGCTTGCTGAACGAATCTGTGATTTTCGCGAAGTCATATGAAATAAGTAGCGCTTTTACGGCCAGAGTACTCACACTTTCTTCCATCCAAGGGTAATCCTGAGGTGTTATTTCAGTCTGAAAGTAAGGCAAGTTTGATGCATCATCGAAGTCTTCTCTTGCTCCAGATACAAAATGAACATTTTTCATTCGTTTGCTTCCCTTGTACTTCTTCAAGTCAGCAAATAATTCAACCGGCTTACCTGCCACATAAATCATGGCATCTATTTCACCATCTAATACCGCTTCGAGCGCTTCACTTTGGTCCATAGTTAGTATTGTCGGGTGCTTTTCAATCGGCAGATTCAGCGCTTGTATAATCGCGGTCGCGGTTACCCAGGAGCCACCACGAAATGTTCCTACATTGAGTTTTTTATTCGCCAAATCTTTTAGTGATTTTACTTTCTTATTCGCGAGAATATGAACCTCTTCATTATATAGAGGTGCAATCAATCTCAACTCTTTAATATCCCGACTACTATTTAACTCTTGAGTTTTTAGCGTCTCTATAACGTCAGACTGAACAATGCCTATACCCGCATTCTCTGCACTCGCTAAGCGTTGGACGTTAGCAAAACTACCCGCTGACTCTTTAACACAAAGCTCTAGGTAATCCGTACCTAACTCTCTGGACATTAAGCGATGCAAGTCACTACCAATTTTCTTGTAGGTTCCCTTTGCCCCCCCTGTCACTACACCGATCTGCCGCATTTTATCGTTACAGATATCTTTAGCCTGCGCATTAGCCGAAAAAGCCGCTGAACTGATTACCATAAGTATGAGTAAGGCTGCATTTTTGATATTTACCATGTTAGAACCTCCTACGTTCTAATCCCTTTTTACATCACTTTTCTATCGACGATTATCGAGCAATCACCACGCGGGCAGAAACCTGTTGACCATGCTTATCTTTAATCGTGTAGCCAATTTTATCTTGCCCATAATCTTCCGTATACCATGTATAGAGCAAAGTTTTATAATCATCATCAATACGAATCGAGCCATACTTACTCGCAGTCGCGTCAACGGACACAATTTCGAGGCCGTTGCCTTTGTCGTTATTGAGAACCTCCAAAACCATCTCAACTTCGTCTTCTAGGTCATAGGTATAGCGATATATATCATTCTGCGCATCCAGTGATTGCACAAGAGGAGCCCCCTTAGATCCAGTATTACCTCCAGACCCTGTATTGCTACCAGATCCGGCATTGCTACCAGATCCGGCATTGCTACCAGATCCTGTATTACCTCCAGATCCGGCACTACTAGATTCAGTTGTAACCTCTTCTATAGCTTTCGTCTCATCCGAACCAATTGCCAAATAAAGATACACAGCCATTGCGGCTAAAAAAGCTGGAACTAGCAAGAATAGCAAGGGCAAGTAGTTAGACTTTGATTCTTCAGCAAGATCGGGCGGTGGCGGCGATGGCGGCGATGGCGGCGATGGTGGAGGTGGCGAACCTATTATCTCTTCATCCGTTTCTCGACCTAATACCAGATCCTCTGGGTCCCAACTAAACACCCCTACCGCTTCACCTGCACAGACACTTGCTTGAACTGTTTCGAACTCATCAACAAGATCGCTCACATCTTCCGATATCTCCATTAGCCATGAATTTTCGATTTTCAAATCGCTACTAAAGGAAAGGTGTGTCGCGTTTTCAACCCAGCCATCGACACTTAAGAAGTGCGGTTCATAACCTCTTTTTACTACTAAATCACCAGGATGCTTAGCGCATGCAGACTTGGGCACCTCAATGAAGATACGCCTATCACCGTGCTCGCTGTAAAACTCTCGCAACCCCCACGCACTACCAGGCTGACTCATGCAATGTCTCCAAGCGTTGCCAAGATACTTCCTAGTTTGGCATTTTCTTCTACGTTAACTAGTGTGCCTTTGCTAGAGCTGGCATTAACTTCTGTCACAAATACCAAGGCAGCTAGCCAACTACGGCTAAATTCATTACGGGCCTCAGCCATATCTTTCGTTCTTTCATGTAAAACCGGGATACCTTTCGTTTCATCAATCCTGATCAACGGTCTAAACAAGTCATTAGGATAATCAACAGCTGGCGCCTTAAGTTCACCTTTACAACCTAAATGATTCACAAAATCATTGATTAATGTTGCAACCATAGTAGCTGCATGGTCCGCAATTTTCGTCGCGCTGGACACGTAAGCCTCAATTTTCTCTAGTTTTTCGTTTATCGCGTCAACAAGCTCAACGAGCTGAGTCCCCGCCTGTAATTCATTGGCGACGCTACGCATATGATCAGGCTCCAAGCTATAAAACTCACACAAATGCTCGTTATTGCATTTTTTTGCCATACTACTCACCCAGGATGAGACAATCATTTGCCCTGCACTTTCATAGTATGCATATCGAGACTTAGCGACACCTAATTGTTTATTCCGCCGATAGTCTAGATAAATTGCTCGAATTTTCTCCTGCGTCACTTGATACTCACCAATAAAACTCGGAATAAGATCAGGGTGTGTTTCTAAACGCGTTATCACTTCCTTAATTGCGCCGATGCGCTGCTTAATGCGCTCTTCAATATCGCCGTCCTCAAAGAAAGGCTTTAAGTTCTGGGTCAAGTTCTTTATCAAGGAGTCGGCTTTAGGTTGAATCTGATCGAACTTCACATCTGTGGTGCACGCCTCAGCTAGACCATTGGCTAAGTAAGTAATCCCACCATCATCTGGCTTAATCATTTCATCCCAGGCAGAAGCAACGTCCTTAAAATATTTCTGAGCGATATCTGTTCCCAAAAATGCGTCCTTATATTCTTGAGCTAACGTTAGGCTCTCAGGCTTTATACCTAGCTCAATCCATGCACCTCCATGACCGATATCGCTAATAGAGAATAGATTATCCAAACGACACCCGGCAGGGTTACGAATTAAATAACTGTTATTAAAAGGTTGCGCAGGCGTCCACTCATTAACTGACGGTGAAAACTCGTCGACAACATTAAGCAGGTTACTAATTTTTAACGCTTTGTCTTTCTGACCTTGAGATACTTCGAAGAAGCGATCGCACATGGTCACAGCAAAAAGTAAGTTTACCGACTTGCCTACTCTAGATTCGGCAGTCGAACCATGCGTACGCTTCACCCAGTCTTCTACAAGGTCCGGGTAATTTGGCACTTCCAATTGACTGGCTTTATGCACTGCAATCATGGTGTTTAAGTCGTAATTAGCTGAGTAATTATCAAACATTACGGCAACCTTTCCACGCACAAAGGCTTCTCCTACAGGATGCTCTTCCCCGGAATCGGCAAAGAATTTCTCTCTGGATGCCCCTTTACGTGATCGTGCCCCTGGGAAGTCCAGAAGGTCTGTCGATTCCAGAAAGTCAAAAACGCCTTTCTCCAGCCTTGCAATCATCTCAAAGGCGAGTGCAGTCACCAAAGGTTTACGTAACGTGGCAGTCTTGCCATCTAAGGTACATAACTGAGTTAGTTCACCTTCACCAGGGTTACCCAGACTTTCCTTGACGGTCAAAACATGAAGAATTGTTTTCCCTGGTGTGTTATTAGTAATTGCATCAAGTGGTGCAAAAACCCATTCCGAATGCCCTAGTTTGTCCAGAGCATCTTTGAGCTCAATATAAATCTGATTAAATTGAGGCACTTCCCCCCATAAAAGAGAGAAAGCTGCCATGCGTTTATTTGGCGACAGTTTAGGAATCAGGTTATCAACCCTATCCCAAAACCATTCACCTAACTCACGCTCTACTAAGGGGTGGCGACTCAAAGAATGCTCAAAATAATCTTGTAATTCATAAATATCTTCAGCCCTTAACTGATCAATATTTTCAGCTTGAGCATCAGCCTCCAGTTCATTGAGTACCTTAGAGACATAAGCCATATCCAAAGGGTTTACTGCATCCTTATCAAGATCCAAAACAAAGGAGTTAGCAAGAATCTTAACAACATCAATCTCCCGAAATACTCTCAGACAAACAGGGGAGTTTGCAGGCGACTGAGTATCCTGAAGCGTAAAGCGTGTTACTAAACCAGTGGTTTCTCGTCCGCCTTGAGGGTTCACTTCATTAAGAAAATCGAGAAACTGATACTCACCCTCATTACCAAATCGTACTCGACCCTCTCGCTCAATAGAGCTTTTATCGTCGCCTTTAGTTTCGGTAATAAAGCCCTGCATCATAAAGGACTTACCATGCTGACTTGGGCCAAAAATACCGACAGACATTGGGCGCTCGGACGCTCGAGATATCTTTCTCGCTTCCGTACTTTGCTTCTTAAGTTGCTTTACCAGCTCATCTTTTTTATCACCAACCAGCTCTTCATTATCAGCTATCCATTGCAAAGCACCGGATGCTACGTCCACAAGTTTTTCACACTGTTCCGACAGTCGCTTATCTTTTTCACGCATCATGGAACCCATCATCCATTAAATCTGTTGTCGCCAATATACCCGTATCCAGCCAATACCCAGACTCCTGCTTATCAACTGATTTCACCGTTTGCATCCGCAGACCAATGTCTCTCTTGGGAATCGAATCACCTCGCCTATCCACTTGCTCGGTGATTTTAAATTGTTCGAGGTTAAAATCTGTCGATTTCTCTTCTTCGTCCAAGTAGCGTTGGTTCACTGAGCTATCTTCAATATGCTTTCTTTCGAAGATCAATTTAATTGGCTGCGCAATTCGTCTGGCTGTCTCATCGTCTTTATAAAAAACATGATAAATTTGCGCGGTAACCCAACGCTCTATCGGTAACTGGCGATAACCAATATCGAGTTTCGATGTCATTGATACAGTAAAGGCACTAGAAGAAGGATCACTTGCATCGACCTCCTCTTCAAAAACATCCTGGGTACTAATAAGACCTTTAGGGTCCATCTTGCCAATGTAGTTTGCCGTTGACTTATACTGCAACTGTTCGGACTGAAAGACAAAGCTTGCATATCGCCCCTGACACAAATGACACAACAGAGCGCCCACAGAGGCTGTGGTTTTCGGATCATCTATCGTACCACTATCGCTTCTAAAGCTATACCAGCCTCCCACACGATAACCGTACATAGGCACTACCCTATCTGGCGGAACCGCCACATTACTTATCACTCTATCCTTAATCGCGGGAAGTGCCGATGGCCTGCCTGTCAGTAGCAATATATCACAATCGAATGCTCGTACGACATCGCAGATATCATCCAAGGCTCGTCCAATCACACTTTGGATAACACCCGCTATTTCCCGCGTATCCATATGTAAGACAATATCGTCAATAGAGAAACTGTCTCTTTCAACCTTAAAGACTGTATCTTCAATAAAGCGGAGTACTTCCGGCCTCACTGACAATTCATCGATAATCTCTTCGAGCTGGAATGATTGCCCTTGATTATGTGTTCTCAGGTCACTATCTTCATGTAACTGAAGCAAACGAATCGCAGCAGGAATAAGTATCTGGTTAACAAATAAAGCCCGACGGACCTCATCAACGGTAGATATTCCCGTGGAATCCCCACCAAAATACCGGTTCATCAGCTGAGCAGCATTTTCTATACCTTGCAACTTAGCGTGTTTAACCAGTGCAGGTAGAATAAGAGCTTCGATCACTTGCTTAACGATGTCATCACCCGCTTGCCGGAAACCCTCTCTAAATAACTGTACAGGGGTAATAATCTCATCATAGAGCTGATGCTCCATGACCATCAGGTCCGTTGTGCCACCTCCAATATCCAAGCTGGCAATTCTGAGAGAAGGTGCACTTTGACCCTCTCGCACCTTGCCTACAATTGAGAAGAACTCTCTAGGGAAGCTCTGAAAGCGGTATTCTAATTCATTATACAAATAAACCAGTTGCGCACAGGTTGCTTCATCCCACTCAAGCATTGGCTCAGGGCAACCTTGTATGTCCCATTCAAAAGCATTCCAGATAAGCTTGATCGCAGACCTTATTTGCCGACGTATTTCATTTCTTTCAGCTGCTGGAGTTGCTGAGGGTAACGTCACAAAAATTTTGCGCAGTTTTCGAGGAACATGGCTATTCGGGCGCAACATTCGATGTGAAACCGAATTCATCTGTGAGATCGCGTGTGACACAAGCTCTGCGACCAATAACATATACATTGCACGCCTGGAATAACGAACCTCAAGCCCCAACCCCTGCTTGTTGATCTTTCCATCAACAGTAAGTTGAGCAGGTATTCGGCCACGAATCGGAGGAATCATTTCTTCGACAGAGAGCCTGCCTCGATTGTTAATCCAATTTTGCGGCCTTTCAGCTTCATCCCAAATATAACGTTTTGGGCTAGACATACCAGAAATACCTTCTCTACCGTTAGATAAAGAGGCAAGCCAGGCTGCTTCAGGACCGGTACGAATAGGGCTCGGCCACCAAAAAGCGTCACGGGACTTGGGGCGCCCAGAGCGCCTCGCAAACTCGCTCTTGCCAAACGACGCAGAAAAGAATTCTACTCGACTATCAAAAGGCTCAGTAACAACAAGCTCAGGCCGGCTCAGATCCCTTAGTTCCAAAATGGCAGGTTTACCAATATTAGTGACATCATCGTCAAGCGCTTGCTCAGATAAAATACCGCAAGTTCTGCTATTACCAATATCGAGTATTAAATCGACATCAATATAATTCTTGACCCCTTTGCCTTGCTCGTAGATATCAGTCAAATTAATGGTCGGGAATTCAAAAATCTTTTGTAAGCTCTGCAACAAGGCTTCATAGTGTGCCCAAGGTTCACCTGTGTTATCAAAGTCATCTGCCCCTTTAAAACGAGGGCTCTTCTTCTTTTTCCCATCGATATACGATTCTTTTATCCAGTTATGTTGCCAATCACCACTGGCAAAATTCATTTGCTGGATCTGATCACCTAACCAAGCAAAGCGAATCGCGGGGTCAGTCGCGTCTGCCTCCTCCGGCCCAGCATAAGCGCGATTAGGCTTACGATCTAATACCTCAGTATCAAAAGCAATCACCAAACGATAAGGGCTACCTGGCGGATCACTTTCCAAAGGTTTAGCGATATATAGTCTCGCCCAGTTAGTTGGGCCATTATCAAAGACATCACTAACACTCGTAAGGCGGAAATACGGAATCGGTAACCACTGGCGATCAAAGACTTCTAGAGCGTTTTTACCCGACACCTCATAGACTGCATCTGGGCTGGTATTCTTTGGACCGTCACTGTAGATTGAAGAGTATGTTTCATCGCCATAAGAAGACTCATCCTCACCTTTATCTTCTTCAACCGGATGAACAAATTGCTTGATAGTGGCGGATGTTTCATTTGAACTGACCTCTCGTTCAACATCCAAAAAGTGAAACTTAAACGATTTACACTGAGTGGTATCAAGCGAGTAATCCAAAAACTGTATACCTGAATCAGGGATAAGCGATAAGGTCGTATCCTTCGGGTCTATCAGCTTAATGTTACCTTCTTCTAACCTCATTATTCTCTCGCCTTATCAATCTTGTAGGGTGATATTTAGACCCAGCTCGTATTCTGAGTTGGCGGCCACGTCTATTTCAAGTTGATCTATTAAATCTCCTCCACGGCTCAAGAGTTTTACCCCCTGAACGGCCTTATCGCCATTGTTATAAACACTTGCCAGATATTTATCAAACTCAGCATCTTCAGAGATACAAATTCGTTCCATATGAGACTCCTGCGCAGTACTTCCATCGTTACTGACATCCATTACTGCATACTCAGTTTTCGTATTGTAGGGATCAACCAAAAGGTCAGGGTTTATCTCATCTGTAGGGGTTATGGGGTATAACACCAAATCAATATCCACTGCATCATTCCATATAGCAAAGACTTCAACCCCAGAACAAGTTGCCGCTTTCGCCTCGTCCAGCAAGCTATTTAGGAGCAGATGATCCGCCACCAGTTGCTTACCTGCCTTAGGCACAAAAGTGTCGTCGTCTTGATTTGAAGTACTATTATTCGAAGGACTATTCGACACACTGTTTTGCGCACCCGCTATATCACAATACTCATTGTCCAAAGCTCTATTTTGCAGAGCCAAAAACTCATTCTGCAAACGCATGGTTTCCATGCTTTCACTCTCTAGCGACTCACTTGCCTCAACTACCAATTCACAATGCCCTAGGGGGCCAAGGTTATAGGCACCAAACATGCCACAACCATCGATAAGCTTCACATGAATAAAACCACAAACAGCGATAAACACCAGCCATAACAAGGCGTTAATAACCTGATATAAATAGTCTTTTTTGGGTTCAATGGGTTTAGCGACCGTCTTTGTACTCACAACCAACGGGCCAGCTCCATCGTATTCAGGGCGGTCAATACGCGCGCCCCAGTTTACAAATACTGGATTCCCGTCAACGCAGTAAAGTGAGTGCTCCAAACGTTCTTCTGGAATGGTAATCGCGGCCCAAAGAATTTCACCAAATAACCTTACTTGCCTATCTGACGCATCTTTTGAACGTTCTGCTAGATCTTTAAGTTTTGCCAAACTGGAAGCAGCCTTATGGCACACTTTCTCATAGGCTTGCGGTCCTAGATCTTTAGCTAAATTCGCCTGACCATCCCATGCAGAAAACCAGCTGTAAGATCCGCCACCTAAATTTTCAGGTTCAGCAAGAAGATTGGCATCTTTATCCCCTAATTCATTCCGGATAAAGGTATCCAAGTTCTCCCAAGTATCGACAGCTGTGTAACCCCTCGCCCCCATCAGGCGAAGACCACTGTAACTTGTGTCGGTTATATACTGGCGTTCCATAATACTCAGATATCTTCCGGAAGAGGGGTGTTGGAAATGGTGAAAGGCTCTAGATTTCTCGTTCTAAAAAATGCTTGAATAGTTTCCAAAGAAATTGACTTGGAAACAGGCGTCTGAATACTTCCCTTACCTGCTTGAATCTGGGTATTTACGCCGACGACCCGGCCACATTTATCGAGAAGCGGGCCTCCCGAGTTACCTTTTGCAATATAGGCATCGTGATATAACCAAACACCATCCTTTTCTTCCTGCTTCATAATCACTTCACCTGAATCAATAACAGGCTCTTTGTCGAACTTCACACTTTCAGGGTTCGACGTCGCGTTAATAAAATTCAAATCGTTAGCAATAATGTGGCCGGGGTACCCTGCAGAACGGACTCGACTAGACTGCTCGACATTAGCAAATGCGAGAGGGGCAGAGCCGTTCACTGAATCAATGAAAAGTACCGCTAGGTCCGAATCCGTTCCGGATTTATAGTCGCCTATCGCTATCATCTTGGCTTCAACCGGCTCAAACTTAGTACTGAAAATTAGTATTCGATTACTAGCACCGTCCCCTTCAACAACATGCGCATTAGTCAATATGCGTTGATCATCGATAAAAAAACCGGTGCCTATTCCGATAGAGCCGCCTTCCCCCCTCTTCGTTACCAATACTGTGGATGATAGTATTAGCTCTTTCAGCGATACAAACTCACCACTTGAAGCGTCCGCACAAGCCTGAGTCACAGCGACCGGTGATTGCGGCAAATTTTGTTGAATCGAATTCGATAGCAGCTTGCCATCCTGATTTAGGTACTCACCATCTACCAAACACATGCCATCATCAAGCGCAGAGCGTAAACCATCAATACGTTGTCGCAACATAGTATTATGTTGCTGAGCAATCTTAAGCAATTTGTCTTCTTGCACCTTGCTATCATATTGCTCTAGGTCTTCGGGGTAAGTTAGTACCCCTGGAATCAACAGTATTACCAGCGCTAGCAATGCCACTGTACAGGCAATTACCGGAGCTTTGATTTGCTGTAGAAAATCTTTTTTATCTTCCGCTTCCTTACTCACACTCAGCCCCAATCATGATCAAAAATTTCTATTTACTCTCTTCAGCGATGTATTCCAACATCTTACTCAAGCTCTCTTGGTCACCCGCCACACCTGCAATCCCACCCGTTTCATCCGCGACACACCTTACCGCATCCAGATTATCAACCAATGACACAGAGTGAATGTATATGTACGGATATGCTTTCTTAAGCTGCCTCGCTGAAGAACAGACACTGGCCCCGAGAAGCTTATCTTCCTCTTTTAAACAATTGTCCTGGCCATCCGTAAACAATACAACATTAATAGACTTATCCGCTGACTTACCAGCCCCCCCAAGACTTATCATCTTGGGAATAAAGTCTATAGTTTCAGCAATAGGCGTGTTACCAATAGCCTCAAGTTGCACAACCGAATCCTTCGCACTAACATCTCCAACTGGAAAATGCTTTTTGGGTTGAAGCTCACAGTTATTGAAGCTCCACAAAGATATCGGAGATTCGTGTTCACTGCTTAATACTGGGATAATGGCATTTTTTGCCGTCTGAAGTCTGGACTTATTTTGATCACCATATACCTGCAAAGTCTTATTTATTTCTTGAAACTCCTTTTCGTGCTCTCTAGTGAATTTCTTGGCATCATATAACCCTAGCAAATCCGCTCGTCGATTAAATAGGTCCTGCCACGTAGAGTGTTTGTTAGCATCACTGGCTTCTAGCATAGATATTGAGTCATCCAATATAATGAGAACCTCAGCAGCTTTTTTTACCTCCACATCCGTCACTATGGGCGGCGGAATGGGCGCGTCTTCAACTTCGCATTCTTTAATACCAGATAGCTCGATTCGGAGATTTTGAAGAGCTTTCGTTAGTCGCCGTGTATCAGCAAGTTCGTCAACATAAGGTTTAACTAACGGTTGGCTAGGGCAATGAGATATTAAGCCGCCCAATACAGGAAGATTGAGTTCACACGCTTTTAAAGAAATGTATGCAACAAATGCCAGTACTACTGCAAACAGCACCCATGTAATTCTTGTTATGATCATCCCTGCCATGCTCTTAATCGCTGATTACAGAAGAAAAAACTAGCCATAAAATTTATCTTATTGAAAATCGATATTACCATAACTTCCTGTTAATTCTTAGAACTGCCCTTTATTAAGTCAACCACAGGCTATTCCTTCACTCAAATGATTATTATGGGCTTGGAGGTCTCGGTGCCGGTACAGGGGGTGGCGAAGGGGGTGGCCCGTTACCACCACCATTGCGAGCCACGTCATTAAACTTACCGCTAATTCGCCCTACACCCAAGGAGCCTTGATTAAATTTTCGGGTTAAATAGCCTGGCTTTTTGCCACCAATTCCGGGGCTGGAATGAGAAATACCTGGGTTATTCTTATTCTTTAGCCAACCTAAAGCGGTCCTGGGTATACTCCTCCGGCTTTTTGCACTGACCTTACTTGCATTTTTTAACTTTGATCGAGAATAGCTTTTGTTACTATGGCCTTTCCCTTTCGCAGCCGATTTAAAGCGCTGATTTAAACTTCTTTTACTGCTACCACGCTTTGGCCTTGAACCCGTTTTTGGTTTTGCCGCTCGATTAAACACCTGTTTAGAAGAACCCTTTCGCGCACTCTTATTAAATGATGACTTCGCCCGGCCTTTATTTGCAACTTTATTGAACTTAGGTTTAATTGCTTTGGGCTTCGCCCCCATCATTACAAACTTGTTCGTGGCACTTGAGCCAGGCTTAGTGCTCTGCGACTCTGCCACCCAAGACAAAAAACTAACCACGCAAGCCAGTATGCACAGCACTACCAAACTAAACATCCGTATCGTCATTTAGCACCTCCAGCAGCCATCAAATCACTTCACACTGCTCAACAGCCTGACTTAACACTCTATCGTCAGGGTTTTTGAATGAACGGGCCAATTTACTTGCCAAATCAAAAAATCGACTATTAGGCATTCCCGAGCCATAAAGATTCTGAACCATGCAATGACATTGAGCTGAAGCTTTTAAATCACCTCTTCCTTGAGCGATCAAGTAATTTCCACATTGATCATAGAAAAGTTTCGCCCCACTCTTTTTGTCATAACGCGAGTGATAAAACAAATCTCTATGCGGCATAGGCCTTCCTTCCACAAAAGCAGTCATATTTTCTACCAGAGGGCGACCTGGTTCTTCACAACCAAGCTTCTTCACGAAGGTATCAGCATCTCTCGAAGCATAATGCCCAGCCTTACTCATATTTAACTTACTTGATTTCCAATCATCATACATGGCTGACATATTGCCGTTTTTAAACATGGCACCAAATGATTCGTTCAAGAACTGTTCACCTTTTTGTTTATCAAGCATTGAACCCACCATTTTAAATAGAGCCTCTTGTTCCATCTCCATTCTCATCTTAGCAATCGCATAAGTAGCTTCACCCTTAAAGTACACATCTGACTCTCTCTCACAGAAAAAGTCTTCTTTTCCTGACATGCTAGTAGAAATAAACTTCTCTAAATAACTTAGTAAGAACATGTTCGTCTCTTTTCCATAAAACACATCAACAAGTTCATGATTTCTTGGTGCAAGCAAATAAATCGAAGTTCGATCTCCATGATAGAATGCAGCCAAAAGATCAGAGGCTGAGTAATCTTCCGGGTTAAACGGATGAGCAACCAAGTTACCTAAACGAATAGCTTCGGCCAAAGCTGCATTATAACTAAGCTCATCGCCTTCCAATTCATAAATTCTAGATAAGTTAAGGTGTAAACTGGAATTCTGGGGGTCCAAGTAAGCAGCGACTTCACAAATCGGTCTGGCATTCTCGACCAATACTTCACTTTCGTGAACCCCTCTGCCTTTTGCTGCTGGGTCCTCCGGGTGGCCTGCCTCCGCCATACAAAGACCAACAGCCATCCAGATAGCATCACTTTCCGTATCTGGATCATTGGAAGAACCCAAAATTAATAAGATCTCACCAACAGAGTCATAGTCGCTATAATAGAGCATGAGTGTTGCGTAATTGAAACCAATCGTCGCCCAACCCTTATCCCCCGGACTCAACACCGAAATCACACTCTCGCAAGTAAGCGCCGCAATATATATCGGGTCAATATTTCGAAATGCCGAATGTTTCTTTGTGACCAATTCAGGATTATTAGAATCAAAAACCAAACAAATATCTGCAGCCTCTTGTAAGGCCGCCGTACTTCCTCCTTTTACTGCTTGCCCTAATAGATTCAAATACTCTTCAACCTTGCCTTCAGATAACAGTTGCTTTGCGGAACTTAAAACCAAAGCGCTATCACCAGCACCATATTCACTCACCCAAGAACATGCTTTATTCCTTACCCGGCTTGGAGCTCCTTTTGAGGCACAGATCATAGCAGCTAGCTCACTAGACTCTTCTTCCTCTTCAATCACACTTTCGAGTCGAACGAAAGCCTCACTCAACTTACCCGACCAGATTAATGCCTTGGCTAAGGAAAGTTTAATTGTTGGAGAGTCTGGCGATTGGCGCTCTGCCTTTCGGCAACTGGATACAGCTTTAGTAAGTAAACTATTACTTCCTACTTTCAAACCATTGTGGGTCGCTTGATGGCTAAGGTTTTCTACTAATGACAGGCAAGTATCAATTGAAGCTGTGGCTAACCCTGATAAACCGCTTAACAGCAGTAGTATCAATAAATATCTCAACATAAATTTTAAAAACCTATAGTCCGAGCAATCCTTTTCCTTATCTTACTCTAGGCTGGCTATTTTTAACTAGCGTTTTGTATATCAATAGACTCATAATAAAAACAAAGGTCGGAAAGCCTCTACAGTGTACAACTACGATATGGGTCAAGCACAGCTATAAAGCGTGGAACGCCTCGGTAATGCAAATGCAAGCGATCAAAAACCTAACTCCGCCCCCACAGCCACTCGATCAGCCTGGTCAAACTGACCGAAGAGTCCTTTATGATTACCATAAAAACGATCCCCTCCTAAATACACATCCAGGTTCGATATCAGGTTATAGCTCATCTTGACACGAACCAGTCCGTCATGCCGATTAAGGGAAGATAGATTGCTTGCACGAAACGTCAGCGTATCATTCAGAAAGCGATGCTCCCAGATGAGGGATATTATATTTTCTCTCTCGTCTTTGACGGTCAAATTGTTTTGACCCAGTACACGACTTTGAAACCATTGAAGCGATATAAGCTGATCGGTCCACCCTTGATAATCAAGCCCAATGACACTCCCCCATTGATTGGTTTTTACCACCCCTGGTAATGACACAACACTGCGCTGGTAGCGATCAGTCTCATACGCTAACTCCGTACGCAAAACCCAGTCTCCCAGTGCGGTACTGGCTGAACCTCCAAGCAAGTGGCTGCGTTCATAATTAGCCGATACGAAAGGGGTCACACCCTCTATGCTTGTTCTCAATACGGGGTCATCTATATAGTGGTAGAGATAGTTTAGGGTAATATCCCAACCGTTCCAAAAATGCGCCAAACGGACACCAAAGTCGCTATCCCTAATCCAGTGCGAAGGTGCCTTTGGGCTTTCTACTCTGTCATCGGTTGCCCCTCCCTTTTGAGGAACCAGCAAAGGACTCGTAAATTCATAAGGTGAGCCGCTAGGGGCCAGCTCATGAGTGGTTCCATCGACAATCCATAGTATCTGCAAAATACTATCATTGGGTAAAGAGAACTCACCATTAAACATCCAAAGAGGTATACGAGACTCATCAAAGTCATCCAATAAAAATTCCCGATAGCTCTGCGGATTAACCACATCCAATAACTTTAAGCCATCTGCCTCACCCCAAACAACTTGCTGTTTACCTAGACGCCAGTACCCCAAGCCTGTTTCAAACTCCCAGTACAACTCGCTCAGCTCCAACCCTCCATGGGGAGCATCGTAGCGAAATGCTCGTCCACTGGCATAGGTGTCAGGTGTACTAACGGGATTCAACACTGTCTGCTGATCCAGAAAGCCTTTCACTATGAAGGTGAGGTCTCCTTTAGGAAGCTCACCGTTCACCTCCAGGTCAGCCTCTAACACCTGTTTTTGCCATTCGTTATCTAAATAGTTGTAGGCATTTTCAGCCTTGATTGTTCCACCAATATCTAGAGCCGACACCTCCCGAACAACTAGCAACAACAGTAATAACAAAGCAGAGTATTTAGAAAACCTCACATCATTACTCCCTTTATGGTGCGCCACGTTTGAGCGAGTTACGATTGAATAGGCTATCGTTGATGGGTGAAACATAATCAGCATCTGATATGCGCCATTGCGTGAGGTGGCCCGTTTTATGGTTTTTAATCTTCAAATAATGCCGTGTCCAAATGCCATCTACCTGCCTGATGTCATCCAGTTCCATTGTTTTCAGAGGGTGCAAGTGGGTATCGCTATACTGAGCTTTCATGATGATCCAGTTCTCTGGGTCCACCCAGGCTTCGACTTTTCCATATCCCAGTTCCTGGGCAATTTCATCACTTTTCGGCGTTGACTCAAGTACTAACATGCGCTTGCCGCTGAATTCTTCATAACCTTTTGTTTTGAAAAAATAATCATTGAGATCAAACTTCCCTTCCTTTTTCATGTCTTCGTAGGTTAGGTCTGTTCCCAAAAAATAGTCGCCACGATCAGAAGCCGATATCCGCCGCGATTTACGTAACGCAGGGAGGTACAACCACTGGTCATCATCAACCTTAAATGAAGGGTAATCATAGGTTAAAAAAGCGGTATCTCGCACGTTACGCGGCGCTAGGTAATACAGAACGGTACGCTTCTCTTCACCAAAGTATTTTCGATACACAACAGCTTCACGTACACGCTCTTTACCGCGCCTGTCAGTCAATATCATAGAGACCTTAGAGAAGCGCAACGCCCCTTCGTCAACGCTATTGATTTGTTCTGCCACCCACTGCCCTTCTGGCAGTTCAGTCGCGCTCAAATTAGGGCTAACGAAGATTACCACCGCCAAAATCGCGACCAACAGCGCCAACAAGCTCGTAAACAAAGGTGTTTTTGCCTTAACTTTGGTTTGACGAATCTGACCAACAACAAAATGTGGTTTGAATAATAGAATCAACGCGGGCAACAGACTCATGCTGAACAAAAAGCTAGTAACCACAGACAACACAACGATGGTGCCAAAGTTATTTAATGGCACGACCTCGCTTGAAATCAGCACCCCAAAACCAAACGAAATTGCCAGCAAGTTAAAAAACAAAGCCCGCCCTGTACTTGGATAAAAGCGCTTGAGACAGGCCTCGATCGAGCCCGTGACCTGATAGAGTGTTTTGATACGATCAATTGTGTGGATAGCAAAGTCGACCCCCAAACCAATGGCAACCGCTGCAAACATTGAGGTACCAATACCGAGCCCGATATTCATTACTACCATAGCGGTGTACACCAGAAGAATGCTGGTTGCCACGGGAATGAGCGCAAAAGAACCCGCAACAACAGAGCGAAACAGCAGAGACGACACCAACCAAACCAGAAACAAAGCGATGCCCATACCCATAAAGTGACTGGTCCCTAGATCTTTGATCCAGTGGTAAGTCAGGTTCACGCGCCCGCTCATTGAAGCTTGAACAGCATCATCATTAAATTCCTGGTCTATGTAACGCTGCAAAGCAAGTAGCACATTTTTGTTCTCTACAAATGCGCCTTCGTTAAGAAATAAGCGAACGTTGGCTAGACGATAGTCGTAATCCACTTCCTCTTCAAAGTCAGTCGGCTCTCCCGATGTTGAATATAAAAGAAAGTACTGCGCGATCAGATCTTTATCTTGTGGCAAACGATAAAAGATATCTTTCCCTTCATTCAAAGAGCGGTTCATTTGTTTGAGGTAATCAACTATGGACACCGCGCCCTGCACATGAGGCAATGTTTGTGCGTAGCGCTGAAGCGCGCCTATCTTTTCAAGTACTTTGGGTTCGAATATGCCTTCTGCATATCCGGTTTCAATAACGATATCCAGATAATTGGTACCGTCGAAACGCGTATTTATTACGCTATCTGCGATGTATAATGGCTCATCACTGTGGAAAGAGTCGATGCGGTCATCATTGACAACGAGATAGTTAGAAGACACTAATCCCAGTGCTATCGTCACCACTGATAGCAGCACAATCGTTTTCGGAAAGCGCATAGTAACCCTACCAAGTAGCAACATCGATTGAGCAAAAATGTCTGGTTTGCTAGCTACTTTTCTCGTTGAAAACTTAGCTATAAGACGAGGATGAACACTTGTTTTAAACAACACCATCGCAGCAGGCAATACCATCAATGAATACAACCAAGCGGTCACGACACCTAGAGCCGTAAATAAACCAAAATACTTGAATGGAGGCATATAAGCCGCAAAATACAAACCCATAAATCCGGCAGCAGTAGTCAGAGTAGTCAGCGTAATGGGGCGCCACATAGACTCCATGCTAGCTACGACCGAGTCACTTATAGACTCATTGGGATACTCCGCGCGCCGCTCAAAATACTCGCTGTATATATGAATACTGTCAGCAACAGCAATCCCGATCAGGATCACTGGCAACGCATTGGTAATGACGAAAAAAGACACGTCCATAGCCGCCATGCTGCCGAAGGTAACCAGGGCGGAAGCCACAATAATAACATTCGCTAGAAGCGTCGGGGCTAAACGTTGAAACGCTATAAACACTATCAAAGTGATAATGAGGGCCGCAATCGGGTTTAACCGACTGGCGTCCGAATCGATATAACTGCCCAAATAACCTGAAATGGCACCTTCGCCTGCAACATGAACCGCCAACCCAGAAGGTAGATTCAATTCGTTGAGGCTGGCGAGTATGGCCTGATAGGTCTCTTCTGTTTTGCTGTCATCTAGCAATTCAGTGACGATAAGAGAAGCAGTCTCGTCATTGGCCACGAGTGTTCCCTGATAGAGAGGGAAATCACGAATGGCTTCCCGCACAGCAATAGCCTGCTCTTGGCTCACGTCTTCATTTTCATAAAAAGGGGTCACCTCCATGCCATCGTAAGTTCCAACGATATTATTTTCAGTCGCTAAGCTGGTGATGCCTTCAGGGTCGATGTTTTTAATATTTCGCATGGCATCAGTAATCTGCCAAATTGCTGTCAGGCCCTCTGGTGTAAAAATTGACCCTTCAGCCACTAGCGCAATCACCATGGGGTCACTAAGACCAAATATGTCTCTAACTTTTTCCTTGTATACGAGCGCGGGGTTATCTTTTTCCAAAAAAGCGTCGGCGCTGGTATCCTTTTGTAACTGCGGTATAAAGCTACCAAACCCAATCATCAAGCTAATACCAACAACAATAACTAGTTTGGGGTGCGTAACCACCCACCTGAAAAACGCGTCTATGGTAACGGGAAATTTCTTGTTCATTTCACTCTCCGGTTATTAGATATAAATATGCGTACACATGTATTATGCAAAAAAATCGGCAGTTTTTTCCCACACAACAGGCTGTCTAACAATCGCTCGATGCCCAAACCCTTCAGTTGAAAAAAGAGCGGCACTTTGCCAGTTTCGCTTGATCTCCAATGCTTCTTCATAAGGGATTTCAAGATCCGACCTATCATGGATAATCAAACCTTTAGTCGATCCCTTGCTAATATTTGTTGCGGTATTCAAGAACGTTGTGGACTTACCCACCCTGTCCTCAACCATCCCGATAAACTTCTGCCCGGCAGACTTTGGCAAACCAATGAAACTCGCAAAGCGTTTAAGTACATCATCGATAGAAGATGGACTTGATATCAGAACCACTTTTGAACATTTCATCCCCTCAGATATCGCCGTCGCGACCGCATTGCCGCCCATTGAGTGCCCTATAACACCTTCAAACGGGCCTAGCTTTTTATAGACATGTGCAACGGCCTTTGCAAATACGTAAGGGTTTGCCCGAGAGCCATTGGAGTGACCATGGGCCGGACCATCAAGAGCGATGACCTCAAAGCCCCTTTCTAACAATACATCAACAAAACCGGACATTTGAGTGGCCCTACTCTCCCAACCATGAGTAATGAGAATTTTGCGGTCAGAATGACCCCAAGCAATAGCACTCAGGCCGTCACCCACGTCAATTCGCCGACCACGCTGTTCCATCTCCTCCTCCCATTTTTTGATCGGGTGTCTTTGGGGAGTAAGGAACAAGTCCCGTGCTTGTCTAGCGGCATAGGCCGGTGATATCGAGCCTAGGACACGATTTTTAGTTTTAAATAGTGACAATGCAATATTCATGATTTTCTCCATCATCGGCGTACATATTCATGTGTACGCATGTTTTATAATCAAAAAAATTAACCTTTTAATTCAACGACTATATCACTCATATTTAATAACGATCGCTTCATTTCAGGCCCCAATTTGTCAGACACATATGCCTGAGCGTCAAGCCATAGTTTCTCCGCATCGGCATACAGCGTTCTGCCTTTGACAGTCAGTAATAATTGCTTCTGCCGCCGGTCCACACCGACTCGAACATCAATATAGCCGTCTCGAATTAATGGCTTTAAAGCACGAGACAAGCTGGTTTGGTCCAGCACCAGCGTATCCTGAAGCTCGCTGTTTGTGGTGTTTTTCAGAAATTTGATAGCCCTTAAAATTGAAAACTGGCTGGTCTTCAATCCACTGGGCGCTAAAAAGCTATCATATATCTGGCTTAACACTCGGTTAGCTTTGCGCAACTCTAGGTTTAAGCAATGTTCAAATGGTTCCATACAGACAACTTACATGCATATACATCTTTATACAAGTAAATTAACGAAATAAAGATTCACCCCGTTGCGAGAGGATCAATGATAACTGACTAAGCATGCACCTACGTGCGCTACGAACAAAATAGTAACGCACGTTAGAGCTAATTAACCTCTACCCTCTTTACCGCAAGACAGGTATTAGGTCTTGAGTTATCACCACAATACACATCATAACGATCAGGGTCTTGCGCAACATTTCGACGTATCGTCACATCACTCCCCAAGAAAACCGGCCCTTTAAATACCACATCAACCTGAATAGCGGCACCATCAGGTATATCGTCTAGCGCCTTAGGGTAGCCTATCGCTTGCGCCATTACGCCAAAACCATGGGCTATATCACGCTTAAAACCAAACATTTTTGCCGCCAAGGGCGACATATGAATGTAACAAGGTGTCAGATCTATTTTCAAAGTAGGTCTGATAGAAGGGAGGCCAGTCAAAGAAGCTAAGAAAGGGCTTTGACACCTTAATTCGTGAAAGTAAATACGGTACACCACGTTTACAAACAGAGTGAAGTGGGTACCGTGTTCGCGCTAAATGACCTGAGTCGAGAATGGACTAATCTGAAACTCGCAGTTCGAATTTGGTGTTTTCCGCCGCTGTGAAGGACAGTTGGATCTCTGTTTCAGAGTGTCCGATCGGATAAGACAAATGTGCTACACCACCGGTCGATATACCGAATACATTACTCTTCTTTGCCGGCGTGGCGGTCATTAAATCACGCCACATCTTGGCCATTTTTTTGTCGGTAAAAGGTTTGCCTTTGTAGTCCTTCATATAAGGGCTAGGCCCGCAAATAATCCCACCAACTGTGCGCACTACTTCATCGCTCCGCCATTGCCAGTGACTCATGTACAACCAGATCGTGGTATTGATCTCTGCACAGTGGAAGGACACTGTGGTCTCAAACCCGCCGGCTTGAAACAGTGCATACACATGACTTGACCCTTCTACCACGAATAAATCGAGCGCCCCACGAATATCTCCGCGCTTAGGGTCGTAAGGTTTAACTACTGCGTCCGGCGCTTTCTTCCAACCCGGTGCGCTAGCTCTCACATTCGGACCAAATGAAGTGTCGCTAACCCATCCGAGCCCGTGCCGCATGTAGCGATGGTAGTTTTCAATTGGGCCGTTGAACTGATCGACCTGCTTCCACGTGTAGGGCGTATCATTCATAAGCGTCCCCGCCATGGCGAAGTCTTTGTGCTCCAATGCTCGGGTGATGAGCTCATCACCATACTTTACTGCGTCAACTGCTGATATTGATGTTTCCGACATACGCGCTCCTCCTGAGCTGTGAACTAAAGGGGTCAAAGCCCATTATTTGAAAGCCCGCTCTAGGCAAAACCAGCGCCTTGACCATAGCCATACTATTAGCGGGTTTAGACTTGTAGTTTAGATGCGTTTCGCTCATAGGGATATCTTATTTTATAATTACGTTGTAAAACAAGCATCCACCGTCATAAGTTCATACCTCTGATAGAGATAGATGCCCTGTCTTGACAAAAATAATTGTTTCTTGATCAACATAAGGGTGATGCTGACTTTAATGTGGGCTGCGTATCCATGTATTTGTAGGGTATCGTCCATGCTCGTCACAAAATCCTCCAGACAAGACCAAGACCTCCTCTCCGCCAAAGTGTCGATGAGCTTGAAAAACCTCCTTAGCAGGCCACTTCACCAACGCGACATGCTCATGCTCATGCTCATGCTCATGCTCAAATTCATATAACGGTATGACTTGTAGACCACCAATACCTAGTAGCCATTTTGCCTTAGTCGCATCAATGCGAACAAATTAATCATCATGTTCACTAAACTGATTGAGTTTTACAAAAATAGTACACCCTTCTTTGCTAAAAGGTGTATGGGAACTTCCTGGAGGGTTTCGAATATAAGTACCAGCACCATAATCGCCAATTTCGTCGGATAACACTCCCTCCAATACTAATATTTCTTCACCCAAAGGGTGTTTATGGACTTAAAAGTCAGCGCCTTTTTCGTACTTAAAATGCAGGTAACGTGGCCTTTTGGGCCGTCATAAAATGCCAGTCGTTTTCTGAACACGCCCGCAGATGGACTCGCAACCTAGTTTTCAAGCTCAGTATTGATGACGATTTGCTTCTCAAACTCCAAATTCAACATGATTGCTCCAGTTAGCTATGATAAAAGTCTTTCTGGCACCTTAGTGTTCTACCTTTAGTCGCTTACTTTGAAGGTGTAGTATTGGGAAAAAGCAACATTTTATTGGGTTCGTAATAAGCGGGCTTCTTGCTAGAGTCTTGTAACTCGGCAATACGTTTGCTTACCTCCAAATTTTTATCCGAATGGGGGAACTCTTCCATCACCTTTTCAAAGTACATCATTGCAGTATTAATAGACCCAATAAAATCACTGCAACTCTTCCATTCATAACGTGTTTCTCTATGTTGGCAGGGTAATCTAACACCCTATTGATAATTGAGTTCATATGGCCTCAGGAACATAGCATGTATTCCATTTAAACTAAATATCCTAAAAGCCAGTAAGTTGCTACAATTATAGGAGGCGTGTCTTAACTCGTTTCACTAGGATGCTAAAAGGAGCGCATGGAACCCGCGCTCTAAACAAGGATAAAAAGAGTCTAACTGTGTCGCAAAAAACAGCCCTTGTCGTAGACGATTCTTCTACTGCCCGTCTGCTGCTATCAAAAGTTCTTCGTAATATTGGAATGGTTTGTCGAGAAGCTGTTTCCGGAGAAGATGCACTCAAACAGCTAGGAAGCTACAAACCTGACTTTATCTTTCTTGACCATATCATGCTGGGCATTAATGGCTTTGATACATTAAAAGCGATCAAGCTAAACCCTCAAACCAAAGCCATTCCGGTCATCATGTACACCTCTCAAAACGCATTCCAATACTATAAAGAGGCTCATAACCTTGGTGCTGTAGGTGTCATTTCAAAACAGATTGACCGGGAAAAACTATACCTGATGCTCGATAGATTATGTATACACAATGCTCAGGCAGAAGAAATTTCTCAATTAGAGCTAGCATCTGCCAACGGCGACAATAAAACCGACGATAACCAAGATACATTACGTAAGTTAACCGGCCGTCTATCGACTGTCGAAACCGCTTATGAAGAGCTTTATGAAGAGTTTAGGCAACTTAAGCAAGATATAGCGTCAAGGCAACCTATTGATCAAAAACCTCTATCCCCAATCTTTTCGAGCAGCCGTATTTCGACTGTTGCGATCACTGTAGCTCTCTTTATAAGTGTGTCTGCTTGGATAGAAATCGGTCATGTTGAATCTGTCATCAATAGCGTTGATGATCGAATCGGCGTTATGCAGAGCCTCATTCAGGAAATAATTGACCTTCTCAATTAACAGTAAGACATAGTAAAGTGAAGGTTTCTTGCAGGAGTTTTAGAGATTCATCATGTGAACATTAAAGAAACGGCAGCACTACCTAAAACGTACAAAAGACTTAAATTTCTGATCGTCGACGATTTCGAAAGTTTCCGTATGTCTGTCAAGCAGATGCTTCGCTCTTTTGGAGTTGAGCATATTGATGTATCAGGTAACGGTAAAGATGCGGTGCAAAAATGTACCTTTGAACGCTATGATATAGTGCTTTGTGATCATAATATGGGAGAGGGTCAAACAGGACAGCAAGTTATTGAAGAACTTAGATTTCACAAACGGTTAAAACACACCAGTCTATTTATTTTAGTCACCGCAGAAACATCTAAAGAAGTGGTTATTGGTACCAAAGAGTGTCAGCCCGACGGGTATATCGCCAAGCCAATTACCAAAGCAGTACTGCAAAAGCGAATGGACGCACTCATTTTACAACGTCAGGCATTGTTACCTATCAACAAAGAACTAGACCTGGAAAACTACCCCAAAGCCATTACCCTTTGCACTCAAGAAATCAATAAAGGCAGTCGATACAAGAGTTGGTGCCACAAGACACTCGCACACTTATATTATCAGACAGGTGATTATCAACATGCCCAGAAAATATATGATGACATATTAAATCGACGCGAAATAGCTTGGGCTCGATTAGGATTAGGAAAAGTTCAAATGGCTCAACAGCAATATCCCGAAGCTATTCAACACTTTAAAAGACTGATCGAAGACAATAAGGACTGCGTTGAAGCCTACGACCACCTATCCGAAGCCTATGAAAAAATAGGCAAGCGGAAAGAAGCCCAGACCATTCTTCAGCAGGCGACATCAATTTCTCCGTTGGCCGTGCCAAGACAGAAACATTTAGGCGAACTATGCACGACCAACCAAGATTTGGAGGGGGCTATCTCGGCATATAAAGCCACCGTTAAATACTGCAATAATTCAGTACATGACTCAGCTGATAATTACCTTAACCTTGGCAGAGTCCTTTCTGATAGTAGCGAAGGTGGCGATACAGAGAAGTCGAAGGAATACGCCGAAGAGGCCATTAATGTACTGGACAAAGTAGCTAAAAAATTTAGTAGTAATAGCGTTAAAGCAAATGCCTGCTTAATTGAGACTAGAGTGCACCAAGGCCAGAATAATGACGAGGCATCCAAAGCATCATTTGCCATCGCTGATTCATTAATTGATGAAGCCAGTATTGACCCTAAAACGGGTATAGAGTTTGCCAAAACGCTCTATAGTATTAGTGATACTGAACGTGCAGAACAAGTATTACACGCGTTAGCGCAACGTTTCGAAAATGATAAGAGCATCCTTAGCAGTATTGAGGAACTGCTAGATGAGCCTGTCGGCTTGCGTCAAAAGATGAAGGCACGCGAGCTTAACAAAAAAGGTATTTCTTTCTTTGAAGAGGGCCAATTTACACACGCCATCAATACCTTTAAAGACGCACTAAAAGAGGCACCTAAACACCCTGCCCTTAACTTAAACCTGGTGCAGGTCGCATTAAAGTCGTTCGAGAATACTACGCCAGACAAAGGTGATATCAAACAATTGGAGCAATATCTTGATAATGTAAGACATATACCGAGCCAGCATAGGCAGCACAAGCGCTTAGTCAGCCTTACGAAAAAAGTAACTGCACTAAGTCAGTCTGAAAATGCCAATTGATTATAAGAAGCACTCGACAATAGTCATAACTGAATATTTTTTGATGATAGAAGGAATACGCAATGACTGAAGATCCATTAAAACCCGACTTTTCAATGGTTATGGCATCATCGGTACATGATATGAAGAACTCTCTCAGTATGCTTTTGCATTCGTTGGAGCTCATAAGCGATGAATTACCTGAAGAGATGAAAAAGTCCGGAAAAGTCGCAACACTTCAATATGAAGCCGAAAGGGTTAATAACGACCTTATCCAGCTACTGGGCGTTTATCGCCTAGAAAACGATAAGCTATCAGTGCACATAGACGAGCATTACATTCGAGACTTTCTTGAAGAACAAGCGGCTCGATATGAGGTACTTCTTAGCTCCCGCTCCATTGCGCTAAGCATTGAGTGCGAAGATGACCTGATCGGGTATTTTGATCGAGATATGACGGCCGGCATTATTAACAACACCTTAACCAACGCCGCCCGTTATACTCGTGACAAAATAACATTGAAAGCTTATCACGACGGTCACAATACAGTCTTCGAAATTACAGATAATGGTACTGGGTACCCTGCCGCTATGTGCAATGCGCCGGGTAAAATTTTCAAAGGAATCGATTTCGAAACAGGCAGTACCAGTCTTGGGCTCTACTTTGCCTACCAGGTAGCCCGGCTGCACAAGCAAGGCGACCAGGTAGGTAGTATAGAGCTTGAAAACGGTGGGGACTTGGGCGGCGGTGTGTTCAGAATTAGTCTGCCATAAGTGAAGGGATAAGCCACTAAGCTGGAACAGTTGGCCGTGTAGACGCAACTCAGACCTAAAGCAGCCATTGTCACCATCGTCTTTGTACATGTACTCTCATTGTACGTACACTCAACCAATAAAGATGCGCTGTTAAGTACAGGCGGCATAATAAAACAGGCCACTCTATCGCGTTAAGATTTTAAAGGAAGAATCACCTATGGCAAAAGATACAATCGGGTACGCGCTATCTGCCGTTAATAAGTTGGCGGGGTCATCGCTGGTCAAAAAACTTAAACTGCAACGCCCAGCGGAAAAAGTTGCCTATATATCAACTCGTACAGGGTTTCAGGTTGTATCCACTACAAATGCTAAAGTTCAGCAAGCAAGAGATTTTTTTAAGCCTTCTACGGTAGCCAAAGGGCAACAGGTGGCAGTACTTTTTGACCCCTCCCTTTCTGAAGATCAGCGTCTGATCAAAGACACCCTTGACCGGTTTTCATCAGGTATAATAAGAGAGTCGGCCCATAACGCTGATAACCACGCTTCTACTCCTGACGAGCTCTTTCAGCAAGCTGCCGAGTTAGGCATGCTCGCCTACTCAGTATCAGAAAAGTACGGTGGATACACGGACACGCCATCAACCGTCAATAACCTGATTATTGCAGAAGCGCTGGCAACCGGGGATATGGGTATCGCAACCGCACTTCTGTCCACAATCAGTGTCGCTAACATCCTAACGAGATGGGGAACTGAAGAGCAGAAGTCCAGCTGGCTAACGCCTCTCACGCAGTCTGTTGGTCAATCCGAGTCACTATTCGCAACTGTCGCTATTAATGAGCCGTCTGCTCTATTCAACCCCAATAAACTCAAAACAAAGGTGACACCGATAGACGACTGCTATCAACTAAGCGGACAAAAAAGTGCAGTTTTCATAGGTGAGCGAGCAGACTTTTTTCTCGTCGCCGCGACATCTCCCGGCGGCGACCAAAACCTCTATATTGTGAATAGCGCATTAAAAGGAATTTCAGTTGAGGCAAGTCCAGCAATGGGGCTTAAAGCAGCCGAGTTATGCACAGTTACCTTTGAGGATGTTACGTTGCCTGCAGGTGCACTTCTTGGCGATGAACATTTCTGCTATCAAACATTTATCGATCTAACTAACTTAGCGCACTGTTCATTAGCTATCGGCTGCGGACAGGCGGTTCAGGATTACGTCATTCAATACTGCAACCAGCGGATCGCATTCGGGGAACCCGTTAGTCACCGTCAATCTGTAGCCTTTATGATCGCAAATATAGGCATTGAGCTTGAGGGAATGAGGCTTCTGACCTACCGAGCGGCTAGCCGAGCCGAGCAAGGGCTTCCATTTCACCGAGAAGCTTATCTGGCGAAAGTTTTCTGCTCTGACAAGGCAATGGAGATCGGTACCAACAGCGTACAACTCCTAGGCGGTCACGGGTTTACCAAAGAGCACCCTGTTGAGCGTTGGTATCGAGATATGAGGTCGGTCGCCATTTTGTATGGGTTACATGCTTAAATAGTAACCCATTAACTTCAACGAGCAATGGCCTCCACCCTCGCGGGAGTGGCAGAAAAACAAGTTAAATGCGTTTAACACAGGACGTAAAACATGAATTTTGAGATACCTCGTAAATTTAATGCCCTCATCAATCAAGCTCAACAGGTCGCGGTAGAAGTTTTTCGGCCGATTTCACGAAAGTATGATGTAGCAGAGCACGAATACCCTGTTGAGCTCGACATGCTCGCATCCATCATGGACGGCATGAATGATGGCGATATTAAGGGTGGCGCAGGCGCTGCAAAATTAAGGCAAGGCAACGACGGAGAAACATCAAGCGGCGTAAAGAACGGTAGCAATATGGCAACGATATTAGGCTTAACAGAACTCTGTTGGGGAGATGTCGGGCTCGCACTAAGTCTGCCTAGGCAGGGTCTTGGAAACGCAGCAATAGCCGCCGTAGCAAACGAAGAGCAACTTAACCGTTATAAAAATACCTGGGCGGCCATGGCCATTACAGAACCAGAAGCAGGCTCTGACTCCGCCAATATTAAGACGACCGCAAAGCTTGATGGTGACGCGTACGTTATCAATGGCGAAAAGATATTCATCACAGCAGGAGATCGATGTGATGCAATTGTCGTATGGGCCTCGCTAAACAAGAAGCTCGGCCGTGCCGCTATCAAATCATTTGTCATCGAAAAAGGGACGCCAGGCATGCAACTTGTTCGATTAGACAAAAAATTAGGCATAAAAGCATCAGACACCGCTACAATTCGATTCGACAACTGTAGAGTGCCAAAAGAAAACTTACTGGGAAACCCTGAAATTGATACTCAGAAGGGTTTTGGCGGCGTCATGCAAACATTTGATAACACCCGCCCAGTTGTTGCCGCAATGGCTGTCGGACTGGCACGGGCATCCATTGAGCTGACTCAAACGTTTCTCAAATCTGCAGGCGTGATTGCTGACTATGCCGCGCCTATCAATAACTCTTTGTCTAGCGAAGCTGAGCTCTACCGAATGGAAGCCGACTTGGAAGCTGCTCGCCTACTAACCTTAAAGGCTGCCTGGATGGCCGATAACGGCCTTCCAAACTCTAAAGAAGCCTCAATGGCCAAAGCCAAAGCAGGCCGAACCGCCAATAGCATTACGTTAAAATGCGCAGAGCTATGTTCTATTGTCGGTTATAGTGAATCATATTTATTAGAGAAATGGGCTAGGGATTCGAAAATATTAGACATATTTGAGGGTACTCAACAAATTCAACAGCTCATTGTTGCCAGGCGCATGCTAGGGAAGAGTTCAACTGAATTAAAATAGATATTTTGCTGCCATTATCGATGATAAACTGTGAAACCTTGTAAAAACCACTTCTAAATGCTCACTTATCACTCAGTCGCAAAAGCTTCGTTATGCGACTATTGTTATAATACGAGCTACATAATTCTTATAGTTTAAATTCGCCTGCCGAACAACACACTGCTCAGTCAGGTCTTTGGAGTACCATTCTATGTCACTGCCTGAAGGATATCGGTGGGATAATCAGGAAAAGAAACTTCGTTTTTTTGGCAACGAAGGCATTCTTCTGTGGAAAAACCCTACACTGTTCAATATGCTTAACCCATTAATTGACCAGTTAGGCGAAAGCTTCTATTTCCTATTGGTAGCGTACGAAGCTTCAGAGGGTGCCGCAGACAATTACAACTACATAGCCACACGTAAAAACAGCAATTTTGAACAAGGGTTTAGCCAATGGACAGAGGTCGTCAGAAACGCTGGCTGGGGGTCTGTATCCCTAACCTCGATAGACTGGCCAGGTAAAGAAATAACGCTTGAAATAGAAGATCCATTCGAGCTCGTCATCCGTCAGACCCAAAATGTAAGTGATAACCTACCCCTTGTTTGCGGCAAGGCTTCCGGTATATTTAGTATCGCAATGAACTGCAACATGCGAGCGATCGTCACCAGTATTGAAACCCGTAACAACCGAAAATATGCCACTATTCAAGTATCACAATCAGATGCAACGCTAAAATCTGAATTAGAACAATTGGACGAACGAGCAGGCCATACTCGTTACGAGCACCTTCAAATACTCAATAAAAACCTTCAAGAAACACAAACAGAACTTGAAGAGGCTAATAGAAGGCTTACCGAGCTCGCCATTAAAGATGATTTAACAGGCGCCTTTAATCGGCGTTACTTTATTGCTCAGGCCTCGCAGCACCACAGCTATCAAGTACGCTATAAAATGCCAGTATCAGTGATGATGTTAGATATAGATCACTTTAAAAAGATAAACGATACCTACGGCCACCAAGCCGGTGACCTTTCACTCGTCGAGTTTGCCAGTGCCTGTAGTGACAACCTCAGGGGCACCGACATGTTTAGTCGACTTGGAGGGGAAGAGTTCGCGATATCAATGCCCGGTCTAAATTTAAGTCACGCGACCCAAACTGCAGAGAAAATTCGACAACTTATTGAACAGTTAGATATCAATATCACGGGCAATGAATCTATCAATTTCACCGTCAGTATTGGCGTTGTAGAGATGCAGCAGAAAGAGTCCCTTGAAAGTGCATTGAGCAGGGCCGATAAAGCACTTTACGCAGCCAAGCGAAGTGGGCGAAATCGAGTAGTATCGGTTTAATCTGAGTCATTGTGAATCAGGTTATAGCTAATATTCATAACCTACATAGCAAGCATAAGTAGCCTATACCTAAAACAAAAACGTTTTTCACGCTAACCAACCCTAAACAATTGTTTATACTCCTACCGTTTAATGTAAACCTCATGCTGCAATAAACCTCGCTAAAATATGAGATTTGCAACCCTATAACCATAGATGCAGCGGTTCGCCCTACGGACCCTTAATGCTAAACATTAAAATATCTGCAATAAAAAATTAAGATAAATGTCATAGTCAATATGTACTGTTAAGTCGATGACTGGCACTCGTTCAGGACAAATATAACAGCAACAAAGCATCAACTTAATGAGAGATACGACCATGGCACAAGATGATAAAAGCGTTTTGGATAACGCTCAGCTGCATGATGAAATTGAAAACACGCCATCTAATAATTCTGGTAACCGACCATTTTCCTCTGTATTAGAAGCTAACATGACACGCCGAAAAGTAATGGCCGGTAGCTTAACAGTTGCTGCAACAGCATTCCTTGCGCCAACAGCAAACGCTGGCTGGGGCTGGAGACACAAACGCCCTAACGAAGAGTTGGTCGGTTTTAAACCTGTCGCCATCGCAGACGTTATTGATACAACCATGCCAACCATTTCAGACGACTACGAATACCAAGTACTTGCACCTTGGGGCACACCAATTGAGCCAGGTGCAACGGAAGAGTATAAGGGCGACCCAAGCATGCGCCCAACATCAGCTCAAGCTGCATTACAAACGGGTTTGGGGCACGATGGAATGTGGTTCTTCCCTATGGATCAACGTCATTCTCAGGAATATGGTCATGGCTACCGTATGCGTAACGACATGGGCATGCTATGTGTTAACCACGAATTTGGTACAAATGGACACGCTCTAGGCAAGTCTTCGCCAGAAAGCTTGGAAGACGTGCGTTTATCTCAAAACGTTCATGGTGTTTCTGTACTTAAAGTCAAAAAAACACACCGTAAAGGCTGGGAAGTTGTTAAGAGCAAGCATACTCGCCGTATAACAGCAAACACACCTGTTACCTTCTCTGGCCCAGCAGCAAACTCAGAATTGCTTCAAAACCTTAACGGAAACATTGCTCTCGGTACAATCAACAATTGTGGTTCAGGTGCAACACCTTGGGGAACATTCTTAACATGTGAAGAAAATTTCAACGGTTACTTCGGTGCAACAGGCATCTTTAACCCAACGGAAGAACAACAGCGTTACGGCTTCTCAGAAAATGGTTTTGGTTATGGCTGGCACAACTTTGACAAGCGCTTTGATCTCACTGATGAAGATTATGAAAATGAGCAAAATCGTTTCGGTTGGATTGTAGAGATCGACCCTTTCGACGGAACACAAAAGCCGGTTAAGCGCACAGGACTTGGTCGAGTTAAACATGAAGCTATCGCCATCGCCGAAAGTGGTAATGGTCGTATTGCGGCTTACATGGGTGATGATCAACGTTTTGATTACTGCTACAAATATGTTTCAGACAAGTCATGGAAAAATGCAATTGCTGATGGTGAAAGCCCACTAGATAACGGTAGCCTTTACGTTGCTAAGTTTAACGAAGATGGTACCGGTGAATGGATGGAGTTAACCATCAACAACCCTGTTCTTTCTGCTCGCTTTGACTCTCAAGCTGATGTATTGATCTATACACGTGTCGCAGCCGATTTACTGGGCGCAACCCCAATGGATCGTCCAGAATGGACAACAATTGGTACTAGCGGTGAAGTATTCTGGACTTGCACCAACAACAGTCAGAGAACAGAAACCAACGCAGCCAACTCTGAAGCGCCTAATAGTGATGGCCATATCATTCGTACGAAAGATGCTGATGATCATATGGGTACCACATTCACATGGGATACTTACATTATCGCTTCAACAACGCGTGGTACAGAAGGTGTATTTACCGATCCTGATGCTGCATGGGCTGATCCATATGGCCGTCTATTTATCGGTACTGATGGCGGTCAACCAGATGGACTACAAGATCAACTTGTTGTTTTTGATACCACAAAAGAAACACCAGAACCTAAGCGTCTATTGGTTGGCGTCAGCAGTGATGAAATTACGGGGTTCACAGTTACACCCGATCAACGCACTGCATTTATCAACATTCAGCACCCTGGAAATGGTGATCCGTCAGCAACGAACTTCCCAGCTTCATATGATGGTACAACTATTCCACGCGACTGTACGCTCGTTATCACGCGTAAAGACGGTGGCATCATTGGTTCTTAAGTAAATATAAGGAGAATAGAACAAGGAGGTTCAAGCAGTGTGTTGCCAGTATCGCTGGTAAAGGAACTATATTTTATCGTGTAGAGCGAAAAAGTAAGCCCTCCAAGGACGTGGAGCGCACACTGCTTTATTTTTATATAAGGCAAGAGTTAGTAAACACGTATTCATACAACTATCCGAGGAGTTTCCGATGGGGATTAGTCCAACTCAGTTAATTATCATTTTAGTTATTGTTGCACTGGTATTCGGCACCAAGAAATTACGCAATATGGGCGGCGATTTAGGCGGTGCGATCAGAGGGTTCAAAAAAGCTGTGAATGAAGGTGACCAGACAAAAGAAGCACAAGATGCGCCTTTCATTGATAGCACACCACAGACAAATAAAAATCCTGTTTAAGGGTCCATAAAACAATGTTTGATATCGGAGTTCTTGAGTTATTCATTATCGCAGTAATCGCCCTATTGGTTCTAGGACCTGACCGTTTACCCAAAGCGGCACAACAAGCCGGTCGTTGGATTGGCCGCGGTAAACAGATTATGAGTCAGTGGTCGGACGAGATAAATAGACAAGTTGAGAATGAGGAGCTGAGAACGCAGTTAAAGGAACAAACAGCCCTGAAACAACTCGATTCGGAAGTCAGCTCAATAAACAAGTCACTTAGTCAGTCTTTATCGGGTAACTCTTTCAGCAACAAAGACCGTACAGTTACGAGCACACCGATAACGAATGATTCAAAACCTGAAGAGAATAAATTGTCTGCTTAGGTATAGTTGGATAACAGGGTATGAATACTTCCATCACTGAAGATAGTTCTGATCACAAACAACCATTAGTTGAACATCTCACAGAGATGCGAAATCGATTACTGTATTGCGTTGCGTTCATCAGTGCTATTTTTTCGGGTTTCTTTTTTATTAGTAACGACTTATACACGTTTATTTCAGAGCCCCTTCGTCGTCACCTGCCTGACTCCAGTTCAATGATTGCAACAGAAGTTGCTTCGCCCTTTTTAACGCCATTTAAGTTATCGTTTTTAGCGGCAATTTTTGTATCCATGCCATTCATTCTCTATCAGGCCTGGCACTTTATTAAGCCCGGATTAAGGCAAAAAGAAAGTTCGTTAGCGCTACCCATGCTGTCATCAAGTATTGTGTTATTTTACCTAGGGGTCGCTTTTGCTTATTTCGTTGTGTTCCCACTTGTCTTTGGTTTTTTTACTCAAGTCGCCCCCTCAGGTGTTACGGTAATGACCGACATCGGTAGTTATCTCGACTTTGTCATCAAGCTGTTCTTCGCATTTGGCTTCGCCTTTGAAATTCCAGTAATCACAATTTTGTTAATATTAATGAGTATGACAACACGAGAATCCCTTGCTGAAAAACGTCCTTATGTTTTTATTGGATGCTTTATCGTCGGAATGATTCTCACCCCTCCCGATATTTTGTCTCAATTTTTATTAGCTGTGCCCATGTGGTTGCTGTTTGAGCTTGGGCTATTTATGTCATTATTTACGATGAAAGGCTCTGCTGAAAGGATATAAACTACACGCAACTAGACCTCCATCGCTTGACTGAAAAGCCTTGTCACCCAACACCCGCTCCTAATGCATCATTACTCTTTGATATTGCTTAATTCTATGTATTAGAAGCATCTGTAATCAAACTCTCCCCTGCATAAGAGTACGCTTTAGCAAGCTAATATTCGTCCGTCAGGTCTATCGACCCATCCTCTCCCCAATCAACCTGAGTGATCCCTGGAGACTCTTTCTCAAGCCGCTTTAGCTCGGTGACATGCCTGTTAATCTCTCTATGTTGAGCCCTTACGGTCTCTGCCAGTTGTTTGTTTTCTTTTATCAGTTGGTTGTGTTCAATGGCATTCCTTAGCGTAATAACGAGATCCTCATCATTCCACGGTTTCATAATAAACCGATAGACCTCAGCTTTATTAATTGCGTTTAATACTGCTTCCATATCCACTTGGCCACTCAAAATCATACGAATTGCATCAGGGCATTGGTTTTTGAGTGCCTGTAACAGCTCAACGCCATTCATTTGGGGCATTCTATAATCGGATATAATAACATCGACATCGCTGCGTCCGCTGAGTTCTCGAATAGCTTCCCTTGGATCACTGTAGGCAAGCACCTCCCAAGGCTGATGTCTCAATACTCTTTGGATAGATTTGAGGATATTGACCTCATCATCAATGATTACAACCACACTCATTTTTCTTCTCCGTCGAGGTATATATAAACCTTCAGCTTTCTATGCTCTAGTCGTTCAATCGACATGAAGCGGTGAATGATTGTCTCTGTGAGCGGAAAGTCTTTAGATATAAGTAAAATCCCATTTACATTGGTGACATCTCTAGAAATCCTCATACCCGGTTTCAATGCCATCACATCAATTTGAAGTTCATCTGCATTGACAGAAGAGATTACAAAATCTTTTTGGAAAACGCCTAACACTTTCACAACACCTGGATCGTATATTTTTCCTGCGTTGCTTTTGATATAGCTGTATGCTGCATCATTGCTCATCGCATCTCGCTCTATCATTCCCATTTGTAACCCTACAAAGTCACGAACAACCCGCAACACTCTTGCGCCTCTTGGAATAGCACTTCCCTTGAGACCCACTGGAAACCCTTCTCCGTCATAGCACTCCATATGAGTGCCTATTATTTTTGATGTTAATGCTAGTTTATCTATACTCATCAAAATCATTTCGCCCAACGCGGGGTATTGTCTATATGTCTCAGTATTTTCTCTGTCTAGCGTTGATTCAGGTGCCGCTATTATATTGTCAGGCAAGCCTAATTTGCCCAGCTCATGTAACAGACAGGCATAATAGATGTGAGTGACCTCCTCTTCTGGTAAATTGACTTTTTGAGCAATTTTCTTAGCTAGATCAGCCATCATGCTGGCATTAATACGGTTTGAGTTAAATCGGCTACTTATAATGGTCGAAAACACCCGTATAAACATGTCGTAGCTTTGCTTTAGCTCATCATAAGCAAGGTCGAGCATATCTGCAGTTTGCTGTATTTCCTGCGTTCTTGCTTTAACGCGATCTTCTAGCTCCGTATTAAATGACTGAAGTTGATCGTTTTGAGACTGGGTTAACGCCAATAGCTCAACTCGTTCTCGCTCAAGCCTGCGTAAACGCAAGCTCTGCTCTATCGCCTCTTGCAGTTCCTGATCATTCCAAGGTTTACTAATATAACGGTAAATTCCACCTTTATTCAGTGCATCAATCGTTGCACTAATGTCTGAATGGCCTGTTAGCAATATCCTAACGGTATCGGGCCATTTGGATCGAGCAATAGCAAGAAATTCTGCCCCACTCATTTTCGGCATACGCATATCAGAAACGATTAGGTCTACCGGGTTTTCTTCCAGCAGTTTAAGCCCCACCTCTCCACTTTCGGCAAAACAACAATTAAAGCTCGATTTCCTAAAAAGTCGCTTTAATGATGAAAGTATTGCGGGCTCATCATCGACAAATAGAACACTTTCTTTCTTCTCTGAGTCCATTATTCAGTTACTCACTATCCAGTGTTGATGATTGCATAACCGGCAGGGTTACTCTAAACGTCGTTCCAACCCCCAGTTCACTTTCTACTTCAATATCGCCATGGTGACGCTGAATAATGCCATATGAAAGTGAAAGCCCTAGACCAGTGCCTTTACCTACTGGCTTTGTTGTAAAAAAAGGGTCAAACAATTTACCTATATGCTCTGGGTTAATACCTTTCCCTGAGTCGGATACCGAAATTTGAATGGTTTCTTTATCCTTACTCGCCATGGTTTTTATTTTTATGGTGCCTTTATCTTCTATAGCATGAGAGGCATTAACCAATAGATTTAGAATAACCTGCCCTATTTGAGACTCCATCACTTCCACCTCAGGCAGGTCACCATAGTCAGTAATCAACTCTGCACTATATTTCACTTCGCTGTGGATAAGGTTCAGTGTTTTATCAATGATATTTCGAACATCCACTATCGTAAATTCGCCGCTATCAGAGTGAGAGAAATCTTTTAGGTCCTGAACGATATCCTTAACCCTCGAAATACCATCTTTTGACTCGGTCAGCAGAGATGATAAATCATCTGTTATAAAGTCAATCTCATGCTCGTCAGCAAGCTGTTCGTAAAACAGCTTAAGCTCTCCATCGTCACCTGAGGCTATTTTTTTCCCTATTTTCTGAAGCGCAGACAACATGGATTGACTGAACTCTGACAAAGTCGATAAGTTTGAGTTAACAAAACCAATAGGGTTGTTGATTTCGTGGGCTACACCTGCCGCCAGCTGACCAATTGACGCCATTTTCTCTGATTGTAATAGCTGATCCTGAGTATCCTGAAGCTTCTGAATAAGGATTTTTTGGGCACGATGCTCTTTCTCGAGGGATCGGTTTGAACTTTCGAGTGCATTCACTAAACTATTTTTTTCAATGCCTGTATACACTTGAGTAATCAGTTGATTGGTATAAACGTGGTCGGTAATTACATAGCAGTCTTGCAATGGTTTTTTTGATAAAACGATAATAGCTTTTCGCTGCCCTTTAGGGTCAATAACCGGGCATATAAAAATATGTGAATGCTGCTCTAGAACTGAGCAGCGCGGATAAAAATCCGACAAATAGTTAAACTCTTCCATTACCATCAGAGAGTATAACTCCTTGTTTTTATTTTTTAATATCGCCTCAATCGTCTCTATTTCCTCATAACTAATCCCTTTATAATGCCATGAGGGCTGCGCTCCATCAGGCTCAATATAAATAGCACCCGCGCTAGATTCAGTTAAAAGCATCAGCCGAACCATCAGTTTTTTGTAAAAAGCATCATTCTCGACCTCTAGTGTTCTAATCCACTCTAAACTCTCGGACCATACGATCTGATATAGCATATGTCGTCCGAGTTCTTTTAGCTTAAGGTCTGTATCCTTCTGCTGCCTCAAAAATGAAATATTAGACAGGACGAGTTCGGTTAAATCCTGTTGATGCTGAGATATTACTATCGGCTGTTCGCTGAAAATTAATAATGCCGAATGCTCTTCATCAGGCCTAACCGAAATGGCTTTACCAAAATAACGCCTGCCTGAGAAATCAAAATCTAACTCTATCCACTGATTAGTTATTAAGTGAGGCTCTACTTCCTTAAAAAGAACCTCTGGTACCGCAGCAAGTACGTCTAACTCACTACTCATTAAGGAGTTTTGCATTGAGCTCGAAAAAGACTGGCCATACCAAACCCATGCCAATGACATACCTGAAAGCTGTTGTTTAAGGTGTATAAAAAAATCAATGCAAGCACCTTGTTTGATAGGTTTATCTTCAAGAATATGGCTGAATATCATCGGCTATTCCTTACCTTCAATGGCATTGCCACCACCGCAATTCACCCTATCTGGCAATGTAATGTAGAATGTAGTCCCCCTACCCACCTCACTTTCAACCGTTATTTCACCGCCGTGATTATTAACAATAATATCGTAAGATATATTAAGCCCAAGCCCTGTCCCCTTACCTACTTCCTTGGTGGTAAAAAACGGTTCAAATATTTTATCTCTATATTCTTCAGGTATGCCCTTTCCGGTATCCTGAACAAGTAAATAGACGCTGTGGTCATCAGACCAGGTCTTAATTGAGACCGTTCCATGCTGACCTGTATCTTTAATAGCATGAGAGGCGTTAACCAATAAATTAGAAATAACCTGATTAATTTGTCCGTAGTGACCCGACACCAACAAAGAACTTTGCAGGTCTTTTTCTACATCACAATTATATTTTAGTTCATTGTGAACCAGCTTAAGCGTGCTATTAACCGCATCATTAATATCAAATTCGATTATTTTTCCTGCATCATCCATACGAGAGAATGACTTGAGGTTTTCAACAATACTTTGAACCCTTACACTACCTTCAACGCAGTCTTTCAGTAACTCAGGGAGGTCTTCCAGGATAAACTCGTAATCAAATTTTCCTTTAAGTTCAGTAAGCATTTGGCACTGCTCACCCCCACCATCAATAATTTCATTTTGTACAATCTGCTTTTCCAACGCAGCAATAAAGTCAAAAATATCGTTAAAGTACTCTTCAAGCCGGTTAATGTTACTACTGATATAGCCAAGCGGATTATTTATTTCATGTGCTACTCCCGCCGCCAGCTGGCCAATAGAGGCTAGTTTTTCTTGCTGAACCATACGGCTTTGGGTGTTTTTCAAGTCTAAACAGGTATCTTCCAGCTCCTGAGTTCTATCACGCACTCGCTGTTCAAGCTCTTCGTTCAGCGTACTTAGTTGACTAGAGTATTGAGAAAGCTCAGAAAGAATCATCGTTATTCCGTTAACAAGGGTGTTGAACGCCCGATAAAAATCCCCTACTTCATCTTGTCGATCAAGTTGAACTGAGTGCTGCTCTACCAGAGCATTAAAATCAGTAAACCGACTCGACTCTAGGCTTCCCCCTTCACCTAAGTGCTTATTAAACTGGTTAAATTTCGCTGTTAATGCCTTTGCTAACTCATGAGATCGCTTAAAGGGCATAACAAACTGTGTCTGAAGTACTAAGTATATGGCGACTAAAAAAATTAAAAAAATCAGTGTTTCTCGAATTAACTCAGCCCACATTCTTTGATCTTGGTAAGCAAGTAAATCCCGCCTGTCAAAAAAGACGAATAGTTCGCCTATCTTTTCCCCAGCCCAAACAAGGTCAACCTCTTTGACTCCGTCATAGTAGTTCGGGAAGTAGTCTTCTAGGATGACGACATCTTCATCAACGGCTCCTATTTCTCTAACAAAACCCACAACATGGCCGCTGTCGCTGCTCCCACTGACTTTGGAGACAAATAAAACGCCTGACAATATCGGGTCTTCCAAGATATATTGGCTAAAAAGCGCAAGCTTGTTATATTCAAAATCCCACAGCAAATTAGTGCCAGACTGCGATGCAATTTCAGTAATATAAAGTGCACGCTGATCAAACCGTTTGTCTTCTTCTTTATTATTTTTGACGTATCCCACAAAGCTAACGACTAAATTAAGCGTAACAAGGAGGATACAAACAGTTAATGTTATTTTCTTTGAAATGGACTTTTTCAATTGCTATTGCTCATTGTTATCACTTCTCGATGAAAACTTAATACGCAGCTATACACCTATGCACTAAGACAATAAACCACAACTTTTAAAAGGACTTATAACCACTATAGCTTGAAAATTAAAAAACAATAGAGTACAGCACGAGATAGTGCTCATTTGTTTAAGTGGAGGAAACTTCAGGTGGCATACTTTTTTGATCAAACGTGGATCGGTAACTATAGTAAAAATGTCAATAAACCCATAGACGGATAATAGAATGGGCAGTGATAGCGGTAACGATAAAGTCACCTTGGATCAAGAACTCTTCGACGGGCTCAACGCACTGGCAGAATCCGCATTTCCTAAAAGCTGCGCATGCTGCGGGAGAACATATAACACTGCCGAAGAATTTCTCAATGAAACTGAAAAAATACCCACTGCAACATCATCAATGAAATCGGCACTTGAAGAAGATGGCTCCACGATTGTTGAGGTATTTCGTAACTGTCCTTGTGGTTCAACATTAATGGACGAATTTAATGACAGACGAGATATGTCTGAAAAAGGGAACCATCGCAGACAACACTTCAATAAAATGATGGATTATTTAGAACAAAAAGGGGTTTCTAAAGAGATATCAAGAGGTGAACTTCTCAAGGTACTTCGAGGGGAGAAAAGCAAAATACTTTCTACGATTCCCCCTCCCCAAGCGTAGCGCTTCTTTCTGATAACGTAAAATCTGCGTTTCCGGTTACCCGGGAAAGTCAGAGCAACGTTGTTGCTGTTTTTGCCGAGCCTCTTGTTTAAGCTCTCGCCTTTTAGCAATCACTTTTGCGGCCTCGCCTCCTACATGTTCTTCTCCCCGTTGGGAAGACAAGTCAATTTGTCGTTGACGCTCTGCATATCGTGCTTTCTGCTCAGCGGTACTTTTATCAAAACAATGCGGGCAACTTACCCCAACAACATAGTTCTCGCTCTGCTTATCCTGCTCTGTGATAGGAAAACGACATGCATTACACTGGTCGTACTGCCCTTTTTCAAGCTTGTGATCTACCGCGACCCGGTTATCAAATACGAAGCACTCACCTTCCCATAACGTATTTTCTTGGGGTACTTCTTCAAGGTATTTAAGTATCCCACCTTCAAGATGGTAAACCTCATCAAAGCCTTTCTCTTTTAAAAAGGCTGTCGATTTTTCACAACGAATACCTCCGGTACAAAACATCGCGACCTTTTTATGTTTCGCAGGGTCTAGATGCTTATGCACGTACTCGGGAAACTCCCGAAATGTTTCAGTTTGAGGGTTTACTGCATTCTTAAATGTGCCAATATTAACTTCGTAGTCATTGCGTGTATCAACTAACAAAACTTCAGGGTCTGAAATAAGCGCATTCCAGTCTTTTGGCTTAACATATGTACCCACAATATGCTTTGGGTCTATTCCTTCAACACCCATAGTGACGATTTCTTTTTTGAGTTTAACCTTGGTTCTATTGAAAGGAATCTCATCGTCGTAGGACTCTTTATAAGAAATATCGCTCAATCGGCTATCGGCCTTCAACCAAGCCAAAAGCGCATCAATACCTTTTCGACTTCCGGCTACAGTGCCATTGATTCCTTCTTCCGCCAGCAGCAAGGTACCCCTGACTTCATGCTTCAGCATCACATCCAGTAAAGGCTGACGAAGCATTTCATAATCTTCAAGTGTTACAAATTTATATAACGCGCAGACTACATTTGGAGACACATTAATTTCAATTTTGGACATATCATTCACCTATTATGCGTTCTGGAACGTAAAACCAGAGCAATTTTTGAGGGCACGATTGTAAACAATATAAGGAGTTTTATCAGTAATGATTTGCGTGTGTTAACGATACTGCGCTGCGATACAAGCGAACATCTGACAGTAGGGCCTGATAACTATTGCGGCCTATGCTTACTTTTGCAGCGATACATATCTCTATCGGCATCACGAAGCGCTTCTTCAAGAAATGCATCACCATGGGAACAAATGCTTGAGTGGCCAATACTAGCGGAGAATGGGTAATCTTTAATATCACTTACTTTTTTAATGGAATACTCAATCTGATGAATGACATGTTTCAGGTTTATCATGTTATCCATCACCATCAAAACGGCATACTCATCTCCTCCAATGCGAGCAATCACATCCGCTTGTCTCAATCGGTCCTGCAGTATATTCGCCAGAGTTTTCAGAGCATCATCTCCTGAACTATGCCCTTGCTGGTCGTTAATTTGCTTTAAGTTATCCAGGTCTATAAATAAAACCGTGTAGCGCTTATTCATCCGCTGAGCGATTTCAAGCGCCTGCTCACCTAGCGTAAAAAATCCATTTCGGTTGAATAACCCTGTCAAATGATCTCTCATAGACAGCTCTTGTATAGTCAGATACTGCTCTAGAATTTTAAGGTCAGCCTCAACTAAACTGCGAAACTTTTGAATCAGCCGTTTATAGATCTCTTGGTAGTGAGTCACCGCAAAATCCATCACACAGATGGTGCCAAATATTTGTTTATCTGGCCAATGCAGTGGTAACCCTAGGTACGAGTTGAAACCATCATTAAACACTTCAGGGTTATCGGCCCACACCTTGTCACGAGTCGCATGCTTGACGTACAACTCTTTGTTGTCAGCAATCACTTTACGGCAAAACAAATTAACATCACTGTCAATCACACTACCATCAGCAGGATAAGGGTTTTCTGCAGTCTGGCTTGCGACAACAACCTGATACCCTTCAACCCTTTTCTGCACAACAAAACCTGCAGGCGCCCTAAACAGCTCAGTCATCAGATCGATGGTTTCTTGCCATTTGAACACAATATCAACAGGGTATTTTGACTTTAAAAGCCATGTATCCCTGTCGCAGCCTGTTATTGCTAACTTCTCATGCATGTTCCACCCGAGCCGCCACCTTTTTTACTTGACCGCACTCTTCGCCCTCTAAAATAGCAGTAGTCAGCTCAGTATAGTTGATCATTTTATGATCGGTCATTAATTAACCAACCTTTTTAAAAAAGTTGCGACACAAAGCGAGCATTCAAGGGTTTAATGAAATTAACTGCGACTCCAATATCGCAGCAATATCCCATTCTCAAATAGTATGCGTTAGACTTTTTTGCCTCGTAATGTCGTATACATAATCCTAATTAATTTAATAAAAACAAGGTCATTTTATGAAAGTACCCTTGCAAAAAGACCAACTGCTTTTTAGAGATCATTATAGTTGGCCTCAAGTACCAGCGGAAGATCCCAGAATCTCCGGCGATCTTTGTGACACCCTTTTTGAGCCAAAAGATGGTAACCAAGTACTCTACTTTATCAACAAACTCCTTGCCGCTTGGAAGTTTGATGAAATCAAATATGCTCGAAAGATAGAAAAAATGATCAAGGTGGGGCTCCCCCAAAACATCGGTTCCCAAAAGGATGCGAAACTCTGGGTTAAAGATCACTGGGAAAATTATTAGCCTCTTCAATAAATTGTGCTCCATCCTTTATTATTTATGAATAGATAGTCATTTATTAGATCTATGCACTATTTCACTATTAGATTTAACGGTATGATTGATAACGCTCTAACTCATGGAAGATTACAAACCAATAAAAACATAAACCAATATTAATCTTGGGGCACTACATGAGAGTACCTATTGCGTTACTTGCAAGCCTATTATCTGCCAACACCGTTGCTGAAGTTCACACCTGTGAAATAAATCAACGAATGATATATTCTGATACACCTTGCAGTCATATCAACAAAAACATTCCTGCGTCTAATGATACTCGACAAAAAGCACTCTGGTGGGAAGATATTCACGGACGCAATCAATACAAGCAGCCTATAATGCTTGATGGACCGCTAGATGAACGCCTAGATAGAGTCGCAGCCATAATCTCTGAGGCCTGGGTAAAATCCAACAACTGTCAAACCGCGATCAGTACCGATAGTGACGGCTCTAGCTGCAAAGACTTTGTTAAATACATCGAGCCTGGAACCGTGTTCTGGCAAGCCAGCCGTCAATACCAGTCACTAAACCTATACACGAAAAGCAAAGTAAAAGACCAGCATAAGCTATCCATTGTCAAACAGCAGATACATGAACTGGTCACGTTTAGAAGTGATCTCAAGATGTACGTAAAAAAGCAGCAACTGGCACAACGGTAAACGCCTTCTTCGCACAACGCCCCATCATACAAGTGTTAACTTGGGCCACCCGGTGTTACTGCTAGGCGTTATAGCATCGGGTGCTAATGATTCAAGCCCGCTTCATTTTTGAGGGATGTATTTCAAATGATTAATACGTCCCCGCTTGGATGGTTTCAGTAACTTTATCTATCATATCTTCAACATCAAGCTCACAAATTCCAAGATAATCTAACAAGCTGTCTTTAATAGCTGGCCACTCATAGCTCTCTTCACTGCCGCCGATGGTTTTATATTCACTCGTCACATACTCCGCTAACTTCAATATGGCTAAAAGGGTAGCTGTTTCTGAACGCCCCCCACCAAACAGTGTGTTCAATAGCTCAACATTGTGATGTTGTTTAATGACATCAGCGATTGTTTTTGGCAGCTTCCAGGACTTAGCAAGGAAGTAACCTGACGCCGTATGGTTTGTCTTGTACAAATGGTTTTCAACTGCCGTTAGTACATGCTGATCCTGACCGTAGATTTTATGAAGCAGATGAAGGTAGCTTTTATGATTTTGCATCATTAAAGGGATGCCACAGTCATGAAATAAACCGACCATATACGCGGTATCAGGCTTACAAAGCTTAAGTTCTTTAGCAATAAACGCAGCGGCTACCGCAGCATCATCACTGGCCCGCCAAAAGGACTCTAATGCATCCATGTCGACAGTATCTTGAAAGGAGCTTTTCAACAGAACGGCATTAACCACATTTAACACGCTATCTAGACCTAAAAGAGTAACCGCCTCTTGAACCGACTCTATCTCTCGTGCTAACGAAAAAGCAGCCGAGTTAATCACCTTGATAATGGCACCTGCTACACTCGGGTCTTTGATAATAATAGAAGATATCTTTTCTATATTTGGGTATACCTCTGCAATATCCATCAATATATAAGGGTGTGGTGGAATATTAATTCCGCTCAAGGCTCGCTCTGCCTCATCCTCATCAATTTCAATACTATCAGGGGTTATTTTTTCAAGCATTACTCACCGCCATTACAGTTCATTGCGTTACCATTTTCACAAGACTCACCTCATTTTGTGCGCTTGATTCAACGGAAAGTGTCCTCTCAATATAGACGAGAGTTCAAGAACATGTAAGTAGTACTTTAGAGCATCAAAAGCCTAAAAATATGGGCACTAAACTGAACGCAAAGTCAGAAATAAATGTAGTATACTGCCCAGATGACAACACAATCGCCTAGTTCACCCACGCCCAACAAACCTTCCGCTCGCCTAACTCAAGGCCCAGTTGATAAAACACTGATATCCCTTTCCAGACATATGGCTCTGGGGATTGTATCCATTATCTTTATTAACGTAGTTGATACGTTTTATGTCGGCCAACTCGGCGCGAAAGAGCTGGCGGCTATCAGTTTTACCTTCCCGGTCACCATGATCGTTATCAGCCTTGCGATGGGGTTAAGCATCGGTACTTCAGCGCTGGTTTCACGCGCCATTGGATCAGGGGACCACGACCAGGTTAAACGTTTAACAACAGACTGCCTTGCCCTTGCCTTCATATTAGTCGTTTTAGTCGCCTTAACGGGTTACCTCACCATAGGCCCCACCTTTACGCTTCTAGGTGCTTCGGTGCAGCAGATCGACCTTATTCATACCTATATGTCAGTGTGGTATATCGGAGTAGGTTTAGTAGTGATCCCCATGGTCGGTAACAGCGCTATTAGGGCAACAGGCGATACCAAGACGCCTAGCAGGGTGATGATGGTGGCCGCAGCGGTTAATATAATTCTCGATCCACTATTAATCTTCGGCATCGGCCCCTTCCCAAGACTTGAACTCACCGGGGCAGCCCTGGCAACATTAATTTCATACTCCCTCACCTTTCTTTTTTCTACTTGGGTTCTGGGCATAAGAGAAAAAATGCTGACATTCGCCTTACCATCTTTAACGGATCTTTGGCACTCCTGGCAGTCGCTATTCAGGTTGGCGATACCCGCAGCGGCCACTAATATGATGGCGCCAGTCACTATCGGCATTCTTACCCATCTAGCCGCATCATATGGAGACGCCGCCGTTGCGGCATTGGGTGTGGGCACACGAATCGAGTCACTAGCAATGATCGGAGTGATGGCGTTGTCATCAGTTCTAACACCCTTTATTGGCCAAAACTGGGGAGCAAAAAAGCACGATAGAGTACAACAGAGCCTTAACTTTGCGATAAAATTCGCCCTATTGTGGGGGGCTAGCCTGTGTATTGTTTTAGCACTTAGTGCTCCTGTTATATCAAGGCTCTTCTCAGATAACCCTGATGTCATTGGCCTGATTGAAATATTTCTTCGTATGGTGCCGATCAGTTATGCTGGAATGGGGTTAATCATTGTGACCAGTTCAACCTACAATGCATTTCAACAACCCAAACAAGCGGCCGTTTTAGTACTGACCCGATTATTTGTGTTAATGGTTCCCTTAGCACTAATCGGCGCTCAAATATGGGGTGTTATCGGTATTTTTGCCGGAGTAATGGTAGCGAACGTACTAGCAGGGGTATTTGCATACACTAAACTAAAACGAAAAATAAAAGTATTAGAGCCTTAAACAATTAACCGGAGAATTTCGACTGTGACCAACCCTACCCCCCTACATGAACAACTAATCTCAACGCCTTCGGTTTCAATAGCGGATACTTGCGAATTATACCAATCAACAGAATCTCTCACGCTGCTAAAAATCGAAAGCCCTTTATGTAATGCGGTGATTGCATTACAGGGCGCTCAACTGCTCGAGTTTACACCCAAAAACTCTGCTCCCTGGTTGTGGCTAAGTCCTAAAGCAACATTTAGCGAATCCTGCCCTATAAGAGGCGGCATTCCAATTTGTGCCCCTTGGTTTGGCGTAAACAAACAAGACCCCGGAAAACCTAAACACGGCTTTGTTCGTACACGGTGCTGGCAACTGATCGATGCAGCTGAAAATGACATTGGCGAGGTTGAGTTAACCTTCACATGCACCTCTGAAGAACGTGATTTACCGCTTTTTCCACACCCTTTTTCGCTAAACCTTGTCATTAGACTTTCAGACCATATCGATATCTCGTTTTCAGTACTGAATACAGGCCAGTCACTCATGCCTTTTAGCTGGGCGCTACACAGCTATTTCAATGTTGATAGTTTGAAAGATGTTCGTGTAGAAGGCTTAGATCAACACCCCTACCTTGATGCCACCCAAAACTTTTTGTCGGTCATACAAAATGGCTCTATTAGCTTCAAATCGGAAGTGGACCGGGTGTATGAGAGCGTGAGTCAGGAACAATCGATCTCAGGCTCACCATCATTATCGATAAAGGGTGACAACTGCCCGACTGCTATTGTCTGGAACCCAGGCATTAAACTCGCTACAAAAATGGCAGATATCACCGCTGATCACTATGATCAATATATCTGCCTTGAGCGTGGCGCGGCATTTGCCAATAGCTGGGATGTTTTGCCTCAACAATCAGTCACCTCCACGTTAACCATACTGCCGAGTAAGTAACACGATGAAACTATACGACGATTACCTGCTCCCACATGTTATTAACCTTGCTTGCGGCAGTAAGCCCGTATTGCGACAGCGCAACAAAGTAGTACCACTCGCAGAAGGGCGCGTATTGGAGGTCGGGTTCGGTTCAGGCCTCAACTTACCCTTTTACAACCCCGATAATGTGGAGTTTATCTGGGGACTTGAACCAGCCGAAGGCATGCGCAGAAAAGCTCAAGGTAATCTTGCGGCATCAGCGATAGATGTAAAGTGGTTAGATCTTCCCGGTGAAGAGATTCCGCTCGACAACCATAGCGTCGATACGATTTTACTCACCTATACACTCTGCACAATTCCCGACTGGGAAACCGCATTAAATCAGATGAAACGAGTGCTCAAACCAGGCGGAAAATTACTCTTTTGTGAACATGGTGAAGCGCCAGACGAATCTATTAAACGTTGGCAGCAACGAATCAACCCTTACTGGAAAAAAGTAGCGGGAGGTTGTAACCTAAACCGACCTATCCCTCAATGTCTTGAACAAAGCGGCTTTATCATCAAAGAGATGGAGACGCGATACCTTCCCTCTACGCCCAAAATTGCAGGCTTCAACTACTGGGGCTGCGCCCAATATAAGTAACCGATCTCTCTCCTGCAGTAGATCAAATGTTTGCCCTTTCATAGCGCTATACTAGTATGAACAGGGTAATCATTTGTACGTTCATCAAAATGAGTGGTTTTAGATGATTTCAGAGTCAGGCCAAAGCACCGTTGTAACACAAATTAATAACGACATCATCGCGATTAATAGCGCAGTATTAATGCACAGCCAATGGCTCGCTGTGTGGAACAAAAAGCTTGTTTGCGGCCAGCCCATTACTGAAGCGTTTGTCCAGTCTGATGCTTACAAGCATTGTGGGTTTGGCCTTTGGTATTATGGCGAACATAGCCCCTTTACTAAAGACCAAGACGAGTTTCCCCGCTTAGGTGAGCTCCATATATCTTTACACGACAGTGTGAGACTAGTGGTTTTAAAAGCATCTCAAAAACAGGCCATAACACCGGAAGATTATGATAATTTCATAGCAAAAGAGATCGCATTTACCGCCTCCCTGGTTAGCCTTCGCGATTCGCTGTTCGGTCAGCTATATTCGTTTGACTATTTAACCGGTGTATACAACCGCCAGGCGTTCTATTCACTTTTAGAAAGAGAATTTTCACGCATCACCCGCATGTCTGGTGTTTCAAGTATCGTGATGGTCGATTTGGACTATTTCAAAAAAGTAAATGACCTGTATGGCCACCAAGCAGGCGATAAAGTACTGACCTATTTCGCAAGCTACTTAAAGGATAGCTTGCGTCCTTATGACTCAATAGGACGTTACGGAGGGGAGGAATTTCTACTTTGCTTGCCAGATGCTAAGGTTGATGATGCAAAGGCAATAATGGAACGGATTAGAGAAGAATTAGCCGCGCATTCTATCGATATTGTAGGCCCCAACAACCAACCCTTAAGCATTAACATTACCGCTTCATTTGGCGTATCCTCTATTAGTAAAGGGCACCCAACCAGCGAAGCCATTGAGACCGCAGATATGGCTATGTATGAGGCAAAATCTGCGGGTAGAAATCAGGTTAAAACCTATCAATATGGTACAGGAGAGGTATAACGACTTGTATTCATGGGTGATCCGTTAAAACCTGATCGGAGCAGTGATGGACTACAGTGATAAGTTCTCAGAGCCTGACAGTAACGCTTGTCGATGGGACTCTGCTCTGGGTAGAATACGTGAAAAATAGAATGATGCCGTACGCACTTTAGAGGTCAAAAAGCCTCGACTAAACCCATTATTAGGTTGAGTATGGGGCTGTTCCGCCAACAGTTTAGATGCATTAACCGCCATCGTTAACCAAAAATAACCTAGCGACACATATCCACTGTACATCAAATAGTCATAAGCCGCTGCGCCCACTTCTTCATGATCTTTCATGCCTTTAATGGCGACTGTTTGAGTAAGCTCCGGCCACTCTTTGGCATAACCCACCATTGGCTTAACCATATGGAGTATTGCTTGGTTATCTTTTTCAAGCTGGCATAAACGGTATATTTTTTTGGTGAATAAAAGTAGGCTTTTAGCCTGTGTTCCGAGCACCTTTCGGCCAAGAAGGTCTAATGATTGAATGCCCGTAGTGCCTTCATAGAGTGTTGATATGCGTCCATCTCGATAAAGCTGCTCGACACCAGACTCACGTATATAGCCATGCCCACCCAGAACCTGAATCGCTAAACTGGAAGACTCTAAACCTGTTTCAGTACAAAATGCTTTAGCGATTGGCGTGAGAAAATTAAGCAATAGCTTATTATCATCTAAAAATAAAGACGCGTGCGGAGACGCACACTGCCCTGCTTCATCAGCATCAATAGAATCTAGTAGCTGTGAACAAAACTGGCTAAGTGCCCGCCCTCCCTCTGCAAAGGCACGTTGCGTTAATAACATTCGCCTAATGTCTGCATGAACCAATAAAGAATCTGCTTCATGAGCCAGATCAACAGTACCTTTCAAGCTTCTACCCTGACGGCGCTCACTAGCATAACCCAAGCTATGCTGGTAACTCACCTCACTTAAACCAACCCCCTGCGTAGCAGTGCCCATACGCATTTCATTCATCATAATAAACATCGCTTTGATGCCTTTATGAGGCTCACCTACCAAGAACCCTCTCGAATTCTCATAGCGAATACTACAAGTAGGGTTGCTATGAATACCCATCTTTTCTTCGATGCCGATACAGTCAACATTATTAGGTGCGTTATCGTCGGGTAGCTGTTCAGGCACTAGAAATAACGATAACCCTTTTACCCCGGCAGGCGCGCCTTTGATGCGGGCCAGAACCAAATGAATGATATTTTCAGCCGCATCATGAGCACCCGCTGAGATAAATATTTTGTTTCCTTTAATCACATAAACGTCATCACCTACAGCCTCCGCCGAGGTTCGAATCAGGCCGAGGTCAGAACCACAATGAGCCTCAGTTAATGCCATACAGCCTAACCATTTACCACTGATCATATTGGGTAAGTACTGACATTTAAGGTCTTCTGAGCCAAATTTAAGCAATGCTTTGATGGCAGACATGTTGAGTGCTGGAATCATACTGAAGGCATGATGAGCAGAGGTCACCATTTCACCTGCGCAAGCTGACAACTGGCTTGAAGCCCCCTGCCCACCCCACCTCTCAGGCATCGACAACCCCATCCAACCGGCTTCAGCATAATGTGAATAGGCTTTTTTCATAGGCTCTGCAAGAAAGACCTTACCGTCTTCGAAGCGACACCCCAGTTCATCACAAGCTCGGTTGATCGGTGCAAGTTCATACTCAACAAAATGAGCCGCCTGACTTAGAATGAACGATGCCTCTTCGCCGTCGAGACCAAGCTGAGTAAGATTATGCTCGGTCCTATGCTCAGCAGCACAATGCTCAAGCAAAAAACGCATATCTTCCAGGGGGGCTTTATAGCGGGTCATGGCATCCTCAAATAGTAAATAGTTATTATTTGAGGATTATCACGCTTACCTTTTGAGGAATCATTAACAAATGATAAGGCTGCTCAACAGCCTTGATTATCTTATTTTGCAGCATCGTCATAGGCCTTTTTGACTTCTTCCGCAATAATCGCCAGTCCCTTCTTAACGACATCATCATCCTGAGAGTAGGTGATGCGAATACACTCTTGCTTATGCTGCCAATCATCATCGATACCCGGAAAGAAGTAATGACCCGACACCACTAACACACCACGAGCCTTCAATCGCTCATACAGCGCCTGATTAGAAATAGGCAAATCTTTCAACCAGAGCCACAAAAACATCGCGCCTTCAGGCTTGTGCAATAAATACGGGTACCCATCAAGCTCCTGCCCCAGAACATTAACGGCTGCTTCAGCTTTGCGCTCATAGTACGGGCAAACAATGTCTTTACTAAGTGAGATAATCTCACCAGAGGCAACCAAATCGTTCGCCAGCATACTGCCAAAGCTACCAGTTGCGAGATTTAGAATTGCATTGATGCCCGACATCGACGAAATCACCTGCTCATTGGCGATCACAATACCGGTTCTCGCCGCCGGTAAACCAAGTTTGGATAAGCTCAAACAAAGTACGATATTTTCATTCCAAACCGGTGTCGCATTAGTAAAAATAAGGTGTGGAAACGGAGTCCCATAGGCGCCATCGATAATAAGAGGAACATCATTGGCCTTAGCTATTTTGTCTAGACGAGACACTTCTTCATCAGTCAAAACATTACCCGTTGGGTTTGTGGGCCGAGAGACACAAATCGCCCCTGTTTCTTCTGTGATATGTAGCTTCTCAAAATCAACATGATACTTAAACGTATGCTTGTCGAAGTACTCAAAACTGGGTCGCGCTGCAGTAAAAAAATTACTCGTCAAACCAGCATCCGCGTAACCTATATACTCAGGCGCTAGCGGCAACTGTATTTTACGCTGAGAGCCATCGCCGTAATCACCCGCAAACATATTAAACAGCATAAAGAATGCCGCTTGGCTACCATTAGTCAGGCCTATATTTCGTTCAGTTAATTTCCAGCCGTAAAGGTTATTTAACAACTTAACCAAATGGCTAATGAACTCTTTCTCACCTTGCGGTGGGTCATAAATACCAATCAACCGTTTAAACTGACCTTCATCAGCTAAGATATTCTCTAAGCGCTGTCGAAACTTGGCCTGAACCTCAGGTATATGACCAGGATTACCCCCTCCCATCATAATCATATCGGACCCTGAGGATAACGCATTCCCCAAGTCATCCATTAACGAAGTAATACCTGATTGACTGGTGAATTTCTCTCCAAACGATGACAACTTCATCTATCTGCCTCTTAAACCTTTATAACGCTAATGCTTATTCAATGCCAACGTGTGGATAGTCATTTCCACTATTCGTCATCTAATGAAATACCAATATTACTAACGCCCTCGTCAGATGCTAATAACCTAAGGCCCGCGACCACATGCTCATCCGGGACACTTTCTTTACGCAATCGATCAACCAACTCTTCCTGAAAGGCCATTTCACGTTTAATCAACGGGCTGTTATCAAACAGTTTGACAAGATCATCTTCTGAAAGCCCTTCGCCCTCTGTTGCCTCCAGAAACTCCATCACCCCTTCAAACGAGTTTTGTGCACTGTCGGTCGCACGCCGTTTATCAGTATTAACCTGCGACAACAGTGCCTGTTCGAGAGTTTCACAAAAACCAACAGCGGTAATAGCACCATACATATCATAATCTTCGAGGTCTGGTACGTTTTCTTCTAAAAGCTCTAATATCTCAATATATCGATCTTCTTCTGCATTTTCGACCAAGGCATCCCACCCCTGCTGAAGACAGGTTAAAACAGACTGCGCACCAGAGAACGCGACTACTTGAGAAAACAACGAAAAGTTGGGATAAGCCCGCTCTGCTAACGCTAAAATAAATGCGGTTTCTCTCCAGCCTTTAAGCTGAGCTAGATGTCGCTGAAACTGATTCGCTTTCACACTAACCTCTGATTAATAACAAGAATACTCAATGAGTACCTAGAACTTCTGATGAATAACAATGCCCTACCAAACCCTATAAAAAAGCTCACTGAGCGGCCCCTTTAATCTCAGACATTTTAACGCTAATCAACCGGTTTAACGAACAGTTTTCATAATCGCTGCATGATAAACACCCAACAAAGATGTAACCGCTGATAATAAATCAGGACCAAACGAGACAACCCCATCAACATGACCTTTCATCACAAACACCGGTTCTATCGCATTAGCGGAGATATCATTTGCAATATCAACCACCGCTTTTGCCATATCAGGCGTGCCATAACGAATACAGGGTTCAGTTGCAGGCAATGCTAACGCATCAACTAAATTCCAAATGATTGGCGAATGGACATGAACAACAGCGCCAATTGAAGGCAGTTCATTATATAGCACACCATGAGTCAGCGATTCTGAAGAAGGCTGAGTGCCACCGTAAGCCGTTAACTGATTCAGTGACGGGGAGCAATGAGTCACCACTGAGTAGTGTTTGCGCATAAGGTAAGGCAAATGACCGGTTTGACTACCCGATATCAAAAATGAATTTTCAGAAAGATGCTGGGAATTTAGGTAACTGTCGTCAGTTTCCAAGCCCGTAATAGAGCACGGAAGTCGATTTGATAGGTTGCCAAAACCAAGCCCTCCATACCGCTCAGGGTCTTGTCCGATTAACGCCAGGTTAAAAAGCACATGACGCCACTTATCAAGCGGCGCAATGTTAATACTCGAAGAGATAGGCCGATTAACAAATGACAAGTCATACTTGATTACCCCCTCTTGTTCATGTTCCTTACCTTGATCGTTCAACCCTTGATTACCCACTTTTTTTATTATAGGTTTATCTTACTCATACCAACCCCACTACTGCAGCCAACAATAACACCCCTATGAAATAATTCCACCCCATAGACTAAATCTGACAATACAGACCATAGTTGCTAGCATTTGAGTCATTTTATTGCGACCAATAAAAAAGGAGCCCATTGAATACCATTGGGCTCCTTAATAAGGTACTTATCAGCGAGCCCAACGGGATACGCTAATCATAAAATTGAACCATAAACTAGTATCAAGTTCTCGGCAATGTGACACCTGTTTGACCATGATACTTACCACCACGATCTTTATAGCTCGTTTCACACTGCTCATCTGACTCAAAAAATAACATTTGAGCCACGCCTTCATTGGCGTAAATTTTTGCTGGCAATGTCGTGGTATTGGAAAACTCCAACGTTACATGCCCTTCCCACTCAGGTTCAAGAGGTGTCACGTTGACGATAATGCCACATCGGGCATACGTTGATTTACCTAGACAGACCGTTAATACATTTCGAGGAATACGAAAGTACTCAACCGTGCGAGCCAATGCAAATGAATTGGGCGGAATAATACAAACATCACTCTGAATATCCACAAAACTGTTTTCATCAAAGTTCTTCGGGTCTACTGTCGCAGAGTGTACATTAGTAAATATTTTGAACTCATTACTACAACGCACATCATAACCATAGCTAGATGTACCGTAAGAGATTATACGACCCTGTTCGCCTTCACGCACTTGGCCTGGTTCAAAAGGTTCGATCATGCCAGTTTGCTCGGCCATTCTTCGAATCCATTTGTCAGACTTGATTGTCATGTTAGTTCGTCTCGTTTATTAAGTTCTTTGAGTGAATGTTTTTTTATACTAAAAAGTTGCTGGCAATCATACCCTGATCTGGTACTTTTAAAAAGACAGTATTGTACACTCGCCGACAATAGCGCTATTCATCTCTGATTAAAGAGGCATCCATACTTCTTTTATGTTGTTCTCAACGGTAATTTTATCCATTGAAAAACTCTGTTCGCTGCATGTCGGGCCCATAAATTTAACCTTCCCAGCACAACACTGTATCGGGCTGAGCGGACCATCAGGCTGTGGGAAGTCGGTCCTGCTCAAAGCAATCGCTGACCTAATTGATAGCAGCGGCACCATAACACTTGAAGGTCAGTCTTGTATAAACGTCGAGGCCCCTGACTGGAGACGTAAGGTTCAGTTGATACCGGCAGAAAGCCTTTGGTGGCACAGTACCGTAGGAGAGCACTTCCAACACCAGATAAATCCAAAACAGTTAACCCAACTCTCGTTACAGCCCGATATTGAGCAACAAGCCGTCAACCAACTCTCCTCAGGACAAAAACAACGATTGGCAATCCTCCGGTCACTAGAAAAAAAACCCCGAGTGTTACTGTTGGATGAACCCACCGCAAGCCTCGACACCGATAATACCAAACGAGTCGAAGCCGTTATTAAAGAATATCTAACCGTCAAAAACGCGTCAGCCCTTTGGGTAAGCCATGATCCCGAACAGTTAAAACGAGTCGCCACCAAGACACTTAAACTAATGAACGGTCAATTGGAAGTAGATCATATTGAAGGCATATCTGAATGAGTATTATTACACTAAGTGTCTGGGACTTACTCGCCACCTCCTCCTTGATTCTTATATTGGCCGCTATCAGCCTAAAGCAGCAGTTTAATCTACATAAACAACTCATTATCGCCGCTATACGCGCGACGATTCAGCTATTTTTAATTGGGTTCATCTTACGCTGGTTGTTCGGGGATATTAACCCTCTATGGTTAATTGTAGTCGCTCTCGTGATGTTATTAGCGGCAGGACATGAAGTCATTAGTCGCCAACAACGCCCCTTTACAGGCAGTTTTGGCTACCTGTCGAGTGTTTTATCGATGTTTCTTTCTTCGTTTATTCTGGCGATCGCAACACTTTCCATTATTATCCAACCAGACCCTTGGTTTTCACCTCAATATGCCATTCCTCTTTTGGGGATGTTACTCGGCAATACCATGAATGGCATTTCAATCTCTATGGACCGCCTCACCACCACGGCATGGCAGCAACAGCAGATAATTGAACAGCGCTTAATGCTGGGCGAACAAAGTTCTGAAGCACTTGCTGACATCAAGAAAGACGCGATGCGTGCCGGAATGATCCCCTCTATTAATGGCATGGCATCAGCGGGTATAGTCGCGCTTCCGGGTATGATGACCGGGCAAATTTTAGCAGGCAGTGCGCCCCTTGATGCGGTAAAATACCAGTTATTGATACTCTTTTTGATCACCGCCGGATCTGGCTTTGGCGTATATGCATCTCTGGAATTAGGAAGCCGACGCTTATTTGACCAACGACACCGGCTACGATTAGAACGTATAGCTGGTGGGTCATAATCACTTCCGCTTGATCTCAGGAAAGTCATGACCTTTTTAGTCGATATTAACAGGCTTTAGTCACAATAAAGAATAAGGAACACCCTCACTATGAGAAACCAACCCCCATCCTTCCTTTCCATCCTATTGTTCACTTTGGTATCCATATTCTGCATGCTCTCCGCCCATCTACATGCAGACCCGATTAAATATGAAGAAGTGACCAGCTCAGACAAACCTGCTACTGATGACTGGATTTATCTTTCAGTCATACTAGGAAGCCTTGATACTCAAAGCCAAGCAGTCATCACAGATCCGGATACCGGAGAGCAAGCCTATGCCAATGTTCCTTCAATGCCTTTTGGTGGAATACAAGCACAGATACCCATGGCTAATCAGTGGCTTGAATATGGATTTGAGACAGGCGCCAATGTCAGCTGGAAAAACGACAGTTTTGTTTTCGTCGCCACTAATAATCAAGCGACACTGGCGCTAAAGAATCAACTCTTTTTAATGGAAGTTCATGGCGGTGTATTTGTTGCGTTAGCGCCTACCAGCCGATTCAGAATATATGCAGGAGCCGGCCCCGTACTCGCCTACGGTCATATTAACAACAATGACGAACAACCTGAAAACCTTCCTTCAACACAGAATGTTAATGTGTCAATCAACCTTGGAAAAAGCGAAAACGACATATCCTTCGGCGTATATGGCCGAGCGGGACTTGAATACTTTACCCGATCAGGGTTCAGTTTTGGTGCAGGCGTTAGACGCGCTAAATATGATTTAGACTTTGGTAACGTGGCTGGGGAAATAGCCTTTAATGACAACCTATATTTTATTAGTTTAGGGCAGCGGTTTAGGATTCATTGATTCAAATTGTCGGCAGGCAGGCACATAAAGCATGAGCCTACCAACTGACTAATCCTGACTAATCCTGACTAATCCTGACTAATCCTGACTAACGATAATCTCAGGGAATAGATTAGTATAGTTTTTAGCTCGCCTAGAAAGTTCAGCAGTGACCTTTCGCCCAATATCCCGATACATTAACGCCACCTCTGAATCAGGTTCAGCGAACACGGTAGGGGTACCTGAGTCAGTTTGTTCACGAATAGTTTTATGCAGCGGAAGCTGCCCTAGTAAAGCGGTTTCATATTCTTCAGCAATTCGTTCACCCCCACCTTCACCAAACAGTGGCTCATGATGCCCACAACTACTGCAGATATGCACACTCATATTTTCGATAACACCCAGCACCGGAATGTCCACTTTACGGAACATCTCGATACCTTTTTTACAATCCAACAAGGCAATATCCTGAGGCGTTGTAACAATAACAGAGCCCGCCACGGGCACTTTCTGAGACAATGTCAGCTGGATATCACCCGTGCCCGGAGGCATATCAATAATAAGGTAGTCAAGGTCATTCCATAACGACTGGTTCAGCAGTTGTTGAACCGCCCCGCTCACCATTGGGCCGCGCCACACCATAGGGGTTTTATCATTAACCAGAAATGCCATCGACATCGCTTGAATTCCGTATTTTTCAAGCGGTATAAAGAACTGATTCTCATGGGTTTCAGGCTTCGTTCCATCAGGAAACCCCAACATCAAACCAACACTTGGGCCATAAATATCAGCATCAAGTATGCCTACCTTCGCGCCTTCCTGACTCAATGCGAGTGCGAGATTGATAGAGGTGGTTGATTTACCCACACCGCCTTTACCCGATGCTACGGCAATGATATTTTTCACTTTATCCATATTTTTCATATGGTTTTGAACTTGATGGGGAATAATATTTGTCGTCACGTTAATCGCTACGGACTCAACACCATCGACATTCTCAATCGCAGACGTCAAAATTTGGATCATGCCACCTTTGATACCGTCACAAGGGTAACCCATCTGTACTTCGACTTTCACATTCCCCTGCTCATCACTCTCTACCTTTTGAATAGCGTTAAGCGCATAGAGGTCTTCATTGAGATAGGGGTCTTGATAACATTTGATTGCGGACTCTAACAGCGTCGCGTCGATTTGACTCATAAATTTATTCCACCGAGCAATTGCTTAAAAAACGATATTTCGAAAAATGTTACAGGAGGGTAAAACCAAGCAAAATAGTCTACTACTTCTTGAGATAACTTGAAATCCTATCGGAGCCGCAATTCATCAGAAGATAAATTATTTTGCTTTGGCACAATAATAACACGCTAAGATCGGGAATTAAGATGAAACTTTTGGCATCAAACGGTATCATAGCGCCCATTTTTAAAAACCCGATTTAAAGGGCAAAGACCTAGCGGTTGATCAGCACTAGAAGACTACCCTGGAATATATAACCATGACACAGACTACAGCACGCAACATTCTGGTAACCAGCGCACTTCCGTATGCCAACGGTCCAATTCATTTAGGGCACATGTTGGAGTATATTCAGACGGATATCTGGGTTCGTTTTCAGAAGTTGCGTGGTGAGAACTGTACCTATGTTTGTGCAGACGACGCTCACGGCACGGCCATTATGTTGCGGGCAGAACGCGAAGGCGTAACACCCGAACAACTCATTGACCGAGTCAACAAAGAGCATAAAGCTGATTTTGATAACTTCTTAATCGAGTTCGACAACTACTATTCGACTCATTCAGATGAGAACAAAGAACTTTCTGAGCTGATATACAATAGATGTGTCGCTAAAGATCGCATTTCATCTCGCTCAATCACTCAAGCATTTGACCCCGAAAAAGAGCTGTTTCTGGCAGACCGTTTTATAAAAGGCACCTGTCCAAAGTGTAAGGCTGAAGACCAATACGGTGACAACTGCGAAGTATGCAGTGCCACCTATACGCCAATGGAGCTAATTAACCCTCGTTCTGCTATTTCAGGCGCAACACCGATTGAAAAGGATTCAGAGCACTTTTTCTTTAAATTGCCAGAGTTTACTGAGTTTTTGAAGGAGTGGACTCGCAGTGGTACGCTACAACCTCAGATTGCCAATAAGTTATCTGAATGGTTAGATTCAGGTTTGCAAGAGTGGGATATAAGCCGTGACGCCCCCTACTTCGGTTTTGAAATTCCAAACCAACCAGGTAAGTATTTCTATGTCTGGCTAGACGCGCCTATTGGCTACATGGCGAGTTTCAAAAATCTTTGCGCTCAACGAGATGATCTAAATTTTGATGATTATTGGGGTAAAGGTTCAACCGCAGAGCTATATCATTTTATCGGCAAAGACATTATCAACTTCCATGCGTTATTTTGGCCTGCCATGCTTTCTTGCGCCGATTTTAGAACCCCTACAGCGGTTCACGCTCATGGTTTTGTCACCGTTAACGGTAAGAAAATGTCGAAGTCCCGCGGCACATTTATAAAGGCGAGCACCTACCTTGAGCAGCTCAGCCCAGAATATTTGCGTTACTATTTTGCGGCTAAGTTAACCAGCCATGTGGACGACCTCGACCTTAACCTTGAAGACTTTGCACAACGCGTGAACTCTGATTTAGTCGGTAAAGTGGTCAATATTGCCAGCCGCTGTGCAGGCTTTATTACTAAGCGATTTGATGGTCAGCTATCCGAAACCTGTGACGAGCCAGCGTTATTAAAGCAATTCGTTGATGCCGGTGATGAAATTGCCGCACTTTATGAATCCCGAGAGTTTGGCAAAGCAGTAAGACTCATTATGGAACTGGCTGAAAACGCCAACCAATATATTCATGATAAAGCGCCTTGGACTCTCGCCAAACAAGAAGGTCAGGAGCAAGTACTACAAAACATCTGCTCTAATGCGATCAATATGTTCAAGCTACTGGTCACCTATTTAGCCCCCGTATTACCGGCTATGACCGAGAAGTCTGAAGCATTTTTGAATGTTAAACTAAGCTGGCATGAACGCGATCAATTGCTGCTAGGCCATGAGATTAATAAGTTTAAGCCCATGATGACCCGCATCGAAATGAGCAAGATTGAAGCAATGATTGAAGCATCTAAAGACGATGCGATTGCTGAAGCTAAAGTCAGTGGTAATGCTGTCCCTTCAGTACCTTCTACACCTACAGAAGCGTCAGCTATTGAACCGATTGCCGATGAAATCGAGTTTGATGACTTTGCCAAAGTAGATTTGCGCGTAGCGCTTATTGCAAATGCAGAACATGTAGACGGCGCTAAGAAACTGCTACGCCTGACACTTGATCTCGGCGGCGAAACCAAAACAGTATTTTCAGGTATTAAATCAGCTTATCAGCCAGAAGATCTGATCGGTAAACTAACCGTGATGGTAGCCAACCTTAAACCCCGTAAGATGAAGTTTGGTCTTTCTGAAGGCATGGTCTTGGCCGCAGGCCCGGGCGGAAAAGAGATTTGGTTATTAGAGCCTCATGATGGAGCTAAGCCTGGCATGAGAATTATGTAGCAGCCAACCTTGTCGATGGCCCTAAACAATGGATTCCCGCCTTCGCGGGAATGACAGTAATAGTGCCGCGGAGATTACACTAATACAGTATTTAATAACCTTATTCCAAATTTAACTAGGTTTTCTCTTTGTAAATCTTGAATGGAATAACAAGCTCTCAGATAATAGCGACCTTTAAAATGGTTAGCCTACATTCAGGTTAACCGATCGGAGTACGAAATGACCGAATACATCCTCATTCTTGTTAGCACCATATTGGTTAACAATTTTGTGCTAGTGCAGTTTCTTGGTTTATGTCCATTTATGGGCGTCTCCAATAAGCTAGAGACCGCTATGGGGATGTCTCTGGCTACCACCTTTGTACTGACACTCTCATCGGTGTGTAGCTATTTGGCATTCGAGTATTTACTACAGCCTCTCGGTCTAGAATACCTACAAACCATCACCTTTATTTTAGTCATAGCGGTAGTGGTTCAGTTTACCGAAATAGTGGTGAGAAAAACCAGCCCTCTGCTTTATAGAGTATTAGGTATATTCCTGCCGCTAATCACCACCAACTGCGCAGTACTTGGTGTCGCGCTGTTAAACATCAAAAAGCAAAACGGCTTTGTTGAGTCCATCATGTATGGTTTTGGCGCAGCGGTAGGCTTCTCGCTAGTACTGGTATTGTTCTCAGCCATGCGAGAACGCATCGCTGTTGCCGACGTACCCACTCCTTTCAAAGGCTCTGCAATTGGTATGATCACCGCGGGCTTGATGTCATTGGCTTTTTTAGGCTTCACCGGCTTAGTTAACATTTAGGGATCGGCTTAATCGATGAGTATTATTTTAAGCGCTATTCTTACCCTTCTCGCCTTAGCAATAGTCTTTGGCGCGATCCTTGGGTTCGCAGCAATCAAATTTAAAGTAGAGGGCAACCCTATTGTTGATGAAATTGACAATTTGCTCCCTCAAACCCAGTGCGGTCAATGTGGCTTTCCAGGCTGCCGCCCCTATGCAGAAGCCATTGCCAATGGCGAAGAGATCAATAAATGCCCTCCGGGAGGCGAAGTAACCATTCAATCTCTGGCAGACTTGCTTGATGTAGAAGCAACACCACTCGATGCCGAGCACGGCGAAGAGAAAGGTAAGCAAGTGGCGGTGATTCGCGAAGATGAATGTATCGGCTGTACAAAATGCATTCAGGCATGCCCCGTCGATGCTATCTTAGGCGCTGCAAAGCAGATGCATACGGTTATCGCAGATGAGTGCACGGGGTGTGATTTATGTGTTGAACCGTGCCCTGTCGACTGTATCGACATGGTGTTGGTGCCTGAAGATATAAAATCCTGGACATGGGAAAACCCAGGCAACCAGCCACAAATCGCTGGTAATATCATAGCGACAGATAAAGCCCCAGAGGTAGCAGTATAATGAAGCAGATTTGGGACTTTCATGGCGGCATTCACCCAAAAGAAAATAAAGAACAGTCTAATCAAGACGGTATTTCCGATGCAGGTATCCCTCCTCGTCTAATATTACCGCTGCAACAACATATTGGTCACCGCGCCGAACCGGTTGTTAGCGTTGGAGACAAGGTATTAAAAGGGCAACTAATCGCCAAGGCGGTAGGGGCTATTAGCGTTGCGGTACACGCCCCCACTTCAGGTAGCGTTACCGCCATTGAAGATCATCCCGTACCACACGCATCAGGCATGACAGACCTATGCGTATTAATTGAAACAGACGGAAAAGATAGCTGGTGTGAACGCACCCCCTGTGAAGACTATTCGACACTCAGCAAAGATGAGTTACTTAGTCGAATCCGTAACGCAGGCATCGCCGGTATGGGGGGCGCAGGCTTTCCAACGGCCATTAAGTTGCATCCTCCACGTCAAGACAAAGTCAATACGCTGATATTAAACGGGGCGGAGTGCGAGCCTTACATTACGTCAGATGATCGTTTAATGAGAGAGCGAGCAAGCGAAGTGATTCTAGGCCTCGAAATAATGGCCTATATTCTTCAACCTGGTGAATGCCTGATTGGCGTAGAAGATAACAAACCAGAAGCCATAGCGGCCCTTCGTGAAGCCGCCAAAGAGACACAGGTAGAAGTGGTGACCATCCCCACCAAATACCCGTCTGGTGGTGAAAAACAACTAATCAAAATTCTAACCGGCAGCGAAGTCCCTCATGGCCGTATTCCTGCCGATATAGGCGTAATGTGCCAGAATGTCGCAACAGCCGCTGCTGTTTATCGCGCGATTCGATTCGGTGAACCACTGATCTCTCGCGTCACCACCATGACCGGCGACTGTATCGCCAACAAGGGTAATCAAAATGTATTAATCGGTACCCCTATCGACTGGTTATTAGAACAAAATGGCTACCTAAACCAAAAAGGCAGCCGTTTGGTAATGGGAGGCCCTATGATGGGCTTCACACTGCACGATACCAAGCTACCTGTTGTAAAGACCACCAATTGTTTATTGGCCGCCACAAACAAAGAACTAACACCACCACAACCTGCTCAAGCCTGTATTCGCTGCGGTATGTGCTCAGAAGTATGCCCGGCAGAGCTGCTTCCTCAACAACTTTACTGGTTCGCCAAAGGGCAAGAGTTTGAAAAAGCCGAGCACCATAACCTGTTTGACTGTATAGAATGTGGCGCCTGCTCCTATGTATGCCCTAGCACAATTCCATTAGTACAGTACTACCGTTATGCAAAAGGCGAAATAAAACAAATTAAAGCTGATCAAGAAAAGTCAAACCAAGCACGCGAGCGATTTGAGTTCAGGCAAGAACGAATTGAACGCGAAAAAGCGGAGAAAGAGGCTAAGCGAAAAGCCAGAGCTGAAGCAGCCGCAAAAGCTCAGGCCGCGAAGAAAGAAGCTGCAGCTGCCAAAGGAACAGCAGCCAGCTCACCGACAGAAGGCAGCACAGCGAATGACAAAGCCGCAGCCATTCAAGCAGCATTACAGCGAGTAGAAGCCAAGAAACAAGCTCAGACAGCCCCAGAAGTCACGCTGGAAAGCCTACAGAAGAAACTGCTCAGTGCTGAAGATAAGCTGAGCAAAATGGAAAATGCATGGAAGGACGCAGTAGAAAACAACCCAGAGCGCGCTGAGAAGCTTGCAACAGCGGTAGAAAGCAGTAAAACCAATGTAGCAAAGCTTAACGCACAAATATCCGAAATGAATAAAGGAACAGGGCAAGCCGGAGGTTCAGAACCACAAGCACCCGTCGGGCCTTCTATCGAAGAGCTCCAAAAGAACGTCGATAAAGCAAAAAGTAAACTACAGCTAATGCTAGACACGCTGGAAGACGCCAAGCTAAATCACCCTGATAGAGTAGAAAAGCTGGAACGTGCGATTACCAAAAACCACACACGAGTCAGCCATGCTGAAACCGCACTCAGCGAAGCAACAAACGCCAAGAAAACAACTGAATCAACAGAGAGTAACGGTTAACTAAATGGGCTTAATGACAATTACCTCCCCTCACGCTCACGGCCCAAGAAAAACGGCTAACCTGATGCGTGTAGTGGTGATCGCAACACTTCCAGGCCTTTTCGCCCTTACATGGTTCTTCGGCTGGGGCAACCTGATTAATGTAATATGGTGCTCTACCGTTGCGTTACTGGCAGAGTCTGCCATATTGCTCATCAGAAAGCGCCCCGTATCATTTTATCTAGGGGATTACAGCGCCTTGGTCACCGGCGTACTGCTGGGGTTAGCGCTCCCGCCTTTAGCTCCATGGTGGGTATCTGTGGTGGCCGTTGGTTTTGCCATTATAGTGGCAAAGCATCTATATGGTGGAATGGGGTATAACCCTTTTAACCCCGCTATGGTGGGGTTTGCACTGGTCCTTATTTCATTCCCTGTGGCAATGACCACCAGCTGGGCAGCGCCCACCCACCTGCTCGATAACCCCATGAGCTTCTTGGATACTTTGAGCACTATTTTTGGCTTTAGTACTCAAAGTATCGATGCCTTCACGATGGCCACCCCACTTGATGTGTACAAACATGAAATCAGCCACTCGGTTGCAGAAGATGTGGTAAAGAACCCGGTTTTTGGCCAGTTTATTGCGCACGGCTGGGAGTGGGTTAACATCGCATTCTTGGCAGGCGGACTATTTTTGATGAAGAAAGGCGTGTTTACATGGCACACCCCCATCAGCATGCTCTTCGCACTAGCGTTGATGTCATTAATATTCGGTTGGGATGCAGATCAAACTACCCCACCCCTATTGCACCTCTTCGCGGGCGCAACCATGCTAGGTGCGTTCTTTATTGCGACTGACCCTGTAACCTCAGCTGTAAGCCCGCAAGGTAAGTTAATATATGGCGCAGGCATCGGAATTCTGACCTACGTTATTAGAACCTACGGAAGCTACCCTGATGCCATCGCGTTTTCAGTTCTGCTCATGAATTTTGCCGCACCACTGATTGATGTATATACCCAGCCACGAACATACGGTTATGCCAAAGCCAAGCGCGGCACGAAGGAGGCAGAATAATGGACTCAATAAAGCAGTCTATTGTTAGGTCAGTTATTGGGTTGAGCATCTTTGCGGTGATTACCGCTGGAATGATTGCCGCCACCCAAATGATGACCAAAGAAACCATCGAAAAACAGATTAAAAAAGCACAATCAAAGGCCTTACTCCAAATAATATCGCGTGAAGAGCATAATAATGACCTTCTTGAAGATACCATAACACTAAAAGAAGGCGGGCTATTGAACCTTCCTAATAGTAAAGAAGCCTATATCGCCCGAAGCAACCACACACCGGTCGCTATTATCCTTCCAGTAGTGGCAGAAAATGGTTATTCAGGCCCAATATCGATGATTGTTGGTATTGAGTCAAATGGTGATGTTAAAGGCGTTAGGGTAATTAACCACAAAGAAACACCCGGGTTGGGCGATAAAATTGATATCAAAAAGTCTGATTGGATAAAACAGTTTGAAGGAGTTTCACTGACCCAGCCAACGCTAGAGCAATGGAAAGTAAAAAAAGATGGCGGGCAGTTTGACCAATTAACAGGCGCTACCATTACCCCCAGAGCAGTCGTATCAGGCGTTCATAACGCTCTGAGCTTCTTTCACCAAAACAAAAATGAACTCTTAAACGCACCATCACAAACGCAGACGTCAGCAGAGGGTGATTCAAATGGCCACAAGTAGTTATAGAGACATTACACTGAACGGCCTATGGAAAAACAACCCTGCTCTTGTTCAGTTACTGGGGTTATGCCCGCTACTAGCCGTTACCGGTACTACGGTGAACGCGATGGGGCTAGGGCTTGCCACTACACTGGTTCTGCTAGGCTCTAACGTGTCAGTCTCTCTCATTCGAAACTTTGTACCCGACACGGTTCGGCTTCCTGCATTTGTAATGATCATTGCTTCATTGGTGACCTGCGCAGAGCTTTTGATGCAAGCATACACCTACGAGCTTTATGAAATTTTAGGAATTTTTATCCCGCTTATCGTCACCAACTGCGCCATTTTGGGAAGAGCTGATGCGTTCGCATCCAAGAATTCAATACTCCCCTCTGCGCTAGATGGCTTTATGATGGGGCTCGGTTTCACTATTGTACTAATAATATTAGGCACGCTTCGTGAGCTAATCGGGCAAGGGGTACTGTTTAGCGGCATGGATTTACTGTTTGGCGAAAGCGCTAAAAGCTGGCAAATAAATGTATTTTCAGATTATCCTGATTTTCTATTTGCAATCTTACCTCCCGGCGCGTTTGTCGGTATGGGGCTGCTGATCGCACTAAAGAATATTATTGATGATAAGCTTAAAGCAAGAGAAGAAAAGAATAGTGCTGAAGTAGTCACAGGTAGCAAGCGCGTTAGAACCACAGGCACTATTGCGTAATGAACAAGGATATTCGCACTGAAATATTTAGGCGCTTAAAGGCGGATAACCCTAACCCTGAAACTGAACTCAACTACAGCACACCTTTTGAGTTGCTCATTGCGGTAATTTTATCTGCGCAATCCACCGATAAGGGCGTCAATAAAGCGACCGACAAGCTATACCCTGTCGCCAATACTCCAGAAGCCATCTACGCACTGGGTCTCGATACCCTCAAGCAATACGTCAAAACAATAGGCCTCTATAACAGCAAGGCGGCCAATATCATTAAAACCTGCGAAATATTAGTCAAGCAACATAACTCTAAGGTACCGCAAGACCGCGAAGCATTAGAAGCACTGCCAGGTGTTGGGCGAAAAACCGCAAATGTCGTACTTAATACTGCGTTTGGTGTACCGGTTATGGCGGTCGACACCCATATTTTCCGCGTTTCAAACCGTACTAAAATTGCGACTGGAAAGAACGTAGTAGAAGTTGAAAAAAGACTGGTCAGATTAATTCCAAAAGACTATCTACTCGACGCGCATCACTGGCTAATACTACTTGGGCGATATACCTGTACCGCCAGAAAGCCAAAGTGCGGCGCCTGTCTCATTGAAGATTTATGTGAATTCAAAGATAAAACCGAGTATTCAGACTAACGTTTATTCGTTAATATAACAATATATCTATTCCCCGCAACACGACACATCAAACATATATTATAGGCAGTTGGATGGAAAAGGTTTACATTAGCGCGCAGCAGCTTTTAGAAGACTCATTTCAGCTGGCGATCAGCGTATATGAAAGCGGTTTTCGCCCAGATTATATCGTAGGCGTATGGAGAGGCGGCGCCCCCGTCGGCATAGCGGTTCAAGAGCTACTACACGTCTTTGGCGTAGAGTCCGATCACATAGCCATACGCACATCCTCTTATACCGGCATTGGGGAGCGCAGTAAGCATGTAAAAGTTCATGGCCTTACCTATTTGATTAAGCGGCTAGAAAGCGAAAAAAGCTTGTTAATCGTCGATGATGTGCATGATAGCGGGCTAAGTATTAATCAAACGATTTTAGATATAAAAAGAGCGTGTAAGAAGAACACACCCGAGATTCGAATTGCTACGCCATATTACAAACCTGCTAATAACCAAACTGACAGAGTACCCGATTACTACTTGCATGAAAGCAATGACTGGTTGGTTTTTCCTCATGAAATAGATGGCTTAACTACCAACGAAATTCGTAAAAACCGCCCTGAGTTAGCTAACATCGCCGACAAAATAGATGAGATAAAAAGCGAGCAAGGCTAACTTAATTACCCCCAAGTAATGCTACGCTCTTTATTTGCACATACAGAGCCTGTTTAGGCGTTAACTGAAGCAGGCTGGCAGATTTCCGAGTGACTCGAGAAAGCAACAAAGTGCTACCAACCCTCAACCGCACCGTCACATCAGGCTGATCATCTATAATCAGCTCCTCTACAACAGCTGGAAATATATTGAGGATACTCGTTCCCATTTGACGCTCAAGTGTCAAGCTTACATCACGCGCCATAACCCTTAGTCTGACAGGCCTTCCCAATGGCAATGTGTTTCTCGCCACCGTGAACCGCCCACCACTGAAATCAAGATAAGTGATGCCATAATGATCATCATGAACGACCACGCTAGCATCTATTACCGCGGCGGCATCGTCCCCGTAAGCAAGGGGTAAATCCAGTCGAGTCAACATACTACCTATAGGGCCATCAGCTCTTACCTTCCCAGCATCAAGCAGTACAAGATGATCTGCCAAACGCGCAACTTCATCAGGCGAATGGCTGACATAAATAATCGGAATATCAAGCTGGTCATGCAACGACTCGAGATAGGGCATTATTTCGCGTTTCAATGTTTGATCTAATGCCGACAGCGGTTCATCCATTAATAGTACTTTTGGGCTCACCGCCAACGCTCTAGCAATCGCAACACGCTGCTTTTCACCGCCTGATAACTGATGTGCATTGCGGTTAAGAAGATGGCCAATGCCCAATAACGCTACAGCATGATCAAGCGACACTTTTTGTTCAGCAATAGCCACTCGCTTAACCCCATACTCTAGGTTTTTCGCGACATTTAAGTGAGAAAAAAGACTCGCCTCCTGAAATACATACCCAATTGCACGTTTATGAGAAGGAATAAACTCACTGCTATCTTGCCAAACCCGATCGCGCACTTTTAAATAACCATTACTGCATCTCTCCAAGCCTGCCATCAATCGCAATAACGTTGTTTTACCACAGCCTGAAGGCCCAAATATGGCAGTCACACCCCTATCAGGAATACAAAGCTCAACATCAAACTCAAAGTCTTTCTTAGACAACCTGAACGTCGCTTTGATGCTCATGTACGTCCCCAGCTTAAACGACCATTAAGTGCATATACCGTCATCAACATCAAAAAAGAAAGCAATAGCAACCCGCCTGATAGCCAGTGAGCCTGGCTATACTCTAACGCCTCTACATGATCATAAATAGCAATAGAGAGAACCTGAGTTTCACCTGGGATATTCCCTCCAATCATCAATACAACCCCAAACTCCCCAATCGTATGAGCAAAGCCCAGTACCGCAGCCGTTAAAAAGCCATGCTTAGCTAATGGCAGTGCGACCGTAAAAAACCGATCAAAAGGAGACGCTCTTAGCGTCGCCGCAACTTCCATTGGCCTTGTGCCGATGGCTGCAAAAGCATTCTGTAATGGCTGAATAACAAATGGCATGGAGTAAAATACTGAGCCGATGACCAGCCCGGAAAAGGTAAACGCAAGCGATGCCCCTCCAAACCATTCCATCAAGCGCCCAAGAGGACCATTTGGACCTAGCATGACGAGTAGATAAAAACCGAGCACGGTAGGCGGTAGCACTAATGGGAGCGCGATAAGCCCCTCGAATATAAACTTATATCGGCAACGAGACCTTGCTAACCACCACGCAACCGGGGTACCGATTACAAGCAGTATGCAGGTGGTAACCGCTGCTAATTTGAATGTTAGAAGCAGGGCTGTGATATCCGATTCACTCAACATCATAATGAGCGATACCCGAAACTCTCAATGAGTATTTTTGACTTATCGCTTCTAACAAACGCTAAGAAGTCACGCGCGACCCTATTGTCCTTTAATAAAACAACCTGCTGTTCAATCGGCGTATAGCTAGATTGAGGAATAACCCACGCAGACCCTTCCATTGACTCAATCCTGGCTTTAACTTGCGAATAAGCAACAAACCCTAACTCTGCATTTCCACTTTGAACAAACTGAAACGTTTGCCCAATGTTCTCGCCTTTCACCATTCGCCCCCGCAAGTCATCCCATAGGCCACTTGATTGGAGAATTTCTTTAGCGGCTGCGCCATAGGGTGCCAATTTAGGGTTAGCCAGCGCCAGGTAGCGGAATGAACCTTGGTGAAGCACTGTGATACCTTCATCTACAAAGTCTTTTCTCGGGCTCCATAAGACGAGTTGGCCAACCGCATAGGTAAACCGGCTCAAAGGGATTGCAACCCCCTCTTCATCTAACAACTCTGGACGAGCTTTGTCTGCTGCAAAGAAAATATCATAGGGTGCTCCATGTTTTATTTGAGCATAATGTTTACCCGTAGACCCAACCACCACCACCACCCGATGACCAGTCTGTTCTTCAAAGCGTGTTGAGAGCGCTTTTATCGTTTCACTAAAATTACTGGCGACCGCAACACGTATTTCACTGCTACTCACTTCACCGACAAACATAAAAACATACAATGTGAGTGCGATAGTACTTAACATCCAAGATTTTTTCATTTCACACCTATGTTAAAACATCGTTTTTCTGCCCTCTTCGGTAGTGTAATCAAAACCAATAAAAAAGGCCGCATATTGCGGTTCATTATAAACCCAAATAGACGACCTTTTTAAAGAAACTGCATTTTTAAATAGACTACGTTGAGTGCGATTAGCTGCCTAGCATGCCATTTCTCAAGCTCTCTTGTGCTGGTTTGTCAGACAACCAGATACCAAAAAGTGCTTTTTTGAAATCTGCACCTTCGATAGTGTTAGATAGTTTACCATTTACATAAACTTCAACACCTTTACCAGGAACGTATACCATATCGTATACATTATTTTCAGTTGCTTCGTCACCGAATACCGCTAGGAAGCTATCAATCTTAGCTCTGATAGTCGCAGTGTTTCCGTTAGTCGCATTCTTGAAACCTTCACGAGTAGCGTCAGCCATTTTTTCGCCAGACACGTCACGTAACATGTGAAGTTTAATCGCCATAGGCTCATCTGCATTTATTACCTGAGCTGCATCAGAAGATTTCTGACCCAAGTACAAACCACCTACGTAAACATCAAACATCCACCTTTCACGTAAACCTACTCCGTTAAGTACAAGGTCAGCGCTGCCGGCTTTGATTGAATCAGGAATCTTAACACCCGCTACTTCTTTTGCAAAAGCAACTTGAGTAAGCCCTAGAACTAGTACCAATGCTGTCATTAATTGTCTCATTTACCTTCCATCTCTAATTGATTATTTTTAGTAGCCCTGAGACTAACATGTCGTCCAACTCTTCTGTTTGGTACGTCACTAATAGGGCTAGTGATAGTCGATCACCTATGAATCTTTATCACCAATCCATAGTATCAGGGGCGGTACGACCATACTATTCAATGGTTCTCACACAAAATGCTATTTAGTAAAAACATCATCTACGTGTCACTATTCCAAGCACAAAAAAACCACGCTTCGATTAACCCAATTGGGCGTTCAAATGCGTGGTTCTGATTAGGTTATTAACGATTACCCTATTTGAATAACGTTTCGCCTGTTAAGCCCTGTTTCTCAAGAATATCTCTCAACCGCTTAAGGGCTTCTACTTGAATCTGTCTAACGCGCTCACGAGTGAGACCAATTTCTCTGCCTACTTCTTCAAGTGTGCTCATCTGATATCCGCGAAGTCCAAAACGTCGGGCCAAGACTTCTTGCTGTTTACCTGACAGTTGATCCAACCAAGTATCAATACTGCCTCTTAAATTACTATCCTGAAGCAATTCAGCAGGGTCTGATGCAGACTCATCCGCAACCGTGTCTAGCAAGCATTTATCGCCATTACCGCCAACAGGGGTGTCTACAGAGGTAATACGCTCATTAAGACCCAGCATACGCTTAACGTCTTCAACGGGCTTATCTAATAAATCAGCGATTTCTTCCGCGGTAGGCTCATGGTCTAGCTTCTGAGTAAGCTCTCTTGCCGCCCTGAGATATAAATTAAGTTCTTTAACAACATGAATAGGGAGTCGAATCGTGCGGGTTTGATTCATGATCGCACGTTCAATAGTTTGTCTTATCCACCATGTAGCGTAAGTGGAAAACCTAAAGCCTCTTTCCGGATCAAATTTTTCAACTGCGCGAATGAGACCCAAGTTTCCTTCTTCAATCAGGTCTAGCAGTGTTAATCCACGGTTAACATACCGGCGGGCAATTTTTACAACAAGACGGAGGTTGGATTCAATCATCCGCTTACGTCCCGCTTCATCACCCTTTTGAGCGAGGCGCGCGTAATAGACTTCTTCTTCCGGAGTTAAGAGTGGCGAAAACCCAATTTCGTTCAAGTAAATTTGCGTTGCATCTAATTGACGATAATTTTTTGATTCTGCGGTGTACTTACTCGCTCTTTTACGATCAATTGGCGTTACAACACTGTCTTCATCACGCTTTGCTTTCTTTGATTTAGCAGTATCATTTTGAAATGCTACATCTTCGACGTATTCTTCTCTTTCAGCTGACATAATACGGACCCTGCTTTCTGCATTGTTTTAGTACACTACACAACCTTAAAGGGTTATGGTGCCGAAACAATCTAGTTGTTATATGGACTACCCCGCTCGGTCTTGACCCTAGACTACTAGATCTCAACCAAACATTATTTTATTTTTTGTAAACTTTTTTTTCGAACTATTACCGTTTAGGTAAATAGTTCAATGGGTTAACCGGTTTCCCATCTCTTCTTATTTCAAAATGAAGCTTGGTCCGGTTGGTTCCAGTATTCCCCATTTCAGCTATTTTCTGGCCCTGTTTTATCCTTTGGCCTTCTTTCACCAAGATCTGATCGTTATGCGCGTAAGCACTCAGGTAATGCTGGTTGTGATTTATAATAATCAACTTCCCATACCCCAGTAATCCGCTTCCTGCATACACCACTTCACCATTGGCAGCTGAAAATACTGAATCACCCAATTTACCAGCAATGTCGATACCTTTGTTGTCATTACCAGCAGAAGAGTACCCTGCAATAATTTGGCCAAGGTGAGGCCAATGCCAATTTACTCCCTTGACGGTCTTCGATTTTGTGCTAGCGCGTGTCTTGTTTTTAGACGTAACGACAGGCTTAGTTTTTGAGGATGGTTTAACCTGACGGTTTTTCTTGTGAGAAGCAGGAGGCGATTTTTTTGATGCGCTAGAAACCGTACCTCGAAGATCGAGGCGTATGCGCTGACCCAAAGTGATAATGTACGGCGGCGAAATACTGTTAGCAGAGGCTAACTCCTTGTAGTCCCTGCCATAGCGCCATGCGATAGAGTATAAGGTATCCCCCTCACTGACCTTATGAGAGCCAAAATAAACAGGAGGATTAAAGTTTTTATCTTGGTAAATTCCACTTGAATTACAAGCAGATAAAATCAAAATCAGAAAAAAAGCAGGCAGTTTTCGAAACAATAGAACAACAATTTGTTGACAGCCAACAGTTAAAGCCGAGCATTTTTGGTTCGTTTCGAATAAATACACAATAATTTAATATACTATTAATAATCTTATATATTCCAAAACGATATATAAGAAGTCATTCAATATTAAGAATCAACGCTAACCTATTATTCTAGCAAACTATTTCAATACAGCCAGAGCACCAATTTAGTTACCCAAACAGAAAAATGTTACCGAACGGAACACTCTAAAGTAACAGCTGGTTCACATATCTAATGTCTACTGCGCCCAATTTTTTCTAATAGCAAGACAATCGCGATGCCAAAAACCGCTGAAACCAGTGCTAAGCCCAATTGAGATGGTTGACCTGTTAAGGTCTCAAATGTACCGGGTAACACATTAGACTGCAGCAGTGGCACTTGCTCCCCATGGCTATTCATTCGAAAACTAATAGTCTCTTTCCACGGCCACACTTTATCAAGCGCGCCAATCATAAAGCCGGTCAATACCAACAATGTATAATCATGAAAGCGCTTGAATGCCCATGCCAATGCATTGGCAATAGTCAATAAACCTACAACACAACCACCGGCAAAGATTGCTAACACCGCAATATCTAACGACTTAACAGCATTCAGTATTACACTATACATTCCTAACAACAGCAGAATAAAACTACCCGATATGCCTGGAAGAATCATGGCACAAATCGCCAGACAGCCTGAAAGAAACAAGTTTAGTGTTGTCGCTTCGACTTCTGCTGGAGTTGCGCTACTAGCCCCCCAAGCCACCAAAACCCCAATCACCACGGGGACCAGATTAACCCACCGCCATACTTTTATTTGCTGACTAACATGCCAGACTGAGGCTAACACAAGACCAAAGAAAAAAGACCACAACATCTCAGGATAGGCCACCAGCAAAAAACTAATCAACTTAGCGAGCGTAAAAACACTAAATAATACCCCCGAAAACAGCGTTAATAAAAACCAACCGTTAATTGAGTTCCATGCCGCCGAAACCCCTTGCCGTCTTAACGTCACTAGCGTCTTCCACGACACCGACTGAATTGAGTTAATCAGCTCTTCATAGATACCGGTAATAAAAGCAATGGTACCACCAGACACACCAGGCACTATATCGGCAGCCCCCATTGCGGCCCCCTTTAGAAACAACGATACTTTTGATTGATTCAAAAAACTTATCCTTAGTAAATAGAGAGCTAACGAATAACACCGCCAAGCAATGGAACAAAATATACAGGTTCTATAACCTGATGATCAAAATTATCGCCATTACGAGTAACAACCGTAAGCTCCTGAGTGTCCTCGCCTACAGGAATCACTAATCGCCCCCCATCTGCTAACTGGCCAAGCAGCTCTTTGGGTATTTCACTTGGTGCTGCAGTCACTATAATTCCGTCAAAAGGCGCCGAACTAGGCCACCCCATACCACCATCAGCATGGCGAGTATAAACGTTTCGTAACCCTAACTGACTAAACCGCTGCTTCGCTTTATCTTGAAGAGGTTTTATTCGTTCAACACTAAACACTTCATTGACCAGTTGAGCCAAAATAGCCGTTTGAAAGCCCGACCCAGTTCCCAGTTCAAGCACTCTTGAAGGCTTTGACTGCAGTAACACTTGAGTCATTCTCGCCACGATATAAGGCTGTGATAACGTCTGGTAATGCCCAATCGGTAAAGCGGTATCCTCATAAGCTCGATGCGCCAACGCTTCATCAACAAAAATATGCCGAGGCGTATTCGCCATAACATCCAGAACATCTTGATTATCAATACCTTGATCCCTAAGCCTTTGAACCAAGCGCATTCTTGTGCGCATAGAGGTCATCCCGATCCCCTGTAAATCTAATGTTTGACTCACTTCATCCCCTCAATTCAGTGGTTCACATCACTGATTGCATCATAACGTGTCATATCTGCATGTATCGGTGTTATTGAAAACAATACACTCATTATTTTTCTTTTAGTTTGGTGAACTGATTTTGCCAAAATCAGCGATTGTTGCACTTATATATTCTTTTCTGATGGGTAGGTTCGCTCAAAAACGCTGTAGTTTACTACTTCATTCAATAATGATGTAGCAAATGATCCGGTTGGTAACAAAAATTCAACATCTAGAACATCTTCTAACACTTTCCAGCGCATATCCGTCGGAATCACTGCTAATGGGCGCTCTTCCATTTTTAAACGGTTCGCATACAACCCTTTGGTCAGATCTGGATGTTGTTCAAATACCGCTTGTTCAAGCCGACTGCAACCTACATATCCAGAAGGGTCATCATTTTCAAATATTTGATCGACATAATCTCTCGGCAGTTCACCGTACAACGGCCCCGCTAAAGGTGCATCAAGCCAGCTACTATTTTCGACCCTTTCAGCTAACACACTGTTAAATAAAAAAGAGCGTGCTGCAGAGAGATAAAAGCCTCGCTTGCTTTTAGTGGCCTTAATTTCACGCTTGAACATCGCAACCGCTTTATTAACATTTGTACCGTTTCTACCAAAGCGTTGCTCGCCAAAGTAATTAGGGAAACCACGACGACTCACGTCTTCAAGCGACTGCTCAAGCATCGTAATATCACCCTTGAGCTGCCGAATACGCAGCGCGAACCTATTCGCATAGTGTTGCCCTCTTCGCAGCTTATGGCTATGCCTCTGATGGGAGAGAATCTGAAGAGTTTCATCATTCAATAAACTCCAATCTGGCTCGGGTCGATTACCCAGATAAACGCTAAACCACTGCCGGGTAATCGCATGGCGATCTTTTAATCCACTTAAGCCAATATCCATTTCCCGAACAGCGGCATGCTTCGCAATTCTACGGGCAATAAAATCGGTATTCTCACCCCGCTTTTCAACAAACAGCCAAACGTGTTCACCTTCACCTGTCAGTGAGACGTTCATCATTTCTTCTACAAAAAAGTCTTCATCACAGGTCCGAATAACGCCCTGACAACTTATATTGTTATTCGCGGTTGGAAACGAAAGGTTATATTCCAAATCAAATACCCTATGAGGTTTCTATATTAAGGTCGCTGCGAGCGACTCAAACATTACTTTATAATCAGGCACGTCGCAAAACATGCAATACCTTCCTTACGGCCGGTAAACCCTAAATGCTCTGTAGTGGTGGCTTTAACGCTTACAGTATCAAGTTCTATCAACAAGTCCTCAGCAATTAGCGCTCTCATCTCTCTTATATGAGGCGCCATTTTCGGTGCTTGAGCTACAATCGTACAGTCAATATTAGAAATCTCATACGGCTGAATTAACGTTCGTACATGTCGCAACAATGCACGACTATCTGCTCCGGCCCACTCAGCGTCAGTATCGGGAAAATGATGACCGATATCCCCAAGTGCTGCAGCCCCCAGCAACGCATCGCAAAGCGCATGGAGCAGCACATCACCGTCGGAGTGCGCTTTTAAACCTTGAGTGTAGGGGATTTTTACGCCACCAATCGTGACATGCTCGCCCTTTTCGAAGGCATGAACATCGTAACCTTGCCCGACTCTAATGTTGGGTAAACTCATCAATTAACCCTATCCTTTTATCTAGACAGGTATATCTCCGCTAACTCGAGATCACCTGGTTGAGTAATTTTAATATTGTCAGCACTACCTTGGATCATGATAGGCGTTAGACCTTCTGCTTCTATAGCAGAGGCCTCATCAGTAATGACGAGTCCGTTCTTCAAACCGTTTTTCAGCGACCGCAAAAGGGGTTCATACCGGAACATCTGAGGAGTGAAAGCCCGCCAAAGGGATGATCGGTCGACAGTATCCACAATACAACCATCAACTACTTTCTTTACTGTATCCGCAACAGGCACGCCAAGAATACCGCCTATAGAGTGACCTTCTAATTCAACTATCAACTGACTAATATCATCAGTAGCAATGCAAGGGCGAGCAACATCATGTACAAGGACCCAATCGTCTGGGCGGGCTTTATCGGCTATCGACTCAAGCCCGCACAGCACGGTATCGACTCTTTCTTGCCCACCGTCATAGCGAACGACTCGGCTTTTAAGGCTCGTTGGCAATTGCTCCCAATACTGGTCTCCGGGGGAAACGCCTACCAATATACAACTAAGCGTCGAATGAGCGAGAAGCGTTTCCAGCGTGTGCTCAATAACGGTTTTATTGATCAATGGAAGATATTGTTTTGGGCGATCAGCTTTCATTCGGCTACCTACACCCGCTGCTGGAACGATAACCCAATATTTAACAGATGAAGCTGGCTGAGTAGTGCTAGTCATTATGGGAGGTAACGAATGTAGAGAATATAGGGAGTGTAGAAAATATGGTCATAGACTCACTTGTTATCGATTAACAGATAAAACGACTCGCCTTTATGAATCATACCCAAATGATTCCTGGCGCGCTCTTCAATCGCTTCGTTCCCAGACTTCAAGTCCAACACCTCGGCATCCAGCAATGCATTTCGATCAGCCAATAGCTGATTACCGGCAACCTGCTCGTCAATCTGCTTTTGTAGCACCCACACCTGCGCAAAGCTGCCCTCTCCTACCCATAGGCGGACCTGCAACATCACAATAAAAACAGTCAGTAAGAGCCAAAGCCATTTCATAATGGGAACATTAAACGCATACAGTTTTAAATTTTACCTGCTAAGCAGCTTCTTCAGGTATATATCATATTATTACTATTCCCACGAAGGGGGAATGACAAAAGTTGAGTATAGCTTACCAGGTAGTCTTTAAAACCGAGAAAGGGCAGATATTACTCTGCCCTTTCAAAACACTATACTCTCAAGAAGCTAATTAGCGTCTTACAGCACCGTTAATCTCGGTTAAACCTTTATAAGGGGCTGTATTTCCTAACTGCTCTTCAATTCTCAACAAACGGTTGTACTTAGCGACACGGTCAGACCTGCACAGTGACCCGGTTTTGATCTGGCCAGCACAAGTGCCCACGGCCAAATCAGCAATAGTCGTATCTTCAGTTTCACCAGAGCGGTGAGAGATAACAGCCGTATAGCCTGCATCTTTAGCCATTTTAATCGCATCAAGTGTTTCAGATAAACTACCAATTTGATTAAACTTGATAAGGATTGAGTTACCAATGCTCTTATCAATCCCTTCTTTAAGTATACGAGTATTGGTTACGAATAAATCATCACCTACTAATTGAATAAACTCGCCCGACTTTTTGGTTGAATAGGCCCAGCCATCCCAATCGCTTTCATCTAACCCATCTTCAATCGATACAATAGGGTACTTTTTAGATAAGTCATCCAAGTAATCAGAAAAGCCTTCCGAATCAAATACTTTGCCTTCACCAGACAAGTTGTATTGCCCATTTTCGTAAAACTCAGAAGCTGCACAATCTAGCGCCAAGGTAATATCAGTCCCTAACTCATAACCCGTTTCAGCAATCGCTTCTTTGATCACGGCAAGTGCCGATTCATTTGACTCTAGGTTCGGCGCAAAGCCACCTTCGTCACCAACAGCAGTGTTAAGGCCTTTACCTGTTAATACTTTCTTAAGTGCATGAAAAATTTCCGCCCCCGCACGTAACGCCTCAGAAAATGTAGGCGCCGTTACTGGCTGAACCATAAACTCTTGAATATCTACGTTGTTATCGGCATGTTCACCACCGTTCAAGATATTCATCATCGGTACCGGCATAGAGTACTGGCCTGATGTGCCATTGATATCAGCGATATGAACGTACAACTCAACACCTTTAGACTGAGCAGCCGCTTTAGCCGCCGCCAATGAAACAGCAAGAATTGCGTTTGCCCCAAGGGTTGCCTTATTATCAGTACCATCCAGCTCAAGCATTTTGTTATCAAGGGCGCGTTGATCCGTTGCGTCCATTCCCATTAACGCGTCACGAATAGTCGTATTAATACCAGCGACGGCGTTTAATACCCCCTTACCCAAGTAACGAGACTTATCGCCATCTCTTAGCTCCAGTGCTTCACGCGAACCGGTTGATGCGCCAGAAGGTGCACATGCTGTCGCTACAAACCCGCCTTCTAAAAAGACATCTGCTTCAACGGTTGGGTTGCCACGAGAATCCAGAACTTCACGTCCTTTGATATCAACGATTTTTGCCATTACTCTGTATCTCCAATTACGACACAATTACTATTTAAAAAATATTTTTCCACCATTCCCGCATACAAGGTGAATTGCTCTGCAAGAGAGCTCCCAGGGGTGGGCGGGAATGACAAGCTCATAATCTACTCTGTATCTAAAGGCTCGAGATTCTTTACCAGATCATCAATTGCTTTAATTTGCTGTAAAAACGGCTCAAGTTTATCCAAACGTAAAGCACTTGGCCCATCGCATTTAGCATTATCAGGGTCTGGGTGTGCCTCAAGGAATAACCCAGCCAGACCAGCGGCCATTCCTGCACGAGCCAACTCAGCAACCTGCCCTCTACGACCACCAGATGCAGCACCCGATGGATCACGACACTGCAGCGCGTGAGTCACATCAAATATTAGCGGTAGACCACCGGTACACTCTTTCATGGTTCTAAAGCCAAGCATATCAACTACTAGGTTGTCATACCCAAAATTACTGCCGCGTTCACATAAAATAATTTTTTCGTTACCCGCTTCTTTAAACTTCTCAACAATATTGCCCATTTGTGATGGGCTTAAAAACTGAGGTTTCTTAACATTGATCACTGCGTCCGTTTTGGCCATTGCATCCACCAGGTCAGTTTGGCGAGCAAGAAAGGCAGGTAACTGAATAACATCACACACTTCGGCTACCGGTGCAGCCTGATAAACTTCGTGTACATCCGTAATAACGGGTACATTAAAGGTCCCTTTAACTTCTTCAAATATCCTAAGCCCTTCTTCCATTCCAGGCCCACGATATGAGTGGATTGAAGATCGGTTTGCTTTATCAAACGATGCTTTAAACACGTAGGGAATTCCCAGTTTCTGGGTCACCTCTACATATTGTTCTGCAATCTGCATTGCAAGATCTCGCGATTCCAAAACATTCATGCCGCCAAACAGTACAAAAGGGCGGTCATTAGCCACTGATAAATTCTGAACGTTAATAACCTTAGACATACCGAATATCCCTATTTTTTATTATCAAAGGCAGCTCGAACAAAGCCTTCAAATAAACCATGGCCATCGCGCGGATTTGATGTGAACTCAGGATGGAATTGACAAGCAACAAACCAAGGATGATTAGGCGCTTCTACAATTTCAACTAATGCGCCGTCCATAGACCGGCCTGAAACAATTAGCCCTGCCTCACTTAACTTAGGCAACAAATTGTTATTAACTTCAAAGCGGTGACGGTGACGCTCAACAATAACGGGCTTACCGTAGCTGTCAAAGGCTTTGGTACCCTCTTCCAAGCGACACTCTTGACCACCCAGGCGCATCGTGCCACCTAGATCAGAATCTTCATCACGAGTTTCTACCGCTCCACTAGCGTCTTTCCACTCAGTGATAAGCCCTACTACGGGGTAAGGCGACTTCTGGGTAAACTCAGTACTGTGAGCTCCATCCATTCCAGCTACATTTCTGGCAAACTCAATCACGGCAACCTGCATCCCCAAACAAATACCTAAATAAGGCACTTTGTTTTCACGAGCATACTGAACCGTCTTAATTTTCCCTTCTACTCCACGCTCACCAAAACCACCGGGCACAAGTATCGCATCGACACTATCCAAAACGCCGGTACCATCACGTTCAATATCTTGTGAGTCGATATAAAGAATTTTGATTTTGGTGCGGTTATGGATACCAGCATGAGTTAGTGCCTCGATAAGCGATTTGTAAGCATCGAGCAACTCCATGTATTTACCCACCATCGCTATGGTGACATTTTTGGTTGGGCTGGCTTCCGCCTCTACTACAGCATCCCATTCTGAAAGATCTGCAGGCGGTGCATCCAAGTTAAAGCGCTCAACGATAATATCGTCCAAGCCGCTTTGATGGAGCATTGAAGGAATTTTATAAATACTATCGGCATCTTCCAAGCCAATAACTGCACGCTCTTCAACATTGGTAAAAAGTGCGATTTTTCGGCGCGACGAAGCATCGATCTCATGATCAGAACGACACACTAAAATATCGGGCTGAAGGCCAATCGAGCGCATTTCTTTAACAGAATGCTGGGTAGGCTTAGTTTTGGTTTCACCGGCGGTTGCAATATAAGGCACTAAGGTCAGGTGCATAAACAGGCTACGCGCACTGCCCACCTCAACCCTTAACTGACGGATAGCTTCTAGAAATGGCTGTGATTCAATATCACCTACGGTTCCACCAATTTCAACTAATGCGACATCAACATCACCTGCACCTTCAACAACACGACGCTTAATTTCGTCTGTAATATGAGGAATGACTTGAACGGTTCCGCCTAAATAATCACCACGACGCTCTTTGCGAATAACGTCTTCGTAAACGCGACCACTGGTAAAGTTATTACGCTTGGTCATAGTTCTTCGAATATAGCGTTCGTAGTGTCCAAGATCCAGATCCGTCTCTGCGCCATCATCCGTAACAAACACTTCTCCATGCTGAAAAGGGCTCATTGTACCCGGATCAACATTAATATATGGGTCAAGTTTTAAAATGGTTACTTTTAATCCTCTGGATTCCAATATTGCAGCCAAAGAAGCCGAAGCAATACCTTTTCCCAGAGAAGATACAACACCACCGGTGACGAATATATAGCGCGTCATGCAGATCCCGTAAGTCTTTTGTTTATAAAACAGTAAGTTTATGAAACATTAATTAGTGAGGGGAGATTGTCATCTCAAGATGGGGGCTCAGGTTACCAGAATCTCAAATTCGACTCAACGAAAATCATCTAGGTATATACCGCTAACATCAATATTTTACAATTGATTATGGTTCTACTTTTGACCCCAACTTATTTCTAGGATTTCAGCTCCACTCTCCACCTGAAAACCATCAGCCACTAATAAATTGCCAATAGCCACTAAACACGCATTGTAATATAGCAACGGAACCGAATCCCTCAACCATGGCGGTACATTGCTATCATGAAAGCATTTTTTCAAAGGTCTATGATGAGCCTTACCCTCAGGCTTGAATACCTCTCCGCCTTGACGAAATTTTACAGTGACCTGCTCATCACTAGAAGGTCGCTTTATCAATAGTTTAGCGGGGCAACTCATTCGCTCTGCGCTACCATCCTTAACACTAGTAACCCCTCCACCAATAATACGCAAAGCATAGGGCCTGCCCATAATATCTTGATCAAACAGTACCCTAGGCTCGTTAACACTAATGATATAGTCACTATCTGCAAACTCAGCGCCATGGCAAATATTAATATCGTTCGCTCCAAAGCCCGGCTGCGCATTAATGTCTTTTAAGGGTAACGCAAAAATCGCATTACGATAACGCCTGACAGCCCCCTGCGACCACTCTATCAATGGGCTTGCGTCATCTCGGGCCATAAGTAGCTCGCTCCATATCCGTTGAAATCTTTTTTCACCGGGGAAACCCAACCCTTGAAGCTGCAACCAATAACGAACAGCATTTCGCTGGCGGCTCAACGACAACTGGGCGAGCCCGTTAATTGACAATGCAGAGCCAAACAGATTCTGGGTCATTCCATTCAAGTCTATATTAGCCAACGCCTCTTCTAGTTCAGCACTTTCACGGCAGTGGTCAGCCGACACAGCCAAACGGCTAACTGCTCTCTCCCACCGAGTTTCCAGCTTAGGAATAATCTTGTGCCTAAGAAAGTTTCGATCATAGTCACAACGGGCATTACTATCATCCTCAACCCATTCCAGCTCATATTTTTTAGCTACGCGAAGCAGTTCAGACCTTGATACAGCTAAAAACGGTCGATGAATGAGCGCTGACTTTAAAGGGCGACTTTTAGGTATTCCAGCAACCCCCTTAACCCCTGCTCCTCTCATCAGTCGCAATAAAACGGTTTCTGCTTGATCATTCAGGTGATGTCCCTGCAGCAAAACACTCCCACTAGGCAAGACTTGTTCAAATACGTTATAGCGAGCAGCCCTAGCTGCCTCTTCAACACCTTTCTTTGCAGCATTAAGCGAAACCTGGCGAACAATTAATTCAACCCCCAAACAATGACACACTTTTTCACAATGGGATTGCCACAGGTCAGCATGCTCACTAAGACCATGGTGCACATGAATGGCTAGCACCTTAGCCTGCCGGCACTCAGATAAGTAACGACTTGCAAGAGTCAGTAATAACGAAGAGTCCATCCCTCCACTGAAGGCGACAAAATAGCTATTCGAATTAGGGATGCTCTGAAGGGCTTTTTTTAGAGGCGCAGGGAGCAAAGCAAACCAAGACTCATCTAACAAGCGAGCCTCTGTAAGCGAATGAGAGTCAGAGGAATTGGTCATAAGAAGTCAGGCGCTGATATCTCGCTTCAACTAACTCATCAGTAGACAGTTTTTTAAGTGTGTTTAAGCCTGAAACTAAAGCAGCTTTCAGGTTTCCAGCCACTTGTTCATGGTTGCGATGAGCGGCCCCCAACGGTTCATCAATTAATTGATCCACAAACCCTAGGGTTTGAAGTTTCGTGGCGGTAATACCCATTGCTTCTGCAGCCTCTGAGGCATATTCTGCACTCTTCCATAATATAGACGCACAGCCTTCTGGCGAAATAACCGCATAGGTCGAATATTCAAGCATATAGAGCTGATCGCATACTCCGATTGCCAACGCGCCTCCTGAGCCGCCCTCACCAATAACGGTTGAGATAATAGGGGTTTTAAGGCGAGACATCACCGCCAAGTTATGGGCTATAGCTTCACTTTGACCTCGCTCCTCTGCGCCTATTCCCGGGTATGCACCAGGCGTATCGATAAAAGTTAGAATTGGCAAGTGAAAGCGCTCAGCCATCTCCATTAAACGACATGCCTTGCGATACCCTTCAGGTCTAGGCATACCAAAATTACGCCTAACCTTATCTTTTATTTCTCGCCCCTTCTGGTGCCCAATCACCATCACTGGCTCGCCATCAAGCCGCGCAATCCCCCCAACAATTGAGGGGTCATCAGCATAAGCACGATCACCGTGAAGCTCATCAAAGTCAGTAAAGATATGAGATACATAATCTAAGGTATATGGACGCTTCGGGTGTCGCGCCAACCGAGCCACATCCCATGCAGAGAGATCCGAAAAGATATTTTCGGTCAACGTCACACTCTTACTTTTGAGGCGATTTATTTCCTCAGAGATATTTAAATCACTGTCATTACCCACCATTCTGAGCTCTTCGATTTTCTCTTCAAGCTCTGCAATAGGTTGTTCAAAATCCAAGTAATAAGCGTTCATATCGCCGTAGTCTGCTGCAAAAAAGTTACGTCAGTGACTAGTCAACACTGTCACTGCACCCATAGCCGAAATATCAACACCAATAATAGAAGTACCAAGGCCCGTAGTGATCAATAAGCTAATAATAGGTATTTTCTACAATTTTCCTACCAAAACACAACACTCCAGAATAGGAAACATGGCATATTCGATGAATATCGGCACATTTTCATGGCAATACCATGAATATTTACGAAATTAAGGTCACCCTTACGCTAGAACATCTTATTTATAGGGTAATATCCAGTTTACTCTCGATAGCGCATTTTTACATTGGTGTCGCCCAGCACATATCGCAACCCCTGAATGAGCTCATCCGTCGGCTTAACCCGCCACTCATTACCTAACTCTATCATCGACCGTGCATCACTGCGATGGTAATCAACCGCGACCTTACATCCTTCACCTTTATAGGGTGTCAGCGTTTCTTCAAGCTCATTTAGAAAACCGTTAACAAAAACACCCTCATTAACTTTCAAATAGAGTGATTTTGCATGGCGCATTCGCGCACTGAGAATATCGTACGCAGAATTAACCCTCATTTTGGTCGAGCCAGAATAGTCATCAATACTTACCTCCCCCTCAACCACTAAAATGGTATCGCTAATTAGCAACTCTCTGTTCTGCTCATAGCTATCAGAGAAAAAGGCGATCTCTGTTCTGGCGCTTCGGTCATCGATTGTTACAAAAGCCATAGTGTTGCCTTTTTTGTTTTTCATCGTCCGCACCGCGACGATCAACCCCGCAATATTAATATTGCCTTTGCCGGGCTGTATATCGGCAATAGGTGTTTTGGCAAATTGCCTCACCTCTTTTTCATACTCATCAAACGGATGCCCTGTGAGATAAAGCCCCAGTGTATCCTTTTCGAGTTTAAGGCGTTCTTTTTCGCTCCACTCCCTGATATTTTCGGTTTCAGCATAAACGTCTTCAGTTTCATCCGAAATAACTTCACCAAACATATCATCCATGCCAGCGTTCTGATTTCGACTATTTTGATCTGCTCTTCGCCCGGCCTCTCCGATGCTCGCCATCAAACGTCCACGACTAGGGCCAATATGATCCATAGCACCAGATTTGATCAGCGCTTCCAAAGCCCTTTTATTGACTTTTTTCATATCAACCCGATCACAGAAGTCGAACAAACTGGTAAACGGCCCGCCTTTTTGTCTGGCTTCAATTAGGCTTTCAATGGGGCCTTCTCCAAGCCCCTTAATGGCACCAAGGCCATAAACAACGCGATCTTGCTCATCAACCGTAAAGGTATACTCACTCACATTAACATCAGGCAGAACCAAGTCTAGCTCCATGCGTCGACACTCTTCGACCAGTATCACGACTTTGTCGGTGTTCTGCATATCCGCCGTCAATACCGCCGCCATAAACTCAGCAGGGTAATGGGTTTTCAACCATAAAGTGTGATAAGACACCAGTGCATATGCGGCAGAGTGAGACTTGTTAAAACCATAACCCGCAAATTTTTCAACCAGGTCAAATATTTTCATGGCCAGGTCAGGATCTATCCCCTGACTTTTGGCACCTTCCGCAAAGAGTCCTCTTTGCTTGGCCATCTCTTCAGGCTTTTTCTTACCCATCGCCCGCCGAAGCATATCGGCACCACCAAGGGTGTAGCCTGCTAGCGCCTGCGCTATCTGCATAACCTGTTCTTGATAAACGATAACACCGTAGGTTGGCTCAAGTATCGGCTTCAAACACTCGTGTTGAAAGTCTACATGGGGGTAAGCAACATCAGCCTTACCATGCTTTCGAGCAATAAAGTCGTCAACCATTCCTGACTCAAGAGGGCCAGGGCGGAACAATGCCACCAATGCAATCATATCCTCCAGATCATCAGGCTGTAAGCGGCTTACTAGATCTTTCATACCCCGTGATTCCAGCTGGAATACAGCGGTGGTTTCTGCTCGTTTTAATAATGCGAAAGATGGCGGATCATCAAGTGGAATTCGATCAATATTCACCGGGTCATGAGCCATTTTTCGACCATTGATCATTTTTAATGCCCAATCAACAATCGTCAGAGTTCTTAAACCCAAAAAGTCAAACTTAACCAACCCTGCTGATTCAACATCATTCTTATCAAACTGAGTAACCAAGCCATCCCCTAACTCATCACAATGCAAGGGCGAAAAGTCGGTTAGTTTGGTAGGCGCTATCACCACACCACCAGCGTGCTTACCGGTATTACGGGTTAAACCTTCAAGCTTAAGGGCCATCTCCCAGATTTCCTGGGCATCTTCATCTTGATCTAGAAACTCTCGTAGCGGCTGTTCCATATCAACCGCTTTTGCTAAGGTCATGCCGATTTCAAACGGGATCATCTTTGATAACCGGTCAGCCAAACCATAAGATTTACCTTGTACTCGCGCAACATCACGCACCACGGCCTTCGCTGCCATCGTACCAAAGGTAATAATCTGCGACACGGCATTTCGGCCATAGTTATCCGCTACATACGCGATAACCCTATCACGCCCATCCATACAGAAATCGATATCAAAATCAGGCATCGAAACCCGCTCAGGATTGAGAAATCGTTCAAAAAGTAGATCATATTGCAGCGGATCAAGGTCAGTAATTTTAAGTACATAGGCTACCAGCGAACCTGCACCTGAACCTCGCCCAGGCCCAACCGGGATATCATTATTTTTTGACCATTGAATAAAATCCATTACGATCAAAAAATATCCAGGAAACCCCATCTGGATGATAATATCTAACTCAAACTTCAAGCGATCAAGATAAGGCTGCCGTTTCTCCTGATAATCACCTGCGCCCTTATCCAAAATGGTTTCAAGTCTTTCCTCTAATCCCTCCTGAGAGATTTTCCGAAAAAACTCGTCCATCGTCATCCCTTCAGGAATAGGATAATTGGGCAGAAAATACTCGCCTAATTGAACTTCAACATTACATCGCTTGGCGATTTCCAGTGTGTTTTCAAGTGCTTCTGGAATATCCGAAAAAATCTCGGCCATTTCTTCAGGTGATTTAAGGTATTGCTCCGGACTATAGAATTTGTTTCTGCGAGGGTCATCAATGGTGCAGCTATCATGAATACAGACGCGGGTTTCATGTGCTTCAAAATCTTCTGTCGCGATAAAATGGACATCATTGGTCGCAACGACTGGGCACCCCATTTCAGCGGCTAGCTCAACACTTAAATGTACACACTCTTCGTCATTTACTCGTCCGGTTCGCTGTAGTTCAAGATAAAACGTATCTGGAAAAACACTCATCCAATAACACAGTTTTTCTTTAGCTAGTGCCTTTTTACCCGAAAGCAGTGCCCGTCCAATTTCCCCTATTTTTGCACCCGATAACGCAATAACGCCTTCAGATGCGTTTTCTATCCACTCTTTATCAATAATCGCTTTATCGTGACGCTGCCCTTCTGTAAACCCTCGGGATATTAATTCCGTAATATTTCGGTAGCCTACATCATTGCGAGCATATAAGGTGATTCGACTTGGGTTGTTATCCTCTTCTAGATTTCTTAACCATAGGTCAACCCCGATAATCGGCTTAATACCAGCGCCCATTGTCCCGTTATAAAACTTAACCAAAGCACACATATTCGACTGATCGGTCAAGGCCACCGCCGGCATATTATAACCTGCCACTTTTTTAATCAGCGGCTTTAACCGAACGGCTCCATCGACGAGAGAAAACTCAGAATGAACTTTTAGGTGTACAAAAGGGACAGACATAAATGCTTCTATTTATCTAATATAATTACGCGCTAGCACTCGAATTAACGCCAGCTTAACAAGTCATCTTCAGCGAGCTGTAATAGATCATCGTAGCGATCTATTTCAAAGTCTTCATCATTTTGGGCAATACCATGATAAACGGCAACGCCCATTCTAAATTCGACCCATTCCTGTAATTCACTTTCTTCTAGGTAGCGCTCGATTTTTGCTTTAATACGCGCAGCTAAAATCTCTGAGCCGGTGCCATTGGTATGGGGCAGTAAAGCAACGATTCGTTTATCACTATAACGGGCTGCTTGGTCGGAGTTTCTCAATACACCTTGTATCAATAACGCTACATCCGCCAGAACGTTAACATATGCCTCAACCGGTAGTTCAGGCAAGTTTTCATGATGGGTTGCTAGATCAATCAGTAATATAGATAGGTCTTGCTGGTATCGTTTGCTACGGTTAAATTCACTACTCAACCAAGATTCCCAATAGGCCCGACTACTAAGCCCTGTCACTTCATCCCGTAAGCTGTTTTGCTCCAGTTCCAGCTCCAGTTCATTACCTCTAACTTCATGGCGTATAAGGGCCGATATATTTTTCAGGCAGATAGCGACCCACTTAGTGCTGTCACTGCGGTTACAGGTATCGTAATTCAAAGACAGCGGCAACGCCTGCAAACTAAAATGCCGTTCGACTTCCTGAGCATCGGTAATGATAAGATGATCGCTTAACCAGTGAGGATCATCAACCTTAAATATGGCATCTGCCAGCCCCTGCAATTGCTCTGCAAACGGCTGCACAAACGCTTGGTTAAGCAACCCTGAAGGCAAGTCAGAATCTGAAATCAACCATTGACCTTTAGTCATATTTTGAAAGGTCGTATTGCAGTAACGAATAGTAGAGCTTTCGTCTAGCAGCATCACTCCGTCTTGCCAGCTTTCAACCAGCTGACTAAACAACATTTTTAAATCCGGTTCAGAGAACATATTCGGCATTCGTTCCTTAAATGAATAACTCGGCAAGATCCATACATCGTCCCCGAGATAGCTTACTTGAGACCTTTAAAATACGTGCAGCAGCACCCACAAATAATGAAAAAAATGAGCATTTCGGTTCATTTTTTAACATCTTATTTGCAAGCGCAGTAACCGTGCAAAAATCTCTACTTATTATTATTGAAGTCAATAGGTGATATTAGCACGCCGCAAGAAACAACCACAGAGTGAATAGCAGGAATATAAGACTAATTGTCGAATTCTTATCACGAATCAAGCGCAGACATATAACAAATCTCCCGCATTTATTTCGATAGACGTATCAACACCATGACTGTTAGACAACCGTTTAATAAATGGGACAGATTCGTGATAACTCAACAATATACTGATTAACCATTATAGAGATACATAGAACTTACGTCTCCAGCCAACCAATTTAAGTGATTCTGGCTAGGTTTTGGGAATTCTGACAGAGGGTAAAAAATTATGTTTCATACGCACAGTTTCAGCATTTTAACCATATTGCTATTCAATACGTTGCTAATAGCCAACACAGCTTTTGCCGCAGCACCCGTTTACACATCTTATTTTAGCGATGTCGCCGCCTCAGGCTATGACGTAGTCAGCTACTTTACACAACAGCAGCCGATGAAAGGAACCTCCAAATACTCAACAGCCTACAATGGCGCTGAATGGCATTTTAGTAGCCAAGAGAACCTAAACTTATTCAAGTCAGCCCCTAAAAAGTTTGCCCCGCAATACGGCGGGTACTGCGCGTGGGCTGCGGCTTACAACAAAACTGCAAAAGGCGACCCGCTGCAATGGGCGATTCATAACGACAAGCTTTACCTTAATTACAACGCTGACATCAAAGCCAAGTGGAGTGCTGACAAAGATCAGCTAATCAAAAAAGCCGATTTATTTTGGCCGAATTTAACCCTCTAACCAAACCGATATTAAACAACCGTCAATCCTATATTTTTAGTGGTTCACTGTTAGCAGAGTCCAAATATGAGTAATCGAACGTTAAGCATTGTTAGCTGGTTAATCGTCCTATGGATTTCTAAGGTTTTTCTATTTTCCCTACCTTATAAATTTAGCGGACACCCCGATACTCAACATATTTTCGGCACTATAGGTACTTGGATAAGGGAGTTATTAGGTGGCGCCATTGGTGACGCCTTTACTCAATACGGCGCCTATGCGGTAGGATCAATGGAATTGATAACATCTCTCATACTTCTTGCACCTGCTTTAATCTGGCTGATTCAACGTAGTGATAAGGGGCTTAAATTCCCTTCCCGAAATATTTTACATGCCCTAGGAGGCCTTATCGCAGCAGGCATCATGTGTGGTGCCGCGTTTTTCCATTTAGCAACACCTTTGGGGGTCGAAGTTCTTCACCAGGGGCAAAGCGACAACGGGTCTCTTTTTTATGCAGCCGTCTCCATCATATTTCTCGGCGCTGTACTGTTCATCATCAATTACCTCAATTGGACCGCATCAAAAGATGCTCAAAACAGGTAAATATCGTATGAACTCAATCATCACTTCGGTGTCTTTAACATCATGATTCGATTACTACTTATAAGCTCATATATCTTTTTTTGTTTGCTACTTCGCGTTGACCCACGCAAGTACTTTCAATTAAATGCGCCTTACTTTAACGAGCAAAGGGGGATTTTTTCGAAACTGGATATGGACCAACTAATCCCTCATAACTGGCAACTTGAGCAGTTTTTGGATATCGGTAATAGGTACCCTTCAGAATACCCTGTATTTGTGAAGCCTGAGTGGGGACAAAATTCACATGGCATACAGCGAGCAGATAATGCGACTGAGCTCGATAACATTAGACGCACACGTATAGACGGTAACCTGAACTATTTAATCCAACATGCAGCAAAAGAAAAAAGAGAATACGAGGTTTTTATTATTCCTTCTGCTTATAGCCTAAGCGACTCGTCACGCCTTCCTGCGGTTATTTCGATAACAGAGACCGTTAACCACGGCAATGACCATTACCCCATTAATGGCATCTACAATAAGGCGACTCACTACAAAGATATTACTGCCCAGTTTAGGCCAGAAGACCTCCACACTATTTGGCGGCAATTGAAAAGAGTTGGCAACTTTCGCATCACCCGCTTTGGCATCAGGGCCGCATCCCTAAAACACTTGCTGGCAGGAGCGTTTCAAATTATCGAGATAAACCTGTTTTTACCCATGCCATTAACGCTTATCTCAAACAATATAAGCCGAAAAGAGAAATGTCTGTTCTGCTTTAGGTGTATGTGGCAATTGGCTAAAACCACCAAAAACATACCTTTAGAGCAGCCACACAAGTCGGTGTTTTTCAAAAAACTCAAATTATCCCGCTCACTCAAGCTTACGACCAAGATGAGGTCATACGATGAACGCGCTTAAAAAATTAATATATCAATGGGTCAGTAAGCGGTTTATGGACGGCTGCAGTAACTACAATAGCTTGGATGTGAGGAAAAGCTGTCGCTCTAAAAAGCAGGCGCGAGCCGTGTTCGCTAATGGCAGCGTTCCTCATGCCAAGGGTGATATATTCTTTAACCCTTTCAAAGCTATCCAGTTTACCAAGAGGTTTGGTTTCCCGCTGGTAATCAAACCCAACGTTAGCGGTTTTTCCCGCGGTAGCCACTTTCCTATCATGAACTACAAAGAGCTTTGGAAAGCGATTTTTCTAGCCAAATTATGGTGGCCCACTACGGTCGTTGAGCAATACCTTGAAGGAAGCAATTATCGCGTAGTCGTGGCACAAGGCAAGGTTATGTCAGTTCTTCAGCGATATGCCCCTTTCGTTACAGGCAATGGTATTGACTCAATTGATACCTTAATAGACATAGAAAACAAAACACGCGAAGAGATGGGACTCTACCCTTGCATTCATCCACTGCAGAAAAATCAAGCAACAAAGCGCTTTCTTAAAAAGAAACACTATACGTTAAACAGCATTCCAGCCAGAGGCGAAATTATTACACTCTTCTACCGAATATCCTTAGCCCCCGGTGGCGTAGTCAGAACCATCAAAAAACAGACGATTCCGAAAAAAAACCAGGTGTTATTTAAAGATGTGTTGGAGATGTTTGATGCCAACATTCTCGGCATCGACGTCATCTTCGAAAAGGGTATTGAGACAGATTACCGAGATCAAAAATGTATTTTTCTTGAAGTCAATTCACGCCCTTATTTAAAAATGCATGACTACCCTCGATATGGAGAAAGAGAAGATCTGTCAGCTTACTTCGACGAGCTCAATGAACTTAACATTACACAAACAGAAGTATTCTAATGCTGATCATTACCCGGCAATTTTATCTGTTTTCGGGGTTTCACTCCCTGTTAATAGGCCTTCTACCCTTTTTCTTACCCGTATTACTCTGGAAACAAGGCGCATCTTTAGCTGTAATTTCCGCATTTATCGCACTCACCGGAGTGGGCTACATCATCACACTTTGGTGCTGGGATCGCCTGCGTTATCAGCAGCGCTGGCGCATGGTCTTTATGCTTTCATTTATTATTGAACTACTTCTGGTCGGCACACTGACGTTCGCAGACAGTAGTCTCTACTTGATTGGGTTAGCCCTTATTAATGGCGCATATAACTGTTTTTACTGGTCAACCCAGCGAGCTATGTTTAGTGATATAACCTCACAAGAAAACTCAGGAAAAACCTTTGGTAACTTTCAAATACTAGTGGTTATTCTATTAAAACTAGGAATACTTTTAGGCGCCTATTTAATAGAAAATCAGAGCACAAACGCCATATTACTATGCTCATTTATGACGGCGTCCATTGCACTTGCACTGCTTTTACCCAACCTGCCAGCCTCAAACTTACTCGCCTTAAATAAAATATCAAATAGTGTTTATACCGGAGAAGCCTCCTCCCAACCAAAGCGGAGTTATAGTGCCCTATCAGTTAAACAGGTAAAGAACTTTAAAGACTCTAACCAATCAAAGCTAACATTTTTACTAGATGGCCCCTTTCTGTTTCTAGAAAGCTATTTTTGGGTACTATCACTATATTTTCTATCCAATCAGAATGTACTGGAACTCGGTATCATCATTGTTTCACTGACGCTTCTACTCTCAATTCTGTTCTATTTCATAAAAGCCAAAATTGACCAAGCCAACACTCAAAAGGTCTTCTCACTTGCCGTATGCCTCTATGCTTTATCTTGGATTCTACGGGCGCAATTTGATGCCAGCAGCCATGAATTTTTACTATATGCCACAATTATACTAATCGCGTTCTTAACAGCATTCTTCCGGCTAGCATTTAATAAGCGTTTCTTCGACGTTTCGCGAAGCAACAAACCCCACTCGTATATTGTTTTAAAGAGCTATTACTCACAGCTGGGCATTATCTTGTTCTTTGGTGCAAGCGCTCTACTACTTGCAATGATAGACGGGTTAAACATCGAACAGTTTCTTACCGCTTTCTATTGGTTCGCTGGCCCTTTTGCGTTTCTCTACGGGCTATACGCTCGGAAGTTATTCACCGTTAGCCAAAACGATAAAGCAATTACCCCGAACCAATTTTTAACTCATAGCAGAACTACAAGCCGCTCTTCAAGTACAGAGCAACATATAAAAGGACAACAGGTAAACTTCTTATGAACACGTCTATAGCAGGCAGTCTGGAGTCACTCGATCAGATAATGATATTTATCGAAGGACTGACGACCACCGAATATCAATACATCGCCACACCGCTTTTTGAAAGCTCCATCGGTCAACACCTAAGACATATCGTAGACCTTTATCTAGCACTAATAGCTAGCTCAGAGACTCAAGGGTCAAAGTCATTCAGCCCAAACATCTGCAATATTAATTATGACATAAGGCGACGTGGCGCTTGTGTAGAAACAGATAAAGAGACAGGTTTAGCTGAACTATCAAGTATTCGTCAGTGGCTAAACAGTATTGCAGAACAGGATATTAACAAAGAAGCACTTGTTAGCACTGAAGTGTCACTGACTTATCAGCAAAGCGAGGTATTCAAATCATCTTTTGGCCGCGAGCTGTGTTTTGCTTCAAGCCACTTAACTCATCACCTTGCCATCATGGCGGCGATTGCCAAAATGTCTGGTAAAGACGTTGATCCATACCTTGGGCTAGCGCCAGCAACGGCAACCTATACACGTGAACAAGACAGCAAAATAACCATCCTGTCAGCTATTCATCCCGCTCAAGCACGTTAAGTTTTTCTAAAATGGAGTCAACCGTTTGGGGGCCATAGAGCACATCTCTGACCTTCCCTGATTCATCGATCAACACCGTTGCAGGCAGAGCGCGAGGACGCTCAATCGCTAGGGCTTCAGACGGGTCACGAACAACCATCTCATATTCTATACCAAAGATTTGAGCCTGATTGACAAGTTCATCACCCAGTAGACCATCAAAGTTCACCCCCAGTACCTCAATATTCTCGCGCTCATTTAGAAGATTCAATTGGGGAATCTCTTCAATACAAGGTTTACACCAAACAGCCCAGTAGTTTATGACTAACCAACCACGTTTAAACTCGTCTAACGATTTTTGCTGGCCATTGGAGAGTGTAAACTCAACCTGCCCACACCCTGTGAGGGCTATCACCAAGAAAGCCAACAAAAAACAGATTATTCGTAACATTGCGTCTCCGCATAGCGATAAGTTTGCGAGCCACTAATGATACGCTAAAAGAAATCTTATAGAATAGCGTCATTCGATTTTGCTCACAGGAACCGCCATGACCACTCACGCCACTATCTATCACAACCCACGATGCTCAAAGTCACGCCAAACGCTTGCTTTATTAGAAGAGAAAGGAATTGCGCCCGACATCGTTCTCTATCTGAAAACCCCTCCAACTGCCAACCAAATCAAAGATATACTCGCCAAGCTAGCTATTCAGCCTCGCCAGCTCATGAGAGTAAAGGAAGCCCTTTATAAAGAAAACGGTTTGGCTGACAAATCGTTAACTGACGAGCAGCTTATAGATGCCATGGTTAAGTTCCCTAAGTTGATCGAGCGCCCTATTGTTCTAGCGAATGATAAAGCGGCTTTAGGGCGGCCTCCTGAAGATGTGTTAAATATTCTGTAATTAAGAACAGTCTACTTATAACGTCCGGGCGTCTACAAACCCAGATGCTGGATTAAAAAGTTCTGAAATAGAAAGTTCTAAATAGAGAGTTTTATTATGACCACAGAACAGCCTTATGTGCTTGTACTCTACTACAGTCGACATGGCGCAACCAAAGAGATGGCAATGCAGATCGCTCGGGGTGTTGAAAAGGTAGCAGGCATGCGCTCTCTTATTAGAACGGTACCCGCTATATCAGCAACTTGCGAAGCCACTGACAGTGACATCCCCGCGGAGGGTGCACTTTACTGCTCCTACGAAGAACTGAAAAGCTGTGCCGGACTCATACTCGGTAGCCCGACCCGATTTGGTAATATGGCGGCTCCCTTAAAATACTTTTTGGATGGTACATCAGACATCTGGCTAAGCGGCGCTTTATGTGACAAACCGGCCGGGGTATTCACCTCTACCGGCAGCCTTCACGGGGGGCAAGAGTCCACACTACTGACAATGATGTTACCACTGCTGCACCAAGGGATGATTATTTCAGGCATTCCTTACTCTGTTAGTGAGCTAAATGCTACCACCGATGGTGGCACGCCCTATGGCGCCAGTCACTGGGCTAACGAGAAACAAAAAAGAACGTTATCTGACACCGAGAATACATTATGTCAGAAACAAGGGCAGCGGATTGCTACACTTGCATCAAAACTAAACAGCTAATGACTCACGAACCATTGAGATAGACCACCATGACATTGACCCAAAAAGTAAAATATTCCCACATCACCACACTACTCTCTTACCTATTGCTACTGGTTCTCATGGTAGTTTCGACGGTTCTTTCAACCTTACCGCCAGAAGCATCTCGTGGGTTTATACTCGCGGTAAAAGTCATTCCACTACTGATATTTTTACCAGGCTTACTAAAAGGAAATCTTCGCGCTCATATTTGGCTCTGTTTCGTCGTGCTATTCTATTTTACCCGAGCGGTAGTCGATGCATTTTTAACCGAAGGTGCAATATTAGAAGCGGTTATCACTGCAACCACCGTTATAGTATTTATCGCGGCAATGATGAATGTTTTTTGGCAAAAGCGCACGGGGGCAAAGCTTTAAACGTATCAACTTAGAACATTAGGTAAAAATCAAATAAGCATAAAGATAAACAGCCGTTATACTTAATGTAATACTGGTAACACCTTTGGTTATAACGGCTATTTTTCAGGTTAACTTGAACGGGCATTCATACCACAATGAATAATGCAGTTTCGCAAAAAATAAAAAAGACATTGGCGCTTTCCGACATAGTTAACCAGTTGGTCGCCGATGGCATCATTGTTCAAGAAGACTCTGACCAACTCGTTAACCAATCTAAATCAAGAGAGCAGCTTTCACTACACCCCCTTGAAATTGTTGCAAGTGCTAACCTAAAAAATCGTATCAGTGATGAAAACCTAACCTTAGACAGCTTGAGCCAATGGTTAGCTGATTGGGCTGACCAGCCACTATTTCATATCGACCCACTTAAGGTTGACGCTAGCGCCAGTGCCAGCGCTATGTCGTTTGCATTTGCTCAGCGTCACGGCATACTTGCGGTCGATATATCCGCTACTCAAGTGGTAATTGCCAGCGCCCAACCTTTTGTTGATGGTTGGGCCGAAAACCTACAGCACGTGCTGAGAAAAAGTATTAAACACGTTGTTGTAAACCCAGCCGACCTAAAACGCTTTACGGTTGAGTTCTACCAACTCGCAAACTCAGTCAACAAAGCGTCAGGCCAATCTCAAAGTAGTATTCAAAATTTCGAGCAAATGCTACAGCTTGGCAGCGACGCGAACCCCGATGCGAACGATCAACATATCGTTAATATTGTTGACTGGCTTCTTCAATATGCCTTTGAACAACGGGCGAGTGATATTCATATTGAACCACGCCGAGAAATCGCACAGGTAAGGTTTCGTATCGATGGCGTGTTGCACAATGTATACGAGCTACCCGCTCAGGTCGGCATAGCCGTCATTAGCCGACTTAAAATTCTCGGCCGCCTTAATGTCGCTGAGAAACGTAAACCACAAGATGGCCGAATTAAAACCAAAGGTGAAAACGACAAAGAGATAGAGCTACGCCTATCAACATTGCCCACCGCCTTTGGCGAAAAAATGGTCATGAGAATCTTTGATCCGGATGTGTTACTAAGATCTTTCCCTGATTTAGGATTCTCTGCTGAAGATAGCCGTCGCTGGGAAGGCATGGCAAAGCAACCTAATGGCATCATCTTAGTCACAGGCCCTACCGGGTCTGGCAAAACAACTACACTGTATTCAACATTACGCCAGCTTGCGACTACCGAAGTCAACGTCTGCACCATTGAAGACCCCATAGAAATGGTCGAACCGCTGTTTAACCAGATGCAAGTTCAGCCCAATATTGACCTCTCATTTTCAAGCGGTATAAAAGCACTAATGAGGCAAGACCCCGATATCATTATGATCGGCGAGATTCGTGATTTAGAAACCGCAGAAATGGCCACGCAAGCAGCACTAACCGGCCACTTAGTATTATCCACCCTGCACACCAATGACGCACCCAGTACGATTACCCGACTCATAGAGCTGGGAGTGCCGTCTTATATTATTAAAGCTACGGTTCTAGGTGTAATGGCACAACGCCTAGTCAGAACCCTCTGCCCTAAATGTAAAGAACCTCACCCCATAGACGAAGAAGCCTGGAAAAGCATTACTGCTCCCTGGCGAGCACCTCTTCCTCAGAACACCTGCCGTCCGGTCGGTTGCCTTGAATGCAGAGATACCGGTTACAAAGGGCGTGCAGGCGTCTATGAGATCATGCCTATCAGTAATACACTGAAACCCATCATCTCTGATAGTTGCGATTTAGAGTCACTAAGAAAACAGGCAATTAAGGAAGGCATGCATAGCCTTAGACTCAGTGGTGCAAATAAAGTCGGAGCAGGCCTTACAACCATAGAAGAAGTATTACGAGTCACCCCTCAAAGCATGAGGCAGTAGTAGTTGTATCAGGTAACTACAGATGAATAGTAAAGAAGTTAACTACTTTTATGATCTCTCTATAAGTTTCAAGTCTTATTAGGTCGAGCTGAAAGTGGGAGCTTTTTACCGATACCAGAGCATGATAGATATTACTCGGTAACAGTAACCAGCGTTGCTCACCCCCCATTACCCCATCGTAAAGCAACACACCCTTAGTATCTTCTGGGTATTCTTGACGAAATGCATAATCAGGCAGTTATAAGATCACTATTTTACTGATATAAAAAATATTTGTTTGCAAACCACCCTAATATCAGTTTAGTCTACATTTATGACCCTTGGTCAATTAGTATTTTATCGCATATATTTAATCGTCACTTGGACAATAAAATGATAGATAAATTTAACCACTGGGTTCTCAATCACTTCATTATTACAACCTTATTGGTCCTCGTGACAGTTGGCCTTATCGCCACTAACTTACCTAATATAAAATTCGATTCAGACTACCGAATTTTTTTTAGCGAAGATAACCCTCAACTAAGAGCCTTTGAAGAGCTACAAGGCAATTACACCAAAAACGACAGTGTGATGTTTGTGGTTGCGCCAAAAAATGGCAATGCTTTTTCAGCATCGACCTTATCGTTGGTAGAAGAACTCACTGAGCAAGCGTGGAAGTTACCCCACTCGCAACGGGTAGACTCAATCACCAACTATCAGCATACCGAAGCTGAAGAGGATGACCTGATTGTTGAAAACCTCGTCTACAACGCCACCCAACGAACGATCGACGAGCTGAATCAGGCACAGCAAGTCTCCCTAACTGAACCATCACTGGTTAAACGACTCATTTCGGAGGATAGTCGAGTCACAGCCGTTAACGTGACGGTTGAAATATCAGGCGTAAACAACACCCAAGAAATACCTATTGTTATTGAAGCCGCTCGCTCATTAAAGCACGTGTTTACTGAGAAGTATCCTGATGTGGATATCTACCTAACTGGCCGAGTGATTAATAATTATGCGTTTAAAGAAGCCAGCCTATTTGATTTATCACATATCGTACCACTGGCATTTTTAATCGCCATGCTCTGTATTTCGATCTATATGTTTGCGGCCAGTGGCAGCCTGGTTACCATGATTAGCGGCACATTAGCCACTTTAGCGGTTATTATTACGTCGATTCTGTTTGCAGAAGGCATCGCTATTTGGGCAGGTATCCATATGTCGCCTCCCGCCGCCAATGCCCCAACAATGATCCTCACCCTCGCTATTGCAGACAGCATCCATATTCTGGTGACATTCTTTCACCATATGCGACAAGGCGAAGATAAGAAAACGGCCATGCGCGAGAGTCTGCGCATTAACCATCAACCGGTTTTTCTAACCAGTATCACCACGTTAGTGGGATTTCTATCCCTTAATTTTAGTGATGCTCCACCATTTAGAGACTTGGGTAATATCGTAGCAGTAGGTGTGCTTGGTGCATGGTTATTCTCAATAACGCTACTACCAGCCTTAATGATGATTTTGCCCGTTAAGGTAAAAAAGGTGACCGAAGATAATATAGGGGCGATTAGTCGTCTAGCTGAAACATTAATCAAGCAGTATCGAAAAGTACTGCTTATCAGCATCGCCGTTATTCTTGGCTGCGGTGCCTTTTTGCCCTCTAATGAACTTAATGACATTTGGTCAGAGTACTTCGACGAAAGTATGCCCCAAAGACAAGCGATCGACTTTACCCGAACCAACCTGACCGGGTTAAATAGCATATCCTACTCTATAGAGTCCGGTGAAGTCGGTGGCATCAGTGAACCTGGCTATCTAGTACAGCTAGACAAAATAACCGACTGGTTCAGAGAGCAACCTGAAGTGATTCACGTGAATACCTTTACTGATGTCATTAAACGACTGAACAAGAACATGCACGGTGATGACCCTCAATGGTACTCATTACCTGAGAGCCGTGAGTTGGCAGCCCAATATCTTTTACTTTATGAGATGTCACTCCCCTTTGGCTTAGACCTTAACAACCAAATTAATGTCGATAAGTCGGCCACGCGTCTTACGATTACCGTTAATAAATTATCGACTAACCAGTTACTGTCACTGCAATCTCGCGCCAATCAATGGCTGCAACAGAATACAGAAAATCTCACGATCGGCGAAGGCTCAAGTAGTGATGTTATGTTCGCGCATATCGGTTACCGCAATGTTAGAGCCATGCTAGAAGGCACCTTTTTAGCACTATTACTGATATCAGCCATGCTTGCCGTAAGTCTACGCTCATTCCGTTACGGGCTAATTAGCTTGCTACCCAATTTATTACCCGCACTGGTCGCCTTTGGCATATGGGGAATGTTTGTCGGTCGAGTCGGGTTAGGGTTATCTGTTGTCGCAGGTATGACCTTAGGGATTGTAGTTGATTACTCAGTTCACTTTCTAAGTAAATTTCTGCGAGCTAAACGTGAATCTGGGTTGAGTACCGAAGATGCTATCAGGTATGCTTTCAGCACAGTCGGTGTTGCCCTGTTTGTTACAACCATCATACTGTTTGCAAACTTCTCAGTCCTAGCGTTTTCTAATTTCGGACTTAATTCACAAATGGGGTTATTAACGGCTGTTACGATTGTTATCGCACTGCTCGTTGATTTCTTCTTCCTGCCCCCACTCCTATTGTTTTTAAATAGCAAAGGGTACTTGGGCAAAGACGAAACTAAAAAACAGCAAGATATAGAACCATTAACTAATAAAAACATTGAAGACGCCACAACAGCATTAATCGAAGAGCGTGCTTAAGGAGAACAGTTAAATGAACCATACTTTGTCGTCATTACTTATCGGTGCTGCACTAATTACACCTATCACAGCATTTGCAGAAACCGCCGAAGATAAAGGTCATGCCATCGCAGTAGAAGCCGATAAACGAAACCAGGGTTGGAAAGACTCTACCGCAGATATGACCATGGTGCTCCGTAACAAGCGTGGCGATGAAAGTATCCGAACATTACGAGTGAAATCGTTAGAAGGACAAGACGATGGCGATAAGAGCCTCACGATATTTGACGAACCAAAAGACGTACGCGGTACAGCACTCCTAACCTTCTCCCACAAAGTGGAACCTGACGATCAATGGCTCTACCTACCTGCCCTTAAACGCGTCAAGCGAATCGCATCACGCAATAAGTCAGGCCCGTTTATGGGAAGTGAGTTTGCGTTCGAAGATATGAGTTCACAAGAAGTCGAGAAGTACGACTATAAATATATTAAAGATGAAGCTTGCGGAGAGTTAACTTGTTTCGTGGTCGAGCGTTTTCCAAAAGATGAAAACTCTGGTTACACCCGGCAAATTTCATGGATTGACCAAACAGAATACCGAGTACAAAAAGTTGAATACTATGACCGTAAAGAGTCCCTACTAAAAACCTTTACGGCATCAAACTATCAACAGTACCTAGATAAATACTGGCGCCCACTTGAGAACCTGATGGTGAACCACCAGACCAAAAAAAGCACCACCCTCACATGGGAAGACTATCAGTTTCAAACGGGCTTAGAAGACAACGATTTTACGAAAAACAGTTTGAAGCGAGCAAGATAAGTTAGACGAGCAAAAAGCTCTTATACTTGTCACTTTAAGTTGATATCTGTGGATACGTTTCTACCTTTTCACAGATATCAGGTTGCTCACTCGAAGCAATTTATTAGCTACCGGCAGGCACCCAATGGGCACAACCATCTTTAATACGTTTGATGGTCAAGTCTCTTTCGGATCGGTAACAATAATTTGTTTTTGTGTTGAGTGACTATTTGATAGAATAGGCGCTCAGCCCTCTCAATGGATTGAGAGGTGATTATTTTTGAGCGAAGGATTCGCAACATGTTACGCCCTTTTATTTCACGTCTACCCCTTTCGTATTCTCACTCTCACGGTGTAAACAGCTTTCCGGTCAAAAGTACTGTATTGTCGTTACTATTGCCGCCACTGTTTATCGGCTTGGCATCATGCTCTAGTAATGTAAAATTTGACGACTCAGAGTATCGATCGGTAGGGCAAACAAAACCTTTAAACGGAAATATATCGAACCCTCAAACCAGCCAATACGATACACCCGAGCAACTTCATTATGAGGCTGATGGGTACAGTAAATCTTCGTTAAAGACTAACCAGCTTTCTCGTCGATTTGGACACGATTTAACCATTCGAAAAATCATCCAAACTATTCGCATACACTGCACGGCACAACCACTCACCACCTCGACCCAATCAGGCACTGAGCCTCTTCAATTTTGCCACTACCAATTTCCTAATAACTGCGGTTCTCATCGGTTCTCTCTGATAGAAAACAGCACTCAAACGGCGTTGGTTTACCATGACCGAACAACACAGCGAAACATTCTAGATCAAATACAAGATAGCGAGTACGCACACCCAGGCCTCTGGGATTTTGCCGATCAAGTTAGCGTCAGTTCGCCTTACCCTGAGCAGCAACTTTACTATCAGTTTTCAGGCCAAACATCACAGGCTTGGGTGGTAGGCATCAATGAAAAAGATCGTGAGCAATTCGGAACACTCTATGCCAAAGCAGTGAATGAAACCTTGGCTTGTTTTTAAATAGAGATAAATTACCTGAGAGAGCACGAATCTTCTTCGTGCCCAAATAGTCAAGAGTTTATACTTTCAATGAACGCCAATCATCGAACGATGAAGTGTTTGACACCTCATGAGTCCAAGTGATTTTACGGTATGTGAAAGAGACATCTTCAAGATGAGTAAAGTGTGCTTGTGCCGGGTCTTGGCAGTTTGGCATATGCGATTTAATATCGACCAAAATAGCGTCTTCCAGTTTGATTGTGAAGTAGTGCTCTTGAAGCCCTGTCGCTGAGGTTCTGTACCACCTAATCTCACACTCTGGCAAACGCTCGCCACTGGTCAACGCTTGAAACAATAGTGGCGAAGACTTATCAAATATCTTAGTAATAACAAGTGGTTGATGTACCCGTTGTCCCGTTGGCTGTCCGCTCTGAGGGTCACGTGGTAATACAACATCATGCTGAAATGCTTCTACTAAGATTTCGTTCTCGTGGCCTTCCTGAAAGATATTCCCCACTGAAGGCTCAGTGAAGTTTCCTTCTGTAATAAAACCCTGTTTTTCTCCCTTAATCGTCATATACGCTGGAGTTGGCATACTGCTTCCTTTCTTTCAAGTTATTCATTTAGCCACTGAAATGTGGCGAGCTAAATTAAAGATAAATCCCTATCCTTAATTATCAAACAAACTCCAACATAAGAGTTTGTCTAATTTGTAATACCTCTTACGTTAAACGTACGGACGCTAGAGGCAATGTCATTACGAACGCGTTAGTACTTTAGTTGTCTAGCAAGCATCTTATCCACTACTTGAAACGCCTCTTCAGTTCGCCCCCAGCTAGCAAGCGTTCTGCTATATTCCAGTTCAGCTTGAGATACTAGTTGCTGCCAATAATATTCATCTCCGCCAAACGAAATAAACCGTTTATGAGTATCGGTTAAACGATCTCGGTAAGCAGGTATCAGGTCTAACTGATTTGAAGACGCTATTTTTATCTCTTTGACCAATTTGATCATGGTGGGGGTATAGATATAAGAAGGTGTTTCATTGGCCAGAATCTCTTCTGTAAACAATGCTTCCTTCTTAGCCTCATTCCCCAGCAACAAATCTGTAGACATCAAGCGCCCCAATTTATCAATCGCCACTACCCGTTCTTGGCTCTCAGGAAATAACACCTTTGCAAATTGTAGTTTTTCACCCAACGGCAGATAACGACCCGCTATCCAGTCTTCATTCATACTCTTGAACAGAAGCAGCCTAAGTCGTGGGTCTTGCCGCATCAATACTGAAGAACTGTCGATTAAATCTAATAGTCGCGTATGGTTATATAAAACGTTCATATCTGAATCCAAAACAGACCGGTTATTGGTTAGATAACTGCTCAATCGAGCCTCATAGCCTGCCAATATTTCAATAAGATATTTTGACCGAACCTGCTCCAATTGAGCCCGACTTTCTGAAAACAGTTTATTCGCAGATAGATAGGGGGTAACTAAATCAGCGATTACCAAGTCTTGCTTCAATGCAGCAAGCAGTCGCTGCTGCTCGGGAAAGGGTTTGCTTAACAACGTCTCAACACCGGACCACCTAACCTGCCAACCACTAACCAACGTCGGAAGGTAAAAACCTTCAAGGGTTTTCTGTTTATAGCTGGATGGCCCAGATAAATATTGCGTTAATGCCTCAACTCGCTGCTCATCACTTGCGTATTGAATTAACCATACAGGGAGCTGATCGCTAACCCATGTATTAATCGGTATAGCCAAATACATCGACAACAATAACGCAGCGATAGATATTAACTTTCTCTTCTGGTGCTGAGCTTTTCTTCTAATTTTACAAAAGACGCCTGAAAGCGCGTTGAGCACTCCGCTCTCTTTATTAATATTTGGGTCAAGCGCTCTCAGCAGAACAGACCACTGCTTGCTGGTTATATGAGGAGGTCGCGCTGGTTTTATGCCTTGTTTAAGCACCTTATCAGCATTCATTCGGTGATAAGGGTGCCGCCCGGAAAGCACCAAATAAATAACACAGGCTAAGGCATAAGTATCATCTATTTTAATAGGTTGGCGGCCGTGTAATCGAGCCTTGGTCGCATATGATGGCGTGATAGCATCACTCAGTGATCGGTGGCGCCAATGGGCATCAAGATCTTTGTTATTGTCTTGAGTCATATTCATTAAACTCATCACGCGGGCCAAGCCAAAGTCCATCACCTTAATATCGCCAGTAGGCATAACTTTGACATTTGACGGTTTTATATCAGCGTGGACAACGCCTTTCTGATGCGCAAAAATGACCGTTTCAATTAATTGACCAATCACTCTAAATGATTGAGCAGCAGGCAAACCATCAGGGTAATCCGATATTATCAACTGATCCAAGGTATACCCTTCAATCAACTCCATGACGATATAGGCATGAAACTCATCACGATTGTAGTCATACACAGAGGCAATACAGGGATGCTGGAGTCTTTGGGCGATAACGGCTTCACGCTGAAGCGCAATACCTGCACCAGTCATATTTCTGACACTTTCGTTTAATAACTTAATGGCCACATAGGGGGACGGGTCTTGTACTTCTTCCCGTCTTAGGTCTAACGCTTTGTAGACTCGCCCCATACCGCCCACCCCTAAGACTTCTTGAAGCAAGAAACGATTATTCAATACAGAACCCACTTGAATAACAGCGGCAGGAGTGCGTTCAGAGCCTGCACTGATACGCTTCTCTTGAGTTCCTTGTTGTTTTCTACCCTGCATCTATCTCTCCGAGCAATCCATTGCTCTATAGGTCTACTTATCTATTTACTGATGTCTAACGTGTCATTACCGCTATGGCGGTTAGTGATTATTAGTAATACTCTGCCGCAAACGTCGCGTTAATTACGCAAGCGGTCAAATTGTCTGGCGCCTCTGTTTCCAACACCTTATCGACTAACACTCTACAACCTTGACTACTCTCTTTACTCGTCAAAGCAGCCGATATTTCTTCTGGCTCCAGTTCGTTGTACAACCCATCACTACATAACAAATAACGATCACCATTCTTAACAGCGAACACTTTCTTCTCAAGGGCTATGCTATCGGATGCCCCTAATGCTCGGGTTACCACATGAGCCTGGGGGTGCTCATGGGACTCTGCCTCAGATATAACTCCACGAGCGACTAACTCATTGACCACCGAGTGATCATTGGTCACCTGATAAAGATTCTCATCACGCAATAAATACAGCCTGCTATCTCCAGCCCAAAGGCAGGCGCTGTAAGTACCGTCGCTGAGAAAGATAATAAACGTACAACCAATCGTTTGACGACTATTGTGAGCATTACCCGTGATTGCTAACCCTTTCTCATAAAGCGTTTGATTGAGCGCAAAAATACGTTTCTGTAACTCGTTAACCCTAGCGTCAAGTGAACGGTAAAGAGGTGTCGAGGCCACCGCTTCTATCAACAATTGACTTGCCAGTCCTCCGTACTGATGTCCTCCCATGCCGTCAGCAACACACCAAACTCCAGACCGGGCATCACTATAGACTGCATCTTCATTTGTGCTACGTCGATGACCTGGGTGACTATAATCGCTACTACTCCAAATCATCCTGTTTTTGCTACTCATTTTAACTATTAACCTAATGGTTTGATTGGTGTTCTGTACTGACTTAACATTTCAAGCAACGCAGGTGAAAGGGTTCGCCCAGCAATGTTATATACCACTCTTTGACCGTTTACTTCGAAACTCATACGAAACCGCTGACCGTTAGGCGCAGGTTCTTTTCCATATTGATCAATCAATCGGAACAATGACCATTCACCGGATATTTCTTCAGTAACAAGGTTGCCGTTATAGTCCTCAAAACGCATCGCGATAGCATCCTCATTAAGCGTTGCGGGCCATGATATTCTTGATATTTTTTGAGGTCCATGGCGATAACTCAAGCGCTCCCCCATTATCGATAAGTCAAAACGACTAATGTTAGCGTCCAGATAAACTGGCTGTAATTGCAACTCGGCATGGAGTTCTTGACGACTGTTAAACATAAGGTTTCGAATAGTATCGGCTCGCTGTAATTGAGAGAGGTAATCTCTCTTGAAACCTAGAGAGAGGCCATCTACTGTCTTTGCGCGCCATCGCCCATTGTCGGTACGCACGAAGGGTTTAATATATTGATTTACAAATGTCTGTTCACGCCCTTCAGGTTTGAAAAAGTCACTAAACCTATCAACCAAAACATCCTCTTCACCATGGGAATCAAATGGATACTTATTATCCAAATTGGCGTTATAGAAGGCATATATGTCATTTTGATAGGCTTTATTTATATAACGTTTTGTCCGACCGACCATATGACCCCATCCCTGATCAGACAGAGAATTCATCCACCGGTTCAATGGTGCAGGCATTAATTTTGAGGTTCTTTTTAGCTGAGATATTGCATCTTTTCTCGACCCTTTTGCTCGCTTAACCGTTGCATCAAAAACAGATGACATATTATCGAGCTCATTAGTGGAACCCTCAAATTCAGATAAATACTCCTCAAGTATCACCAACTGTTGATCAACCTCTTGCATCGCATTATGGTCAATTACGGAATTTAGCGGCTTATAATGTTCAGTTACGGCACTCATGGGGTGAATTAAATCTATCCCTTGTTGGGTAAGAAAGCGATCCACACCTTTAAGCCCTAGAGTGGTTTTATTAACCGATGCAGCAAGCCCCGTAGGCACCATGTCTGCCGCACCATCAATGATACTTGCTTCGCTGGCCGCTGCACGAGCTGAATGGTAAACGGTATTTTCGTGTACATAACTGAGCATTCGACGTATAGCGCCGTCACGCCCGTTTGCACTTTTAACCACACTGTTTAGGTGATCAAATGATGATGTTCTGGCAACAGATAGTTCATTAAGAGTGCGGTCCCATGCAGCCAAGTAGTCTGCAATATAGAGGTCATAAATGGCTTTTTTCAATAGTCCTGAGCCAGGCATTACCTCAGTCTTGACCGTATTTTCAGGCTCTTCAAGTACCCACTCATCTGCGCTAGCTTGCTTAACAACTTGATTTAATTTGGGTAAGAATAGTGTCTGATAACCCAGTTTTGTATAAAAAGAAGGTAGTGAGACCGACGAATTATCAAAGACTTCCATTTGCCGATAACCAATCACTTCCTTAAGTTCTCGCGAGATGTTGTTAGATGTAGACCCAGACGGCTTAATTTTAAAGTACAAGCGCGTTGCTAGAGGCGTTGATAACATTTTTGCCCGTGCAATTGATACAGCTTGACTATCAATCTCTTTAACGATCATTTGCGTCTCTAAAAAGGTAGACAAGTAGTGAGCTAGCTTTCCCCTTTTATTAGGGTCACCTTGATAATCTTTTTGCCAGCGCTGACCAAACCACCACATCAAATAGTCTATTCGTTGCACTCTGTCTTGATGAAGGTATAGGTAACTTTTTAGCGCAGGATACAGAACCTCAAAATCATGCTGTCTGTCCAATATATCAACCAATGTCTGCTCTACTGCGCTGTTAAATTGAGTCATTAAAATGCTATCTGAAACCACATCAAGCACGTACTGTTGAGTTTCAATGATCGGCGTAGTGAATAAAGCCAACCATTTAGCCTGTTGTTTTTCCTCTTGAAGCGCTTGATCAAGGGTCTCAATAGACGATAACAAACCTAAGACTCGATCAAACGCTAACATTTGATCGGGCACAGTCAATTCATCAGGAAGCATTATTAACCCAGCGTTCATGCCATTGGATGAAAGTGGCAATAGCTGCTCATTAAACTGATCTACCAATACGCCAGCCTGAGCATAATCACGCCACATCAATTGGCTCCAACCTACCCCCAATATCACCACAGCCGCAGTAGATAGCGCCACGAGTTTATGGCGCGTATTACGAGTCTGTTCAGCTTTACCGCAACCTCGGTCTTTTAACAAAATATTGCTAAATCGCTGCCACCAATGATTAGTACCAAAATCACTCTGACGCTCAGTACTGGGCGTCCCACCAACCTGAGCAGTTAAACCATTTGAAATCGGCGAACTATTAGGTGCAATAAATACAGCTCTAACCCAGGGAGTTATATCGTTACCCGAAAAACCCCACCGATGATTAAGATGCTCAGAAAGATTCTTTAGCTGCTTTAAACCCTGCTCGACTGCATTTAGTTCAGAAAATGCCGTTTTACGAGATTCAATATCATGCACATATTGAACTTCTTTTAATGTTTTCCTCAATAGGCGCTTTGTTAGCTCACTTTCGGCTTGCGTAAACCATTGCCCGAACTGCTCTGTTAATACTGTTTCATCATCTCTAAACATCCCCATCGGCATGGATAAGCTATTGAACGAAGAGCTATCAGTCATCGATACCGAAGAAAAACCCACGCCTTCCAGTACGATATAAACAGGGATTCTTTGTTTGGCTAACATGGATGCCTGTCCGATGAGTGAAGCCATTTTACTTAGCCATGCGGGAGTACTATCTGAAACAAGATCGTGCCGATGAGCGTAGATTACGGCACCACCAAAGCACGGGCCTTTTCTTCCGCTTCCTATTGTTTCAATTAATAATGGCAGAGTATCTTCATACGAATAATTTGCGGTGTAGACATCATTTTCGAAATGAAGCCCCATTAGCAGTGCCGAACCATCTGTATACCATGAAGGTAAGGTATATCGACTATCTGATCCGTTATTACTGGCTAGTCGATCTATTGATCCAAAGGCTTGCCTTTTAACTGGAGGGGTCACATTAGCAATCGAATGACCACTGAGTTCTGTTAAATTGGCATGGGGTGATTCTAAAACCAAGTAGTGTGTTTTTTTATGGAGTGACTTTTTAAATACCCGTCCAAATTTTTGCTCACCTAATGCTTCCCGCAACGCCTTAAGCTGAGACTTAAACAAAGACTGGTAGGCCTTTGTTGAAGTAGCCACCTCAGGTAGATCAATAGATGATTCACTTTCTCGATTTCTATTAAAAAAACGAATAGACTTCCAATTCATGCGTTCAATTCCATTTGATCCGCTAATTACTCGTACGAACAAGTAGTATAAATCGGCCCTGAATAACAGGCCGTACTTGAGTCTTCTTTAGATGAACTTAATGGGATATGCCCATACTACTGAGTACATAATCTGAGGTCGTATCCATACGCGCCTCAATGTGATGCGAAAAGATTAAATACCCTGCGATATTACTCAATATCATTGTCGTAATAACAACCGGTGCCAGCCACATTCCGCGCTGTTTTTTGTCCACTCGATCATTGATTTCTCCCACCACTAAGCTTCTATTATCAGGCACCTGATGTTTTGTAATGGTCTCCATCATTGACTCACGAATACTTTCTAATTTTGTCGCGCCATTTTTATCAACGCTATAACGGCCTGCAAAACCCAGTGAGATACAGACATACATCAGCTCTAATAAATCTAGGTATTGCTGAGGTTGGCGCTTGGCGCGTTCAAGTAATCTGAAAAACCCATCTCCACCATAGGTTTCATGATGAAAATGACTCAATAGGCTTTCCCCGCCCCACCGTTGAGAGGCACCCCATGAGGTCGTGGCAATAGTTTCATCAATAAATGAGCACAGCAAATAACAAGCGGCCACAATATGATGCTGGTCGCTAATACACTGTTCTGCTTTATTTTGAAAACGCCCAATATCTGAGATTAACCGCGACCTTATGCTATGAATATCAGCTGGTTCTACCATAGACGCCAGGCTCATCGCATGATGAATTAATGGCATTGCACAGCTAACCAGCATATTTTCATTAACCACTCTTCTATTCATAGTAATATGCGAACGTTCTGAATAGACCTCGGGGTCGTTTAACTCAGAAACCTGTGTAGTAGCATCACTCGTATAACGATTCTCTTGATGTTTAGATTGATCAGCCCATACAATCGTCTTGTCGTTAAGTGCAGCACCTTGAATAGATTCATCCAATACGTTCGTTGGCCGGTCATATGCCTGAACACTCATACTCTCATCAGGCTGAGCCTGGACAATGGTTTTTTCAGACCACACCTCAAGCTTTTCACCACTATTTTTTCCCGCTATGGGCAGCACCCCTTCAACATGATCAAGTCTTTTTGTTTTATATAAACTATCCATTGTTCCTGTTAACTCCTCAGTCTCTTTCCTTAGATACTGATGTATAATTCTTCGTTACTACTACGCGAGCCTTCCCGTTCCCAGACTCTCCCTCGACCCCAATGGCTGTACGACCAATGTTAGCCAGACGGGATTACCCAAAACTCCAATTCCATACCAGGCACATCGCCTGAAACATGCAACCCAATGCCGCTTGAGCGTTTGATACCCGCCTTAATTTCTGAATCAGGTAGCAGACGAAAATAGTTCATGCCTGCATGATACGGTATCTGCCGCGGCGTCACCGGCAATAGCTCCTTAGTGCATCCAGGCAGCTGTAGGTTAACTAAGTCTTTAATATTATCGATGCTACCCACTTTAAGCTTGTTAGCTACTAACTTACGGATACTGTCCGTTGGCAGGTCAGCCTTTATCGCCAATATTAATTCATCGCCGCTCATAGAATCTGTAGGTAATCCGACCACACTAATACCAAACTGTTTTCGCCGGATAGGCAATGAAATAGCGTTACTTTTGAATACAGTGGAAACTAATACCCTAGCCTCTTCCATCAACGAGTGCAGATCCTGAACCGCACCTATATGGTTATACGCACCTCCGCTAATAGCGACCCTGTCTGAACGTGCAAACGTACTCATTTCGGCCACCAACGCAGAGAGACGCTTAAACAACTCATAGGGATGAAGAGGAACTTGCTTAATAAGGATATTAAACTCAGCCCCCCAGAGGTTAAGAGCCTTCAGCATCAACAAGTCGACGACTGTACCTGCGCTATTCCCCATACCACTTTCAATCGAAGAGGCTAATTGCTTGGCTTTTTCTTGCATCAACAGAATCAAATCGGCCAACCCTGACATACAAGACTCATAAATAGACACATCCGTCGTTGGCGCACCATAGTCAGGATCAAGCCCAATAGCCCCATCATCATTAACGACACTAATTCGTGCAATGGGCAATGAAACAAACTGATCTTCAAGTTGATCTTCAGCAACGATCAGCGCATTCACATCACCGGTCGCGATGGGATAAACGCGCTCATTATTAATACCATGACTATCTCTAATATCGATTAGTTTCTGGCGATACCTAATACCCAGGCTTTTCTCTGGTTCATCACTATCGATCGCGCCTTTAATTTGTGGCGGTATGGCGATAAATATTTGTTGATTTTCTTGCCCTTTAGTTACATGAACAACCAAAGGGTATAACGGGTCATAGTTCACCCTAAATAAACTACCATCAGGAAAAACGCCTTCAGCATAAACCACAGCAACCTTGCCCAGAGGCAGCAGAGATGAGTCAAATTCTAGTTTCGTAATACCCCAATTATAAGGGGTTAAATACCGATTCCTTGAGGCTATCTGGTCTTCAATATAACGTTCAAATTGCTGAAAATGCTGAGGTCGAAGAAACATCCCCTCGCTCCATATCACCTTATCCATGGCGAACCCCTTAACCTATCTAGCGCTATCATTTCTATTACCCTAACTATTCCTATTAAAGTGAATAATCTAGTCAAGGACATCTATACTACTTCCGGCAAACACTACATTTTTACTGTTCTTGTTTTTGAGTGATACGGGAAACACGCGTCTCCAATTTGCTTTATTCATATCACGATACGCACCTAATATAGCGATATAGTTGGTATCCTGTTGGAGCGCTAACTTCATATTCAACTGTTCGCCCGGCTTTAGTGTCAATTCTTCCATCGCTACAAAATCAGGTCCAAGCGTTTCTTTACCGTAATCATAAAGACTATAAAAATCTGCATTCTCAAATACTGAAGGCGCTTTTATTTCATAAAGGCGAACCACCAGTGGAGAGGGCCGACCAGAAATATCAGGGTTTAAATCTCCGGAAGCAGTAAGCCTAATATCCAATTTAGTAATATCAGATGCCACCCAACTCGCACATCCACTGATAACACCACATAGCATGATGCCTAAAAATACATGTATCAGGTGCTTAGCCATTTGAACCCCCTCCTTTTTCTGCTTCAGACATTTCTGTATCAGGATGATGACAAACACGATCAGGGTTCTGATAAAAATAAGCAAAACGAGGAGAAAAGAACTCATCGGAGTAATATTTGGACTCTTTAAGCATTGCCGTTTTTTGTTGCAGCTGTTTTAGGCGCCTACGATAATGCCACGGCCTATTAGATAGCGGTGTCGGTTGAATGTTATCAGGTGTCACTCCAGAATGTTCATCCTTTCCGTTTGTCATACCCAAAAAGTTGATAAGTGAAGATAACGTACCTTGATAGCCCTTTTCGACACGTGAAAAGTGATCACGAATATCGTCCATCGCAGATTCTACGGCGCGGCCGCCAGAGAGATTCTCAGGTTGAGGAGATATGATAATTTCGCGCAACGCCTGAGCCTCGTTGACACAATATTTCAACGGATTATTATGCTCGGCTGCCACTAGGGTCATATCCAACCGGCATTGATTTTTATAGCGGCTTCTTTCTCCCATCAATTTCATAATCTCTCCGGTGTAACACTTCAATAAAGCACCGAAGTTAAACATAAGCTCACTGATATCAGAGTGTAATAGAAGATCTTCGTTTACCCCAGCACCTCGCAAAAATTGCAATAGTGCTAGATTTTCGTTATCGCCAACAGAGGGTAAAGCATTACTGGAGAATGTAGTTTCGATATTTGGGGGGGGGACAACATCAGGAGCATTGTCCCTATAGCACACCTCTTTTGGAATACGGTTAGTACTCTCTGACAATAGCGTTGCATCGTGCTCGTCTTGTAAAGGTGCTGGAAACTCGAGTATGTCATCAAGGCTCATTTCATTTGTGCCAATGAGGTGCTCATGCTCAGCAAGCGAGGCCTCACTAGGGGCTGAAATCTCAACGGTAGAGCTCTTAATCCCATCATTCTCGTCCGGCATATTCGAGGAGTCAGAAAGACGAGCGACAATGCAAAAAGGCCCCATCGTAAAGCGGTCACCCGATTCAATGGAGTAAGAACTCCCCTTACCTAATGGCTCTCGATGCTCATTAACAAAAAGCCCATTAGTGCTAAGGTCTGTAATACAGTATTGATGGTTTTCATATGAGATAGCGGCATGCTTACCCGACAAACGACGATCAGGATCAGTCAAAACCCAGTCACACTCAGGTGATCGCCCAATAAGGCCGCCCAACGGTGAAAATATAAAACGTTTATCAAGGGGTAAGTTTTGGTTCGAAGCGTCCTGTGAAGGACTATCTGTACGTGAAGTATCTTCAGATTGAATAGGTTCAATCCGGAATAACAAATCCATGTTTTTACTACCTACATCCGTGTGGGTGAGTGTACTTTTTGTCGTTCCCTCAAAATCCTTTTGAGTGGAATAATGGTCGGCAGGTTACCAAACTATTTAGACGATTGCCACATCAATTAATTTATCTAAAGTACTATTTCACTAAAATCTCTAGCCACAAGGTAGTTTTTTGATGCCGCTTTAATTGCCACTTTCGAGTCATTTTCCCTTATTAACCAACAGGTTTTCATCGCCGCTTGAGTGGCTGCTTCAAGCTCTTCTTTAATATCAGATAAGAATAAAACTTCATCGCCCGGTAAGCCTATTTCGCTGATTATCGCTTGATAAGACGAGACCTCTCGCTTCCCCCCTATTTGGGTATCAAAATAGCCTTTAAAAATCGGTGTTAAATCACCAAAATCGGTGTAGCCAAAGATTAGTTTCTGAGCGTTGACTGAACCTGACGAGTACACATAGAGATCGATACCTTTATCATGCCATTGTTTTAAATAATCCGCTGCATCTTTGTATACATGGCCCACAAAGTCACCCTGTTGGTAACCTTGCCGCCAAATCAACCCTTGTAGTGCCTTTAGCGGCGTCACCTTTTTGTCTTCCTCAATCCAGTTTATCAGTTGCTGAATAAGACCTTCGATATCATCTCGGGGAAGCTCCGCAACCTGAGCAACCTCGTCAAGCTGCAAGTCGACCTCTCGCCGCTCGCTATCAGCTAATTTATCCGCGTTTTGAACAAAGTCAGCCATTCGTAGTTTGGCATAAGGAAATAAAACATCATGAACAAAACTAATTGAACTTGTCGTACCTTCGATATCAGTCACAATCGCCTTGATCATTGAGCAGGCTCCATCAACTGCTCCCAGCCTGGCACCTGGTCAGCGATATGACTGCCAGTAAATTCAGCCACCCAACCTTTAGGGTTAGTAAACAACCGAATACAGGTAAACGATGGCGAAGGCCCCATATCAAACCAATGTGTAGTGCCCTCTGGAACGCTAATCAAATCGTTTTTCTGGCAAAGAACGATGTAGACTTGGGAGTCAATGTTAAGAAAAAATAACCCCTGTCCCTCAACAAAAAACCTTACTTCATCTTCAACATGAACATGTTCGGCTAAGAACTTTTTCCTGAATTCATCTTTTTGCAGGTTATCCGGGGTTAGCTTCACCACATCAGCCGTCGTAAAGCCGCACTCACTTTTCAACCTTGATACATCTACACTGTAGGCAGCCAAAATTTCTTCTTGTTCGGCATTAGCGGGTAGTTTTTGAGTGGGCCAATGCTCAAACCTAACACCTTTTTCATTCAGGAGATCTGCAATCTCTGTACTCTCTTCGGTCACCAGCACAGGGGTATTCAAATCATGACGTTCATAAACCGTTAATTTGCTCATTAAGGTAACCTTTTCATTTCTAATTCACACTGCAATAAAAATTCAAACGCTTCAACATGACGAAGACAATCAGCCATACTATTACCCCACGTGTATAGACCATGCCCTCGAATAAGATAACCAGGCAGATTCGGGTTCTGGCTAAAGTACGCTTTTGTCTCTGCGGCTAACTCTTTAATATTTTGAGTGTTTTCAAATATAGGAACTACCAATTGTGATTGGTGGCTCTCATAACCCGGAAATGCCTTTTGTAATTCATAGTCCGTTAAACATAGTTCATTCTCGCTTTCCATCCAGCGGCTTAATACCGTGGCAGCCATCGAATGAGTGTGTAAAACAGCGCCAATATGAGGGAAAAGATCATAAATGACAGTATGAAGCCCTGTTTCAGCGGATGAGCGGCAATCACTTTGAACCGGCTCTCCCTCCAGGTTCACCGCCATAACATCTCCGTTCGTTAGCGCCCCTTTATGCCTACCTGAAACCGTTATAGCAATATGCTGCTCATCAATTCTGGCAGAAAAGTTACTGCTCGTTGCCGGAGACCAACCACTTTTATATAAAAACCGACCTGCATTGATGATGCTCTGCGAAGCGTCTGCATAGAGTGTGATATCAAACATATTTGTTCTCATTGGTGAAAGCAATGGATGCCTATATTGTTACCTAGACTTAGACTGCCAAGAAGCCATACACTCTATTATAGCGGGGCATTGTTTAGGAAAAAACAGACCTTTAAAAGAAGATGAAAAAGATTCTCATCACGTTTTGTATATTTATTAATCAGGACTAGACTGAAAGTAATTACCTTCAATAGTAATCAGGTTTCATTCCGTTATACAGGACATGTTGAGGGCGGGAGAAAAACAACTATGAACCGACCCCCCCTTCCAAGCCAGCAAAGTAGCTCGCCGGCCTTGGCACAACTATTTGCAGAATACTTCGCACTGCAACAAGTCTGTACGCCCGATCAATATGATGAAATCTATAAGATGCGTTATCAAACCTATTGTGAAGAGTTTGGCTACGATATTTATCATCATCAATTAAGAGAGCGGGATGAGTACGATCGGTTTTCTCTGCAATGCCTGCTCAGACTCCAATCTAGCCAGAAACCCGCTGGCAGTATTCGATTAATTATCCCTCCATCACACAAACGTGGAATGCTGCTGCCCTTTGAACAACATTACAGCCAAGCATTTTATCGTAACCTAATTAACCCAGATACGTTACCTTACGGCTGCTACTGTGAAATTTCCCGAATGGTCATACCTAAGGAGTTCAGACAACGGAGTGGCGAGCAGCTATCACCCCGCGGCATCATTAATGACTTTTCCTCAGAGATGACTGAACAGCAACGTAGGTTCCCATTTATCACCATTGGATTGTATCTCGCAGCATTATCACTCTTCATCCAGAGTCACTTGAGCATTGTTTTTTTAACGATGGAACCAAAATTAGTGAGGAGGTTGGACCAATTCGGCATCTACCTCACACAAGCGAGCCAAGTCATTGACCACTATGGCCAGCGTGCAGTCTACTTTGCAACACGCGATAGTTTATTAATGGACATTTCACACTTTAGGCAGGATTATCGAGGGTTTTACTTCTTTATTAATGACTGCCTAAGAACCTACCCTTAAGACTCTTAAGCACATGAGTGGGCCACAATTATCGTAAACCGTGACGTTCTCGATTCGCTTGCCGGTCATTTTCACTCTTTCTTAACAACACATAGACCGCACCAGTACCTCCATGATGCTTTTGCGCAGAATGAAATGCCATCACATCATCCATATCGGGCAACCATTTAGCTAAGTGGCTTTTTAATAACGCCTTTTTATCAGGGTTACGATCGCCTTTACCATGCAAAATAATAACCGTTCGCAAATCATACTTCATGCAGTCATTAATAAACCGAAATACCTCTCTTCTCGCTTCTTCTACGGTCATTCGATGCAAATCTAACCTTGCTTCAACCGGGTATCGTCCCATTCTCAGTTTTTTATAAACACCATACTGTATGCCATCCTGCTTATACTCAAGAACATCGTTAGATTTGAGTATTTCAATATGGTCTGCAGAGGTTAGATGGTTATCATCAATCGCCTTCCCTGTCACCGCAGTAACCCGCCTAATCAAATGGCCTGGCGTAACCTCTTGCTGAACATCCAAGTGTGCTTTATCTCTGCTTTTTAAAGGCTCAACATCACCCATTTCTTCAAAGAACAGATCAGTATCTTTATCAGCCATAACTATCTTCAATCGTATCAGTCTATCATCTAAAATTTCGTTAATTGGGAACTTATCATTTTCTGTACGGTTCTCCAAATAGTTATCCATTATTAGACATAGGTCTTAGATCAAACAATACGACTCTACACTAAACTAATGAGGTAAGTGGAAGCCCTTAATACACCCATTTCATACACTCTCAGCGGATATACAGAGGCACGAGGCAATATGACTCATGAAGAAACGGGAAAGTCTGCCGTACAACAAAATATACGCGCTTTAATGGCTTTTTTGACTCAGTATCCGCCTTTTAGCCAAATGGAATCAGGCCACACAGCATTGCTACTTGAACGTGCCGTACTCAGTTTCTATGCAGATGGCGACATTATATTAAGTCCAGACTTAGGCATCGTGGATCATTTTTATATCGTCAAACAGGGGCATATTCGAGGTGAACGCAAGTCGATCAAAAATCGAGCACTCATTAACGGCACTACGTTTTCACCGTCTGTCTCAAACGCAGGCTCAGATGCAGAGTCGACGAAACCACCTAGTGCTACATTTGAAATATCGCCAGGAGAATGCTTCCCTATAGCGGCATTAGTGGGTGAGCGAGCAACTCGCACCGTTCATAGGGCCTCAGGCGATACGTTCTGCTTAAAAATACCGCGTGACCACTTTGTTAATGTATTTACCCAAAGTAATATTTTTCGTGATTTCTGCCTAAGAGGCGTGAGTAGCCTGCTGGATCAGGTGAACCGAAAAATACAATCAAAGGCGGTTGAGGCGCTAGGTAACCAACACTCGTTGGATCAAGCTATTGCAGAACTAGCGGTACGCAACCCCATTGTATGCACCCCAGATTTACCACTACAAAAAGCCATTTCGGTCATGCATAATAAAAATGTAGGGAGCATTATCATCACCGATGACAGCCGCCAACCAAGAGGCATTTTTACCCTGCGTGACGTCAGACGAGTGATTGCAGAAGGTCTTTGTAACTTCGACGCACCGATATCTAACGTCATGACCCCAAGCCCAATGTCTCTACCCTCTTCCGCATCAGCATTTGAAGCGGCTTTATTGATGGCAAAGCACCACTTTGCCCATGTCTGCGTAGTTGATGACGACAACAGGCTCACAGGAGTGGTATCAGAGCGTGACCTGTTTTCACTTCAGCGAGTAGACCTTGTTCATCTAGCGAGAGCCATCGCCAGCGCGCCAAGCATTGTGACGCTACTCAGTATTCGGGAAGATATCACCAAACTCATTGATACGATGATCGCCTATGGGGCAGCATCTCAGCAGCTTAACCACATTATTACACTGCTTAATGATTACACCGTAGTGCGAGTAATTGAACTGACCCTTAAGTCGTTTGGAGACCCTGGAATACCCTTTACTTGGCTAGTATTTGGCAGCGAAGGTCGCAAAGAACAAACCCTCGTCACCGATCAAGATAATGGCATTTTGTTTCAAACACCTCCCGACATGACCGATGAAGATGCTCGCGCCTTATTGTTGCCACTGGCAAAAGAAATCAATACTCGGTTAGACGAATGTGGGTTCACTTGGTGCAAAGGCAATATCATGGCGAGTAACCCTGACCTATGCCGAAGCGCTAATGAGTGGGAAGAGTGGTATTATCGTTTTATCAATACCAACACCCCTGAAAACCTATTGAACTCAAGTATTTTTCTCGATATGCGGCCCATTTGGGGAGATGAAAAACTCGCGACGGCGATGTTTAAACGGGTTGTTGCAACGATCCAGAAAAATACGTTATTTCAAAAAATGATGGCCGCTTGTGCGATGCACCATCGCCCACCACTGAATATGTTCAAAGGTTTTGTCTATGCCAAAGGCGGAGAAAAACATACCATTGATTTAAAAACTCAAGGGCTCACACCCTTTGTTGACGCAGCCCGTATTCTTGCTTTGGGGAACGGTATTATCGAACCGAACACCATTGACCGCATTCAGGCATTAGTAAAATGCGGTGTAATGGATAGTAAAGATGCCAATGCCTGGGTCGAATCCTATGGACTTATTCAACTACTTAGAATGCGTAACCACCAAGAACTATCACGCACCGGCAAAGAACTCACCAACCGGATTTCGCCTGCTCAATTAAACCAGCTCGATCAACGTATATTGCGTGAATCGTTCCGGCAGGCTAAGCGATTACAGCACAAACTGGAAATCACCTATACCTTATGACATTCAGGGTCATGATATGAGTAACTTAGGCGGGCGTTTCTTCAATTTAAACTGGTTAAATCGTTTAAAGAAAGGCCCAAATATAAAGGCAAAACCCGAAGACTTTCCACCTCCTCAGGCTATTGATTTTACGCCGCTAAACGAGACCCGCTTTGTCGTTATGGACCTTGAAACAACAGGGCTCAATATTCATAAAGACCAAGTCATCGCCGTGGGTGCGGTAGTGATTGAGAACAACGAGATACAACTTATTCAATCGTTTGAACGCACCATTTTCAGGGAGTTAAACAAAGTCGATGATACCGTACTCATTCATGGCATTTCGCCCGAAGAGATCGCGGGAGGTGAGCCTGCCATTGATGTTTTATCGGAGTTTATGGTCTATTCAGGTGAGTGTGTTTTTCTTGCTTACCATGCGCCATTTGACCAAGGCATGCTATCTCGGACGCTAAAGCGCGATATTGGCCTGCCGCTTAAGCATGTATTTATTGATGTCGCTGATATTGCAGCGACACTACTGCCCTCAATTAATGTCGGCCGATCAATGCAGAATGCAGGGCTGGATGACTGGGTAGATCACTTTGGGCTCAACGTCAGTAACCGTCACAATGCTTCAGCCGACGCCCTGGCCACCGCAGAACTAATGCTAATACTGCTAAGAGAAGCGGAGAAACAAGCCATTGATACATTAGCCCAATTGGCCGAGAAAATTAAAGCCTATAAGCGACTTCGCGCTATGAAACGCTAACTATTCAAAAATAATTCAATTAAGCTATCATCATACCCAGTGCAACTTATTGCTAGATACTTTATATACTACTCCTAAGGCAAAAACTTATGTCTATAGCCATTTTAACGGTCGGTGGAACCATCGATAAAGACTATTTTGATGCGCTAAGCGACTATCAAATCACAGAAAGCCCTATTCATGAGCTGTTGCACACGTTTCACGTAAATTTTGACTATCAGGTTATTCCAGTGATGAAAAAAGATAGCCTGGATATGACCGACGAAGACCGTGAAAACCTTCGGAGCCTTATCAATAAACTAGATCAACCCCTTATTCTAGTCACCCATGGCACCGATACCATGACCCAGACAGCAAAAGTACTAGCCAACATAGAACACAAAACAATTATATTAACCGGCGCTATGAAACCTGCCCGCTTTAAAGATACCGATGCCATATTTAATATCGGCTTTGCCTTAGGCGCACTAAAAACAGTGCCAAAAGGTGTCTATATCGCGATGAATGGTGAAGTATTTAACCCTGAAAATGTTATCAAAAACCGATCAGAACATCGCTTTCAAACCATTACATAATAGATATCAACGCCCCCCTTTTTTCAACAAACCCTATATAATTTATGGTTAATGGAACAATTATAATTCTAATAGACTCATAACCTTATAAATTTCTCTCAACTCATCTATTATTCACACCTCTAATTCATCCTGTATCTAACTATAGAGGTCTGCCTTGCTCCACCAAGTATTAAATGCAGTCATTAAGCTAACCAGTCATAATGACCTGGAAGCACTCGACAACTGCCTCGTCGAAATAATAGCTGAACTAGTCCCGACTGAGAAAGTAGAACTCATCCACTTCTACTTTGATAATGAGCGCAAAACAATCGCGAATACACTACAAATTTTTTTCTCACCCAATAAAGATACCCACACCTGCGGTTTTCTCAAAGGTAGCGATATTTCTGTCGCTATACTAGGCTGCGTCACCGCAAATTTTCCAGTACTTGCACCACTGAGCGATAACCAGTGGCACTTCATTTTGCCTATCAAAACTAACAACAAAGTAGAAGGGTGTATTAGTCTAACCAGTACCATTGATCTCAATTCTCATCGAGAAGTCATAGAAAGTTTGGTTAATATCTATGCCAATCATCTCACTATTATCAATGAAAGTGAGCGGGATGAACTAACCGATTTACTCAATAGAAAGTCCTTTAACAAACGTATTAGCCGTCTACTCGATGTACAACGAGAAGAGCAGAACCGTCGTTCAAGAGAAAAAATACCCGTTAACAGACGAAAGGTAGATTCTGAAGAAAAGAGTGCATGGTTGGCTATCATCGATATAGATCACTTTAAATTAGTTAACGACAATTTTGGCCACATATACGGCGATGAAGTACTGCTGTTACTATCTCACAAAATGAAAGAAAACTTCCGTCACTCAGACCTTCCTTTTCGTTTTGGGGGTGAAGAGTTTGTGATTGTACTAGAGCCAATAGCCGCTAAAAACGCGGCAATGGTAATGGAGCGTTTCAGAGCAGAAATAGAGCAATTCGAGTTCCCCCGAGTGGGTAAAATAACAGTGAGCATTGGCTATTCAAAACTCGGCACCGATGACTTCCCTCCACACGTAAAAGAACAAGCCGACAAAGCCCTTTACCACGCCAAAGAAAACGGGAGAAATAAAGTGTTTAAATATGAATCACTGATTGAAAGTGGCGCCCTTAATGCGACAAACAACGATAGCGCAATAGAGCTTTTTTAGCCGCTCTACACAAGCTTATAGCACTAGAAGCGGTATGGTAGAAGCGGCTATACACCAAAGAACGACATATAATGGAGACAGCCGCCAGATCGCTAACATGCCGAAAGCCACTAATGCGATGGCCAGATCATTACTAGAGGTTATCCCCGACGTAAATATAGGATCATATAATGCGGCCCCTAGCACCCCCACAACCGCCGCATTAACACCTGCAATGGCATTAACCGCTTTATCACTACCTGAAATAGACTGCCATATAGGCAACACTGCCGCAATTAATAAAAAACCAGGCAGAAACATAAAAACCAGTGCGAATAACGCACCTAAGCCACTGTTATAGCCTGTAGGGATGAGTGCCCCCAGGTAAGACGAGAACGCAAACATAGGCCCAGGAATCGCCTGAGATGCACCATAACCGGCCAGAAAGCTTTGTTGCGTTATCCACCCCGTATTCACAATTGAGTCTTCAAGCAAAGGTAATACTACATGACCTCCTCCAAACACCAACGCGCCCGCCCGGTAAAATGCCGCCGCTAGCGAATATAAGCCCTGCTGGCCACCAGGTACCAAGATAAAAACAGCCAGTAGTAAGGTAAATAACGTAAAAATAACAATGCCTGTTCGTTGACCATAACCTACCTTAATACTATAACGGCTACCACCTGATGGCTCACGACAAAACAGCAACCCAATAATCGCCCCGACCAACACGACAAGAAGTTGAGCACATACAGAGCCCATCAACAATAGTGTGCAAGCCGCTAACAAAGCGATACTTCGCCGAAGCATATCAGGGCAAAGTTTTTTAGACATTCCCCATACGGCATCTGCCACCACAGCAAAAGCCACTAGCTTTAAACCATGAATAACAGCGTCTCCAGCTAAACCTGAAATAGATGTTAATACCGACGAAAACCCAAACAACAATAGCGCTGACGGCAATGTAAACGCTAAAAAAGCCACTATCGCCCCTGACCAGCCCGCACGTAATAGCCCCAAAGCAAAACCCAGCTGACTACTTGAGGGGCCCGGCAAAAATTGGCAAATAGCTAACAACTGACTAAATTGGTCTTCGCTAACCCAGCGCTTTCGTTCAACCAACTCCTTATGAAAGTAGCCAATATGCGCAACAGGGCCTCCGAATGAGGTAACTCCGAGCTTGATGAAGGTGCGGAACACGTCTCCAACATGATGTTTCTGATTAGATTTATCCATAATTAAATATTCAAAATGTTATTTGGCCTAGCATATCAGGTCTATTAACGTTCCTCCTCCCAGTATGTGAGAAGCGCAACACCAAAAAAATCAAAAAACGTATAATAGATGAAGACATCGTTAACGATGAGCTGGCAATGGTAGACATCATTAATCGGTTCTTTTCAACATTTCAACATGAAGAATACCATCTTCATCATAGGGGTCAGATACTGTCTCAAATCCATAATCTCGATAGAACCCCTCCAAATGATATTGGGCCGATAATTTAACAGGCGTGTTGGATAGTTTCTCATTCATTATTGAAATCGCTTGGGCCATCAACACTTTCCCTAAGCCAACCCCTCTAGCAGCTTGACTAACGATTACGCGCCCTATAGATGACTCCTTATACTTAACCCCTGGGCCTAATACTCGAAGATAGGCAGCAATCGTTCGCGCACCGCTTATTTCGATCCGCCACCCAATAAGATGCCACGCAGCCTCATCTAAATCATCAATATCTTCATAAATACAGTTTTGCTCAACAATAAATACGTGCTGACGAAGTTTCAAAACCTGATAAAGCTCACCCGTTGTTAACTCACCAAATTCAGCCCACTGCCATTCAATCATAAATACCAATCCATGAGGGATAACTGCTCGTTATTGTTGCTATTTACGCATGTCCACTACAGACCTTAATAACCCCCTATCCCGCTCAGGTTAATTGGCTGGCAAAAGGTGTCCAGTACGAAGCTTCAATGTAGCCTCCAACACCTTGCCGGTTGTGGTTGGCATAAACGATATTATGTTGGGTGAATCCATGTATATGGCTAACTCCCATGTGCCTTTTGTGTTCTCCCCCCAAAAAGCATTACTCAAAAATGTCCAGTTGATATTATCTTCAACATCAGCAGCAGACTCATAGAATATTTTACTTTTGGTACCTGGTGGTGATGTCAAGACACCGGAAAGCTGCCCTCTATACCTGTGGTCGATGGTTAGTTTAACTAGTACCCTGCGGCATGCGCAAACATAGAAAATCATAGTTCATTTCAGAAAGGTACTTAGTGTATACGGGGAAGTCACCTTTATCGTTTGGTTCAAAGTCTTAGCCTGCCTTTTGAGAAAAAGCACAGGAGGGAAGTAAACAAATAATGATGATACAAAGTAAATTCATATCAACCTCAGTTCAAGACGACTGTAGGCTAAACAGTATAGTCGTAGATAGTCACAATCTGAAATTCACACCGACGTCTACTATAGTTTTATTTTTTCCTTAGGTTAGCGATGACCAAAAAGCGCAGCTTCCATTTGGTGTATTCAGGAAAATATGCGAGAAAGGCCACCGGTTACATTGGCGGCCTTTCTGGTTGGAGCTATCACCTAACGTAATAGCACCCCGATATAACCTTATATATTACGCTGTTTAAATGCGTCCATTAATGCAACAGGCTTTTTCTTCTTGTTGCTTTTGTTCAAGACGTAAACCACTGTTTCACCTTTTGGCCCAGCTCCAATATCGGTAAATCGATAAGATGCTTCGCCAATTTTTCTCACGTCATTCATATCTTTAAGCGTACTGAAAACATAAATCCGGCCTTCTGATCGCATTTCGCCATAGAAGCTTTCTGCTGGCGCTAGTGTTCCATCATAAAGGTCTACGCTCGCAATACCTGATTGCTTCTTTTTATCCTGACTAGTCAAACCAAACTTAATGGTTTCACCTTTTGGGCCTGCACCAATACGGGCAAGGATATAAGGCGTATGACCTAACTTATTAAAGTTCTGGTACAGCGTAAAGTCATCAAAAATGTAGATTCGACCGTCGTGGTGGACTTCATATAGTTCGTCATTATTGGCTTCAACTGCAACCTCTGCTTTCACCTCCTCCGAAACATCTACTTGTTTTGACTCGTTTGATGCACATCCTATTAGGGCTGTGAATACAGTAGCGGTAAGGATAAATCTAATAGAACCTGAAGCAAGTTTCATGGGTATTAACTCCATACATATTATGAGTAGTTTTAAAGTCCTAAAAGGCTATCGTCTAAATATGACAAAGAAGTGACAACGCTATAAACAAAGAACACACTTAAGTAGCTACGTCGAGTAAATAAGCTGATGACTGGCTATGCCCAGTTATAAGGGTTGCCAGAAACTCATCTATTTTTTTAGCATTCTCTAATAAGGTTTCGCTTGTTTGTTGCTTCTCTTCAGCTAACGTTTTGTGGCTACTTTTAGTGCTGTCATTTGAGATATGCTGGCTAACAATTTTTCTGAAGCTTCTTTCATTTTGTCAGATTTCTTACATAACTCAGCGTGTGTTCCGCTCGATTGTTTCGATGAATCCGTTGGCAATTTACAGCCATCGATCGTGGTGAAATGGGGTTGCATGCCAGCAGCGAGTGAAAGCGGGTTGAAGACCCTCTTATAGGAGAGCAGAAACGAGGTGATCTTGCATTCCTGAGAGTTCACAAATTCAAGATGGTTAAGCAACTTACGTTACTTGGCTACAGCTATGATGAATCAAAGTACTTGGAAGCCTTGAAGAAAAAAGGTTCTCCACTATTAGAATATGCGATAAATGATTAGATTGATCGCTTGTAGTCCACCTCAGGGCGTGTGGTTAGCGTTTTATTTACGGTTTTTGAGTTTATTGCAAATCTCGCTTTTCTCACGCTTACCTATAGCCAAAACATAGACTACTACCTCAGAATCGATAACTTCATAAGCAAGACGGTAGCCAGCCGTTCGTAACTTGATTTTATACACATTTTCATAGCCAGTTAATTTATCAGGAGCAACTTTAGGATTAACCAAACGTTCTTCCAGCTTTTTCTTAAATTGACTACGTATAGGAGGGCTAAGTTTATGCCACTCTTTTAAAGCTTTTGGTAAGAACTTTAACTTATAAGTCATTCAATGAAACTTCTATTGCCTCTGATTTATCTTTTCGACGCTCTTCAACAATTTTTGCCAGTTCATGGTCATCAAAAGCATCCATAAGCCACTCATATGTTTCAGCTGGAATGAGGTATGCTGCTGGAACATTATGATTTAAAATCGCAACAGGAGAGCCATCAGCTTCTGCAATCAAAGCGCTAGGATTTTTCTTAAGTTCGGAGATACTTGCGGAACACTCAGCTAAAACTTGTCTCATGGGGTCAACCTCCATTAAATATGACCATATTTTAGACCTATATTTAGGTTTCAGCAAGCTAGTTGATATAGAATGCTAACGCCGCGCGAGCCGAAGGCGAGCCCGGTTGAAGCTTGGTTATACCCAATTTTCGGGTAACTTAAGCAACCGTTCACTGCGCCAAACTCTCACAATATTTATTGATTCACTTTCACGAAGATACACGACACGAAATGGTGAGTGAATAAGTTCACGGATTGAATCACCCTGGAACTCAGGTGCGACTGTTACAGAGTCCGTTTGAGCCGTTGGTTATAACTTTATTTAATTGTAGCGATATGCCACAATTAATGCAAATCGACACACAAGGTATTAACTATGGCAACTAATAGCGTAAGATTAGACCAAGAACTTATTGAAAAAGCCACCATTATGGCTAAAGCCTACAATAGAACGCCACCAAAGCAGATTGAACATTGGGCAAAAATTGGCGAAATGATGGAAGATAACCCTGATTTACCATACGAGTTTGTGAAGCAAGCCATTATTGCCCAAGCAGAAAAAGAAGCAGGTAAATTGGAGCGCTACGACTTTGGCTAAAGTTGAGAATATATTACAAACACCAACTTTTAGAAAAGCCGTAAAGAAACTAAAAGCTAACCAGAAGGAAGATTTGGATAATGCTGTAAAAGAGCTTGTTAAAGAACCGCTTTTAGGTGAGCAGAAACGAGGCGACCTTACGTTTCTTAGAGTTTATAAATTTAAGATGGTTAAGCAACTTACGTTACTTGGCTATAGCTATGACGAAGGTGTACTTACCCTTGAGTTGATGGCATTAGGTACACACGAAAATTTCTACAGGGATATCAAACGTACCTTTTAGATATAGACATAATGACTCCCCACGAGAGTGCTGACCTCCAATTCGTGGGTTAGCAAAGCCAGAGCCATGAAAAACGATAGCATATTATTTATCGGCATGGATACTCATAAAGAGTTTAC
>CAJXUY010000010.1 GCA_913060665.1 uncultured Oleiphilaceae bacterium
CACTAATGGTGCCTTTATTGTAATACAGGTAATACTAGAATACTTTCACAGCCTCGCAGCGGAATCAAGGAGCCTGCCACACTGAAACCACCTATAACCCATCCCTGATTACAGTCGTACCTCCTTTCATCAAGGCTACAACTTATCATATGCACTTACACACCAAATCATGACAAAGATCACGGGGCGATACGCTAACATACGCCCCCAATTACGTTTTCAATCTCACCCACGTCCCTGTTATAATCCCCTTCAAAATTGAAAACGGATTTCAATTAATCAAGGAATACATGGATGAATACCGCCCTAAAAACCGTAGTCTTACTATCAACAATAACCCTCGCCGCTTGCACATCCACCGAAGACAAAATAAATGATCTACTAAAACGTCATATGAATGCGTTTGTGTTTGTAGAAGGTGGGTCGTTTATGATGGGAAATCCTGGTTTAGGTTGGGCTCTTGGGGCGGATTCTTACCCCGCTCACAAAGTCACGCTGGATAGTTTTTCTATTCAGAAGTATGAAGTGACTCAAGGGGATATGGATTTGTTTATGGAGGTGACGGGGTATGTGTCTACCTATAAGAACTATGATAGAAAAAGAAATAAATACCCGAATCGATTTGTGAATGAATTACCAGCGGCAGTGACATGGGGTGATGCAAGGGCTTTCTGTCAATGGTTAGGCATGCTCAGCAAACAATCAATAGACTTACCCACTGAAGCACAGTGGGAGTATGCGGCACGATCTCGGGGACAAATGGTTCGCTTTGCCACTGATACAGGTGAAGCAGTAGAAGATATAAACATGGCTAAAGCAGCTAAAAGTATATTTGATCGTGATGCCCTACCCTTCCCTCCAGGTCATTTCCCGCCCAACCCTTTAGGCTTGTATGACATGGCTGGAAATGCCGTTGAATGGGTTTATGATAATTACCAGCCCGACTATTACCAGCATTCTCCTGAACTCAACCCTAAAGGTCCTCCTAAAGGACATGTACACGATATTTTTGAGCAAAAAGTCGCGAGAGGAGGATCCTTTTATGACTATTGGGGGAATACTACCGTTAGCAAACTGAACATCCCAAGCGGCATCGCAGGCTTAGATACTGGCTTTCGATGCGCAATGGAATGATTCCTCTGTTACTCAAGCTCTAAATAAAGCTCACCTGAGTGAGCTTTAAGCCACTCGCGAGCTTTAATTTTTTGCTTTGACTGATAAAGCAATTGATCAAACAATCTTCTAAAATTACCAATTAAAGTGGTTGAACCTCCTTTTTCACCCTCCATACCCATTAAGCGTAACACTTCTATAAATTCACGTTCTGACTTCATGCTCTCTAAAATATTTATACACGCGACTGCTTGAAGCTCATCATCGTCGAAACTATAACTAAATGGGTTAAATACATATGTTTCACAGATTCTATTAAGTATGCGAGCTTTTGCTTCAGGACTAGCTAAAGCGACTCTATCAGGTTTTACTAAAATTTTGCGGCATTCATTTTTAACTAAATGCTGATCACTAGACATCTCATCCATTTTCTCTGTAATTTTTTGATAAGACATATTTACTACAAACTCAAGCGATTTATCTAAATTTAGATACAGCTCCATAATCTTAGAAATCATGTCAAAAGCAGTCTCAGAAACCCATTCCAAAAACCGAAAATCCGACTGTTCCAGCGCCTGCCGAACAAACTGAATCAACTCAATGACCTGATCAACTTTTAATTCAGCCGCTACCCCCCCTGCCCCACCAGGACCACACACTAGCTGACCACTTAAATGAACAAAAAACTTACCTCGGGAATAACCTACATTAAAATCCAACCCGAACCCTACGCCAAATGCGACGGATACACTGGGCGATATTTTTACCAACTCATTAAAGCTAGCGAGTGTTGGTTGAGTCACTCGACCTGCATTAACTCTATTTTGGTTTACCGGTTTCGCCCACTCGACTTTTAGGCCTGCTTCATTTTTTAACATACCGCCGGCAAACACGTTGCCGTTCATATCGCCACCCACATTGAGTTCACCTGGTTTGGTATCAACACGTATTTTGGTCGATAGCATGGCACAGGCGCCCACCGAGCCCTGAATAGTTAACTCAAATGAGGTTCTGAAGACACCACAATGAAGCTCTTTTAGCTCGCCGCTATCCCCCTGGTAACTGAGTTTAAGCCCGTGCCCTGCTTCACTGGGCAGGTGTAACGTCGATTTGGCGCTTGCTTTTAACAGGCTGAATTCAGCACTGGTTGCTCCCCCTAAGTGAATCCTTCCCTTTTTAGGGTCATATTCTCCCGCGAATTGGGCACCTGCGGAGAATCTCATCAACTGTGCCTCTGCCCTGGTGGTCAACTGTTTATCTTCGGGCACGGCATCGCCATTTAGACTGACTTTAAATAGTTCTTTATTGAGTTGATTGAAGAAGTTGTCTTCTTTACTTTGCCACGATGAAAACACTAATTTACCGCTGACGTTTTCTTTTAGACCTTTAGCGGCTTGCTGGGCGGCGCCTTCTAGCCCTGCTCGCGTTAATGTGAGGGATCGCTTTACGTCGCTGATCGATATTTTTTGCCAATTCTTTTTGAACTGATCAAGCGAGTCTCTCCGAATGTAGCTAAACCCTTGGGAGCCGGTGCGCTTTATTTCAATTAGTTGGTGAGCGTATCGCAAATTAGGCATTTGGAACGCGGCCTCTACAGGCACTCGATCTTTCATCGTGCGATAAAAAGCATGCTTCTTTTGTTGCAAGCTTTTCTTGCTAGCATGTAGCTTGTTTTGGCTGTTTTCATAACCGGCCAATTCATCGACCGCTTTCTGGTAAATCAGATGCTTATTAGTCGCCCCGTGAATAAACTTGAGAAGCCTCAAACCTATCATTTGTGAGGCGTTGCTATCGATATGGTTTTCTATCTTGAGTGTCTGAATTTCAATGTCAGTGAGGCTTTTTAGTTCAGCAGGCGACACATAGTTGGCCATCCCCGTTTCGTCGCTGAGGGCTTTAGCCTGTTCTTTTAGTCGTTTTATTTCTTCATCACGTTCAGGTGGTGTTTTTTGCTGTGCAAACCTATACGCAACCTCACTTTCGACCGCTTCTTGAAGCTTGCTAATTCTGCCTTGCTCGTCTTCTAGTTTTTTTTGCTTTTGCTTGGCGGTTTCTTCTAAATTATCGAGGTTCGCCCCTAAATCAAGGTGCGTTTGCTGCAACGTGGCTAAGTAGCGCATATAGAAACCCCGAGTCTCTGGCGCTAAAAGTCCGTGCTGCAGCTCTTTTTCGATAATATGAATATCACTGCGAACCCGTTTGTATCGGTTAAGCTGTCGTTCGTAGCGCTGATTAGCTAATTTATATTGTGCGGTATAACGCGCTAACGGCGTAACCCCCGCAGAAGGAGCTAAGGGCGGGATTAGTTTTTCTTCTTTGAGCGACGCCCAGATCTTCTTTTTAGCCTCTATGATTGTTTCATTCGATTGTGAATAGGCATCCAACAAATTTTTAATAGGGGCTGAAACAAAGTCTTCTTCGCCCTTTAGCTCTTTGATTTGGTCTTTGGTAAGACAATAGACCTGCGCGTTGTCTCCCGTCACATGAATTAAATCAGTCCACTCAGTTTCGCAGGCTGCTGGCGCGATTCCCGTCGTGGTGTTTGGGCTTTCTTTACAAATAGTAGTCATTTAGCATCCTTGCTGAGTGATCAATGTTGTTGGGTAATATGCGGCGGTGCGCCTGTGATTAAGCTGCGCCGCTGGTTGAGTTGCGCCGCTGACTTACCTTCGCCGCAACTTAACTCACCTTAAGTGTTGCGCTTATCCATTCAGGTTTAAATACCACGCCTGCAGACGGCGAACTCTGCGGCTCTTTTTGAGGCACTGACATTTGTTTCCAAAGGCCCTGCGCTGCATCAAACCAAGTGATACGTTCAACCCCATGGTAAAGTTTTGCGCTCTCTTCCGACGTCAATTCAGGTGTTAACTTAGAAAGAGATGCCGGATCATAGAAACGATAGTGGAGGTATTGACCCTCTTCGGTGGTGATCCAGAGTAAGCGGCTCAAATGAGCGCCCAAAACATCAACCGCTTGATAAGAGCGCAACCAAATGGCCACGCCTTGAGGGCCTAACTCATGCTCAAACTGGTAAGTGATATCGGAATCAGCAGGCACCCGAACCAAACAAGGACTAAGATCGATAACATCGTTATATCGTGTATTTTTATACAGCGGATACCATTCAGGGTTTTCAATATTTTGGTAAACCCAATTCAACACTGGCTCCATTTTAACGCCATCAATGAGCAGGTAATCAAATGCATCTGTTGGCGATAAACCCAGACCCGTCAATTGATGGTGACTTATTAATGCAGACATAATCTGACCCCCTTATTTCAAATACACGTACAGGTCTTTTTAGCGCACTGTCCACTTTCATCTCGCAAGCACTCGTCCGACAGTAATTGCTCGTTGGTCACCAACCCTTTTAGGTGAACCCGTTTGTTAATGGTCGCAGAGTTAGCGTCCGTAAACGCCAGTTCGCCTAACCTATGAGGCTTTTCTGCGGTTTTAACTTCAGCATTTTTACCTGTTCCTTCCCTAACCACTTCAATTGCGCGGCTAGGGGCCTTAGGCGACGCGTCGCTGGCTGAAACTGCGCTACCACCGCCATTCAAATTAATCGTAGCGCCTTGTATCTGAACACCTGCGGGGCTTAACTTAATAAAGGCGCCGCCTGCCTGAATAGTCAGCTCAACACCTGCATCCAATATCACTCTGCTGCCAGATTTGATATGTACATCCCCTCCTGCCTCCTGCTTAATATCACCTGCTACTTTTTCCTGCCTGTCGCCACTCACATTGACATGATGACCTGCCTCGGTCTGCACTTTAATATCACCCGTTACACGCTGGTTAAGCTCGCCTTTAATTTGCTCAAACTGAGCTTTCTCCACGATCGAATGGCTATTGCCTCCTACATGAGTTTTATGGTCTTGGAGGATTTTTATATCGAAGTCTTTTTCAGCCTGAACAAAAATTTGCTCATGCCCTTTTTTATCTTCAATTCTAAGCTCGTTAAACCCGCCAGAAGGGACACTTTGACTTTTAAATGCTGTGCGGGTTTTGTGGTCTGGTAGTTTATAAGGTGGTTTGTGCAGCCCATGATAGACACACCCCGTGACTAATGGGGTATCTGGATTACCATCGACAAATTCCACTATGACTTCTTGGCCCACTCTCGGCAGGTTGATGGCTCCCCACTGGTTACTCGCCCATGACTGTGATACCCGCAACCAACAAGAGCTTTTATTTTCTCTCTCCCAATGAAAATTGACTTTAATGCGGCCTAACTCATCGGTATAAATCGTTTCGCCTGGTGCACCATAAACAACAGCGGTTTGAGCGCCACTAATGACAGGTCTTTTATGTTGCCGAGGAGAACGATACTCCATGATTGAAGGAATACACGAAACAGTAGATTGAAAACGATATGCACCACTCCCCGACTGCTCTTCCAGCACTTGCGGCTGATCACCGCTTTGTTTAATAGCAAGAATCAAAAAGTCTGCATTAAAGTCATTCCGCGGATGCTGAGTAAGCGTGAATACGGCACCGCTACTAAAAAAACAAACAGCGCCCTTTGCCTCTACCTTGCAGCTTTCGATTTTGTCTCTCGCCAACGCCATATGTGACAAACGCTCTCCCTCTTCTGATTTTTTATAGCCGCCTCGAAAGCTATAATGTTCTAATTTGGGCTCCGCTCCATTTTGTACAGACGACTCTAATGAGCGGTTAGGTTTTTCATAGTTATAGTCATTAAAGGTAATTTGGTCATGACTCACCTGCTGATTCCAAACCAGCGTATGAAGTACGGCCTCACCCCCCGTCTGACCACTATTACCTTGGAATTTTATTTCTCGTTTCGGTGTTAGTGGCCGAAATGCAGAAGGGCTATCCGCCATCACCATCACAGACTGTCGATCACTCAGCTCAAAGTGAAAGTGGATGCCCTCTTCTTCCAAAAGGCGAGCGACAAAGTTCCATTCGTGCTCATCATACTGCACGCAATACTCTCGCTGAGAGTAGCGACCTTGCAGCTCGAAGCGGTAGCTCTGGCTATCAAACCCTGCATCAGCAAACACCTGATTTACAATGGATGGAACGTCTTGATCTTGAAATATTCGAAAACCATGTCGATGCTGAAGCCATTTAAACTGAGGCACTAGCTTAAAGGTATAAAATGAAAAACGACGCTGAATTGACCCTTGGGTTAGCGCATAAATCGCCCCCATAATCGTGCGACTCTGGCCTTTTTCGTCTTTAATCTGGAAGGTCGCCTGACGGCCAATCACATCATTTAAGGATAATGACGTATTTTCACAGGCAATTTCGATGGAGTATTCATAAAGCGATGAAATCGCTTCGTGGCCGTCAAAGTGAACAACACGCAGCAGGTCATTAATACCCGCGACAGAGAACATTAAACGAGCATCCCAGTGCTGCTGATTCAGCACCGAAGGCGTGAGGTATGACATATTACTCTTCCTTGAGTCAGAGGGTTTAACGCCCCTTTCAATTAAAATCCAATGCGTTAACACGCTGAGGTAATGCGTGCTACGACTGAGAGCCATTCTTCCTGAATAGCGAGGGAAGATTATAGAACATAACAACCCTGAAAGTAACTGACAGCTTCGCCAAATCATGCCTTTTCGAGATGCCTTAAATCACTGAAACGTGACAAATCACTCATCACACAATATCTATATCAAAAATAGTTGATATAGATATTGTGTGATTCAAAATCCACTGATAGACTGCCTGACATGTTAAATAACCTTATTTCCATCCCACCAGAGACCGCCGGCAACACCGCAGAGCATTCAAGCCCTGCAGGCGCGCAGTGTCTGTCATCTATAGCACCTATATTGAAAGCAAGCGGTGACCCGCTACGGCTGGAGATTTTACGTGTTTTACAACGAGATACGTTTGGGGTAATGGAACTGTGCAACATCTTCGATAGCCGCCAATCAGGTATGAGCCATCACTTAAAGGTGTTACTCAAAGCAGGTCTTGTTGAAACTCAGCGTGAAGGCAATTCAATATTTTATCGTCGCCCTATTAAACAAGATGATGGAATCAACGATGAATTAATCCATTCACTGTTCGGGATTATAGATCAAACAGAGATATCGCCTTCTACAGCAGAGAGCATTAACGTCATTAAAGAACAGCGAGCAGATCAGTCCCAAGCATTCTTTTCTCGTTATGCTGACAAATTCAAAGAGCAACAAGAACTTATCGCGCTGTTTGAACAATATGCAGTGCCAGTGGTTGATTTAATAAAGGCCCATGAGTTTTCAGGAACTGCAACCGCAATGGAAATCGGCCCGGGTGAAGGTGCATTTTTAAATGAACTATCAACGCGCTTTAATACCGTTTACGCCCTCGATAATTCGGAAGGCATGCTTAACAAAGCAAAGGCCCATGCAGAGGAAAACAACCTAGCAAATATTAAGTTTATACTAGGTGAAAGCGGCAAAGCACTACAACAAAATATAACGGTAGATGCCATCGTACTCAATATGGTGTTGCATCATATTCCAAGCCCCGCCGACATATTTACCGACTGCGCCCAGTTACTAAATGACGACGGTATTATGCTCATAAGCGACCTTAGCCACCACGATCAAAACTGGGTAAAAGAGAACTGCGGTGATCTTTGGTTGGGTTTTGAAAATGAAGAGCTGTCGCGATGGGCAAAAAAGTCAGGATTAGACGAAGGCGAAAGCTTATATATAGGTCTTCGTAATGGATTTCAGATTCAAGTAAGAGAATTTATTAAACGTCGATTTTAATACATAGCCAGATTTATAACCCTAAACATAATTGTTAGAACCACATTATTAACGTAAGGAAAAAACAATGAGCGAATATTCTTTATTTACCTCAGAATCTGTTTCTGAAGGCCACCCAGATAAAATGGCAGATCAGATTTCTGATGCCATTGTTGATGCGATCATCGCGGAAGACAAACACTCGCGAATTGCTGTAGAAACCATGGTTAAAACTGGTATGGCGGTTATCGCCGGTGAAGTGCGCACCAACACGTACATTGATCTAGAAGACTTGGTTCGTGACGTTATTTTGGATATTGGCTACAACAGCTCTGAGGTAGGCTTTGACGGTGCCTCTTGCGCTGTACTTAACGCCATAGGTAAGCAATCTTCAGATATCGCCATGGGCGTTGACGAAGCGAGCGATAAAGATCTGGGTGCGGGCGACCAAGGGTTGATGTTTGGTTATGCCACCAACGAAACCGAAGTATTAATGCCGGCGCCTATTTTCTACTCTCATCGACTAGTTGAACGCCAGGCTCAGCTTCGTAAGAAAGGTGTATTGCCTTGGTTACGCCCTGATGCTAAAAGCCAGGTAACCTTGCGTTATGAAAACGGAAAGCCTGTAGCAATTGATGCCGTTGTACTTTCAACCCAACACGACGAAGGCATCTCTTTAGGTGATTTGCGTGAAGCAGTGCTTGAAGAAGTCGTTAAGCCAGTCCTTCCATCTGAATGGCTACACAGCGATACGCTTTTCCATATTAACCCAACCGGTAACTTTGTAATCGGTGGACCTGTAGGTGATTGCGGTTTAACGGGTCGTAAGATCATCGTTGATACCTACGGCGGCATGGCTCGTCACGGTGGTGGCGCATTCTCAGGAAAAGACCCATCAAAAGTTGACCGTTCAGCTGCATACGCAGGTCGTTATGTTGCGAAGAATATTGTGGCTGCTGGCTTAGCTGACCGTTGTGAAATTCAGGTTTCTTACGCTATTGGGGTTGCAGAACCTACATCAATTGCGATCAATACGTTTGGCACTAACAAAATTGAAGAATCAAAAATCGAAAGTTTAGTGCGTGAGCATTTTGACCTACGTCCACAAGGCATCATCGATATGCTAGATCTTCGTCGCCCAATCTACCGTGCTACTGCAGCATACGGACACTTTGGTCGTACTGAGCCAGAATTTACTTGGGAACACACAGACAAGGCCGCGGCACTAAAAACGGCTGCGGGTTTATAAGCACTACCCAAAAAAACAATGGATCCCCGCCTTCGCGGGGATGACAAAGAACATTTAGGAAGCATTACAATGAGTACAGCAATAGAAGCAGGGTTCACAGATTATAAAGTAGCCGACATAACCTTAGCAGGCTGGGGCCGTCGTGAAATAGAAATCGCTGAAGGTGAAATGCCTGCATTGATGGCACTGCGTCGTAAGTACAAATCAGCACAGCCTTTAAAAGATGCTCGCATCATGGGTTGTATTCACATGACGATTCAAACCGCTGTTTTGATCGAAACATTGGTTGACTTGGGTGCAGATGTTCGCTGGTCTTCGTGTAACATTTTCTCGACTCAAGACCACGCAGCAGCAGCTATTGCCGCTGTTGGTATTCCGGTTTTTGCTTGGAAGGGCGAAACTGAAGAAGAATTTTTGTGGTGTATTGAGCAGACTATTTTGTCTGAAAAAGATGGCAGTGAAGTATGGAACGCTAACATGATCCTTGATGATGGTGGCGATCTAACCGAAATGGCTCACAACAAGTACCCTGCAATGCTGAATGACATACACGGTATTTCTGAAGAGACCACTACCGGGGTTCACCGTTTGTTAGAAATGCTTGAAAAAGGCGAGCTCAAAGTACCGGCTATCAATGTTAACGACGCCGTCACCAAGTCTAAAAATGACAATAAGTACGGCTGTCGTCATAGCTTAAACGATGCGATCAAACGTGGTACTGACCACCTGCTTTCAGGTAAAAAAGCATTGGTTATTGGATACGGTGATGTAGGTAAAGGATCTGCCGCTTCTCTTAATCAGGAAGGCATGATTGTCAAAGTGTCTGAAATAGACCCAATCTGCGCGATGCAGGCTTGCATGGACGGGTTTGAAGTAGTATCTCCGTTTATCAATGGCGTTAACGATGGCACACTGGCGTCTATCGACACTGCATTGCTGCAAAAAACTGACTTAGTGGTTACCACCACCGGTAACTCAAATGTATGTGACAAGAACATGCTTCAGTCACTTAAGAGTGGCGCAGTTGTATGTAATATCGGTCACTTTGATAACGAAATAGATACCGCTTATATGCGTGAGAACTGGGACTGGCAAGAAGTTAAGCCCCAGGTTCACAAGATTGTTCGTAATGCCGCTGAAAACGACCACCTGATTCTTCTTTCTGAAGGTCGTTTGGTTAACCTTGGTAACGCGACAGGTCACCCATCTCGTATCATGGACGGTTCTTTTGCTAACCAAGTACTTGCACAAATATACTTGTGGGATGCTAAGTTCGCAGACCTTCCAGAGAGTGAGAAGACGGCAAACTTATACGTTAAAGTGCTTCCGAAAAAGCTAGATGAAGAAGTTGCAAAAGATATGGTAGAAGGTTTCGGTGGAGTATTGACCCGCCTAACGACTGAGCAAGCAGACTATATCAATGTACCGGTCGACGGTCCATATAAGCCAGAAAGCTACAAGTACTAATAGTATTAACCCTAAATAGCGGTCATTCCCGCAAAAGCGGGAGTGACCAACGTAACTAAGTGTCATTAGGGTATACGCCCCAAGGAATTTAGACATGAATTCGCAAAGACCATTTAAACAACGCTTCAGTTTCGAGTTTTTCCCGCCAAAAACACCTGCAGGCATGGAAAAGCTTCAAACCGTCCGTGATGAGCTGGCGAAGCGTGACCCAGATTTTTTCTCTGTAACCTACGGCGCAGGAGGTTCTACACAAGAACGCACCATTAATACGGTGGTCAACCTGCACAAACAAGGTATCTCAACAGCACCTCATTTATCATGCATCGGTGCAACCACTGAGACATTAACTGAGCTGTTAGATTTATACAAAGCTAACGATATTCAACGTATCGTCGCCCTTCGTGGTGACCTGCCTTCTGGCATGGGCGCTCATGGCGAACTTCGATACGCCAATGACTTAGTCGAGTTTATTCGCAAACATAGCGGCGACCACTTCAATATTGAAGTAGCGGCATACCCTGAATTTCACCCTCAAGCAGCTAATGCTGAGCAAGATTTGATTAACTTCAAACGTAAAGTGGATGCCGGCGCCAACAGTGCGATCACCCAGTACTTCTATAACATAGATTCATATTTCTACTTTGTAGATCGTGCAGAAACGATGGGTATCGATATTCCGATCGTGCCGGGTATTATGCCGATCACCAATTACTCAAACCTTATTAGGTTTAGTGATATGTGTGGCGCAGAAGTACCACGCTGGATTCGTAAGCAATTAGAAGCTTACGGCGACGATATCGATAGTATTAAAAAGTTTGGTGAAGAAGTCGTCACCGAAATGTGTGAACGCCTGCTAGACGAAGGCGCGCCTGGCCTGCATTTCTACACGCTGAATCAAGTGGAGCCAAGCCTGAATATCTGGGATAATTTGAGCTTGAGCGACCAAGAAAAGATCGCGTTTTAATAGCGCTACCTGGAATCAAGACGTCGCCCCTCCCCTCCTTGATTCCAGCCCCCTCCCTTTCATTACAACTACTATCTGTCCTCTATATAATTATTCTTCACTTTTTGCTGCACTATCCTGTAAAGTCTACCTATAATCCTTCATACCTTTAGACACACTAAACTCAAGTAAACATAGCATGAGAACACCCCGAATCTACACCGCTACAGACCTTGCAACAGATACTTCTGTCGGACTTGATCCAGCAGCATCTAACCATGTTGGCAAGGTGCTTCGCATGAAGCGAGGTCAACCACTCATTTTATTTAATGGCAGCGGTACAGATTACACTGCACAGATTACCGAAGTAACCAAAAAACACGTCACAGCTGCTATCGAGAGTGCAACAACGATTGCATCAGAATCCCCTCTTGCCACTCATATTGGTCAGGTCATGTCTCGCGGCGACCGTATGGATTACATGATTCAAAAAAGCACAGAGTTAGGTGCAACCGAAATAACGCCTCTCACCAGTGGGCGCTGTGAAGTCAAATTAAAGGGAGACCGGGAAGAAAAACGCATAAAACAGTGGCAACAAATAGCAATCAGCGCGGCGGAGCAATGCGGGCGTTCTAAAATACCCACGATTCACCCCATTACATCGCTAGAAGATTGGGTTAACGATAAACCTGAAGATACACTTGGTCTAGTGCTCCACCATCGCACTACGCAGCAACTTACCGATATAAAAAAGCCAGACCGCGTTTGCGTGCTCATTGGCCCTGAAGGCGGGCTGTCAGAACCTGAAATAAACATAGCAACTGATAAACAATTTATCGCGACAACCTTTGGACCTCGGGTTTTTAGAACAGAAACAGCGCCCGTAGCCACACTATCAATTCTTCAGTGGCTATGGGGAGATTTCAACGAATAACCGTTACCACAGACTTGCCAACAGACTCAGGCAGCAAAAGCCTGCAAGACTCAAAGGTACAATGTAGGACAATAAAAATGGAACAAACATCCAACAAAAAAACAATCATTAAACGTTTTTTGCCGCTGATTATTGTTGTTATCACAGGTTTGATCATTTTCTCGCTCATGGCATCGCGGCCAATCCCCCCCACTAAAGAGCAAGAAGAAAAGGCTTGGGCTGTCAGTACAGAGATGGCAACCAGAGTAGCAGTCCACCCTCAACTACAATTGTTAGGGAGCGTGGAGTCACCCTATACCACGCAGTTATCAGCAGCGATAAATGCCGATATTATTAGTGTTCCTGTCAGAGAAGGTGAATTTGTATCAAAAGGGGATACTCTAGTTGAGTTAGACGAAACTGAAGCACGGCTTAATCTCCAGCAAAAACAAGCTGATATAATCGAGCTCGAAGCCTCAATTATTGCCGAGAAGAATCGTTATAGGTCAGACCTTGCAGCCCTAAAGAGTGAACAGTCTCTACTGCAAATAGCAAAGCGATCTGTTGAACGCCAACGAAAACTGGAAAAATCGAACCTTACATCCCAAGAGCTAATTGATAATTCCAGCAATAAGCTGGAGCTACAAGCGCTGTCAGTCAATAGCCGACAACTTAGCATCGCCGACCATACCAGTAGACTTAATCAGTTAGACGCCAAACTATCACGCGCAAAAGCTAATGTTTTGAATGCTGAGCTAGACCTCTCCAGAACATTGATCACGGCCCCGTACAATGGGCAAATCACTCAGGTAAATGTATCGCCTGGAGGTAGAGTTCGCCCAGGTGAACCCATTGTAGAACTTTATGACAGTAGCCAAATTGAAGTACGCGCTCAGATACCCGACAAATCTATCAACCTTGTAAGATCGTCACTTAAAATAGGCGAGCCGCTAAAAGCATCCATTTCAATTTACGGTGAAGATGTAACACTAACACTCAACCGGCTATCGGGAAAAACCAACACAGGGTCGGGTGGCGTAGATGGTTTATTTAAAGCCACTAGTGAAAACCCTCCTTTTATTATTGGCAGCTCCGTAAAACTGACACTTGACCTCCCTCTTTTAGAAAAGGCGATTACTGCGCCCATCTCTGCGGTATACGGCACTAACCGAATTTACAGCATAAAAGATCAACGATTAGTGTCTGTCAACGCCTCTATTATCGGAGCATATTTCACCAACAAAGGGCAACAACGGCTGATTCTTGACACACCACTAAGTACCGGCGATTCATTCATTACTACACAGCTACCTAATGCTATCAATGGATTAAAAGTAACGGTTAGAGGCGCCAACCTATGACCTCACCCAATGGACCTAGCTCTGAATATCCAAAGTCAGAATTGCCCCGCTTAGGAAGCCCTCAGGCTGTTCACCAACAAGATATGATTGGGCGATTTGCTCAGCACAAAGTGGCCGCCAACCTATTAATGATCATCATGTTGCTGGCGGGCATTATTGGCCTTAGCAAACTCAACACCCAGTTTCTACCGACGTTCGCTTTAGACTACGTTACGGTCAGAGTCGTCTGGCCGGGCGCAACAGCTGAAGACATAGCGCGCTCAGTCACCACACCGCTTGAGCAAGAACTGAAAAATCTCGATTTTGTCAAAGAGATGCGCTCGGTGTCGAGTCGTGGCTTCGGCACCATCATTATCGAGTACGAAGAAGGCAGCGATATGGGGCTAGCCCTTGATCAAGTAAAAGAGTTCGTGAGCCTAGTTAGAAACCTTCCGTCGGATGCGGAAGACCCCAAAGTCACCAAAGTCGTGCGTAATGAGGATGTCGCAACCCTAATACTTACCTCAGATAATTCGCTCGAGGAGTTACGGCCTCTAGCTTACCAGTTTGAGCGAGAACTATTGGCACTAGGTATCGCTAAAGTTGATTTTACCGGGCTACCTGAACAGGAAATTGCGATTCAGATTCCAGCTCAGACCATCGAACGGTTAAAACTATCTCTGCCCCAAATTGGCCGTCTAATAAAAGACCAAAGCCAGGATATTCCCGCAGGTACCAGCGGCAAAAACGAAGTTGCAAGAGAGCTTCGAAGCCTTGAACAACGCCGGACCGATAAGGGGTTCCGTGAACTAGCAATATTAACATCGAAAGATACCCAACGACTCACGCTTGATGACATTGCAAATATTGATCAGCGCTCGAAAGACAACCAAGTGGAGGTTTTCTATAAAGGGAACCCTGCGATATTGATGAAGATATTGCGCACAGAAAACTCCGACACACTTAAAGCCGCAGAAATACTTCATCAATGGTTAGATGGCGTGAAACCCAGGTTATCGCAAGGTACAGAATTACATGCGTTTAATGAAGCCTATGTACTAGTTGAAGAGCGAATAGACCTTCTTTTAAAAAACGGGCTGGGCGGCTTAATACTGGTCATAGGAATACTATTTATATTTCTCAATGGACGGGTCGCATTTTGGGTCGCTTGTGGTATACCGATCTCGTTTATGGGCACACTGGCCGTCTTATACTTGGCCGGAGGAAGCATCAACATGGTCAGCTTGTTTGCGCTGATTATGGCGCTTGGCATCATTGTTGATGACGCGATTGTAGTCGGTGAAGATGCTCTCACTCACTATGTAACCGGCGAAAGTTCACTGCAAGCCGCAGAAGGCGGTGCTCGAAGAATGTTTATACCCGTCGTATCATCATCTCTCACCACGATAGCCGCCTTTTTACCTTTAATGATGATCAGTGGTATCATCGGAAATATACTCAGCGCGATTCCGCTGGTCATTATCTGCGTTATTGTTGCATCACTCATCGAAAGTTTTTTAATTCTTCCTGGTCACCTACGACATAGTTTTCATCGTAGCCACCACAAAACACCAGGGCCATTTCGTATCAAACTGGACAATGGCTTTGTCAGGTTCAGAGACCTTCGGTTTCGTCCACTCATAACCGCGGCGATGGAACACCGCCTAACCACCGTATTAATTGCAGTATGTGCATTAGCATTGGCCATATCGTTAATCGTCAGCGGTAGAATCCAGTTTACTTTCTTCCCCTCCCCCGACAATAAAGTACTAATATCCAGTGTTAAGTTTGCTGCAGGAACGCCTCCTGAAAAAGTACGGGCGTTCGGCCTAGAAATGGAACAGCAGCTTCAGAACACCAATGAAAAGCTAAAAACAGAGAGTGATATTCTGATGCATAGCGTGCTCAGGATAAATACAGCCACCTTTGATGGCGGAAAAAACTACTCTTCCGGAGACCAATACGCTTCCGTTCACGCAGAACTAACGTCGCCAGACCTTCGAGACGTCACCAATACCGAGTTCGTAGCAGCTTGGGAGTCCGCGATGAGTATACCCGATGGGATTGAGCAACTCAGTGTTACCAGTCCTAAAGGCGGCCCTCCAGGCAAAGACATCGACATATTTCTATCTGGCATAGCCCCCGCCGAGCTTAAAAAGGCAGCAGAAGAAGTTAGCGACAAGCTAAGAAGTTATGCTGGCGTAAATAACGTTCAAGATGACCTACCTTATGGTAAACAGCAATTCATTTATGAGCTAACGCCTTTGGGTAATTCATTAGGGATCACCGTATCTAATGTGGGCAGTCAATTAAGAGCTGCGTTCGATGGGCAGCTTATTCAGATCTTCTATGACGATAACGAAGAAGTCGAGGTCAGGGTTATACTGCCTGATGAAGAGCGCGATAGCTATGCGACCCTTGAAACGTTTCCAATTATCACCCCCAATGGCAGCAGCGCGCCATTGAGCAATATAGTCAACCTCACTAGCCGTAAAGGGCTAGAACTGCTCCGACACACCGATGGTCAGTTGGGCATCCACGTCACCTCTGAGGTGGACACAACCGCTAACAACGCCAATATTATTCTGGATGACATGCAGGCAAATTTCTTCCCAAATTTAGCCGAACGATATGGGCTTAAAGTAGACCTCAAAGGAAAAGCCGAAGAGCAACGAGAAACCGGCAACGATATGAAAAATGGCGCATTAATCGCATTTGCCCTTATCTTCCTCATACTCGCATGGGTATTTGGCTCGTATACCTGGCCCTTTGCCATTATGGTTGCTATTCCCTTTGGCCTAACCGGAGCAGTATTCGGCCACGCCCTGCTCAACATCGACCTTACAATCCTTTCTCTATTTGGGTTTTTCGGCCTTTCAGGTATTGTTATAAACGATGCAATTATTTTGGTCACATTCTACCAAGAGCTAAGAGCAAAAGGACTAGCAATCAAACAAGCGGTTATTGATGCCGCTTGTTTAAGACTCAGAGCAGTGCTGTTGACATCATTGACCACGATTGCGGGTTTAACCCCTCTACTATTTGAAACATCACTACAAGCTCAGTTTCTCATCCCAATGGCCGTCAGCATCTCTTTTGGGCTCGCATTCGCAACCTTACTCGTGTTGATAGTCATTCCGGTTATTTTGTCTTTAATCGAAGATGGGAAGGCTATTTTTCAACGATACGCTCTAAGTGAAAACAGTGTCACTGAAAATACACAGGAAGAACTAGCGGCCACTAAAGAGGCTCAAGACCTGATCAAAATAGCGTCTCAAAAACCCTAAAACAGCCCCTAATTTCAACAAATATAATGAGTTAACGAGTTACCCACATATTCTGTGGATAACTCTGTTAATACATTTTGGGAAACAGTCTATCAGCCCTGTTTTATCTGGGGTCGTGTCAAATTGTCCGAAAAATAGCCCAAGACACAATACTCTTTACATTCAATAGGTTATAAATGTCAATAATGTAATATGACATTTTTTTACTTTTTTATCGCAAGTAATTTATGAACCATTGTCAATTGTGAATATCATTTTATATTGCTGCAATTTGTAACCCTAAAGAGCTCACAAAACGTGAGCTACCCCGTGTTTTGTTACAAATAGTATAAGTCTGACTTTTCAATTTATTTTGCCTCGATATAATACCCTTGTGCCAAAAATGTTCGCTTTTAAACATCTCGGTTAAGATTTCGAAATAACCCCCTTATCTAGCGTCAGCTGGATACCGACTAATAACTCTGATATTGAGTGCGAACGCAGCCATTCGCCCCGCACTTAAGAGGCTAGATCAACACATGATGGAACTATTACAAAACCCAGAGTTTTGGAAGTACGTGAGCATCCCCTTTGTTGCAGGGCTAATTGGCTGGACGACCAACTGGCTAGCTATAAAGTTAACATTCTTACCTTTGGAGTTTGTTGGTATTCCTCCTTTACTGGGGTGGCAGGGAATCATTCCGTCAAAAGCACGAAAAATGGCCGCTATTAGCGTAGATGCGACCATTTCTAAAATTGGTACTGTCCGTGAGGTCTTCGAGCAGATTGACCCAAAAGTGTTAGCAACCCACATAATAAAAACTGTTGAACCTAGAATTGAAGAGTATGTCGATGAGCTAATGCTAAAAAAGCACGCCACCTTTTGGGAAAACTTACCCACACCTATGCGCCAAATGGTCTATGACCGAGTCAGGAAGAGCGCACCAGACCTTGTCGACAATTTAGTGGACGACCTTGCAACCAATATCGAAGAACTTTTAGATATTAAAGGTATGGTAATAGATCAGCTGGCTGAAGATAAGATATTGCTCAACCGAATCTTTTTAGAATGCGGCGACAAGGAGTTTCGTTTTATCATTAACTCCGGCGCATGGCTTGGATTATTCTTTGGCCTTATTCAAATGGCCGTATGGTACTTTTTCAAGAACTGGTGGATATTACCCGTTGCCGGACTTATTGTGGGCTACGCAACCAACTGGATCGCACTCAATGTTATTTTCCGCCCAGTTAACCCTATAAAAATAATGGGAATTGAGTTTCAGGGGTTATTCCTTAAACGGCAAAAGGCGGTTGCTCATTCATTCTGTTCCATTATTACTCACGAAATACTAACCATAGGCAATATCATTAATGCTACCCTAAACGGGTCTAGTGCAGATAGAGCCAAAAACATGATTAAAAAACATATTAAGCCTATCGTTGATGATACTGCAGGCCTATCAAAACCCTTAACTCAAATCGCATTTGGGCCTAAAGGCTTCGCTCACCTCAAGCACCATGTCGGTGAAAAAGCCATCGAAATATCAGCTGACGCCTTTACTGACCCCGTATTCAATAACGATAGGGCTGAAGCTGTAGAAAGTCTCATGAGGGAACGGATGGAAAACCTCAGCTCAGAAGAATTTCAAGACCTACTCAGGCCTTGCTTTCAGGAGGACGAGGTGAAACTAATTCTTATTGGTGCAGCCCTTGGCTTTGGAGCGGGCCTGGCTCAACTGATACTGGTGTTTGGCTCTGGAGTTTAGTTTCGATCCACCCCCTGAAAGTAAAAAACCACTTTAATACAACCACATACAAAGATCTTATAAAAACCACACGAAGTTTTTGACTTATCCTGTTTGATGTACTTAACTTTTATTAGAAATGTGAACTTTTGTTATATTTTATTTCTTTTATTAAAACGTGATCCAAGCGGATGTATTCAGGAGAGTGAAATGACAAGTAACCTTTGTCAAATACGATTGGGAAATGAAGTTAAAAAGCGCAATCAAATAAGAAAGCAGTTATTAGAAGAAGTAACCCACCTCATTCGAAAACTGGAAGTAGCTGAAGCGAATTGCTCAAAGCCTTCGTTCGGTACGGTTCGCTCTTATGAGTCAATGATACATGAACGATGCAGCATGCTTGCACGGTTATCTGGGTAAGCGTGCGGTAATCAAGGCGCAGCTTGAACGTTAGGACTGTTGCCTTACCAGCTTTTGTAACGTTATATCTTTAAACTGACTTTCTAGCACATGATCAACCGAGCTCTGAAATTTAGATAAACCAACATTCAGTTTTAACCTATCCACAAGCCCCTCTTCATCAGAGCGCACGGCTTTAAGAACAGATAACACCGAAATTTTATCCAGTGAAGTACCTGGTACAAGCGCATCACCACTCCCTCCTGCGACAATTAAAATTGATTGCCTTAATAGCTTATCGGAGACCTCTCTCGTCAACACGGGCGGCACAGGCAGCAGCTCTTCAAGCTGTAGTTGAGTGATAGGCTCCTCTGATTGATCATAACGACGCGACACTTCTTCCATAATAGCCAATGCTAGACGCTCAGATACTTCTGCAGAGACTTTTAGTTCGTAGCTACGTGATATACGGTTAAAGTTTTGATCATAGTAGGCAATACTTGACCCCAGTAGCAGTATCAACCAGCAAATGTAGAGCCATATTAATAATACGATACCGACTGCAAACCCAGAATAGACCGCCTCATACTGAGCAGAACTCACTACAAATGATGCAAATAGAACCCCAGTCATCTGCCATGTAATGCCTCCTACAACGCCGCCTACCAACGCACTTTTAAAACGTACTTTTGTGTTAGGCATAAATAGATATACAAATGTAAATGCAGCTATAATAAGAACGAATGGCATCAATTTACTAGCACTTGCGATGAGGAAACCAAACGGTTCAATTTGCATCGCCTCATGTACAACAGATGAGTTCATAATGGTAGCAGTAACGCCAATAGCCGACGCCATTAATAACGGCCCCACCATTATCACACTAAGATAATTGCTAAACCTTTGACCGATAGACCTTAACTGCGGCACCCGCCAAATATAGTTGAACGACCTCTCAATCTTCTGAACCAATGAGATAACCGTATAAATTAATAAAATTAACCCTAATGAACCAAGCACTCCTACTTTAATATTATCTACAAAGCTCAAAACGTTATCAGCGATGTCAACGCCCTGCGGCCCCATGGGCTCGAAGAAGCTATATAAAAGCGGTGTTAATTGGTTGTGTACTCCCATTGCTTTAAGAACTGAAAAACTCAACGCCAAGAGAGGGACGACCGATAACATCGTCGTATATACCAACCCCATCGCATGCAACGTTAAGTTACCGTTCAGCACGTCACGAATAACGGCAAATAATACTCTTGCGACACGGTGAACCCACTGCATTACTCTACCCAACCCTTTTTGACTGGAGAATAACCACTGCTCTACCCGTTCAACCTTTGCACTCAAATCCATTTACATTTCCAACTACTAATACAGCTACGACTTACTAATACTAGCAAAGTGATCACTTAGCCTCTTCATTTCTTAGATATTCATCAATAAACGCTAACACTTTACTTAAGTGATCAACAACCCAGGGAAACCATTCCAGAGCCTCTATTGGCTTATTGTCCTTTAACTTTTCTTCTAAGTCTGCAGACAACTCTCGCAACCTCTCAGCAGATATATTCGACGCACTTCCTTTAAGTGAGTGCGCTAAACGATACAAGGTTTCATCATCCGATGCCTCCAGAGCATCCATAAACTCAGATTCAAAGTCACAGAAACTCTCTTTAAAACTCTGAAAAATACGAGGAATAATAGTTGGGTGTGACTTAAACCGAATTTCAAGGTCATCCATCGATATGACCGCACCCGAAGAGACGGTAACTTCTCCACCATTTTCATGACTATTCACAACACTACTTTCTACATTTGCAACTAATGAATTTTCATTTGAACGAGCTTCGTTTACTTCACGATAGCTCTCATCTTCTTTACTAATACGCACCCAGTAAGAAAGCACTTTAAACAAAGTTTCACTATCAATCGGTTTAGTTAAAAAATCACTCATACCAATATCCAAACAACGTTTTTTCTCGTCTGTTGTGGCATTTGCAGTCAGCGCAATAACCGGCAAACTGTCACCATATTTCTCACGAATAGCTTTAGTGGCGCAGTAGCCATCCATTATGGGCATATGTATGTCCATTAAAACCGCATCATAGGTAATAAACTGATCTTCCAATCTATTCAATGCCTGCTTGCCATTATCCGCTACTCGTACAACAACCCCCACAGACTCCAGCATTTCACGAGCAACTAACTGGTTCACCTGATTATCCTCTACTACCAAAATCTTAGCGCCCTTGAGGCTAGTTTCAGCGGTAAAAAGCAGTGCTGCCTCCCCACTTTCGTCTCGCGGTAACAATACTGCATCTCTGAGAGAGCTAAACACTCTGCGCTGCAATATAGGCTTGGTCAGAACAGCCGGAATTTTTATATCCTCATCTTCAGACTCAATTTTATCCCGCTGGCTGACTGAAAGTATCGGTACCAGCTTGTACTCCGAAGGCTGCTTCAGCAGGGCTATTTTTTCGGCTACCTCCGAAAAGCTCACCCTAACATTACTAACATCAATGTAGATAACAACGGGAGCTTGGGCCTTTACCCCTGAATGATAACTTTCCTGCTCTTTACTAAGGGATGTTAGGAAACTAAGTACGGCATCTCCCGACTCAATGCGCTGAATATCTATATTCATTTTACTAAGAATAGCAAACAGCTCGTCACAAGAACGGCTATCCCCAACAATCATTACGTTAGGCGTATTGCCTTCGAAGAGATCCAGCGGGTTTTCTATCTGCAGGCCATCTGGCATTATTGAATACTCGGCAGTAAATGCAAACTCACTGCCTCTGCCCAACTTACTTTTTACCTCAATCCCTCCTCCCATCAATTCAACCAGGCGTTTACAGATCGTCAAGCCTAACCCTGTCCCCCCAAATTCTCGGGTGGTCGAACCATCTGCTTGAGTAAACGAATCAAATAACGAAAGTAATGCGTCATCAGCAATACCGACACCGGTATCGGTAATGGTGCCTCTAATTACAATATGGTCAGCCGTTCGTCTCTCCAGTTCTATCGCAACAACAACCTCGCCGCTTTCCGTAAACTTAATGGCATTACTAATCAAGTTAATCAAAACCTGACTAAGCCTCATCGCGTCCCCCTTCAGTCTATCCGGGATATCCTGAGAGACCCTAACCACCATTTCAATGCCTTTATTATCCGCAACAAATGATTCGACATCCGATACTTTTTCAATGGTTTCAGCCAATGAAAACTCGACATTCTCTAGTTCCAGTTTACCGGCTTCAATTTTAGAAAAGTCCAAAATATCATTAATGATCGCGAGTAGTATATCTGCAGAGTTCCTGATTCGATTCAGATATCCTCCCTGCTTTACGCTTAACCGAGTGCGACTAAGCATTTCAGACAAGCCTTGAATAGCATTCATCGGCGTTCTTATTTCGTGGCTCATATTAGCAAGAAATTCGCTCTTGGCGCTGGCCGTTTGCTCAGCGATATCACGGGCTTCTTCAGCTTCCTTTTTTGCCTCTTCCAAGACGACATTTTTATCTTTTAGCGCTTGTTCGGCTTTATCCATGCCAACTAAGTTCTTGTTGTACTCTTCAATCAGCGTGCCCAATTCATCTTTGGACTTCCATTCTACCAACTCTCTATTACCCGTATTTTGGTATGACAAAACTGAATCATGGACCATTTTCAGTGGCTTAAGCACTGTTGCCTTCAATGCAACCGTAAAGCCAACCAGAAAAATAACAACGTAAAGAACAAACAATATTAGCTCGCTGAGGAGTGATACGACTAACGAGTCACCTACCTGACTCAAATCGAGGTTAACCTCAAGCAGCCCCGTTTTGATCAACTCACCATCATAATCATAGGTGACTTCTGCACTAACTGTTTCAATTGTCGATATCGTTTTACCCCCTTCAACCGAACACTCACCTACTTGATGTAGCTGTCGAACCACATCACTGTAACTTTCATATTCTTCAAGCTTTGCACAGACAATGTAATTTGAGTCTCCCAATGTTTTGACCAGCGACACGACCGTTTCTTTATCAAACTGCCAGACGGGGATCGACAGCTGAGTTGCCAGTAACTGGACTTCACTGCTCACGCTATCTAAATGCCGTGCGCGCAGTTCATCGGTTTTTAAATAAACATAAACCACATTCGCAAACACTAAAAGCAACAACAGCGGGAGTGCTGCTGCTAACAAAAATTTTGCCAATAATGACGAATATAGTGGGGGATTCATCCAATAATTACCTGTAGATAGCCGTCTCTATAGCATAGAAATCAAATGTTCTTTTTGCAAAGAATTACATTAAAAAACAAGCATTAAACGATCTTAGGGTTAGGCTGAGCCTGATTGGCCCTGAATAGTTGCCACAATATGCCTTCTGCCGCCATAGTTACGGTGCTCTCCCAAATATATTCCTTGCCATACGCCTAGTTTCAACACACCACCCCCGATGGGTATCGCTAGGTCAGTTCCAACCGTAACCGATTTGATATGTGCAGGCATATCATCACTGCCTTCTAGGATATGTTGATAGTAAGGTGCTCTCTCAGGTACAAAATGGTTAAAGTGGGCCTCCATGTCACTTCTTACCGTGGGGTCGGCATTTTCACAAATGGCAATAGACGCAGACGTATGCTGAATAAATAAATGCAAAAGACCGACAGATAGCGACTGTATCTCAGGTAGTTGAGCGAGAATTTCATCGGTTACTAAGTGAAACCCTCTGCTCTTTTGACTAAGCGATAACTCTTTTTGAATCCACATATTGACTCCTTACTAATCAAACAACATAACGCGCTAACGAGTCATTCACAAACCGCTGAATATTGTCTGCTGTAATGTTCACCAACCTTTGTCGTGCCTCTTTGCTCGCCCATGCGCAGTGAGGGGTCACAATCAGATTAGGGATATCACCTGCTAACAATGGGTTCCCTTCTACAGGAGGCTCAACACTCAATACATCAGTAGCAGCCCCTGCAATCACCTGCTGCCTAAGCGCACAGGCCAGAGCCTTTTCATCAATTAACCCCCCTCGTGACGTATTCACTATGATGGCATCAGGTTTCATTAATGCTAACTCCCGAGCGCCTATCAAGTCTTTAGTACCTTCACTAAGTAAACAATGTAAGGAGACCACATCAGACGCACGCAGCAATTCATCAATCGGCACCCGGTCAAAACCGTCAACAGCATTCACTTTTGCTCCCTTGCGAGTACCCACCAGGATATTCATACCAAATGCCTGTCCCATTTTTACAACGCCTTCTCCTAGCTCCCCATAACCAATAACCCCTAACGTCTTACCCTCCAGCTCCCGTATCGGATGATCCATTAAACAAAAAGTTTCACTTTTTGCCCATAATCCTGATTTTACATCAGCAACATAGTTAAGGAGGTTATTTGATAGTGCAAGAATTAACGAAAACGTGTGCTGCACCACTGTTGCTCTGCCATAGCCAGTTACATTAACGACCCTTATACCCCGTTTTTTTGCCGCATCTAAATCAACATTATTGGTTCCCGTGGCTATTACGGCGATTAATTTCAAGTCAGGTGCATGCTGCAACTCGGCCTCACCCAATAAAACCTTATTTACGATAACAACCTCATGCCCCTGAATACGCTCAGAGACTTGATGCGGTTGCGTTCCGGCGTAGTGCGTAATGACCTCTACATGAACCCCCAAACATTCGAGCGAAACATCATCCCCCAAGCTCGCTGCATCTAAAATAACTGCATTCACTTAACACCCCTCTTCTATTTAACTGGCTGGAGTTTCTACATAGAACCCAAACTAAACATTACCATTTCTGTCCAATATTAAAAATATCGACTAACCTTATAGCAGTAAGTGACCGTTCAGGTTTGAGTAAATACTCTCGTGCCAATGCTATACAAAACATCTTAATGTGATGAGTATTTGCGGTAAATAATTTATATACAGCACAACCGTACTGAGGCAAGCATCGTGTAAATTTGGAACACATTCCAGGGGGCTATATGAGTATATTTAATCACTTCCAGTCGCGATATGAATCGACGAAGCATGAAGAGTATACGCTCGAAGAGTACTTAAAAATCTGCAAGGATGACCCTTCTGCTTATGCCACTGCCGCAGAGCGTATCCTGTTAGCCATCGGTGAGCCTGAGTTCATCGACACATCTAAAGACCCCCGTCTCAGTCGAATTTTTTCCAATAAGATAATCAAACGCTACCAGGAGTTCGACGACTTTTTTGGTATGGAAGAGTGTGTCGAACAAATGGTCTCATTCTTCAAGCATGCCGCTCAAGGATTGGAAGAGAAGAAGCAGATTATTTACCTGCTGGGCCCTGTCGGGGGTGGTAAGTCCTCACTAGCCGAAAAACTAAAACAACTTATGCAAAAGGTGCCGTTCTACGCGATTAAAGGCTCCCCAGTGCAAGAGTCGCCCCTGGCACTGTTTGATGCTGATGAAGATGGCGCGATTCTAGAAGACGAGTACGGTATCCCCCGCCGCTATCTCAGCTCGATTATGTCGCCTTGGGCAGTGAAACGTCTGCATGAATTTAATGGTGATATTAGCCAGTTCCGAGTCGTTAAGCTCTGGCCATCCATTTTAGACCAAGTTGCCATATCCAAAACCGAGCCAGGTGATGAAAACAATCAAGATATATCGTCATTAGTGGGTAAAGTGAATATTCGAATGCTAGAAGAGTACCCACAAGACGACCCGGATGCCTATAGTTTTAGTGGCGGCCTATGCCGCGCGAATCAAGGCTTAATGGAATTTGTGGAGATGTTTAAAGCCCCTATCAAGGTACTCCACCCACTGTTAACGGCTACTCAGGAAGGTAATTACAATACCACAGAAGGTATGAGTTCAGTGCCATTTGAAGGCATCATTCTGGCACACTCCAATGAGTCGGAATGGCAGTCATTTCGCAACAACAAAAACAACGAAGCATTTCTAGATCGCATCTATATCGTTAAAGTCCCTTACTGTTTGCGCGTCACTGAAGAGATTAAAATATACGACAAGCTACTCAAAAACAGCTCATTATCAAATGCCCATTGCGCACCCGACACCTTGGCAATGCTGGGTCAGTTCTCGGTGCTTTCTAGGCTCAACGAACCCGAAAACTCCAGTGTGTTCTCAAAGATGAAGGTCTATGACGGTCAAAACATTAAAGACACAGACCCCAAGGCCAAGTCCATACAGGAGTACAAAGATTCTGCGGGCGTTAACGAAGGCATGGAAGGGTTATCAACCCGTTTTGCATTTAAAATACTGTCTAAAGTGTTTAATTTTGATACCACCGAAATAGCCGCCAACCCAGTCCACCTTTTATATGTACTCGAAAAACAGATCGAACAAGAGCAGTTTCCGTCCGAGGTCGCAGAGCGCTATCTACGCTATATCAAAGAATACCTCGCCCCTCACTACGTAGAATTCATCGGTAAAGAAATACAAACCGCTTACCTCGAATCGTATTCCGAGTATGGTCAAAACATCTTCGACCGCTATGTCACTTATGCAGATTTTTGGATACAAGATCAGGAATACCGAGACCCAGAAACCGGCGAAATTCTCAACCGTGCATCCATCAACGAAGAATTGGAAAAAATTGAAAAACCCGCAGGCATCAGCAACCCCAAAGATTTCAGAAACGAAATTGTCAACTTTGTCCTTCGGGCAAGAGCCAACAATTCAGGCAACAATCCGTCATGGCTAAGTTATGAAAAACTAAGAACGGTTATCGAGAAAAAAATGTTCTCCAATACTGAAGATCTACTACCGGTTATATCCTTCAATGCTAAAGCCTCTAACGAAGACAAAACCAAACATGAGGAATTTGTCGACAGGATGATAGACAGAGGCTACACAGAGAAGCAAGTGCGACTCTTGGCTGAGTGGTACCTCAGAGTGCGTAAGTCACAGTAATACAACGCTTGGAGAGGGCCTATGGGAATGACCCATGTTATAGACCGTCGTCTGAACGGTAAAAATAAAAGCGCAGTCAACCGCGAACGTTTTCTGAAACGCTATCGTCACCACATTAAGAAAGCCGTTTCAGATGCCATTGATAAGCGCAGCATAACCGATATAGAACGAGGCGAAAGCGTTAGTATTCCTGCTAAAGATATTGCAGAACCTGTATTCCGACATGGCCAAGGGGGCAAACGAGAAGCGATTCACCCAGGCAATAAAGAGTTTATCGCAGGCGATACCTTACCAAGGCCACCATCAGGCTCCAGCGGAGGAAGCGGGACCGGCGATGCCAGTGATTCTGGCGAAGGCATGGATGAGTTTGTTTTCAATATCTCTCAAGAAGAATTTCTGGACTTCATGTTTGAAGACCTCGAACTTCCCAACCTGATCAAAAAACAGCTTAAAGACACCACCTCCTATAAATACGTGCGAGCAGGCTACTCAAGCAAAGGTGTGCCCGCCAAAATCAATATTGTTCGTTCACTAAGGGGCGCCTATGCTCGCCGTATCGCCCTGACCGGAAAGTCCCGTGAAGCCATACGAAAGCTAGAGGCGCAGTTAAAAGAACTCGAAACCGCCCCGGATATCAAAGACCCAGCATTTAGTAATCAAGACCTCATTAAAAGCCTTAAAGAAGACATTCAGAAACTAAAAGACCGCGTCAAAAAGATCCCGTGGATCGATGAGTTTGACCTCAAGTTTAACCAGCACATTAAACAGCCAGTCCCGACCACTAGCGCCGTCATGTTTTGTTTGATGGACGTTTCAGGGTCAATGAGCCAAACCCATAAAGATATTGCCAAACGTTTTTTCATCTTGTTATATATGTTCTTAAGACGCAATTACCAAAAAATTGATGTAGTGTTTATACGCCATCACACCAGCGCTAAAGAAGTGGATGAAGAAGAGTTCTTTTACTCCCGAGAAACCGGCGGCACGATTGTATCCAGCGCCCTAAAACTCATGAACGAAGTAATGGAAAAACGCTACCCCGCTAGCAACTGGAATATCTACGCTGCACAAGCATCAGATGGCGACAACTGGAATGACGACTCTCCTATATGCGGAAAACTGCTCAATGAGAAAATACTGCCGATGGTGCAATATTATTCCTATATTGAAATAACCCCCCACGAACACCAAATGCTATGGCACGAATACGAAAAGCTCAGCGCCCAGTTTCAAGATAGCTTCGCCATGCAGCAAATTGTTGACGCAGGTGATATTTATCCGGTTTTTCGTGATTTGTTTCAGAGGAAGCAAGCGTAATAGCACAGCTGTATTGTTATAAAGACTAACCTAGCAACATAAAAGGGGCCTCTCGACCCCTTCCCTAATTACACCACCTTAAACCGTCTGCCATGCTGCAGCAATTGATGTGTTGGCTTGCTCTCGTTGCTCGGCAGAGAGTGTTATCTCACCCCCTGTAGGTGCACCAAACGACGCCATGACTTCAACCAGCAAGTCAATATCTGCAGGATCAATCTGCATAAAAGGTGTCAGATCTATTTTCCATAAACAACCTCCTTCTTTGGCCTACCTTGCCCTCTAGTTTCCACTCTTAATCCCACCCTTCTCTCTATCTCATCTACAAAACCAAAAAAGGTGTCAGATCTATTTTCCATAAACAACCTCCTTCTTTGGCCTACCCTGTCCTCGTGATTCCACTCTTAACCCCATTCTTTTCTCGATTTCATCTACAAAACAACTAGAATCTGTTAACTGGCATCTATCTAACGCCAATCTTATTTTGTCGTTATTTGACCCAATTCCACTTGCTTCAACAAACTCTCTATACCGGCGTTGCCGTTGCTTCAACAAAAAAGGTGTCAGATCTGAATGGCACTTACTTAAGCCTCTAAGGGTGCCCATTTTCTCGCACTTCCGATCTTGCTAAATTTCGATGTTTCTTCAATAAAGGGTAAGGCTTTGCCCTACGTTTTAACGCTCTAGGCTCTATTCTGTCTGGCCGATTTCCCACTCGCTGCTGTGCCACTAATATAAAAAACATAGAGCATGTACCCTGATCAAGCAAAAAACAAAAAAGGTGTCAGATCTATTTTTCGTTTCATTCCCAGGCAGCCCTGTTTTACATCTTTAGATTTCATTTCCCTTTTCTCTATTTATTTTTAATCAAAAAGTCTCAGAACTATTCTCTGGTTTCAAAAAATAGATCTGACACCTTTTTCTTGAATAGATCTGACACCTTTTTCTTGTAGCTGTATCATATAATCCATTGAAATCAATATAAGCCGAATCTGCCAATAAACCATTTTGATAAATTTCTTCCGTATTTGCAGTCATGATTAATATCCCTATTTATCTTGTAGTTTTAATGTTTGCTGAATAAGTGGTTGTTCTCTTTTTATTGCACCAATATCTACACAGTCATACACTTTTCCATAATCAAATCCTTGCGGCCACGGGTTCAGTAAATAACTGATCCATGTTCCTAAGGCTTTATCCGTATCAATTTCCCATATTCGCGTATTTAACCTGGTAATTGTTGATCGATGGTAATCACTAACAATCCATTCTTTTCTTTCACCGGCTATAGCATAACGACTCTTCGGTTTATCAACCTTTTCTGCGGCAATGCAAAAGTTTTTTAGAAAAGGAGTGCTTGCACGCTTTTTTTCTAGCTTTTTATCAATACCTAGGTGACACCTGCCACTATTCCTAGCCACTTTCTCTAACCGCCAATAGCCTGTTTCAGTAATAGCGTGATAACTTTCAGGGGCTTTGTTTTCAAATTCTATGTAAGTAAATCCATTCCTAATAACTTCATTCCAACAGGCATAACAATAATCAAGATAACCATTGAAATAGCCTTCAACTTCGACAGTTTCATATATTTTCATACCAGCATCTTTTTCACACAGTTTTTCAAGTTCACTCATACCGGGGGTATAAAACCATGAGGTGCACCCATTGAGAAGAAATAGGCTTAAAGTCACTGATAGCAGCCGCATTTGTTTAAAAATGGTATTCGATTTACTTTTCATAAACACTTTTCTCTATTTATTTTTAATCAAAAAGTCTCAGAACTATTCTCTGGTTTCAAAAAATAGATCTGACACCTTTTTCTATGGTTACAGAAGGCAAATAGCGCTTTCTCAAATGGATTCAGATCCATCTCCGCCTCGACTAAGATGGCCAAGCCGTTAATCGACTTTCTAAAGTCCACTGGGTCTTTGTGCAAGTAAACGGTAGTCGATAAGTCATCAGGCCTCATCATGACAACGAGCCACCCGTCGTCATTTGGAATCGAAACTTACCCCAAACAACGGACAAAGAGAAAGAGTGTGGCCTTGCCGCCACCGATTTTTGTGGCGGTGCAACGATGGCTTTTGCAAAGGCCGTTGTAGATTCCGTTTGCAGAAAACCTTTGCGGCGAAGTTCATGTTTATAGCTGTAAAACTGTGATACTTTTAAGTCATGTTGATCACAGTAAACGGGAGCAGTTAGGTTCTTCTGTTCGCACAGCTGTATATGGTTGAGCCAGTAGGCTTGTTTTTCTGTGAGTGCTGCGTTGCTCATGATTTTGCCTCATAATGAATGAGGCTTGAGCGTATTTGATTCACTTCGCGGATGTTAGGTGGGGTTTATTGAGCGCTTACAAACCCCCAATACAGAACTATTTACTCTAATCATTAGCAGCCTCAATTATCTAAAAAATCATGAGCTATACTTAACCAATGATTTGATTAAGTGGGAGTGTGTATGAGCCAAAAACCAATTTCAACAGGGTCAGAGTGGACATTTGAGCTAATAGAGCAGTATGACGAAGAAATCGCCAAAGTCGCGAAGGAGTTTAAGCTCGATACCTACCCCAATCAGATTGAGGTGATTAGCGCTGAGCAGATGATGGATGCTTACTCGTCTGTTGGTATGCCTGTTGGTTACCATCACTGGTCTTTTGGTAAGCAGTTCTTGAATACGTCCAAACGCTATCAGCGAGGTCAAATGGGGTTGGCTTATGAAATCGTGATCAATTCTGACCCTTGCATTGCCTACCTGATGGAAGAGAATACCATTACGATGCAAGCCTTGGTGATCGCTCATGCAGCCTACGGTCACAACTCTTTTTTTAAAGGTAACTATCTATTCAAAACCTGGACGGATGCTAGTGCTATCATCGACTACCTGTTGTTTGCGCGTAACTATATATCCAAATGTGAAGAGCGTCATGGGCTTGAGACGGTTGAGAAGTTTCTGGACTCTTGTCATGCCATTATGAACCATGGCGTTGATCGTTATAAGCGCCCTCCTCCTATCTCGGCTGAAGAGGAAAAAAACCGGCAGCAAGAACGCGAAGAGTACCTGCAACAACAAGTCAACGAATTATGGCTTACACTCCCAACCAAACCGGGGAAAGAGAAATCTGGTAAACAACAACGGTTCCCCAAAGAGCCGCAAGAAAACCTACTATATTTCATCGAAAAGAACGCGCCTTTATTAGAGCCATGGCAACGAGAGATCGTCAGAATTGTTCGCAAGATAGCGCAGTATTTCTATCCTCAGCGGCAAACTCAAGTGATGAACGAAGGCTGGGCCACATTTTGGCATTATACAATCCTTAACCGTCTATATGACAAAGGATTGGTCACCGATGGATTTATGATCGAGTTTTTACAATCGCATACCGCCGTCACCTATCAACCACCCTTTGACAGCCCTTGGTATAGTGGTATAAACCCCTATACACTTGGGTTTGCCATGTATCAGGATATTCGTCGAATCTGTGAAGCGCCCACTGATGAAGATAAACAATGGTTCCCAGACATTGCGGGGAGCGACTGGTTAACCACCCTTCACTTTGCCATGGAAAATTTTAAAGATGAGAGCTTTATTCTTCAATTCCTGTCGCCTAAAGTCATTCGTGACCTCAAACTGTTTTCCATTATGGATGACGACATGGAAAACGAATACCACGTAAAGGCTATACATGATGAGAGTGGCTATCAGCTTGTAAGAGAGCAGCTGGCGAGGCAATACAACCTAAGCTATAACGAGCCGAATATACAGGTATGGAATGTCGATATCAGGGGTGATCGATCCCTGACACTGAGGCATATTCCGGTAAATCGAGTCCCCATGGAAGCAGACACTGCCGATGTACTCAAACATATACACCGGCTATGGGGGTTTGATATTCACTTGGAGAGCGTTATTGGTAACAAAGAAGGCGGCGACAAAGTGGTGGACGACTACCATTGCCCACCACTTAATGACTCGTCATTAATAAAAGAAGGCGACAGCTAGCACAGAATAAGTGACACGACCTTCCAACACTAGAGTCTATCTAGCTGCGCTTCTATTTCCTGAATTTTATGCTGAACAACCTTTTCTAAATGCCTTAAGTCATTAAGGATTTTGTTCTTCGCATCCTGTTCCTGATGCTCATGATCAACAATGTCATCAAGTTCCGCCATCACCTTAGTCAGCATTGGCGACACTTCACTTATTTCATTATAAGCATTTGGGTCAGATGACGAAGACCGAACACCACGGGATGATCGTGAAAATTTAAATTTTTCACTTCTATGGAATAGTTGACCTTTTTTCTTCTCATAATAGATTTTTAGCACATCACTGTTACCCTCCGTTCGAACCGAGTAACGCTCAACGTAATCTAACTCTTTTACACCAAGAGATTTTAATATTGTGTATTCCATAAATGACTTACTTCCCCATAACTGTATTGACAGAATTACGTCAACCTACATCAGCATTAGTGTTCTTTACCCCTAACGACTTCTTAGAAGCCCCTTGGTGCTTCAGTAGCGCCTGAAGCATCTCTTCTTCTTTTTTATTGGTGCATAGTTGGTTAATAGTGCGTGTCACTTCATTCATCAGCGGGTGTTCTTTTTCAAAATTACTCATACTCACACCTCACGTGTAAACAGAATCGAACATCGAAGAAAAAGCGCCATCAAAAAGCCACTCTGGCCACGACTACTCTAAAGATGGACCTTAAGGTATGATGTTGCAAGTTTTCGGAAATACATTTTTTACTTAAGCACTGCAAAGGATATAACAATATGCGCTGGTTTATTGTCGCTCTATTTAGCATGATATTCTCGTACTCATCCATAGCACTCGCTAATAACACAGCAGAGTCAACAACCGACACAAAAGGGACACTATCAAAGGCGGGGGATCACTTTATGTCCCTATTATTGAAAGGCAATACTGAGTTGGCCTATAAAGATCTGATATCTACTGTCGGGGGTGATGTAGAGCGGCTAAACCAGCAAGCCTCAGACGTCTCTTCATTTATGGTAAAAGTAAGAGAGCAACTGGGTGAGCCCATCTCTTATGATTTAATCACCACAGATAGCATCAAAGAACACTTTTTTAAACAGAAGTACCTGCTTAAGTTTGAAAATGCCGCCATTGTTTGGGAAGTCAATTATTACCAACCAAAAAATGACTGGAAGCTGGTAGACGTTACCTATAACACAGATATAGATGCCCTGTTTGACGACTAAGGTGGCGCTTCGGTCGCTGAGCTTTAAAGTGAAGCATCAATACTTTTTACGTAAAGTCTCAAACCTATTTTTTTGGATGCTCGATCTATACCAAACCATGTCCGAGAGGCAGCTGCTATTAATGCCTGTCGAGAAACCACCCTCAACTGTCATAAGTTAAAATTAATACGTGTCAGAACTAACTAACAGTTCAACTTTAGCTCAAAAAAGATTAAAATTTGCGCTCTTTTGATCGCCATAAAAATAATACCTGACTATTTTACTCGGTTATTGTAAAATACCTCCAATAGATAACGATCAATGCGATATCACCTCGACAACATCACTGACAACTAAACCCTGTTAGGCAATGTTGTTAATTAACGCATACCAAGCATTAATGAGAGAATGCGGAGAATTAAATCATGTCAGACTCCGATAAATCGGTTAACGAACTCATCAAAAATGAATACAAACATGGCTTTGTAACCGATATCGAATCAGATACTTTCGCCCCTGGCCTTAATGAAGAGACCGTACGCAAGATTTCTGCCCGTAAAAATGAACCAGAATGGATGCTTGAGTGGCGCCTCAAAGCGTATCGAGCATGGGCCGAAATGCCAACGCCAGAGTGGGCACATGTCTCGTTCCCACCTATCGATTTTGAAGATATATCCTACTACTCTGCGCCAAAGTCTCAAGAGAATGCGCCAAAAAGTCTAGACGAAGTTGACCCTGAGTTACTACGCACGTATGAAAAACTTGGTATCCCACTACACGAACGTGCTCGTTTAGCAGGTGTTGCGGTTGATGTGGTTTTTGATAGTGTCTCAGTCGCCACTACATTTAAAGATCAACTGGCTAAAGCAGGCGTTATTTTTTGTCCGATTTCTGAAGCGATTCAAGAATACCCCGAACTCGTTAAAAAATACCTAGGCACTGTTGTTCCCCAGCGAGACAATTTTTATTCAGCATTGAACTCTGCTGTATTCAGTGACGGGTCATTTGTCTATATCCCCAAGGGCGTTCGCTGTCCATTGGAACTTTCAACGTATTTCCGAATTAACGAAGCTAATACAGGCCAATTCGAACGCACACTCATTATTGCAGACGAAGGCAGCCATGTGAGTTATCTAGAAGGCTGTACTGCCCCCATGCGGGATGAAAACCAGCTACACGCAGCGGTCGTTGAACTGGTACTGCTTGATGATTCCGAAATCAAATATTCCACGGTGCAAAACTGGTACCCCGGTGATGACGAAGGTAAAGGCGGTATCTACAACTTCGTAACCAAGCGTGCAACCTGCATTGGTAAAAACTCTAAAGTATCGTGGACACAGGTTGAAACAGGGTCTGCTATTACCTGGAAGTACCCTAGTTGCATATTGCGTGGCGACAATAGCGTCGGAGAGTTTTACTCCGTTGCGCTTACTAATAATTTCCAGCAAGCTGACACCGGCACTAAGATGATTCACTTGGGTAAAAATACCAAGAGTACCATCATCGCTAAAGGCATTTCAGCAGGTAAAAGTGATAGCAGCTACCGCGGACTAGTCAAGTTTGGTCCCAATGCAGACAACGCTCGAAACTACACTCAGTGCGACTCACTGTTGATTGGCGACAAGTGCGGGGCTCATACGTTCCCTTATATAGAAAGCAAAAACAAAAGCGCCATCATCGAGCATGAGGCAACCACCTCTAAGGTAAGCGATGATCAACTATTTCTGTGCCAACAACGCGGTATGGATGCGGAACGAGCGGTATCAATGATCGTTAACGGTTTCTGTAAAGAGGTCTTTAAAGAATTGCCGATGGAATTTGCCGTAGAAGCCACTAAATTGCTAGAAGTCAGCCTCGAAGGATCAGTCGGCTAATAACGGTTAAACGCATTCCAACAAAATATTTATACAGCTGTTCATCAACAATATGAACAACGATTCAGTGTTTGAGAGAGATAGTAATGTTAAAAATTAGCAACCTACAAGCATCAGTCGAAGGAACCCAGATACTCAAAGGCATCGACTTGGTCGTACGTCCTGGAGAAGTTCACGCCATTATGGGGCCTAACGGATCAGGAAAAAGCACCCTATCTCAAGTGCTGGCAGGCAATGAAGCCTATGACATTACCGGTGGCGAAGCCACTCTTGACGGAAAATCACTCATTGAAATGCCAACCGAACAACGTGCTCGTGAAGGCATATTCCTAGCGTTTCAGTATCCGGTTGAAATTCCTGGTGTTAGTAATTTGCAGTTTCTCAGAACCGCTATCAATAGCATTCGAGAATACCGCGGCGAAGAAGAGATTGACGCTGTATCGTTTATGAAGCGCGCTAAAGAAAAGATTAAACAGGTTAACTTAGACCCTGCGTTTTTAAAACGTGGTGTTAATGAAGGGTTCTCAGGCGGCGAGAAAAAGCGTAATGAAATTATGCAGATGCTAATGCTTGAGCCAAAGTTAGCGATATTGGATGAAACTGATTCCGGCCTCGATATTGACGCACTTAAAGTGGTGGCAGACGGCGTTAATGCACTCCGCTCACCAGAGCGCTCTGTCATTATGGTCACCCATTACCAGCGACTACTAGACTATATCGTACCTGACTATGTTCATGTATTAGCAAAAGGAAAAATCATTAAATCTGGCGGTAAAGAGTTAGCGCTAGAACTGGAAGAGAAAGGCTACGGCTGGCTCGGTATCGACGAAGAGTAAAAACGACTGATACCCAACGTTAACCCACATAACTCAACGTTAACCACTATAGCCAAGCCGTGTTTAGAATTTCAGGAGTCATTGAATGAGTGCAACACTCAGTTTCCCAAACGTTTTTGTTGATGCGTCAAAAGCATTAAATCATGACGAAGCCCGCATATCGGCACCTTGGCTGGTAGCATTTCGAGAGAGTCAGCTACACCAGCTTGAGCAGTGCCTACTGCCGACTCGAAAAACTGAAGACTGGCGTTATTCAAGCCGACACCTAAAAATGTCAGACGCCATCGCTAAGCCTTTAACCACAGCAACCAAATCAACACTCAATAACGATTTCGTTGATCTTGATGGCTACTTGGTAGTATTTGTAAATGGACACTTTGCAGCCGATAGATCAAGATTGCCGGAAAACGCTGAATTAACGATTAAACCCTTTTCAGCACTTTCAAACGAAAAAGCTGAACAGGTGTTATCAACTGCAATGCCTTCAGCTGACAGTGCACCTGCAACACCGCCTGCTCAATTCCCGTTTACCGCCATAAATGCAGCGTACTTATCTGATGGAGTTTATATCTCCGTTCCTAAAAATATCAAGGTAGATAAGCCTATACAGGTACAGTTTCATTCAGAAGGCGAAGGAACATCTGCCGCTCGCGTATTTTTGGTAGCCGAGCAAGGCGCAGAAGCAACGCTGATTGAAGAGTTTAGTGGCCAAACCCAAACTGAACTGCTAACCACTAGCGTTACCGACATTAACCTGAAAGAACAAAGTGAGATACGCTATATTCGACTCAATACCGAGCAACAGCAGATTTCTCACGTCGGTATTACTAGTGTAACCCAGCACCGAAATAGTCGCTTTAAAAGCTATTGCATCGGGTTGGGCGGAACCCTTAGAAGACATGACCTTAAAGTTAAGCTTGTAGAACCTGGCGCAGAATGCTCGCTTGATGGTGTTTGCGTCACCCTAGAAAAGCAGCACTACGATAATCACACCGAAATTGAGCATGTTTCAGCTCACTGTCAAAGTGAAGAGAATTACCGTTGCATTGCAGGGGATCAGTCCCATATCGTATTTAACGGTCGAATTATGATTCACCGTGATGCTCAAAAAACATCGGGGGCAATGAGCAACAAGAACCTTCTTCTTTCTTCAAGCGCAGAAATCGACACCAAACCTGAACTTGAAATTTATGCAGATGATGTTAAATGTGCTCATGGCACGACCATCGGGCAACTGGACGAAGAAGAGCTGTACTATCTGGTCACTCGTGGCATTTCACCTGATAACGCAGCGACCATGCTCACACTAGGTTTTGTTAATGAGCTGGTACAGAAGATTCCAAACGACATCATCAGAGAAAAAATCGAGAAGCGCCTCGAAAGTTTGATACAAAGCGCGTTTAAAGAGGTCTAAGCAGATATGAATCAGCAGGCAGTAGAGAGTAATAACGATAGCAAAATGACTTTCGACATTAAAGCGGTACGGAAGTCTTTTCCTATTCTGGATCAGAATGTTAATGGCAAGCCCCTTATCTACTTAGATAACGCCGCCAGCGCCCAAAAGCCTGATACGGTCATTCAGTCTATCAGCGATTACTACTGCCATGACAATTCCAACGTTCACCGTGGCGCTCATACATTAGGAGATAGAGCAACAGCTGCCTTTGAAGGTGCTCGTGAGACTGTTCGTCGGTTTATCAATGCGGCCAGTACCAAAGAAATTATCTGGACAGGCGGCACCACTGAGGCAATCAACTTGGTGGCAAGCGGCCTCACTGCGTCACTTAAAGCAGATGATGAAATTATTGTCAGCCGAATGGAGCACCATGCCAATATCGTCCCTTGGCAAATGCTGGCAGAGCGAACCGGTGCAATATTAAAAGTTATAGAGATCAATGAAGCGGGAGAGCTGCAAGAAGGCGCATTTGATAAGCTACTGACCGAGCGAACTAAGATCGTGGCGGTCACACAGGTATCAAACGTACTCGGCACCATTAACCCGGTAAAAGAGATCATAGACAAAGCCAAGGCAGCCGGTGCGATCACATTAATAGACGGCGCACAGGCAGTACCTCACTTTCTGGTGGATGTTCAAGCGTTAGACTGTGATTATTTTGTGTTCTCTTCTCATAAACTGTTCGGCCCTACCGGGATTGGCGTACTCTACGGTAAAGAAGATAGGCTAAACGCACTGCCTCCTTATCAGGGGGGCGGCGAAATGATTGAACGTGTAACGTTCGAAAAAACCACTTATAACGAGTTACCTTACAAGTTCGAGGCAGGAACACCACCGATTAGTGAAGCAATTGGTCTGGCGAAAGCGATAGACTACTTCACGGTCTTCGATCGCCAATCAATAGAACTGCATGAAAACAATCTATTGAATTACGCCAACTCAATGGTCAGTGACGTACCTGGTATGCGTATTATCGGAACGGCAGCAAGTAAAGTACCGGTTATGTCGTTTATGATCGATGGGCTTCACCCAAGCGATATAGGCACACTGTTAGACCAGCAAGGTATCGCTATCCGCACCGGCCACCACTGCGCCATGCCACTCATGGATTTTTATGGTTTGCCAGGTACCGCAAGAGCATCGTTTGCCTTCTACAACACCCAATCTGAAGTAGAAAAACTATTTGAATGTCTGCAAAAAATCCAGCGTCTGTTTACCTGAAACCATCTAGGTAAGGACACTCGCATATAGACGTTGAGTTGAGGAATGAGAATGAGTACCGAACAATTTACACCCGATGTAAACATTACGATGTCAGACGCGGCTATCAAGCACATCCGTAAAGAAATTTCGAAAATACCAAACTGCCAAGGCATTCGACTAAGGCTTGAGACCAGTGGCTGCTCTGGCTATATGTACGAAACATCTCTTGTAAGCCAAGAAGAAGCACTGGAGCAGCAGGACAACGATCAGATTTTTACCCAAGCTAAAGACGTACAACTGTTTGTAAGTAAAAAACACTTACCCATATTAAATGGCACTGAGATTGATTATGTCACTCAAGGGTTAAACTCGGTACTCCATTTCAACAATCCTAACGCAACAGCTGAATGTGGCTGCGGCGAAAGCTTTTCTATCGTCTGAGGTTTCAATCTAATGGAAAGAGAGGTTGTATTAACTAAGCGCGAATGTGAAGCTCGATTAGTACCTGCGGGTACTGAGATCATGATTCCGAAAGATACATTCGTGACCATCACTCAGGCATTAGGGGGCACTTTTAGTGTTGCCGTTAACGGTAACCTGGCTCGAATTGAAGGAAAGGACGCCGATGCACTGGGTAAAGAGATAAAGTTTGAGAATTTTGAGACGCCCGCAGACGGCACCATCAACGACAATCAGGTCTGGGAAGCACTAAGGCAGTGTTACGACCCTGAAATACCGGTTAATGTAGTTGATCTTGGGCTTATCTATAGTTGCAAAGTCGAAAACAACACTGACAAAGGCAATGTGATCAATATCGACATGACCCTCACCTCCGCCGGTTGCGGTATGGGGCCGGTCATCGTCGATGATGTGAAAGCAAAAGTTGAACAAGTCCCTAATGTTGACCTTGTTATCGTAGACTTGGTTTTTGATCCGCCTTGGAGCAATGATATGCTAACGGACGAAGCGAAACTGGAGTTAGGGATGTTATAAGCCACCTAAAAACATCCCCCCTGATTCCGCTTCGCTGCATCAAGGCTACAATTTGAACCTGCATAGACTTAAAAAACTGGATTATTAATCAGATGACTATCGATAAACACACTCAATTTACCCAGAATGATTTTGGTGGTTCGATCAACACAGATGAGATACTAGATACGTTTGAGTTTCTGGAAGACTGGGAAGAGCGATATGCCTACATTATAGATTTAGGCAAAAAACTCCCTGAGTTTCCAGAAAGTGAAAAAGTCGAAGCGAATTATGTTCATGGCTGTCAGAGCCAGGTTTGGCTGATTCACTACCTCGATAAAGCAAGCGGAAAGCTCTATTTATTGATAGACAGCGACGCACTGATTGTAAGAGGCCTAGCCGCTATCGTATTAGCCGCTATGAATGCTAAATCACCCAACGAACTACTGGCCGTAAATGTAGAAGAAATATTTGAAAAAATGGATCTAATACGTCATGTCAGCGCAACACGGGGCAACGGCTTGCGCTCAATGGTGAAAAAAGTTCAGGTGATTGCCGAACAACTGATATAAATTACGCGTCATTATATAGGCTGTGCTTGCGCACCATTTGCAAACCGTTGCGCAAACACACCCTATAACGTTCATCCCAATCGCCCTCCTCTGTTAATAAGATTGACTCCTCACCAAGCAATCAACAAATCATCTTGTTGAATATTCAACCGACCGCTATCAACCGAAATAGTCCCTGACGCAAATGATGGGTGTACTTGTGAAACAGTCAACGCCGCTTTTGCATTCGTCAACTCGGACCCTGCCAATAAATCAGAATCATAAAACCGATAGGTCCTATACACCGCTAACTGATCGCCTGGTCGAATACCGGTACTCGCCCCAGATGAGAAGTGAATAGTTTTCCCTTCAGCACGCGTTATTCTCGCCATAAATGGCTGGCAACGCATCGCACCGTTAACTTCCTGTGCAATATTATTGAGCAATCCAGCAACCGAGTGCCCATAAGCCGTTTCAGCAAAGGCTGGTGAGGCGAACCCTACTTGATCATTGGGGTCTGCATCCCATATATCAGTTAACTCATAGTGTTTCTGAAACACAACTGAACCACTAAATCCATCATGAATAAACACCTCTACGGCAAAGCGTCGACTGCGATCAGCAACCCCCCAGTAACGCGTTGAAGACTTCCATATAGAGCTACCAAAAGCATCCTCGTCAACAACCGATAAGTCCCTAACAATACCTGATACAACAAACTGCACATCCATTTGCTGTGCATATTTCACAACCTTAGTGAGGGTTCGCTGGCTAGTTTCAGTCGTCGGTGCATTGATGAGTTCATCATACAGCTGGTATTGGCTAGATTCGTGTACAACCAGGTTATCAAGCCGAACTAATTGTTCTTTCAAAAAGCTTGGTAGCTTTCTATCTACATCGTATAGCGCACCTAAATTTGCTTGCTGGGGCTTTTGCACCGAAAAGCCGAGTACCGCGATCTCTTTTTTATAACCATTCGCTTTATCGGCTGAGCACAACTGGGTTTCAATTTTAACCATGTCGGCATTGACCACCATACTCAACACATCGCCATCGATGGTTTCATTAACCACCACTACGCTTTTTGCTTTAGCATGCGTTGTGACCGTAATATCATCTTTGATTAGCGCACCGTTATTCATTTCTTGACTGCCCTCTATACTGGCACCAAGTCGCATCGCTGCTTGCTGTAACGCATCATCTCTGGCTTGCTTTCGCGCAAGTTCATATTGGCCACCAACGACATTCGCTCGGCCGGTCACCTGAACCCATTCGGCATTCGCTACTGGTGACAAGAGCATCCAATAAGCGATCAACAAAACAGAAGGCACTTTCGCCTTAGCCATCATATATCATCCTCACAAAGCTTCTAAACGTTGAGTGCAGAACTATTTCAAGTAGTAGAGACTATCATTCGACTTACTAGATACTTTTATATCACCGGTAGAATCATTACCATGGGGCAGAGGCAACCTGCAATCTTCGTTGTAACGGAAATGATTCACATGAGATAAACATTCTCTAAAACGAGGCTCTAATAAAAGCTCAACCACCGTCTCAAACGTTCCCCCTTTATGCTCTGTTACCGTAATAACTTTAGCGCCGCGAATAACGCTATCGACCATGGTACGATAATTATCGTCCTGCAACACAAAGTCGCTAACCGTGGAGGAGCCAAATATTACGGTACCATAGACTCTTTCAGCTAATGTTCTATACGCGTCAAGCCGTGATGCCCTCATCGCCATTAATCGCTGTCGTTCTGACAAACGATCCTTCTCATTTTCGTAAGTACCATAACCAGAAACCCTTACCAAAATCGGGGGTAATGTCTCGTTAACATTACTCTCTTCCTGCTCGTCTTCAAACGTACCTGCACAAGATGATAAAAACCCAAGCAGCACGACCATCAAGCTCAGCTTTGACAAATACTTCATAAAAAACCTACCGTATACGTTGATGCCTGTTTGCTAACAAATCACCTTACGTCAACAAAATCTGACAAAGCACTGGCGATTGCACTGAATTATTTAAGTTTACATGAAAAAGTCGTGCCACCTTTATCCAGCTGAATAAAGCTATTATCGGCAATTCACTGCCTATCTTCCCCTCAAATGTCAGCTTTAGAGGTGATCTATTGCCACTCCCCCCTCCTCATTAGTCGTTACAAACAAACACACTTTGCCATGTCTAAATATGAAATCTTCTCCTAAACTAAATTTATTATAGTCCGCTATTAAGCTCTCAGAAGCGGCTAGTCGGTGCGATATAATTCAACATCGCGATATTTAAATACCATGTAAGGACCCCTCCAACATGAAACAAAAACTACTGGCGCTTACTGTAGGATTAATTGTCGCCCAGAGCCAAACAATATCTGCAGCCCCTAACGCATTTCAGGATGCTCGTTCATTTGCTATGGGCGGCACTGGTGTCGCCTCTTCAAGCCCCGCTAGCGCAAGTTTTCATAACCCTGCACTACTAGCAATCAAGCATGAAGAAAAGCATGATGGGTTCGGACTTATACTTCCATCAGTTAATATAAAGTATGCTGATGACGAAGAAGTAGTCGATCAAATCGATGATATTCAAAGTGAAATTGATACCTTCAACTCAGCCGTTAATAGCGGCAACTCGACTGCTGTCCAAGCATCTGCCGCGAGATTAAGCAGCCAGTTCTCGAAATTGGATAACGACTCAGCTAGAGTAGAAGCAGGACTAGGAGCCGCATTAGTGATCCCCAACGAAACGTTTGCCGTTAGTGTCTTTCTAGACGGTTCAATAAAGGGCACAGTACGAGGCGATATCAGTGGAAGTGATATCGCATATCTTGATGCCGTAGCAGCAGGCGCACCACCATCAGAAATAGATGAAACCACACTAACCTCCGAAGCTACTGCAATCGTAGGTAGTATTCATGAGCTTGGCGTTAGCTTCGCCACTGCTTTCGAAATGAACGGAAATTCACTAACGGTTGGCGTTTCCCCAAAGTATGTGTCCTTAACCACATACGAATACACGGCCAATGTGGCCTCATTTGATGACGATGACTTCGATGCTGATGATTACGAAACAGATGACAGTACATTCAATATGGACTTGGGTGTTGCCTATCAGTTTGGTGAAGATGGTCAGTGGATTACAGGTCTTAGCATTAGAAATGTTATTCCTACAGACCTGAAAACAAAATCGGGAATCAGCATGGATATTGACCCTCAAGCGACAGTCGGCATTGCCTACACCCGTGACATTTTCACCCTCACAGGTGATCTCGACCTGACTGAGAATAAAGCCTTTGGTTTTGAAGACGACAATCAATTTGTATCCGTAGGTGGCGAGTTTGACCTGCTCGATATCGCTCAACTCAGACTAGGCGTTCGTCATAATTTCGGTAGCAGTAACGGTAGCGAAGGCATTGAAGAAAATAGCCAGTTAACCGCAGGCGTCGGTTTGTCTCCGTTTGGCGTACATATCGAGTTATCTGGCTTGATTAGTAGCACAGAATACGGCGCGGGAGCGGAGCTAGGCTTCACATTCTAGTCGGTAAAAAGGTGTGAGGCTTTCAACGCACACCTTCCTTCCTCTTCACTTAACGTAAGCGCCAACAGTCATCACAACACTCAAAAAACACTTCCCCGATCGATAATTCACTAAATTTCTCATTTCGAGTCATGAAAAATTAATAAAAATCACGTATCATTCCCGCCAGAATTTAATACTTCTTGAGGCACAAGGTAATGTCGATCAAAAACGCTTTTTATGCACAGTCTGGTGGTGTAACTGCCGTTATCAATGCATCAGCCTGTGGTGTAATAGAAACCGCTAGAGCTAACAGCGATAAAATTGGTACCGTTTACGCAGGTCATAACGGAATTATCGGCGCTCTCAGAGAAGAGCTGATAGATACCAGCCTCGAAACCAAAGAAGACATTGCAGCTCTTCGGTATACTCCTAGTGGCGCTTTTGGATCATGCCGTTACAAGCTCAAAAACTTCGAAGAAAACAAACGCGAATACGAACGCCTCATCGCAGTATTTCAAGCTCATAACATTGGCTACTTTTTTTATAACGGTGGCGGAGACTCCCAAGATACCGCTTATAAAGTATCTCAGTTAAGCGAAAAAATGGGTTACCCCATCACTTGTATTGGTGTACCAAAGACGGTTGATAACGACCTGCCATTTACCGACAACTGCCCAGGCTTTGGCTCGGTTGCTAAATATGTGGCGATATCAACCCAAGAAGCCGCAATGGATGTCGCATCAATGTACGAGTCATCCACTAAAGTATTCATTCTAGAGGTAATGGGTCGCCACGCAGGCTGGATCGCTGCAGCAGGTGGGCTAGCCGGTAAAGATTCATCAGAAGCACCGCATATTATCCTGTTCCCTGAAGTAGCATTTGACCGTGAGAAGTTCCTTGCACGCGTTGACGAAAGTGTTAAGAAATACGGCTATTGTGTTGTGGTTGCCTCTGAAGGTGCTCAATATGAAGATGGTCGTTTCGTCGCAGACGCAGGCCAAAAAGATGCATTTGGCCACACTCAATTAGGTGGCGTTGCTCCGGCATTAGCCAATATCGTTAAACAGGCGCTAGGTTACAAGTATCACTGGGCAGTTGCAGACTACCTGCAACGTGCAGCGCGACATATTGCGTCTGCCACCGATGTAGATCAAGCTTATGCAATGGGTAAAGCAGCAGTTGAGTTTGCTCTTGAAGGCCGAAATGCAGTGATGCCTATTATTGTACGTGAATCAGGTGAGCACTATAAGTGGACAATTGGCGAAGCACCTCTAAGCCAAGTCGCCAACCAAGAAAAGAAAATGCCTATTCACTATATCACTGATGATGGGTTTGGCATTACAGAAGAGTGTCGTCGTTACTTGGAGCCACTGATTCGAGGCGAAGACTACCCTCCGTATCAGCACAATGGTTTACCAAAATACGTTAAGCTAAAAAACACACTGGCCGAGAGAAAACTCAGTACAGACTTTGATATTTAGCACAGATATCAGTTAACCAAAAAGGGCGTCTCATTGAGCCGCCCTTTTTGGTTACTGTGTCATATCACCTTGCAGGTCCATTAGGTTTTCACTGCGTTTAACTATTGATTGACACTTTGACGGGGTTAATCTCTTATGTCAGTGAAAGTTCGGCGACATGCTGATCAAATTCAGTAAAACCGCCAATATACTCTTGACCAATAAAAATCTGCGGTACCGTTTCGACCTTTTTGCCAACTGTTTTCTCTAAGTCAGCTTGGCTAATACCTTCTTCAAAAATATCGATATACTTATAATCAAATTCTTTGATATCACAAAGCTGTTTAGCGCGCTGACAAAAACCACAACCTGGCTTACCAAAAATAGTCACTCTTTTCATAGCATTCTCCAAACCCGTTAGTAGTGAGCTGATAATAGATCCAATGAAAACAGGATAAACAACACTTCAGAATAGAACCAATGAATAGTTTTTATCATAATGATAGAGAAAAACTAAACCGAACTTGCCGCACTAGCTATTTTGTAGCCCTAGCACAATAAGCGTTAACGGCTCATCAAGCTCAGAAAAGCCACCACTGAGTACTTTTACATAACAGTGTACGCAGCTACCTAAGGCGCGATGTCCTGCGGCATACTGGCAGGACAATATCATGAAAGTTTAAGAATCGTAAAGGCTACCACAACCAGCAATACCAAAAACCGATATTTCAGTAACGTATTTAAGCCTGACCCCGTATTCCCTCACGGGCGTTTATACCGCGAGATGGTACTGGAAATAATGCATGAAAAAGCCTTTAAGCAACTCAAAATAGGCCCTTCTAATGCTATTCAGGTTAAAACAGATAATATTCCATTCGCACTGATAATGAGCAAATAGAGAGGTTAAATCATTATTTTTTTTGCTATAATACCACCTAGAATACCTCTAATAACCATATTAAAGCGCACCACTAATATTGATTATTAATACCCAAAGACATGAGAGAACAATAAATAAAGCTCATCAATAACATCTCATTTGTCCTGTAGTTAATCGATTGTTGGTACTCACTTATTCCACATAAACACTGAGATTTAACCATGAAAAAGCTTCTTACCGGTATCGCTTTATTGACCGCCACAGTGCCTTCGGTTCATGCCGAAGAACTAGATAGCGGCTTCTATATATTCCCGTCAATAGGATACTTTCTTCTCGATGAGAATCGTGAAGCAGATAACACACCCACGGCTTCATTTGCAGTGGGTTATCAATTTAACAACCGGTTCTCAACTGAAGCGGCTTACGGTATTTTTAGCACCGAATCCAATGTAACCGGCCAAGACATTGATGGTACTTATTACCATGTAGATGCGGTTTATCACCTAAACGACGATGACACCGTACAACCTTATGTGTTGGCCGGTATTGGCAATATGGATCTGGATATTCCAAATTCTGAAAATGATGCAGAAACAAGCTATAACGCAGGTGCAGGTTTCAAGCGCCACTTAACTGATAATCTTTCGTTACGAGCAGAAGCTCGAATGTTTTATGGTAATAACTCTAACAACAAAGATGCCCTGCTTAACTTCGGCCTAGTGTATCTATTCGGTGGAGGTTCATCGAGCTACGCAGAAGAAATAGATTACGACAGCGACGGCGATGGTGTGATGGACAGCGAAGACCAATGCGCTAATACCTCTTCAGGTGCTGAAGTTGATGGCTCAGGATGTGCTGTTGTGGCAGCGGCCGCAATGATTAAAGACAGTGATAACGATGGCATAGAGGATAGCGCAGACCAATGCCCTAACACACCAACAGGTAGGACAGTAGATGAAAACGGCTGTGAATTAGATTCAGACGCAGACGGCGTGGTAGATGGCGACGACAAATGCCCTGAAACGCCAGCTAATGCAAAGGTAGATGAGAATGGTTGTGCACTGGTCATCGCTGCAACTGTTACCCAAACGCTACACGTCAAGTTCCCAAACAACTCTTCAGTCGTACCGAGTTCATCTAAGCCTGAGATTGAAAAGCTCTCAGCCTTTATGACGTCATACCCGTTAACCAAAGTGACGATCGAAGGCCATTCTGATAGCTCCGGCGAAGCCAACTACAACCAGCTTCTCTCTGAGAGACGCGCTAAGTCAATTGCCAATATATTGGTTGAAGATTACGGTATCGACAGCTCACGAGTGTCCGCTATCGGCTACGGGGAAGAAAAGCCCATTGCCGACAATGGTACAGCAGAAGGCCGTAAACAGAACCGCAGAGTCGAAGCGGTTATAGAGGCGACAGAGGCGTAATCATCGTCTAAAAAATGGGACGCACAGACAGCTTAGTGCGTCCCACTCAACGACTCTAGATCACCTTATACCTCAACCTCCCTCCAACACTAAAAACGGTTTAACACCCAGCTATAAAAAGCGCTTAAGAAGCTTATTCATCACCACAAAAAGTGCGCCTGCTATCACACCGTAAAAGTGGGAGTCGACCGCAACCGGCCCAGAGATAACCTCAGAAATAAAAGAAATATCACCGCTCACTTGCTCTACCCCCACTTTTAACCCGGTTAACCCCAACGCTACAATACGAAAAATCATAGGATAGCTGGTATCCGTTGCAATGGCGTACACAAATAACGCGTATAAACTGCCTGACAAACCCACATACCAAGTAATATTTGGGCTAAAAAACCACATCATAGCGCTAATTAATAACGAGGCGAGCAACCATAAAAAGAGTGTTCGATAAGGTTTTTCTAATGGCCTGAGCAGCGCAAGTAGAAGAGCAAGACAAAGCCCATTCATGAGCAAGTGGACCCAGTTCAAATGGTCAAGATGACCTGTTAGTAAGCGCCACCATTCACCACTCGCTATCGCGCCTCGATGGTAACGGGCGTCAAACAAATTAAAATAGTCTAACCCTTCAATAATAATGGCTGGCACCAACAGCGCGACAATAATAGTAAATGCCTGCTTAAGCCCAACTTGCAAAACTCTCATTTAGTTCTCTATTGTGATAATAATCATAAAACAGGGTACCTACTCTAATAGCGTAATACCTAACACGCGGTTTCTCACCTGAACGTAGATCGCGACCCCATTGCACCGATAACCCCTTCAATATTTTTTGAATAGACGGTTACTGTCTAGATAGCAGGATTCAAGTTTAGCATTGCCACCATATTTCTAGGCTGACTTATCTGTAATAAACGTTTGCAAACGATAATTTCTAAAATAAAGCGCTAACTGGGTGTTTTTTTAATAACCCACGTCAATGTATAATAGTGCGAAATATATTGATTTCACAGTGATTTAATAAATCTCCGCTCAGCTCGCTCATTATAGGAACCATCTACCGTGGAAAAAATAGTAAAGGGCGTTCTAAACTTCCGCCAAAACATATATCCGAAACACAAAGATTTGTTCGGAAGCCTCGCTGATGGGCAGAGCCCAGAGGTTTTGTTTGTGACGTGCTCAGACTCCCGTATAGATCCTAACTTACTAACGGGCTCGAACCCTGGCGACTTGTTTATCTGTCGTAATGCCGGCAACATCATCCCGCCTCACAGCAACGAGACCGGAGGCATGACTGCATCCATTGAATATGCAGTTGCGGTATTAGGTGTTCGACACATCATCATCTGCGGGCATACCGACTGCGGCGCTATCAAAGGCGCATTAGACTTAAACGCACTTACAGGTTTACCTCACGTTAAGGAGTGGCTGAGCCACTGTCGCTCTGCCATGGAGATTGTACGAGAACGTAATGACATTCCTCTTGACCAATGTGTAGGCCATGAACACCTAGACGAGGCCATTGAAGAGAACGTACTACAACAAGTTCAGCATATTCGCACTCACCCAGCCGTTGCAGCCAAGTTAGCGACTGGCAAAGTGCATATTCATGGCTGGATTTACGATATAAAAAATGGCGGCATTCGCTGCTGCCATCATAGCGATACGCAGTTCCGAGAGTTTGATGAACAGTATGCCGACATCATTCGCAACCAACAGGGTTGATCAAACATTATAAAATATAAGAGCTGCTCTTATCTGACAATCAGATGAAACAGCTCTACCTTGTTAGTTTCTTTTTCTCCTTGACGCTAAACGCCAACAGTTTTTTAACAAATAATTCAAGAGGCGTATTGAGTTTGGTTTTCTTCAGTTTTAACAGGGCAAGTGGACGGGACAGTTTAGCGTCTCGTATGCTAAGCCTGACTAACGTCCCTTGATGAATCTCTTCGTTAACCGTATTTGCAGGCACGATAGATACACCCACATTTGCTTCTACCGCTTTTTTAATCGTATATATGTTGTCATTAGTCATCCGCAGATCAACATGGATATTACGCTCACACAATAGGTTATCGATTGCCTCTCTGGTCGGCTGACCTTCATCGAATGCTATAAACGGTGCTCCTTCTATCTGCTCCAGCAATACTGATTTTTTTGCCCCGAGAGGGTGCCCTTTAGCCACAATCAATACCAACTCATCTTCACCACAACCAATTGTTTCTATCTTGGTCCTCATTTCAGGAAAGGCGACAATTCCCAAATCTACTTTTTCTTTCAACAGTAAATTGTAAATATCATCAAAACGGCGATAGTCTAGATGTATATGCACCTTAGGGAATGCCTTCATAAATGAAGAAAGAAACTCACCCATTTCATACATACCAATACTGTGAATAGTCGCAATACGAATATTGCCCTCCAATACCCCCTGACTATAACTAGAACGAATTTTCAAACTATCACAGAGCCGCAGAATCTCTTTTACGTCTGCTAGAATCAACTCGCCTTCTGACGTCAACTGAGTATTGTGAGGTGTTCTGATGAACAATTTTTTACCCAACTCATGCTCAAGCTTCTTAATATGAACGCTGACCGCCGGTTGTGTAATATGGTTTTTCTGAGCTACTTTTACAAAACTCAGGTCTCGTGCGATGTCTCTAAAAAGCCTTAATTGAGTTATATTCATAAGATAATATTTCGTTATCAAAAGTATAATTTAATACAATTTAAGTTATCTCTAAGTAAATGTCATACTTTAAGTCAATTAATATGACTATGTATCGAAATCTCGCCCAATAAATGGACGCAGGATTTTTTTTGGGCTATGCCTAAGATATATAGGTAAATAACTTTTCGAAAATACTTGTGGGTACATTGATTTGAAAAAGCACAAAAAAGACAAATTGAAAAAGATAAAATTTAAAGATCATACCAGTATCATATATAACCTTGATGCAAAAAACGGCAAAATCCCGTGGAATGCAGAAGGCACGTACCCCTACAAAAAGAAGATGGGGGTGCTTGAGTATGAGCGCGAGAAACACGAACTCCAAATTGAACTTCTCAAAATGCAAAGCTGGGTTAAAGATACCAAGCAGCGCATTGTTATTATTTTTGAAGGGCGCGATGCGGCTGGTAAAGGCGGTACGATCAAACGCTTTATGGAACACCTTAACCCTCGTGGCGCGCATGTGGTCGCACTGGAAAAACCCAGCGCACATGAACGTAATCAGTGGTATTTTCAACGCTACATTAAGCACCTTCCCAGTAAAGGAGAGATCATCCTATTTGACCGCTCTTGGTATAACCGTGCAGGTGTTGAGAAAGTGATGGGGTATTGTAGTGATCAGGAGTATTTAGAGTTCCTACGCCAAACACCCGACTTTGAACGCATGCTCGTTAACAGCGGCATTAAAGTATTTAAGTATTGGTTCTCTGCTAGTCGAACAGAGCAGTTTAGACGTTTCAAATCGCGTAAAAAAGACCCATTAAAGCACTGGAAGCTAAGCCCGGTTGACTTAGCATCACTGGATCGTTGGGATGACTACAGCACAGCTAAAGATGCCATGATGTTTCATACCGATACCAAAGATGCACCTTGGACCATTATCCGGTCTGATGACAAAAAACGGGGCCGTATTAACTGTATGCGCCACTTTTTAAACTCATTAAATTACACAGACAAAGATACCGATGTAGTGAAGCAACCTGACCCGTTGATTGCTGGCACATCTGAGCAGATTTATGAGAAAGATGAAAATGCTTAAATTTTTGTTCATCTGAAACTTACCACCAAATTCATCTAGAGAGGACAAATATGAGCGACAAAAAGAAATTAGAGCCCTTGAAAAAAGCGCTCAAGAAAAATGAAAAAGAGGCTAAAAAAGCAGTCGAAGCGGCACAAAAAGCCGCTGAAAAAGCAAAAAAAGCGGTAGAACAAGCTGAAATAATTGAAAGTACGGCACAAGCTGCAAAAAAGAACCTAAAAAGAACGCTTCGAGCATTAAGTGAAGCTAAGGCTGAACAAGCCGCTAAGAAAAGAGCAGCTAAGAGCTCAACCATTAAGAAAGCAAAAAAAGAGACAGAAAAAAAGGCCGCGATGAAAGCTGTCGTAAAAAAAGAAGCTGCTAAAACGTCTCCTGCAAAGAAACAATCCAAAAAAAAACCTGCATCAAAAAAGAAGTAACATCCTGACAAGCTCCTCCAGTAACGCTGGAGGAGTTTTCAAATACTCTTGACCTGAAAGACCTAATCAATCAGTTAGCAACCAAACCATCTCCGTGGCCATTGCATTTCCTTTCAGTCCACCTTCAACATCACGACTCTCAAGAAGGCTCAACGAGTAAGTTGAATCATAGTGCCCCAAGACTTCTTTTGCAGACACTGAAAACGGAGGCCCCTTCATAACACTCTGGTCATATTCAAAACAGATCATCAATTGTGGCGCAGTTTCGGTTATCTTGATGAGATGGACAGTGTACTGATCTCGCATCGGTTGAGGTAACGCAACCAACGCGGCCCGATCATACACCGCATCCACTAGCTTAAGGTTATCAGCGGTCATATCAAAAATATCACCCACAAATATGTCAATATTCTCCCCTTGGTAATGAATTAACGAACCCTTATTTGAAATAACCGGTTCAATACCAAGCCCTTCATATAATTCTTTTACGGCAATTTCACTCAACTCGGCACCTACAACCTCATAGCCTTGAGTCAGCAGCCACGGGATGTCCTGTGTCTTGCCACATAAAGGCACGAACACCCGGCTACCTTTCATTAAATTTAACATTCCGAAATACTTGATGAGTAGGCCATTAGCTTGTTCTTCATGAAAGGAAGTCTCCCCTAACTCCCATCTTTTATGCCAAAATGACGCATCCATATAAGCTCCTCAATACATAACAATACCAATAACCAGCAATATGACAATGGTCCGACATTACCACATTTTTTACTTCTTGGTCCTGCAGGGTCAATTTACCCGTCCCGCAGGGCCAATCTTTTTTTAATAATACCGTCTATTCTATCTTAATGTATAAAGCGATCAGAAAGGACAGTCTTAATGACTCATAAAATTTCATCTGATGTATTAATCGTGGGTGGGGGTATTAGCGGTATCGTAACAGCATTGGAGCTATTACGTGCCGGTAAAACCGTTACTCTGGTTGACCGAGATACGCCGGAGCGTCTCGGAGGGCTCGCCTTATGGGCCTTCGGCGGCATGGCGTTGGTCGGTACGCCGTTGCAGGCGTCGATGAAAATCCCAGACAGCCCCAAACGCGCACTACGTGATTGGATTCGTTTTGGCGAACTGGATATCAACGACACCCACTCCCTTAACTGGGCAAAGTACTATGTTGAGAACTCCCGTACTGAAGTCTACGACTGGCTAAAAAACGAAGGTATTAAGTTTATGCCCGCGGTCAACTGGGTAGAGCGTGGCCTATATGGCGATGGTAACAGCGTACCTCGTTATCACGTGGTATGGGGAACCTCTCGTGAACTCACACGCACCATGATTGCCGCCATGCATGCAGCCAACAGTGATAACCGCCTCACGTTATTACATCGACACAGTATTTCCGAGTTGGTTAAACAGGGTGGCAGCGTAGTCGGTGCAGTAGGCATTAATGACGAAACGAATGTGTCGATTGAGCTTCATGCCCCTATAGTTGTAATGGCAACCGGCGGTATTAATGGCAGCCATAAAGAATGTCGCATTAACTGGGCAGACCATCGAGCACAACCCAACACCATGCTTAATGGCGCTCACCCGTTTGCAGACGGCAACCTACATCATGAAGTAGAAGACAAACTCGGCGGTCAAATTGTCAATGCAGGTGAAATGTGGAATTACGCAGCAGGTATTCCGCATCCATACCCACACTTTGAAGGCCATGGGTTATCTACCATCCCCTGTAAATCAGCACTTTGGCTGAATAGTAAAGGTGAGCGAATTGGCCCTAAACCACTCGTCACCGGGTTTGACACTCATGAGTTATGCCTTAGAGTAGCAGAACAAGAACAGCCATGGACCTGGCACCTACTTAACTGGCGGATTGCCATTAAAGAGTTTGCGATTTCTGGCGCAGAACACAACCAGCGTATTCGCGATAAACAGTTTATTCGCTTCGTGAAAGATCTATTGTTGGGCAACCAAAACCTAGTCAAACAAATGGTAAGCGAGAGTAAAGATTTTCTGGTCGATGAGACATTGGAAGGGTTATCGGCAAAAATGAATGCCCTAACCTGCTCTCACGACATTGACCCGGACGTATTGCAAGCCACTGCCGACGAGTTTGATGCCAATTTTGACAAAGGTAGCCAGCTTGAAAATGACGATCAGATTCGCAGCATTTTGCATGCTCGCCAGTGGAAACCAGACAAACTACGCACCTGCAAACCGGCACCATTACAAAAGTATGGAGCAGGCCCTTTTATCGCTATTCGAATGCAATTAGTGACTCGTAAAAGCCTCGGTGGTTTATGCACAGACATTAATTGCAAAGTATTAGGCGCCGAAGACCAGCCAGTGCAGGGGTTGTACTGTGTCGGAGAAGCCGCCGGGTTTGGCGGCGGTGGCTCCAATGGCAAACGATCACTTGAAGGCACGTTTTTACCCGGCTGTATTATGACAGCGCGCAAAGCAGCCCGGTCAATTATTGGCGACACCGCCTCAGCAAAGAATAATTAGGAGAATTACCATGCTAAATGGGGCTCAAGCTCTGATGAAAACCCTGGTCGATGCTGAGGTGGACGTCTGCTTTACTAATCCTGGCACCAGTGAAATGCATTTTGTCGCGGCGCTCGACAACGAGCCCAAAATGAAAGCGGTACTGGCGCTGTTTGAGGGGGTGGCTACGGGCGCTGCCGATGGCTATGCCCGCATGGCAGATAAACCCGCAGCGACTCTACTGCATTTAGGGTGTGGTTTAGGTAACGGTTTAGCAAACCTGCATAATGCCCGAAAAGGCAAGGTACCGATGATTAATATCGTCGGCGATCATGCGACCCATCATGTGAAATACGATGCCCAGCTTCAATCAGATATTGAAACCGTCGCTCGCAACGTATCACCAGGGTTCGTTCGTACCTCACAAACCACCGAAGCGCTCTGCACAGATGCCGCAGATGCAATCACTGCAGCACGTGGTTTTCCGGGGCAGGTATCAACACTCATCCTGCCGGCCGACGTTTCTTGGGGCGAAGGCGCATTGCCTTGTCAGGTCCCGCCTAAACCACCCGCGCCTGCAGCAGATAACGAGACAGTCGAGAAAATTGCAGCCGCCATTCGTTCCGGTAAAAAATCCGCATTTTTGTTAGGCGGACGTGGGTTGCGTGAACCTAGCTTACTGGCTGCCGGTAAAATTTCTGCCAACAATGGTATTAAAGCTTTTGCAGAAACCTTCCCTACCCGTATCGAACGCGGTGCAGGCTTACCTCCAGTAGAACGTATTGCCTACTTAGCAGAACTGGCCAGCATACAACTGGCAGATATCGACAACTTAATACTTATTGATTGCAAAGCCCCGGTCTCTTTCTTTGCCTACCCAGGTAAGAAAAGCTATCTGGTGCCCGATAGCTGTACCGTGCATACCCTCGCCACCCCAGAACAAGACACCACTGCCAGCCTGAACAAATTAGCCGATGTACTGGGTGCATCACAAGCCACACCACTATTGCAGGAACCTAAACGCCCAGATCGCCCACAAGGCAAACTCACCGCCGAAAAGGTTTGTAAAGCCGTGGGGCATTTTTTGCCAGAAGACGCCATTATTGTCGACGAAGCCATTACCTCAGGCCTGATGCTAAACGTCATGACCGAAGGCGCCCCCCGTCACGATATGATCACCCTTACCGGTGGCGCGATAGGTCAAGGCTTACCGAATGCCGTGGGCGCTGCAATAGCCTGCCCAGATCGCCCTGTATTGGCTCTAATTGGCGATGGCACAGCAATGTATACCAACCAAGCGTTGTGGACTATGGCACGCGAAGGGCTCAACGTCACCAACATTATTTTTAACAATGCCTCTTATTCAGTGCTGAACATTGAGCTAGAGCGTGTAGGTGTAGATACCGTCGGTGAGAAAGCAAAATCCCAATTGGATCTGAAAGGCCCTGTGCTCAACTTTTCACAATTGGCACAAGGTATGGGTGTACACGGTGTGCGTGTTTCAACCGCTGAAGAATTAAATAAAGCGTTAGAGTACGCGCTAGCTCATACGGGCCCGCACCTAATTGAAGTGATGGTGCCTGAATCTCTACGCGGTGTGAAACGTAAGGTATTGCCGTGGCTGTTGCGGTCTCTACCAAAACTTCCGCTACCGTTGACTCGCTCACTGAAGAAAAAGATTGCGCCTTAGCAAGGTGCTCTATAAAAAGGTCCTGTTGTACGGCTTTAAAACAGAATACGTCAAAACGTGAACATAGACTGTTTTTAAATCTGAATGAGTTGTTACTGTGCTCGGCTATAATTTATATAGATAATAGAATGAAATTAAAAGTACTAACGGGAGTTACGATTTTCCAATTGCTATTGGCTGCCTCAGCTCAAGCTATACCAACAACTTATTATGATATTGACTTTTCTACACCGACACATAATGTAGGTGCAGCGCCAACCACAGGCACTGGAACCGACAAAGTATCCTCAGTCGTTTTTGGTCAGCCCGTAGTTGAAAGCTCATTTGGAGCTCTTTCTAGCGAGTCTTTAGTGTTTAATACCACAGGGAATTCTCAGCGTTGCTGCTACTATGACCAAATTAAATTAGGTTTAGGAAAAGGCTCAGACCGGTATCAAGTATTATTTGATTTAAGCACTGAAAACTATGTCAATACAGGCTCAGGTAACACTTTTACACTATTGTTTGATACCCCTGAAGTGCGAAATATCTATTTCAACAATGATGGTACTATCCGTTATTACAACACTTATGGGCCTAGTGGAGCTATCGGAAATTTCACAGATGGTTCACTACTAAATATGATGATAGACGTTAGTCTAGTGGCCAATACATGAGATGTCTTTATGAATGACACCCTGCTCTCATCAAGCATATTCTCACCATCAGGTAATGATATTAACAGTATGCGATTCTCATTTGGGGGATCATCAACTACTTCTTTTGACAGTGTGGGCCTAGACAATATTCGAGTTACAAATGGCGAGCTGTTTGCGTCAGTTCCTGAGCCTGCAGCACTATCTCTTATGTTGATGGGCGTCGCTGCAATTCGCCGAAAAAATATAACGTTATATTGTTTAATATCCTCTGTCTTTAGCGGGGGTGCTGATAATGACTCACACGCCCCAGAAATTGCCGTTACAGCCTTTTTGCTAGTACTCCTCCGCCAGTTTAATCCGCAGATCTGTTGGAGGGTGAGTCGAGAGAAAGTCCGTTTCGGCTTTGTACTTGCTATCACCTTTATCAGACTCGTCAGCATGAAAGAGCGTATCGAGCCTGTTGCTAACTTAAGTGAGGCCAAATAGCATAAAATTCACCTAATAATAAAGCCCAAAAAAAGAGTAAAACCACAACCCACTGCAGCATGGCTGCACCAAAAAACACGTACTGTCTTATAAGGGTTTAACCGTCAACTAGTTTAGGAACATCAATTAACAGGCCATATTTTTAACTTATATCAAGGCCAATTGTTCGTTGCGCACGGTTATTTTTGTTTCTACTCAAGACAATTCAAAGCGGAACACGGTAAACTAACACCCATTTAAAATCATCAGAAAACGAGCTAAATAGGTGAGCAGTATCCCTCAACAAGACATCAATCTAATCGTAGTGCTCGGCCCTACCGCTTCGGGCAAAACTGCGCTAGGGGTAAAGCTAGCCCAGCAGTTTAAGGGGGAGATTATTTCTGCCGATTCTCGACAGGTTTATAAAGGGATGGATATTGGCAGTGGTAAAGATTTAGATGAGTATGGAGACACGCCTTATCATTTAATTGATATTGTCGATCCAGGGTATGAGTTTAACGTTTTCGAGTTTCAGAAACGGTTCTGCGACGCATTTTCAGTCATTGAGCGCCTACAGCGCTTACCGCTTTTGGTAGGGGGCACGGGACTTTATTTAGAGTCGATACTCAGCCAATACCAGTTTACCGAAGTGCCTATTAACGCAGAACTAAGAGAGGCCCTGGCCACTCAGAGCCATGTAGAACTGAGCGACCGCCTAAAAACACTGAACCCTAACCTTCATAACACCACTGATCTGCTCGATCCTGAGCGATTGGTCAGAGCCATAGAGATTGCAGAGGCAGAAGCTGAACCGCAAAAAGCGTCAGTTGAATTACCTACCTTAAACCCCATTATTCTTGGCATAAAGTGGGATCGTACCATTCTTAAAAAACGCATTACTGAACGCTTAAAGCAGCGCATGAACAATGGGCTAATTGAAGAGGTGGAGCGACTCCACCAAGAAGGGGTTAGCTGGGAGTCATTGCATTTTTATGGGCTGGAGTATCGCTTTGTCGCGTCCTTCCTTAAAGGTGAGGTCAACCGAAATGATATGTTTCAGCGGCTCAACTCGGCTATTCACACCTTTTCTAAACAACAAGAGAAGTGGTTTCGACGAATGGAACGTAAAGGCACCACCATTCATTGGTTAGACGGTCAGTCAGACCTGAACGCTCAAGCCTTAGAGATACTATCAACATACAAGCATTAGAGATTACGAGCCCATGCTAACTAAAATACTTATTACTCTCTTAATCATTGTGGGTGCAGTGGTGTTTATCAGGCACAAAAAGCCGTCAGATCAACAGGCCATTGGCGGCAAAACAACCCACACTATTACTATTCAGCCTGACTCAGAGCGTGAGTCTCAAGCCAATATAAAATTTATCGCAATTGGCGTGTTATCGCTTTCTCTGCTAACCGGCACAGTAATGCTGTTTTTAGACTGGAAAGATGACCACCGGCTATATGATATTAAAATCGTTAACCCTCAAACCGGTGGTATAGATAGCTATCAAGCCTATAAAAAAGACCTTCGAGGTAGAACCTTTAGGACAATTACCGGTCAGCAGATCACAGTATCAGAACTTGAGCGGTTGGAGTTTCAAGAGGTAGAATAAAACGACTACCTAAAAATTTGGGGTTCCCGCCCCACTCCAGAGTGCTCTCTCTTGCTTCGCAATTCACCCTGTTAGCGGGAATGACATATAACATTGGGAATAACAACTGAAACAGGCTTTATTTTGAACCTGAATCAGGACGGTACTTTAACTGCAAGCCCATTAGGAAGTTACGCATAACCTGATCAAGACAGTCGCGATAATGCTGATGACCGGGCTTACGGAAAAATGCACTCAGTTCATGCTTACTCATTCTCAGGTCAGCTAGAGCCATAATTGCCAATACGTCATCACTTTGAAGGTTGAGCGCTATTTTTAATTTTCTGAAAATAATATTATTGTTTAAACGTTTTTCAGGCACCGCCGCAGGGCCATCTTTCTTACCCCGTTTATCAGTAATCAAACCATTTAGAAACGTCGCAAACTCTATATCAGTGCATTCTGTGTAGGCTGGGTCATCTTCTTTTTTTAACCATCGTGTGACTTGGTTTCCTGTTACCTTATGATCAGCCAAGGCAAATATAGCCACTATTTTTGGTTCATTGAGATCTAAGGTAAAGCGTAGACGGCGCAAGATATCATTATTGGTCACAAATAAGCCCTGATATAAAGTGCAGTAGTGTCCCAATGACCTACTGCCAAGTTAATGACGTTTATTTTAGCAGGTTTAAGAGTATCTTTTCTCTATTTCTACCCCCTTGCCTCTGCAGAGCGCAGGGACGAAACATAACCTCATACAACCCCCTTATTACCAACGACTTATTGTATAATGCTGCTATATCTCCACTCAGAATTGAATACTTTAAGGTAACAACATGAATTTAAAGCAAGAACTGCAACAGCTCAACAATAAGTTAGACAAGACTCGTCGTAAGTTTGTTGCGGCTGAGAAACGGTTTGACCAAGAGATCATCGCTCAAAGTCGATTAGAGATCGCAGCCCTAACTAAACAAATAGAGTCTATGAAAGGTGCTCAAGCAAACCAGATTAGCGGTAAGGGAGCAAAAATCAAGGCAATGGCCTTTAACCGCCCCCTTACCAAAGCTGAACAGGCTGATATGGGGAAATTGAAAAAGTCTGTACGAGGGCTTGTGGTAGTGCACCCATTAACCGCTATCGGTCGTGAAGTTGGCGTTTCAGACGTCACAGGGTTTGCACCAAAACCTTTTTAACGTTCTTCTGCTATAGCTAGCTATTCGCAACATTGAATCTATCGCAAGAATGAAATATGGTAGTGATACGTTTGTTCCCTTTAGATGCAGCAATCACTTAATGCTCAAACAAATGCGACATTGGCAAAATGCTTTTACCTTCACGTTAATCATAATGTGTATAGGTATTGGGTTAAGCCATAATATAGAGGCAGCGCTCGACTCAGATCATGGCGAACATTGTAGCATCTGCATTTCCGCCGGCAACATCCCCGTCATTCCACTTGAAACTATCTTATGGGGCGAACAAATAGTCAGTACAGCTTTCGAAATTGTGCGCTCAGCCCCAGCCTATAGAAACGCCATATGGCCTAATTACACAACTCGCGCCCCACCCCTGGTTTAGTTAACACTTTTCAGATAACGAATATCTCGCTCAGTCCATTGCCTTCAAGGTAATAATGTCTGCAGCGGTTATAACGTTTTTAGAATTATGCATGATATTAACAACCAGGAACACGTTGATGAACAACTCACAGTTAAAGAAAGACGTACTGCGCAGAAAAAACGCCTACGCCCTTGCACTTCTAGCAGGCCTAAGCTCAACTGCGTCAGTCTATGCATCTGGCGATGATGAACACGATGATCACCGCCAACACGGCACTCACAATCATGGGCACGCTACCCTAAATATTGTGCAAGAGGGTAAAAGCATTGAACTGATACTAGAGTCACCTGCGGCTAACATTGTCGGTTTCGAACACGAACCCAAGAACACGGAAGAGAAACAACTCGTTGAGAGCGCGCTAGATATATTAAAGAAAGGAGAGCAACTATTCGTATTTTCACCTAATGCCCTATGTACTCAAACTGGCGTTGAAATAGAGTCAGAGCTAGCTGAACACTCAGACCATGAAGATGAGCATGAAGATGAGCATGAAGATGAGCATGAAGAGTCTGGTCATGACGAACATGAAAAGCCTGGTCATGACGAACATGAAGGTCACTCAGACTTTGTCATCCACTATCAGTTTTCCTGTGATAATCCAGCGTCTTTAGAATCGCTTGAACTTCAATTTTTCAAACAGTTCCCGATGACTGAAGAGATTGATGCTCAAATAGTGACCGGCAAACGTCAGTTTGCGGCTGAGCTATCAGCCACAAGGTTTTCCATCAATTTTTAACAGATAGCACCTCACGGTAGGCAACATAATGCCTACCGTGAGAGATTCAGGAGCTAAACCATATGCCGATTATTGAACTTAACAATGTTAAGTATCGTTGGCCTGGGTCATCAAACCCTGTTATCGATATCGAACATTTTTCAATCGAGCAGGGAGATAAAATCTTTCTAAAAGGGCCAAGCGGTACTGGAAAATCAACATTGCTTGGGCTAGTAGCGGGTGTAAATCTGCCAGATAGTGGCGAAGTTAAAGTATTGGGGCATCAGATTAACAGCTTGAAAGGACGTCATCGAGATCACTTTAGGGCAGATCATATGGGGTACATTTTCCAAATGTTCAATTTACTCCCCTACCTTTCGGTCACAGAAAATGTCTGCCTACCTTGCCACTTTTCAAAACGCAGACGATCCAAAGCACTTGCGCAATCAGCCACATTAAAAGCAGAGGCTCAACGTTTACTAAATGACCTTCAGTTAGGGGATGAACTGATACATCGACCTGTATCGGAACTAAGCATCGGCCAGCAACAGCGTGTGGCAGCTGCGAGAGCACTCATCGGCCAACCCGAATTAATCATTGCAGATGAACCCTCTTCTGCCCTAGATACCGATGCCCGAGAGTCGTTTATTAATTTACTATTTCAAGAGTGTAAAAGAGACAACAGTACTCTGCTGTTCGTCAGTCATGACGATACCTTATCGCCACTGTTTGATAAGCAAGTTGAACTCAGCAAAATCAACCAAACATGTGGGGCGCTATAATGGCGATCATAAAACTGGCCTTAAAGAGTCTCTACAATCGCCGGGCAACCGCTCTGTTAACTGTGTTTGCCATCGCGGTTAGCGTTAGCCTTCTTCTGGGTGTTGAGCGCGTAAGGACACAAGCCAAAGAGAGCTTCGCCAACACTATTTCAGGTACTGACCTAATCATCGGCGCTCGAACAGGCCCCGTTCAGTTACTACTTTATTCTGTCTTTAGAATTGGCAATGCTACTAACAATATTTCTTGGCAGAGTTATGAAGACATTACCAAGCAAAAGTCAGTTAAGTGGTCCGTGCCCCTGTCGCTTGGTGATTCTCACCGTGGATACCGCGTGCTGGGCACTAATAACGACTACTTCAAATACTACCAGTTTGGACAATCTCAACCATTGCAGTTTCACCAAGGCCAACCCTTCAACTCACTGTTCGAAACAGTCATAGGCGCCGAAGTAGCCCAAAAACTAAACTACACGATTGGCGATAAAATTATCATTGCCCACGGGGCAGGCTCTACATCGTTTACCAAACATGATCAAATGCCCTTTACCATTACCGGTATATTGGCGCCTACATCAACACCTGTCGACAAAACCGTTCATGTGAGCCTGTCCGCCATAGAAGCCATTCATTTAGGTTGGAACAACGGTGCACCACCCGTTACTGGATCAGTGAATGTATCCACAATTGACATCAACACATTGAAGCCACAGGTAATCACCGCCGCATTAGTGGGTATGACATCAAAAATTAGAGTATTCCAACTCCAGCGCATGGTTAATCAATACAAGCAAGAACCCCTTCAAGCGATTATTCCCGGTGTTGCACTCTATGAGTTATGGAGCATGATGGGCATTGCCGAGCAAGCATTAGTGGTGATTTCGGGGTTTGTCGTAGCCTCCGGGTTATTAGGCATGCTGACGATGATATTGGCCAGCCTTAATGAACGAAGGCGGGAGATGGCCATTCTAAGGGCGGTGGGAGCTCGGCCATTACAAATCTTTATGTTGATGATTAGCGAAGCCGGCATATTAGCATTAGCGGGAGCGCTACTGGGTATCGCTACCTTGTTTAGCATGTTAGCCATTGCCCAACCCATTCTACAAGAGCAATTTGGCATATTGATAACCATTTCATTATTAACTGTCTATGAATGGCAACTACTAGGATTGGTACTTATCTCAGGGCTAACCATTGGGGTTGTGCCCTCAATACGTGCCTATCGAATGTCGTTAGCCGATGGCATGACCATTAGGGTATAGGCAGGTTCAACCTCCGCCTAACTATGATTTTATAAAGGTAAAGACGATGTACATAAAAAAACGATCAAACAGGTTCCGCTACTATCAACATCTGCTACTGGCGGTTTTTATCATACCACTTTCAGCAGCGCATGCAGACTCGGCCAAAACACTTGGTTGGGACGACCTGATCCCAGATGAAGCGATGGCAGAGCTTAAAAAAATCGCGGGTGCGGCGATCAACCACAATGGAGACCCAGTCGAGCAACAGATGTCCCCCCTTCTCAGTTCGGTCAAAAAAGAACTTGATGGCCAAAAGGTAAGATTACCCGGCTTTATGGTACCCTTAGATGGCGATGAAAATAAAGTCACCGAGTTTCTACTGGTCCCCTATTTTGGTGCGTGTATACACATGCCTCCACCGCCTACCAATCAAATCGTCCATGTCAATTACGCTAAGGGGGTTCACCCGGATATGCTTTATGACCCCGTCTGGATAGAAGGCCCCATCAATGTCGGTGAAGTTGAAAGTGACCTAGCAGTATCGGGTTACAGCATGAAGGCTGTGGATGTATCTATTTATAGAGAAGATGAACAGTAGTAATATTGCAGCGTTACTAAAGCCAATATTTGTCATATTAGTGTCATATTTTATCGATTAAATAGATGCTCTACACTCATACTCAGGTTATTTTTAAATAATGTCTACTGAAAACGCCGTTATCGAGAAAGAAATCAGTTGGTTGTCCTTTAACGAAAGAGTGCTGCAAGAAGCAGCCGATAAAAGTGTACCCATCATTGAAAGAATCCGGTTTTTAGGTATCTTCTCTAACAATATGGATGAGTTTTTTAGGGTTAGAGTCGCAAATGTGAAGCGACTCATCCTCATTAGCCGTGCTCATGGTGGCAACGAAGAGAAAGCCACCGCGCTATTGCATGAGATTCAATCCAAAGTACTCGACCTTACTCAGCAATTTGACACTATTTACCTCGAAGCGCTTAAAGGACTGGCTAGACGCAATATATTTCTGATCAACGAACAACAGCTGACCGAAGAGCAAGGCGCATGGGTAAACAGCTACTTTAGAAATGAAGTATTGCAGCATATCACCCCTATTATGTGTACCGATATCGTAGACCTAACCCAAGTGGTTGATGACGATGTGACATATCTGGTCGTTGAACTGTCGAGTGATAGTAAAACACAATATGCATTGCTTGAAGTACCATCAGAAGACGTATCCCGCTTCATTGAGTTACCAAGAGAGAAAGGTAAAAAGAAGCGCAGCATCATCATGCTGGATAATATATTACGCTATTGCCTAAATACTATTTTTAAAGGCTCGTTCGAATACGATATCACCCAAGCCTATTCGATGAAATTAACACGGGATGCAGAGTACGGCCTTTCAGATGACATAGACCAGTCGATACTTGAGAAAATGTCACTTAGCTTAAAGCAGCGTTTAACAGGCTCTGCTGTAAGACTGGTTCACGACAAAGAAATGCCACCTGAAATGCTGCAATTTATTATCAAAAAAATAGGCATCGCTAATTTTGATGCGGTCATACCGGGTGGTCGTTATCATAACTTCCGTGACTTTATTGGCTTCCCGAATATTGGCCGTACGTATCTTGAGCATGAATCGCTACCAGCACTTGAAAGCAAAGATTTTGAGCGCTTTCCTACGGTATATGAGGCGATTACTGAAAAAGATATTTTACTCTACTACCCGTACCATAAGTTCCACCACTTTACCGAATTTGTACGGCAATCAGCGTTTGACCCTAACGTAAGGTCAATCAAAATAAGCATCTACCGTGTTGCGAAAAACAGCCGAATTATCCACTCTCTAATAAACGCTGCACGTAACGGTAAAAAAGTAATGGTCGTCGTTGAGCTTCGAGCACGATTCGACGAAGAGGCCAATATCGAATGGGCAAAGCAACTCACTGAAGCAGGTATTAAAGTTGAATTCGGCATTCCTAGCCTAAAATGCCATACCAAACTATGCCTGGTCTCGCGACAAGAAAACGGCACTTTAGCGCACTATGCCCATGTAGGAACCGGAAATTTTCACGAAAAAACAGCCAAGATTTATACTGACTTTTCGCTATTTACCAAACAACCCGAAATTACCCATGAAGTGGAAGATGTGTTCAATTTTATTCGCTTCAGCTACAAACATTACGAGTTCAAACACCTTATAGTCTCACCCAATGATACCCGCAAGCGCCTTTATCAGCTAATTGATCAAGAGATCGACAATGCATCTAACGGCCTTCGCGCCGAGATCATGATTAAAGTGAATAACCTTGTTGATAGAGGCATCGTACATCGTCTATATAAAGCCAGTTCAGCCGGTGTAAAAACGAGAATCATCATCAGGGGAATGTGCACCCTTTTACCCGGGGTTCCAGGCCTAAGCGATAACATTAAGGCCATCAGCATAGTAGACCGGTACCTCGAACATCCAAGAGTCTCGGTTTTCCATAACAATGGCAAACGGGAAGTATTTATATCGTCCGCAGACTGGATGACCCGTAACATCGATAGGCGAGTAGAAGTTGGCTGTCCGATTTATGATGAAAACTTAAAACAACGCATTATTGATATCTTGGAAATTCAGTGGTCAGATACAACCAAAGCAAGAGTCATCGATCACCTACAACAAAATAACTACGTTGCGAGAGGAAATCGACGAAAAATCCGCTCACAAATCGCCACTTATGACTATTTAAAGCAGATTGAATCCCCCTAACGAGGGGCTCAATCTAAGACACCACAACCCACTACAACAAACCTAACTCTTGCGCCTGCTGTTTCAGTTCATCGCGAAACAGCGGGTGTGCTAATTGAATTAGCGCGCGCGACCGCTCAGGCAAAGATTTCCCCTTTAAGTTAACGTTGCCATATTCAGTCACTACAAAATGCGTATCCATTCGGGTGTCAGTAACGGCACTGCCTTTTAATCTCGGCACAATACGGCTAATAGTTCCTTTTTTGGCCGTAGAGTGAAGTGCCACAAACGATCGACCATTTTCAGAGGCATACGCCCCCCGAACAAAATCTAACTGCCCTCCCGTACCAGAGAAGGTCTGCCCATTGAGTTGCTCTGCATTGATTTGGCCTGCCAAATCAACCTCAATAGCCGCATTAACGGATACCATATTTTTATTTTTTCGAATAATATTTGGGTTGTTAACCCACGATGCGGGATAACCCACCACCGAAGGATTATCATCCATAAAATCATACATCGCACGATTGCCAATGGCTAAGGTAAAAACATGCTTGTGTTGCATCCATGATTTCTTCTTTCCAGTAATCACTCCCTGCTGAACTAGTTTGGCAATTGCAGGCGAGAACAGCTCTGAATGAAGCCCTAAATCCTTGTGCTCACTTAGTAGGCTCAACACCGCGTTCGGTACCCCTCCAATACCCATCTGAAGTGTGTCCTCATCTCGAATATAATCCGCTATTTGCGTCGCAATTTTTAGGTCGGTATTAGATGCTTCCTGTGCGTGAGATTCAATCAATGGTTGATTATTTTCAATCAGGTAGTCCACTTCGGAGATATGAACAGTGCATTCTCCAAACGTCCTAGGCATATTTTCATTCACTTCAATGATAATTTTTTTCGCCTTACGAATAACACTGGCACCATAATCTGCATTAGTACCCAGACTAAAATAGCCGTGTTTGTCCATTTTTGAGACCGTCACCATAAAGCAGTCTGGTGAAATATGTTCCGTCAGCATTCTCCCAACCTGGTGAAACGTAGCGGGGACAAATTGCATGCTATTAGAGTCACCCATTCGTTTTATTGCATCCCGGTCATGGGCGCTCATGAATAATGGGTGAGGGGTTACTAAGCTCTTCATTTCAGGTGAAAGTAAAGTATTCTTTAATGCTTCCGTTCCATGCATATAGTAGATACTGAGAGGGGCTATATCATGTTTTTTGAGAGCGGCCATCACGCCAGCCATTAAACCAGGAGGCATTGCAACGCTCATACCCAAAATCAGGTTCTTAGTGCCTTCTAGTTGCCGCGCAGCATAAAGCGCACTAACACACTTGCGGTCGTACTCTTGGTATACATTCGAGCTATCGATAATCATCATGTAGTTAGTCCTATTTTCTTAACTCAAAAACTTTGTCAACTCACAATATATCGAACAGATAGGCACTATCGATGAATCTCTAGTGAAGTTTTTATGAAACAGAAGAGCGCAGCTGACAATCCAGAGAACTTATTTAACAAAAAAACATTTGACGAAAGACTATACCACGAATATCATTTGTATATACATTGCATAGCACGAAACTTTTTCAAGAGTTTCTTTTGAGCAGCAAAATAACATGACAAAAAAACAGCAAAAAAAACTCGGAAAGAAAGATAACCAATTGGTTATTCGCATTAATGGTGAGGAACGCGATGCCTTCGTATCACTCTGTGAAGACCTAGATACCAGTGCAGCGCGAGAAATCAGAAAGTGTATAAGACAGTTTCTGACCGAACATAAAACAATGTTTTAAACGTGCAATTCGCACACATCAAACCAGGAGAGCATAGAAATGGCAAAAGCATCAAAAAAAGTATCACTCATTAAAAAAGAGATTAAAGCACGAAAAGCAAAGGTAGAGAAACAAGAAGGTAAGCTTAAAAAACTTAAGAAAGCACTGAAAAAAGCGGCATAGTTGAATGTTCCCCGAATCAAGTGACGCCTTTATTTGCAACACTTGGTTCGGGTAAGTAGACTTAGCTATGAAACTCACCTAGCCTTGGAGAACCTTAAAAAGTGGCAAAAAATAATCAGAGCACATCCAAAAAAGTGAAAAGAGATCAATCAAAAGGCGAAACCATGCTAAAAGAGATCAATGCCAAACTAAAATCAACTCAAAAAGATCTACAAAAGCAAGTTGACGACTTAACTTCGCAAGTAAAAACTCTAAGCAAAGATCCTAGCAAACCAGCACGCAAGCTACTCAAAAAAATCGAGAAAGGCTACCACAAAAAAGTAGCTCAACTACAAGATGAGTTTGATGAGCGCATGGAATCTGTGCTTAAAATGCAAGACAAAGTGATCGAGCAGCTACCAAAAGAACTAGCTGATAAACTAAACCTGAAAAGTAGCAACCCAACTAAAAAAACACCAAAGAGCAGTGCTAAACCACCTGCCAGCAAAGCGAAGACAACCCCCGCTGCAAAACCAAAAGCAGCAAAGCCAAGAGCACCTAAAGCTCCTACCATCGCATCGATTAATGGAATCGGCCCAGTCGTACAAAAAAAGCTGGCTGAAGCAGGGTTTACAAATCTTGAAGACTTAGCGAACACGCCTGCAAGCAAGGTTGAAGCGCTTAAGCAGTTTGAAAAAACCAGAGGGTTTAATACCTGGAAAGAAAAGGCGCAAGCACTGCTTAATAGCAAGTAAGCGTCGTAACTAAATCTTACTGTGCCTTAGACTAATCGCAGTAAGACTCAGGTATAAAAAAACCAAAGCAGGCTTCCCTACTTTGGTTTTTTGTTTCTCAATGTAGAGTTAAGCGTTAGAGTCTAACAACCCATTCAGGGTTTCACTTGGACGCATCGCCTTAGCAGTCTTGTCAACATTTGGATGGTAGTAGCCGCCCAAATCAACATGCTGACCTTGATTAACCGTTAGCTCCTCAACAATCTTAGACTCATTGTCAGTCAACTCTTTTGCCAACCCAGCAAACGAAGCTTGTAGCTCTGAATCTTCTGTTTGTTCAGCTAACGCTTGAGCCCAATAAAGTGCCAAATAGAAGTGACTCCCTCTATTGTCTAGCTCACCTGCTCTACGTGAAGGAGACTTGTTATTTTCTAACAATTTCCCGGTCGCCTTGTCTAACGTTTCTGCCAAAATTTTAGCTTTGCCATTATCCGTTTTGCCAGCAAGATCTTCTAGCGAGACCGCAATGGCTAAAAACTCACCCAGTGAATCCCAACGCAAGTGGTCTTCTTCGACAAACTGCTGAACATGTTTAGGCGCTGAACCACCTGCACCTGTTTCAAACAGGCCACCACCTGCCATCAATGGAACAATAGACAGCATTTTAGCACTGGTACCTAGCTCTAAAATGGGGAACAAATCAGTCAGGTAATCACGCAATACGTTACCGGTTACCGAAATCGTATCCTCACCATGCCTTAAACGCTCTAAGGTATATCGAGTCGCGATATCAGGGGTCATGATACGAATATCCAACCCTTCGGTATCATGATCTTTCAGGTAAGTTCTGACCTTTTTAATCATTTGAGCATCGTGCCCACGATACTTATCTAACCAAAAAATAGCCGGTAAGCCTGTTGCTCGTGCACGCGTCACGGCCAACTTAACCCAATCCTGAATCGGTGCATCTTTAGTTTGGCACATGCGCCAAATATCACCCTTCTCTAGGTTCTCGTGCTGTAACAAGACCTTACCACTATCATCAACCACACGCACAGTGCCGTCTGACGGAAGTTCAAACGTCTTATCGTGAGAACCATACTCCTCAGCTTTTTGAGCCATCAAGCCAACATTTTGAACCGTACCCATTGTTGTCGGGTCGAATGCATCGTGGTGCTTACAGAAGTTAATCACTTCCTGGTAAATAGTGGCATAACAGCTATCAGGGATAACCGCTTTAGTATCTTTTAGTTTACCGTCAGTACCCCACATTTTACCGCCAACACGAATCATCGCTGGCATAGACGCATCTACAATGACATCACTCGGTACGTGCAAGTTGGTGATTCCTTTTTCTGAATCAACCATCGCGGTTTCAGGTCGATCTTCATAACAGGCACGAATATCATCATCAATTTCATGACGAAGTGAGAAAGGTAGACTTTCAATTTTCTGATATACATTACCCAAACCATTGTTCGGGTTAACACCTAATTTTTTAAACGTTTCTGCATGCTTTTCAAACGCATCTTTGTAGTAAACTTTCACCGCATGACCAAAAACAATCGGGTGAGACACCTTCATCATGGTGGCTTTTACGTGCAGCGAAAAGAGCAAATTTGCGTTCTTGGCGCCTTCCATCTCTTCTTCAAAAAACTGGCACAACGCTTTTGCGCTCATAAACATGCTGTCGATTACTTCGTCTTTAACTACCGGCAGTGTTTTCTTAAGTACATTGACGTTGCCATCTTTATCTACAAGCTCTATTCGCAAGTTACCATCTTTTTCGATAACCGTTGAGATATCACTATGGTAGAAGTCACCTTTACGCATATGCGCTACGTGAGTTCTAGATGCCTGACTCCATTTACCCATTGAGTGCGGGTGATTTCGGGCATACTGCTTTACGGCTGCTGGAGCACGTCGGTCTGAGTTACCCTCGCGCAAAACAGGGTTAACGGCACTTCCTAAAATCTTAGAATACTTCAACTGAATCTCTGATTCTTCATCAGTATGAGCATCTTCTGGGTAGTCAGGAATATCAAACCCTTGAGACTGAAGCTCAACAATCGCCTCTTTAAGCTGGGGGATTGAAGCACTAACGTTAGGAAGTTTAATAATGTTCGTATCTGGCTTATTGGTCAGATCACCCAGCTCTTTAAGCGCATCAGGTACTTTTTGATTTTCGTTAAGATTGTCAGGGAAAGTAGCAAGTATTCTAGCTGCTAAAGATATATCACTTGTTTCAACATCGATGCCAGCGGCAGCTGTAAATCGATTAACGACTGGGAGTAAAGAATAGGTTGCCAACGCTGGTGCTTCGTCGGTTTTGGTATAAATTATTTTTGATTTTTGTACTGTCATATTTTCCCCAATTTTATCGGTAAGGTAACCAAAAAATCAATAAAAAGGCGGCTTTTGGCCCCCTTTTGTCAACAGAGCGGTAATTTCGTGGCGATAGTATACTGAAAAACTGCCCCAGACTGTAGTTTGAAGTTTAGAAAGTAATAACTCTCTTTTACTACATTTCGATTACAGGTATAAATATAGACGTTTTCGAGCTTAATTGCGCCAGATAAAAACGATATACACTAACTCGTTGAGGGTCTAGCTTCTCATAGTCTGAAACATAGCCACCAAGCCTTTTTTACTATTATGCTAATGATTCATGTAGAATGCGCCTCCGAGCAGCAAGTACCGGTTAGAGGCCTTTATGGATTACGAATTTACTATTGATGAGCAATATAACCCCGTTGCTCAATTCTCCATAGGCCACGAAGCGATAGGCCTGTGGTTTACAGAAGAATTGCGCAAAGACAAACTGTCAGTTGCCGAGTTGCTTGATGCCATCCGACAGCTAGAACAACGCAAAATAATTCATCACCACTCTCAAGGCAGAACGTTTCAATTACGCCTCAGTACCGAACAAGCAGAAGTGATTGCACTGGCACTCGATATTGATATAGATGAAGAGCTACCCGAGAACACCGAACTTTATGATCAGGAATCTTACTCTGAATGCGGGATTAATGATTTTAAGCAAGCGGTATTGGATTGGGAGCAGTTTATACATTAACTTATATCATAGATCGGACAGCCTTTAATAAGTACAAATTCATATGATTGAAACCAATTTGTAACACTATTAAGACACACTTCTCAACTATTGGAGAGAGTCTAATCAGAGGTGTTTATGATCATACAAGACGTAGAACTTAACCCCAAATCAATTGCGGCGGTGATGAGAATGGAAGGTTATAAGCAAAAGGAAATCGCCAAAGCCATCGGTGTTACGACTAGAACCATTCAGAAATGGTTTAAGTAGGTCTTAGCCCAACCATAACCATAGCGTAATCACCTGACCCACCAGCAACGCCCCGCTTGTAACCTGCCAAAACAACATAGGGTTGCTTTCAAGCATCGGTTGATTTTTTAACCTCATAAATTGCTGATTGGGGTGGCGAAGATCAAACACAAACTCGGACAGCGACTCGTAACGTAGCTCAGGTGAAAAGTGTAACGCTTTCCTCAATGCACCATCCATCCAGGCGGGTACCATCGGGTTGTATCGATACGCGGGCACATATTTAAGTCGTGAGAAATCCTGTGCACTTTCACAATGATCAAAGGTCTCTCCAAATGGGAGGTGCCCGGTCAACATTTCATAAGCAATCATCGCAATAGAAAACAGATCTGAACGCACACTACCGGCTCGGCGCAATTTATACTCTGGCGCGGCATACGTTGCGGTACCTAATATCGTGTCCCGCTCAAACGGCGTAGCAATTTCATTTACGCCTGCGACCAGGCAAGAACCAAAGTCTATAAGTTTTGCAACTCCATCAAGTGTCAGTACGATATTGTCGGGCTTAAGATCCTGATGAAGGGTTTCTTTTCGGTGCAGCGATCTCACCCCTCTAACAACCTGCTCAATAATATCTAATATTTGGCCTACATCGCGTTTATTGGTGCTTTCAATCCACTTTGCCAGCGTTTCCCCTTCAACGTACTCACATAGATAATACAGACACTGCCGCTTTCGCTCCTCTGTCGGTACCTTCACTACGTTAGGGCAATCTATGCGACGCCCAATCCACTCCTCCATGATAAAACGTTCAATATAGGCAGGGTCATCTTCATAATTTACAGAAGGGGTTTTCATCACCCATTTTTTTTGGGTCTCTATATCTTCTACCACATATAATTGGCTTCGATTACTGGCATGAATCTCATTCAGCACACGATAACCATCTATCGACATGCCGATATCTAAAAAGGGCGGAAACGGTAAATCGATTAGTTTTTTATAAACATCTTCTGAGTTTGCATCAGGCAGTTGATCAACACGTACTATTTGGCAACTTAAATTATCATCGCTACCGACCTCTTTGGCTTGATCTATCAACGTCTGACACACCTGTTCAAAATCTGAACCTACCGATTGCAACACCTCCTTGATCTCTTTCTTTGATAAGAAATCATGTATCCCGTCAGTGCTTAAGAAAAACAAGTCTCCCTTTTCTACCGCCTCTGTTCGATAATCGACATCAAGTCGAATATCCATGCCCATCGCTCGGGTCAGGTAGGCTTTGTCTTTACTCACATGGGCGCTATGATCGGTCGTAAGCTGCTCAAAATCCCCCCCACGCAGACGATAAATACGGCTATCTCCAATATGAAAAATGTGCACCATATGCGACTTAATAACCAAAATAGAGAGCGTGCTGATATAGCCACGATGAGCATCAATAAACCGCTGACCTTGACCGTATAACCAACGGTTAAGCGCCGTTAGCACTTTTTGAGATGAGGTTTTAACCGTCCATGAATCGGGTGTCGAGTAGTAGTCATTGAGAAAGTTCTTAACGCAGGTTTCACTGGCTTCCTTACCAGCTTCTGCACTACTAACACCATCAGCAATGACGGCAACCATTCCCTTCATCGTAATCGCTGGCTCATCAGGTACCATGATACCGAGGCAATCTTCATTCTGATGCTTCGGGCCCTTATCAGTCGCCTGCCCTACTGTGGTGTTTAAACGACTGCTCAAATGCATCAGGATACCCTTAGAATATTTAAATGGATTAAAACAATAGACCCTATCCTCTTTCAAGAATAGGGTCTATTGCTTAACGTATATGCTCTATGGAATGAATAACATCCATTCAACACTGTCATAAATAGAAATAAACTACGTCACATCAATCAACTGTACAGAACCATCTTCCATAACTTCAGCCATGTGACCTTGAGGTTCTTCAAGAAACTGCACAAAGATAAAGCATACGACCGCGGCTCCGGCGATAACCATAAAGAAGGTCGAGGCATCTACAAACGACAATACCGTTAAGAAGATAACCGCGCCCACATTACCGTAAGCGCCTGTCATGCCTGCAATCTGACCGGTCATTCTGCGCTGTACCAGTGGCACCATTGCGAATACGGCACCTTCACCTGCCTGTACAAAGAACGAACAACTCATTGTAGCCACAACCGCTAGAGGGATCAGCCACATGCTATCTATCTGGCTCAACACCATATAACCTATCGCCAAACCACAAATCAAAATAGACAATGTCTTTTTGCGACCAAACTTATCACTTAACCAACCACCACCAGGGCGTGCAACCAAGTTCATAAAGGCGAACCCCGAAGCCAATAAACCTGCGGTTACGGCTGTTAGCTCAAATGTTTCCATGAAGAACAAAGGTAACATTGAAACAACCGCTAACTCAGACCCAAACGTTACGAAGTAAGCCCAATTTAAAATCGCGACTTGTTTAAATTTGTATTGCTGAAGCTCTGGTACACCGTTTTGAAGGTTTTCTTTATTAACTTTATAAATCTGACTGGTCTGGAAAAAGAATAGCGCACCCAAGCCGACGTAAATACAGTTACTTGCAAAGTCACTTAACAAGTTGATTTTTTCTGGCCCCAATTTCCATGTCAATACTGCCAATGCGATATACATAGGAATATTCATTGCCAGGTAGAAGTAAAAATCTCGCTTAGACGTTACTTCTAAGCCACCCGTTTTCTTAGGTTTGAAGTACGTCGAACCTTTCGGTGTATTACGAGCCACTTTATAGAAGAAAATACCATACAAAAACGCAACCGCGCCGGTGCACATCAAGGCATAACGCCATCCGTCTTCACCACCAAACATCAAAGCAAGGGTAGGCAGTAACATAGCTGCTGCAGCTGAACCAAAGTTACCCCAACCACCGTAAACACCTTCAGCCACACCTACCGTTTTAGCAGGGAACCACTCACTGACTAAACGAATACCAATTACAAAACCGGCACCAGTAAAGCCCATCAAGAACCGTAATAATGCGAGTTGCTCGTATGTTTGCGCAAGCGCAAAAGCTGTACACACAACCCCTGATGTCATTAACAGGCCACTATAGATAATACGAGGCCCAAATTTATCAACCAACATACCGATAAGAATACGAGCAGGAATTGTCATCGCTACGTTCAAAATCATTAACGCCTTAACTTGCTGGCTTGATAGATCAAACGCTTCCTTCATAAATACCAATAGAGGTGCATGGTTAAACCAAACCACAAAGGTAATAAAGAATGCAATCCACGAAACGTGGAGCATGCGAATTTTTTTATCCGCAAAATTAAGAAGGTTGAGACTGTCACCAGACATTGGTTTTCTCCATCTATTTATAAAGTAATTAACCCGCTACTTACAAGATGAATGCCAATAATTATTTTTTCTTATATTTCAATATGATGGTACTTTACATCTATTCTAAAACACCTGGTTACAGTCACCAAAATCATATTTTGGTGCACAAGAAAGAAAGAAGAAGCCCTAAAATAGAGCATAAGACTGGACCCGACTTCTCAATTATCACCCTAATCGGCGCACGAGAAAGCATGATTGGTGCACGCTTAAAAGCAGTAATGCTTTGACTTCAGCATCGTCCAACGCCAAACTCTTCTTCACTAGGCGTGGTTAGCGAAGAGTGGCTAAACCACTTAAAGAAGGCAATAAAGAAAGCGAACCACGATAGATTGAGAGCTACTCCTTCTAAAAAATCAGAATATTAAGCTTATCAGCAGACATTCATTGCGCCTACGCGCTATAGCTTAAGTGCTTAGAAACAAGAAACCCCGATACTAGCTCTTTTTTTATATAAGGTATTAATAACTATTCATACTAATACAACCTAAATTAACAATATAAATTTAGGTTGTTATTCCCATATTGGTGCACGTTATTATTTATCACGCCCCACTTTAAAAAAAACATCAAAGCACCAATCCCACTATCGCACCACATTAGTGCTAGCGCTTCATAATGGCACCTCATAACACCCCAGAAAGGCAATTAATTGCTCATTAAAAATTCAATATAATTCTGTTACTTCAGATACTTAATAGTTTTTTACAATAATGGCACAGCTTATGCTAAGTGTTACATAATTACATTTTTATAAAAGTTTCCAAAGATTCTGGAGAGACGAATGAGAGAAAAACTGGTCGTAATCGGAAATGGTATGGCAGGTATGCGTACTGTAGAAGAGCTTCTTAAAATCGCACCTGAAAAATACGATATTACCGTATTTGGTGCTGAGCCTTATGGTAACTATAACCGTATCATGCTCTCTCCTGTTCTCACCGGTGAGAAAACAATCGAAGAGATTATGATCAATGATCTCGATTGGTATAAAGAGAACAACATTACACTTTATGCCGGAGATGATAAAAAAGCCGTAGATATTGATCGTTGTAATCAAAAAGTGATCGCGGCTGATGGCACTGAAGCCGAATATGATCGTTTGCTTCTGGCCACGGGTTCTAATCCATTTATTATTCCTCTACCGGGTCACGACCTTGACGGCGTTATTGCATTTCGAGACATCGCCGATGTAGAAACCATGTTAAAGGCATCTAAAGAGAAAAAACACGCGATTGTAATCGGTGGCGGTCTTTTGGGCCTTGAAGCAGCAAACGGACTGATGAAGCAAGGCATGGATGTGACCGTTATCCATAACCTTGATGTTCTTATGAACCGCCAGCTTGATGAGCCTTCTGCGAAATTGCTAGAGCAATCATTAATTGAACGTGGTTTAACGTTCAAGATGAACGCTAATACCTCTGAATTAAAAGCAGATGAAAATGGCCATGTTAAATCTATCGCCTTCTCTGACGGTGTAGAGCTACCTGCAGACTTAGTCGTTATGGCCGTCGGTATTCGACCTAACATTGAACTGGCCCAGAAAGTAGGCTTGCATTGCGAGCGCGGTATCGTAGTAAACGATACCCTGCAAACCTTTGACCCTAAAATTTACGCTATCGGTGAATGTATTCAACACCGTGAAGAACTATTTGGTTTAGTCGCACCGATATGGGATCAAGCAAAAGTAGCCGCTAACCACTTGGCCGCTTACGGCATTGGCATTTACCGCACACAGGCAACATCTACCAAACTAAAAGTGACGGGGATTGACCTATTTTCTGCAGGTGACTTTACCGGTGATGATGAAACAGATGAAATTGTTTTCCAGGATCCGAAACGCGGAATCTACAAAAAAGTCGTTTTAAAAGAAGACAAAATTATCGGTTCGGTCATGTATGGGGACACCATAGATGGTTCTTGGTACTTCCAGCTAATGAAAGATGGCACTAACGTTGCCGACTTCCGTGACTCACTGCTGTTTGGCCAAGCGCATATGGGTGATTCAGGTCACGCGGGCGTAAATGCTGCCGCCGACCTGCCAGACTCAGCCGAAATATGTGGCTGTAATGGTGTATGTAAAGGCGACATTGTTAAAGCGATTACAGAGGAGAATTTATACACGCTAGATGAAGTCCGCGCATCTACCAAAGCATCAGCTTCTTGTGGTTCATGTACGGGCTTGGTTGAGCAGGTTATCGCCTCTACATTGGGTGGCGATTACAACCCAAGTGAAACCCAAAAGAGTATTTGTGCATGTACCAGCCTCGGGCACGATCAAGTGCGCGATGCTATCAAGCCAAACGAATTGAAATCATTCCATGCAGTATCTGAATTCCTGGAGTTTTCAAACGCTGATGGCTGTCACGTTTGTAGGCCTGCAATCAACTACTACCTATTAGCTGCATGGCCTGGTGAGTACGAAGACGATATGGCTTCACGTTTCACAAACGAGCGTATGCACGCGAACATCCAAAAAGACAACAGCTATACCGTTGTGCCTAGAATGTTTGGGGGTGTTACCACCGCTGATGACCTGCGAGTGATTGCCGATGCAGCTGATAAATACGAAGTACCGATGGTTAAGGTAACCGGTGGACAGCGTATAGATTTGGTCGGCGTTAAGAAAGAAGATCTTATCCCTATGTGGAAAGACCTTAATGATGCCGGCATGGTTTCCGGTCACGCATACGGTAAAGCACTACGTACGGTTAAGACCTGTATTGGATCACAATACTGCCGATTTGGTACTCAAGACTCCACTGGAGCAGGTATCAGGATTGAAGAAATGACATGGGGTACCTGGACACCAGCCAAGTTCAAAATCGCTGTATCCGGCTGCCCACGTAACTGTGCAGAAGCAACGATTAAAGATGTAGGTATTGTGGCGGTTGATTCTGGCTGGGAAATATACGTAGCGGGTAACGGTGGCATAAAAGTACGAGTATCTGACTTTCTGGTTAAAGTAGCAACCGAAGATGAAGTACTTGAATACACAGGTGCCTTTATGCAGATGTACCGTGAACAGGGTCACCATAATGAGCGAACGGCTCCCTGGATTGAACGTGTAGGGCTGCAATATATTAAAGACGAAATCGTAGAGAATACCGAGAAACGTAAAGCCTATTATGAAGGTTTCTTATTCTCGCAGAAATTCTCTCAGAAAGACCCATGGAAAGAGCGCGCTAGCGAAGGTGTAGATCAGCACAACTTTATTCCATTAGCTGAAGTGTAAGCGCGAACTAACAGTATGGTCCTCCGAAGAGCATTGCTCTTCGGCGTTATAATAAAGATTTTTAAGACTTTCGAGAGATCAAAACAATGAGTCAAACCATTGAAATAGGTAAGTTAACGGATATCCCTAAACTAGGGTCACGAGTAGTTAAAACCAAACAGGGTAACATTGCCATTTTCCGTACCAAAGAAGACGAAGTATTCGCATTACACGATAGCTGCCCACATAAACAAGGCGCATTATCTCAAGGTATTGTTCACGGAAAGTCAGTCACCTGCCCTCTTCACAACTGGGTTATAGGCCTGGACGACGGTGAAGCAAAAGGTCACGATACAGGCTGCACAAAAACCTTTGAAGCTATCCAGGAAGGCGATACGGTTTATTTAGTGTTGGAAGACACTACAAGTTAATGTTTACGGTTGATGAAACCCGTACGGAAAAATCAACCAACGAAGTTAGACAGTTCTTTAGTGAATACTCTAGGGGGCTGTCACCGGTTCCCCGCCGACAGGACTCATTGAGTCCTACGAAGCCCACACTTTCTTCGCTCCCAACTCAGAAAGTGTGACGCTTCACTCCTACAGAAATCAACTCATATTGATCCACTATTTGTTATCATAGTGGTCGAAAAACTTTTGTTAGTCAGAAGTGTAGAGCGAACAATATGCAAAATGCAGTCAAAACATTTGAGCCAAAAACAGTCAATACCACCTGCGCCTATTGTGGCGTCGGATGTGGAATAACCGCGACCATCAGCGATTTAGAAAACCGGATAATTACCGTTAGCGGAGATGAACAACACCCATCAAACTATGGCCGATTATGCTCAAAAGGGACTGCGTTAGCGGACACCTTATCATTGGATGAGCGACTGCTCTCCCCCATTCATAAAGGCCAAAAAGTCAGCTGGGACGACGCTATAAAAGAAACCGCGGACCAGTTTAATTCCGTCATCAACGAATACGGGCCTGATGCGGTTGCATTCTACATTTCAGGGCAATTGCTGACTGAAGACTACTACGTCGCTAACAAGTTGATGAAGGGCTTTATAGGTTCATCAAATATCGACACTAACTCCAGACTATGTATGGCATCACCCACCGTTGCACACAAGCGTGCGTTCGGATCTGATACCGTACCTGGCTGCTACGATGATATTGACCACGCCGATTTAATCGTACTCACCGGTAGCAATACGGCCTGGTGTCACCCCATTATTTTTCAGCGTATTAAAAAGGCAAAAGAGAATAATCCTGCGCTTAAAATTGTAGTGATCGATCCGAGAAAAACCGATACCTGCGCCATCGCTGACCTGCATTTACCCATTCAATCAGGCACTGACGCATACCTGTTCAATGGTTTATTGTCGCACCTTTCAAAACACGGGAAATTAGACCTAGACTATATTGAGCAACACGTAGAAGGGTATTCAAATTCCATTGCCTCTGCGATTGAAAGCGCACCTGATATTGCGAGCGTAGCGAATATATGCGGGTTAGCAGAAGCTGACATTGCGTCGTTTTATCAGTGGTTCTCTGATACAGATAAAGTCATCTCTGCCTACTCACAAGGCATTAACCAATCTAACTCAGGCACTGACAAGGTCAATGCTATTATCAACCTGCATCTCGCAACGGCTAGAATAGGAAAGGTGGGCGCAGGCCCCTTCTCGCTTACTGGCCAACCTAATGCTATGGGTGGTCGTGAAGTCGGAGGGTTAGCAAATCAGTTAGCCGCCCATATGGACTTCAGTGAAGAGAGTATTAACCGGATGAGCCGCTTCTGGCAGAGTGACGTAGTGTCATCTTCACCAGGGCTAAAAGCGGTTGATCTATTTGATGCCATTGAAGAGGGTAAGGTAAAAGCCTTATGGATTATGGCAACCAGCCCTGTGGACAGCATGCCCAATGCCAATAAAATTAAAGCAGCCTTAGCAAAGTGCGAGTTTGTAGCGGTTTCTGACTGTATGCAGCACACCGATACCACCGAATATGCCGATATGCTATTACCGGCGCTTGGCTGGGGTGAAAAGGACGGCACCGTCACTAGTTCAGAAAGGCGAATTTCTCGCCAACGCGCTATTTTACCGGCACCCGGCGAAGCAAAACCAGACTGGTGGATAATCACACAGGTCGCAAAATCAATGGGTTTTGATGATTCATTTCAGTACGAATCTGCCCATGAAATTTTTAAAGAACATGCACAGCTTTCAGCGTTTGAAAACACACTGCACAAAGACGATCCTAACTTCATAAAACGTGATTTTAATTTAGCCTCGTTAACTGAGCTTAGCTCGCAGCAGTACAATGAAATGCTACCCATTCAGTGGCCGGTCACGCCCTTGTCTCCAAATGGCACTGAACGAATGTTTGAAGACGCTCACTTCTTTACTCCTTCAGGTAAAGCTCAGATGATCGAAATTACACCTCGACGGCCTGAAGCAGCTCTCAGTAAAGAGTACCCACTCATACTTAACACTGGTCGTGTTCGTGATCAATGGCACACCATGACTCGAACAGCACTAGCGCCTCAGTTAAATAACCATAAGGCGGAGCCTTTCGTTGAGCTTCACCCGGATGATGCAAAGCACTACAACATCATGGATGGGGAATTAGTATTAGCGTCTACCGCTTATGGCGAAATGATTGCCCGAGCTGAAGTCAATGACGGTCAGAAGTTAGGTCATATCTTTGTCCCGATGCACTGGACTGAACAACTAAGTTCAAAAGGCCGTGTAGGTGCCCTCGTAAACCCAGTAACCGATCCATTATCCGGTCAACCTGAAAGCAAGCATACTCCTGCGATAGTTAAACCTTATCGACCTCAATGGTATGGTTTTTTACTTTCTCGCCGGGCTCTGGATATCAAAGATGTTCAATATGTCGTGAAAATACGCGGCCAAAAGTTCTATCGTTATGAGCTCGCAGCAGAGTCGTTTATTGAAGACTTGTCTGCGTGGGCTAGAGCCCTGCTTTGCGATAACAAAAAAGCAGAAACAGAATGGGTTGAATACTCAGATATTAAGCAACGAAAGTACCGAGGTGCGCGATTCGTAGGAGATATGCTGGAAAGCTGTCTGTTTATATCCCCCAGCCTCGACCTGCCAACTCGCGGCTGGCTAGCGGAGCTATTTAATAAAAGTAGTATTGAGTTAGATGAACGTATGGCAATGCTGTCAGGCTCTCCACCGGCGGGCCGAGAGGATTGTGGTAAAACAATCTGTGCCTGCTTTGGCGTCGGCGAAAACACCATTAAGTCAGCGATTAGCGATAAGGGGTTAACATCTGTGAAAGCTATTGGGGAATGCTTGAATGCGGGAACCAATTGCGGCTCTTGTATTCCTGAACTTGAGAAGCTACTGTCTAGCTAGTGTCATTAAGCAAACAATAGACTCAACTTTACTCAACAGGAGCCTTGATGAGAGTTCTTCATACTATGTTGCGTGTCGGGGATTTAGATCGCTCAATCGCCTTTTATACCGATGTATTAGGCATGCAGCTAATTCGAAAATCAGAAAATGCAGAATATAAATACACATTAGCCTTTGTCGGATACGGAGATGAATCTCAAGGTGCAGTCATTGAACTAACCTACAACTGGGGTCAAAGCGATTATGACTTAGGCGATGCCTATGGCCATATCGCGCTCGAAACCGAAGATATCTATGCGACTTGCGAGACCATCAAAGCTAAAGGCGGGCAGGTTACTCGTGAGGCAGGCCCGGTAAAAGGTGGCAGCACTATTATTGCCTTTGTGAAAGACCCAGATGGTTATAGTATTGAGCTGATTAACAAGAAAGATGCAGGGAAAGGGTTGGGGTAGCGGTCACGCCGGTCTGGCTAATAAAAAAGATCTCGGCTAAGAACCGTTCCTACCCAATCAGAGACGCATAGTTTTATCTGTGTAGAATCACCACTTTGGCGCGATTAACTCAAAAAAAGTAAGTGAAGTTCGCGCCAAAACTGGAGTCATACCCTTCAGAGCGTGCTGAATACACATACCCCCCGCCCATTGTCATATTATCGCCAATTTGACCTTCTACTCCTGCTCCCACGATAAGCCCATGCGCCCCTCTATTTTGGCCTACAAAGGTATCTTTTTGCTGCCCTTCGAGACCCGCTTTAATATCATGGGTATCATTGTTATCGGCATAAGCATCATATTCATATCGTGCTCTGAAATCTAAGAGCACTATACTACCCTCTAACCCTATTGAATGAGTCAGATCAGCGCCTATGCCTAACACGATGGCATCAGCATCAGCACTATCAATACTATAGTCATAAGCCGTTCCACCCTGTGACTCTTTAATATCATTCTGCCTGATATGTGTGTATGTTAATCCTGCTGATGGGGTTACAGAGGTAGCCTCGTCGAGGCTAAAACTCTTTGCTATGTTAGCGCCCAACATGCCACCATAACTTGAAAAACTGGCTTTTGATTGCGGACCATAACCACCCGCCGTATCGTAGTTTTTGCGCACAGTATCGTAATCACCGTAGAGTACACTCACCATACTATTTAACGAATAGTCATTGGCAAAGCGATACTGATGATATAGGCCTGCTTGAAACATATTACCATCAAATGATTGATCAATATGGTCATGCTCATCCATATCAGTGATACCCACACCGGCAAACAATCCCATAGTATGTTTTTCGTTTTTGATTAAATCAGAACCGATGACAATACCTGACAAGTCATAACCAAAACCACCAGTTTTGTTTTGCGTACCTTCCACCTTACCATCAACGTATGAGGCGTTCATCCAGACACGACCATTGCGCACCTGCTCATCATCCAAGGCCTGCATCGCAATCCCTGAACCATTCGCATGATCCATCACCATGTTGGCAATCAGGTCAGCATATTCCAAATTTAGCGTGAGATTTGATGAATAGGCTTCCGGGTTATTATTACTAACCGCTCGCGCAAGTTGATTGGTCGTAAGGTTATTCAACCCAGAAATACTATTAAGCTGAGCTTCTGTAGGCTTCTGGTTGCCACTCAAGCCTAGCGTCGATTGAATATACTGCTGCGCTGCGTTGTTTTTATTATTGGTAGAACCGCCGCTACTGGTACCAGAGGGAGTCGACACAATCGCTGTGCTAACCGTTGTAGCGACTTGCTGTGCCGTTTTAATACCAAACTTTACCTTAATCTCAGTATCGGTAATGATGGTGGCTTCAGGGTCTGCGCCGACAAACGCATGAAAGCTAGCCGTATCTTCAATTATCATACTGGGTGTGAATCCACTCAGACCACTGCCAGCAGTCGCCACCGTGAACTCTCTTCCCCCTAAAAACTCACTGACAGACGCGGCATTTTGTTTATCTGTTAGCGAAATACCTTGGTAAAGCCCTGTACTAACAGAACCTTGTACATTCAGTTGGTCATGGGTCACACCCGGAGCATCACCTGCAGCTTGAGTCGGGTCAAGCTCCATCTGCAGTAACGTGCCGTCTAAGCTAAGGTTTCCACTTCCCGTCACATTGAACACCCCAATCGAGTTAGTGCCGGGGGCAATATGAACAATTTTTTGCACGCTATGCCCACCAAGCGCGAGCGTACCCGAGCCACTAAGGCGGCTTAATGGCGAGCTTCTTGTTGAGCCTGATAGGTCTAACGTTGCCCCATTATTGATGTTGATATTCGATGCGTTTGCTAATGACGCCGAGCCTGTCAGCGCTATTTGCCCGCTATCTATAAACATGTTGCCAGTGAATAGCGTCGAGATCGCTTGGAGTGTAACCGACCCCGAACCTCGCTTATATATATCGCTCTTGCCGGTAAACGTTGCACCGGTTAGAACGCCATCAGTGTTCTGATTGAAAATAAGGTCACCCCCATCAAGACGCACTACGGTGCCATAAACGAACGCTTCCGTCGTAGTTTGAAAAGCCCCCTCACGAATATCAATAACACCAAAGCCATCGGTAAAGCCTAATGAATCGCCTGTCGCTTTATTAACATCGCCCAAAAACGTGAAGGTACCTGCCCCCCTTTTACCAATCTCTGGGTATATCTGATTGTCATAAATGATATCACCTGAATAGGTGTAGTCACCGCCATCCCCATTTTCGATAAAAAGCGAAGCAGAAGCAGTACTGGAACGGTTATCTACGTTGGTCAGACGGGTATTTCCTGCCCCTTGAAGGGCACCTATTGGAATATAATCCCCCGTACTATCTCCTAAATCATATTCCAGTTGCAGCTCACTCCCTGCTTCAACCGAAATGTAGGCGTCTTTAAGGTTGAGGCGAGTCGACGATGAGACAGTATTTTTAGGGTTAAATCTAAGCTTTCCCTGATTAACGATATTAACGGAGCCAGAAATCTTGGTGATATTATCTGCTCGGATGGTCACAAGGCCTGCACCATTATTTGAATCGTCAACGGTTAACCCATTTCCAATTGCAAAACCTGCCCCTCTAAACGCAATACCTGTGCCCTGTGTGTTAATTGTCAAACCATTGGGATAGTCAACCGCTCCAGTATTTCTACTAAAAATAATACAACTATCAGGGCTGCCATCCTGCCTACCATTTAGAACGGTGTCACCGGGTGTGCTCGGCAGAGGGCGAAAGTCTACATTAGAAGATCCGCCCGATGCAGAACAGGCCACATCATCGGCTAGCAAGTATTGAGCGAAAGGCAATGTCATCGCAATCACGCTAAACCTGACTATTATTGCTGACTTTCTTCGTTTATCGGTTCGATGACAAGACATGCAGACCCTCTTTATTTTTATTCATATTATCTACAGCCTAGACAATACAAGAAGAGGGTCAATCTAAGAGATGGCTTAAAGGGGAGTAAATCAACGAAAGGTGTTTTTTAAACGCCCTGTTATCTCAACAAACGAAGGGCGTAAAGCTATCGAGTCAGCCATACAGTCACTTTTAAGCTCATTGAGCTGACTAAATAGCTCATCACCACTTGGCTCAACTAACGTCAACAGGTCGTCTAACAAGCAGCCGTATGCGCGCACCTCCACCGCCTCAACCAAGCGCTGCTGAACATTAGGCAGCACGCAAAGGTTTGATGCGGCCCCAAAATCACCAAACAACACCGAAGCGGCGCCATCAATCATGGTGTTGTGGGCATAAATGTCTCCGTGACTGACACCATTTTGGTGAAGATGAGCCAGCATATCGGCCATTTGATAAGCCACTTTCGCGATGTCGTTAGGCGAGTACTGAGTACCTGCTTTAAACGTATCTCTAGTGCATGTATCTAGAGTCGGAGGTAACCCTAAGTTATAGAACCTATCAGGGATAAGTTCCATCACCAATGCGAGTTGATCTGGTTCTGCAACCTGCGCAACCACTTTAATCAAGTTGCTATGCTCACCCGCTTTCAGGCAGTTCCCGAGTTCATCCTGTGGGTATCCATCGCTGGTGACTTCGCCTTTGAATACTTTTACAGCAATGTCTAACGCTGTGCCTTTGAGGTTGTCAGGTTGGTTGAGCCATTTAGCTCGGGAAATAACCCCTGATGCCCCCTCACCTATCTGCTCACCCAGCTCGATATCCGACATTGATACATACTGCATTGAGCTGCTCAGTTCGGTTAAAGGCTTGCCAAGTGGATTCCCTGAAAAGGCTAACCACGACAACTTGGGTAGCTCGAGGAGCCATTCAGGCAGATGCGTTAACAGGTTTGCTGAGAGTCGTGCGAGCTCAAGGTTACGACAGTCAGCCATTGAGTCTGGCAGTGAGGTTAACCTATTGCCCGCCAAGGCCAGTTTTCTAAGACGATGTAACCCTCCTATCGAGTCTGGTAACTGGTCTATCTGGTTGTCGGTCAGAATCAACCAGCGAGTCTTATTGGGTAATGAGCCCTCAGGCACCTGTTTAATAAGGTTCGCTTTAAAACCAATCATGTCCAACTCAGGACAATCAGCTATCACGCTTGGTAGCGTTTCAAACCGGTTATTCGATAAAAAGAGTATTTTGAGGTTCTTTAGTCGACCAAAGTCCGCAGGCAATGCGTCTAACTGGTTGTTAGATAGGTCAAGCACTTCTAGCGTATCAGCTAACTCAAAAATCTCAGAAGGGAATTCCGTTAGCGCTTCCACCAACTGTAATCTTTTTGTACCAATAAGCTGTCTTGAACGTAGCTGCTCTAACGTCTGCAAAATATGAAACCCTGAGAATCAATAAGGAGAGCGCTATGATAATGGGCTGAGCTGAAAAAGCCAGCCACTATGTTTGTTTAATAGGGCTGGCGTTTAGCGCTAATGTTAGCTCTCAGCCGACAACATAAACGCTGCGAGAACTTCAGGGTGCGGAAAACCGTCTGCAACCCACCCCTTGGATTTTTGAAAGCCACTAATAGCTCTGCGGGTAGCAGGCCCCATAATGCCATCCAAAGAACCAGGGTCATAGCCCGACACTTTAAGCTTTTTTTGTAGTAGTACAACTGTTTTTCTGCTCATTCGCGGTAGATTCTTGGGTGGTGGCTGATGCAGTGAGCCAGCACCTACCATCTTGTCAGCCAAAATACCCACACTCAGGGCATAAAACTCGGACTGATTCCAACCCATGATGACATTGAAATTGGGGTAAACCAGAAAAGCGGGCCCTCGATGCCCTGTCGGTATCAGTAGTACTGCCTCTTGTTTTAAGTCAGGGAGCGCACCACCAAAAACAGTTCGCACACCTTTGTCTTGCCAATACGCCAATGTTTGGCGATTCTCTTTTTCCGCGAGGCTATAGTCGAACCCTTGGGGTAAAATGACCTCCCTACCCCAACGCTCCTCTGCGTTCCACCCCAACCCTTGTAGAAAAAAGCCGGCCGAAGTAAGCGCATCGGGAATACTGTTCCAAAGATCTCTCCGTCCGTCACCATCCGCATCGCGCGCGTAGCGAAGGTACACAGAAGGTAAAAACTGCATATTCCCTAGGGCTCCAGCCCAAGAACCTTTAAGCCGGTCTACACTGACATCGCCGCGATCCAGTATTTTTAAGGCAGCAATCAGCTCAGCGGTAAAAAACGCAGACCTTCTTTGGTCACAGGCAAGCGTCGCTAGCGAGTCAAGCACTGGTAATTTGCCAAAATGGCGCCCATAGTTAGTCTCCATCCCCCAAAAAGCCACAATATACCGACCAGGAACACCGGTTTGGCGAGTGATTGCGGTCAGCAAGGGCTGATGCTGACTATAAAGTTCCTGTCCACGTGTGATGCGATATGAATTCACTCGTTGATAGTAGTAGTCCGAGAACGTTTGAGTAAACTCCGGCTGGGCTCGGTCATAACTGAGAATCCGCGGGTTATAGTTTACGTTGGCAAGATGATTCTCAACAACAGATCGGGATACCCCTTCTGCCAACGCTTTATCCTCCAACGACGTTACACAAACCTCAAACTCGCCATGAGTCATCACCGGCAAGGTGTCGGCTGCCGAAAACGTGACCGGTACTACTAGCAGTGAGATTACAACAGCAATATATTTCAAAATATCCCTCGCAGAGGCTGATTAAATTTAGTAAACCACAGAGCGTACTTTAAATCACCGCTAAGAGGTCAGGTCTTTCCAAGCTAAATAATGACTGAGATAAAGATTACCTGTCATTTGATCAAGAAAATCACTGCGTTTGATACGGTCCAAAATAGGGCCTTTGACTTCTGATAGGTGAAGCTGCATGTCGGCATCTTTAAGGTATTGATTAATATCATAGAGACTTTCTAACGCACTGGCGTCAATATCATTAATGGCACTGCACATCAGAATAAGATGTTTTGCTTTTGGATGTGATGCCACCAGCTCATTCACTCTATCTTCCAAGAAGCGAGCATTCGCAAAATAGAGGCTGGAATCAACCCGAAAAGAGACAATTTGAGGATCGGTAATTACATCATGCCGATCAATGTTTCTGAAATGTTCTGTTGATGGCACTCGCCCTAGAACCGCTACATGAGGGTGACTTGAGCGATAAAGGTGTAACACTATCGACAGCAGCACGCCACTGACTAACCCCCACTCCACGCCATTGACCAGTGTTAGCACCATCGTAATAAGCAGAGCAGAGAAGTCTTGGCGATTAAACTCCCAAGTACGTAGCATGGCGTTAAAATCAAATAATGTGAGTACCGCCAGCAGAATCATAGCCGCTAGAGTTACAACAGGCAGGTAATAGAGGTAAGGTGTCAAAAATAAGCAACTAATCGCCATGCCTATTGCAGTAAATGCACTTGTCGCAGGTGTTTTAGCACCCGCATTAAAGTTAACGGCTGATCGAGATAAACTGGCTGCCACCGGAAAAGCGCCAGATAAACCCGACGAGATATTGGCCACACCTAAACTCAACGCCTCTTGATTAGGGTTGATACGCTGACGCTGCTTGGCTGCAAATGCTTGCGCTGCAGACAATGAACTGACAAAACCAATAATGCTGATCAATAACGCGGAGCTTACAAGGCTCTTCCAAGTATTGAAATCCCAGGTTAATTGCTGCCAATCAGGCAAACTCAGTTGAGGTAAGCCTCGCGGAATATCACCTAATAGCACGACGTTTCTAGCCTCAAGATCCAAGACCACTACCGCCAAGATCGCCACTAGCATCGCAAGAACGGGGGCGGTTCTACTAAGACTATCTGCCACAAGCGTGGAGGACGTCAGCTTCAAGGTAATCGCTCTAATCACTTTCGGCACGCTATACAAAAAAGCAATAGAGCATAACCCCAGCAACAGTGTTTCAATGTGCGTTTGATGAATATGCTCAATTATTGAAGTAATGACATCAAAGAAGCTTGAGGTATTGGTATCGACCCCTAATAGATTCCCTAACTGGCTAGAGGCAATCACAATAGCGGAAGCAGAAATAAAGCCCGTCACAACAGGAAAGCTAATGAAATTAGTTAAAAAACCTAATCGAAAAATCCCAAATGCTAGCAGAAAAGAGCCTGACATAAACGCCAACATCGCAGCACCGGCTATATGTTGTGAGGTAAAGGGACCTGGAAACGTAGCCCCTAAAGCGGCAGCCGTCATGATAGACGTTATCGCAAATGGCCCTACTGATAATGGTCCACTAGACCCCAGCAACGCATACGCGACTAATGGCAACAAACTGGCATAAAGCCCTAACTGAGGCGGCAACCCTGCCAGTAATGCATAGGCCAACGACTGGGGAATCAACATGATCGTAATCACCAGTGCTGCAATACCATCTGCTACAAAGGTGGCTCGATCATAGTGTTTCGCCCACTTCAGGAAAGGGAGCCATTTGAGGAGAGGAGGTTCGATCATAGTACCGTTAGCATACACTACATTACTTAAAATTCCTTATCATTTAAAATGACTGGATTTCATCCGTTGTTAAATAACGCCATTGGCCCAGCTCAATATCCAAATTGATTTCACCAATTTTCTGCCGGTGGAGTGAAACAACACGATTACCCACCGCTGCAAACATCCGTTTAACTTGATGAAACTTTCCTTCGGTAATCGTGAGCAGAACATCTTTAGGACCTAATATTTCGAGTTTAGCGGGGCGAGTAAGCGACTTTTCACCTTGTAACAGAACGCCCTGTTGAAAACGTGTTGCGACATCAACCACGATAGGGTCGCGCAAACCGACACGATACACCTTCTCGCAGTGTTTTTTTGGCGTAATAATATTATAAGACCAGCGACCATCATCGGTGACCAACACTAAACCTGTGGTATCTGTATCTAAACGCCCTGCGACATGAAGATCAAATGCTCGTTCTACATTGATTAAGTGAAACAGAGAGGGGTAGCCTTCGTCGACATTTGAGCAGATGGTATCGAGCGGCTTATGCACCATAATATAACGTGAAGGTCGAGGGGTGAGCATTTGACCATCAAGCATGATGCAATTGTTTTCATGCACCTGAACCGCTTCATTAGTCATCACCCCTCCATTCACGACGACCCTGCCGTTGTTAATCAAAGCGGTAGCGTCGGAGCGAATAAGGTCGGTGCTTTTGCAAACAAATCTATCGAGGCGCATGACGGAGCAACATTAAACACTCTACTCCATCATGGCACAGAGACATTATAGCTCTACGTTATGATAAACGCTTTGAACATCATCAACATCATTCAACATGTCCATAAACTTATCAAACATTTCCACATCATCACCCTCAATAGTCATGGTGTTATGTGGTAGGAACTGAATTTCATCCACATCAAAGTCAACGCCTTCAAACGTATCCATCAATGCTTGTTTCGCTTTAAAATAATCAGTGTGAGGCGCTATGACGGTAATTTTTCCACCTTCGCTTTCTATGTCGATCACATCAACATCGGCTTCCATAAGCGTTTCAAGTGCTGCCTCTTCGTCATCACCACTAAAAACAAACAGCGCTCCATGATCAAACATGTGAGCAACACTTCCCTGAGTACCAATTTTACACTTGGTTTTGGTGAAGCACTGACGAACATCACCAAAGGTTCGGTTTGGGTTATCCGTTAAGCAATCAATAATAAACATACTGTTACCAGGGCCGTAGCCTTCGTAACGCGCAGGTGAAAAGTCTTCTCCGCCGCCGCCTGCGGCTTTTGCGATCGCTTTTTCTATTACATGGGAAGGCACTTGGTCTTTCTTAGCTCGCTCAATCATGCCACGAAGTGCAAGGTTACCGTCGGGGTCTAGACCACCCGCTTTAGCGCATACATAAATTTCACGACCGTACTTACTATACACTTTGGCTTTCGCATCAGAGGTTTTAGCCATCGACTCTTTACGGTTTTGATAGGCTCTGCCCATTAATCTGCTCCATAAATAATGTATTAAGAGAGCGCTATAACTCACGCTTAATTTAAGATATTGTTTATATTAACACGTTTTATGAGCAAATCATGAGCTCGAATCGGCAACAATTTGGTCCACAAGGTATTACATATCAGTATCATGCTATAGTTTTATAGAAATAATAATAATTTCGAGAATAATGGATCACTCAACATGAAAGTAACTTACAACGCAGCGCGTATAATCAGCGTATTACTTTTTTTGTGTTCAACTCTTACTTTTGCTCAGGCGAAAACGCCTCAAAGTTCACAAGAAACATTAGACTCAAGCCCCATACAATATGTTAACCCGTCTCGCACCATACCTATCTCCCCTCCAGAAACGCTTGATGGCACGGCTAGCTTAACTAAAAAGCGACCTTCAGAAGCAAGGTACTGGGAGCAAAAGGTAAAAAGCAGATTGAGTAAGTTGGGCGATAACGAATCGAAAACAGCTAATTACCTTTATACTGAACTTAGTAGAGCGTTAGATCACAGTATTAAAAGATACAACGACCGAATTTGGTTAACCGAAAAAGCCCCACCTGAGCACCAACAGTACACAAATACGCCTTATGCTCCGCCCACCACCAAAGAAGAACTCTACCATGTCATCGATACGCTCTATTCAGGTCGCCTAAGCCTACTAGAAAACATGACATCCAGCTCAAAACGGGAAGCCATTGGTACTGGCCTTAGTGGTGTACAGCAGCTCTATAGGGAACTGGCATTTCTTAGAGTGACGCTACATTATCGGGTAGACAAGCTCCCCATATTTCTTAGCAAACAAATTTCAGAGCGCATCGCGGCTCCTCTGCCCGCTATCGGCGGTTTATTAAAGCTAATATTAATCATTGCTGCGTTCAACTACTGGCGACGTTGGGCGCCTGAAGGTCTTATTAGCTTACGTAAAAGTCTAATGAAAAAAACACCTAGAACAAGACATCAATTAAGGCTTACAAAGCTAGTATGGTACTTTGACCAAATTAAAAACCCGGTCAGCTGGCTAGTGTTGCTGAACGTTATATTCAGTTTTGTGAAAAGCCCTGATCTCAGCTTTTTTGTAGAGCTGGCGGAAGTCGTTGTTGATTGGATTTTAATCAGCTGGATCGGTGTACTGCTAACTCATGCGGTTATTTCTCGAAGCTCTCGCTCAATGAGAGAAGAACGAGCAAGTTTGATATTGAGATCGTTAAAATATGTAGGGATTTGGATCATCTTCACCGGTCTAACATTAGATTTGATTTCAAACTATTTAGGAGAAGGTACACTTTATAGCTGGATGACTCTATGTAACCAACTCTTGCTGGTCGTCCTTCTATTACGCTTACTCAATATTTGGCGCCCGGCAATACATGAAGATTGTAAAGGTGAGCCACTCCAAAATTTTATAACTCAAGCAGTACAAGAACAACATAAAGGCCTGCTGGGCACTCTGTATAACCTTTTGGGGGCAGGATATCTATTGAAGATAAACGCCAGCAAGCGATTTGTTGACTGGGTTGCAAACTTTAATACTGGCCAACAGATGCTTGAGAGCCTTTTGGGGATGGAAATGGCAAGAGCTTATCAAAAGCAAAAGATCGACCCAGATGCCCAACCACTCCCTGATGATATCGAGAAAAAATTACTTGATTGTGGCAATAAGATCATGGAGTTACAAGCAAACTCAGCGTTAAAATCAATTCTTTCTCGTGCTGAAAGTGGCCCGGGCGGAGCAGTTATTGTCGTGGGTGAAACAGGCGTTGGTAAAACCACACTACTTCAGCGTGCAACCAAAGCGATAGACAAAAAATCCATTATGGTCTCCTGCCCAAAGGAAGGGTTTGATGCTCTTGTGCAAGAACTAGCCCGTAAGCTTCATGTTGAAAGTGAAGAACCCACTCGGCGAATTGTTTACAAGGAGCTAAGCCTAAAGGGAATCGAAGTGTTGGTGATCGATAACCTTCACTGGTTAATTCGCCCCTACGTAGGAAGCCAAGACAACCTGGACAAATTAACTGAAATATTCGCTCATGCACCCAATTTACTATGTGTAATGTCACTTAATTCATCAACTTGGCAATATATATTACGAGCACGTGCAGACCGAATTTTTGATAAAACTATGCTTAAAGTTCCTCTATGGACATCAGACCAAATTGCAACACTCATCAAAAACTCATGCGAAGCAGCCGATATTGACCCTGATTTTTCCAATGTCGTTATCCCTCGTCAATATGATGACAATAACTTTGATGACCCTAAAGAGAGAGCGTTCTCAGGTTTTATTCGAATCTTACATGGCGCTGCAACGGGTAACCCTCAAGTCGCATTAGGCTTATGGGTGAAGTCACTCTACCTAGACAAGAATAACAATGTTATCGCTCGCCTCCCTCGGCTACCTACATCTGACGTGCTGGACAATGCGAGCCTTACGCTACTGCTAGTACTGCGCGTAATTTGTCAGTCTGAAATTATTACCCAGGACGATATTGTTAAAAGCCTGCAAATACACGAACAAGAGGTAGCCGGAGCCGTTCAACTATCAATCTATAATCGATGGGTCGAAGTTATCGACGATGACTACTATCGATTAAGTTGGTATTGGCGAAAGGTCATCATGAAAGTACTAGCCAGACAAAACCTCATGCCTAGGAGTTACGGATAACATGAAGATAACCCATCCATACTCTTCCATATTACGCTCGATAACATTACTTGTAGTGTTAGCGCTTAATTCACCCGCTATAGCAATGGCAAACGAAGCCGCTGACGCACCAGATATTAAAAATGATCCACTTTCCACGATGTTTGAAATGTTTCGCTGGGAAGGCATGTTTGCATCGTTCTTCGTCATCCTTGCAAGCTGGATAGTGTTGCGGTTTGCAGACGGCATCGTAGAGAAACTAGGTGGTGTTTTTGCTGATAGGCGCCTACTTATTCAAAAAATCAGCGCATTTTTTCATTTTGCCGTCTACATCGCCACCATATTCAGTGTAGTGTTGCTAAGCTTTAAGATTAGCAAAGAAATTTTGGTCATTCTAAGTGGTACCGGTGCGGTCGCGCTTGGGTTTGCGCTTAAAGATCTCGCAGCCTCATTAATGGCCGGAATCATGATCATGTTTGACCGCCCCTTTCAGGTCGGTGACCGCATTAGCTTTGGTGAGCAATATGGCGATGTTATTGCTATTGGCCTTCGCTCCGTTAAGTTACAAACACTTGACGACAGTACGGTGACCATCCCAAATAATATGTTTTTAGGTCAAGTCACTTCTTGCGGAAATTATGGTGTAGTCGACATGCAAATCATGATCGACTTTCACATCGGCATAGACCAAGATGTCACTCAAGCAAGAGAGATTATCCAAGAAGTCGCCGCCAACACACGCTTTATTTATCTACCCAAACCTATCAAAGTAATCGTGTCACAAGTGGTTATCGACAGTTGTGTAGCGCTTCGCTTAAGACTTAAAGCGTATGTATTGGATACTAAATATGAAAAAGACTTTGAAACAGACATTACATTACACGTTATGAAACTGTTTGGTGAAAACAGTATTCAGCCGCCCGCTGTTTTGCATCGAAAGATGGAGGCACTCCCTCAAGCAAACAACGAGCAGGAATAAGTTTTTTTATAGGCAGCTATTGAGCCTTCGGATCACCTAAAAACATATGAAGCACTCGCTTTCTGCCAAGCGCTCGAACCAACTCTCGTAGCCCACAATACATAAAGAAAAGCACTAGCAGCCAAATCTGAACCGCCCAAAAGTGCGGCCAAACCACCTCTTCTAACAAGTGACGATTAGCCAATGCTACCTCTCCATATTGGCGATAAAAGCCGATAAAGTGTTCAATATACCGAACTAGCAATGCAGCAAACAGATAAATACTAGTCTTCCAGAGCACATTATAAATAAGAGGTTTCTCTGGAAAGCGGTTCACAATAGGCAGCATATCGGTAATCAATACCACTTTGGCAACAATCAATGCGCCAATCGTTGCAGATACAAACGTCGAAACCTCAATACCGTACTTTTCAAGCATCAAGGAGCTTGTTAGAGCAATCAACTGGAAGGAGATGAAGAAAAATATTGCAGGCGGTATTGCCTCAATAATCTCATGTTTTATTCTCGAAATTACACTGCTCATATATAGTCCCTTTTACTATTCCTGCTAACGTATCAAAGTACTTAACTAACTTAATTGCCTGATTTCTTCAGTTTTCAATGGACGACTCTCCCCAGGAGCAAGCTCAGGGTCTAACAACAAACCTCCAATGCTCTCTCGATGCAGTGCCAATACAGGGTTTCTAAATCGACCAAACATCCTTTTTATTTGATGATACCGCCCTTCTACAAGCGTTACTTCTGCCACTTGCTCGCTTATTATGGTTAACCTAGCCGGTCTGGTGGTAATGTCTTCATACTCGAAATACATGCCTTCATAAAAAGCTGATATATAAGCCTCTGTTAAAGGTTTCCCTACCGTGACGCGATATACTTTAGATACTTTTTTTTCAGGCTTCATTAACTTTCTAGACCACCTGCTATCATTCGTGAGCAACAGCAAACCAGATGAGTTAAGATCTAACCGACCCACAATATGTAAGCTAGCGCTCTCTGTATATTCCAGTAAATCAACGACTGTCTTGTGCTGTTCATCTTTGGTTGCACTGACGACTCCAACCGGTTTATTCATCATTATATAGGTGGGTGAGCTGGCTTGTAATACCTGACCATCAAAGACAATACGAGAAAACTCATCGATCACCTGCAGAGTATCATCAGCGACCACACCGTCTATTAAAATTCGTTTCTGGGCGAGCATCAACTTAACATCTCGGCGATTAATCGCGAGATGAAGACTCATAAAGCGATCAATACGCATGCGTTTAGACGACCTTTCAGTGGTCAAACGGTTTTCCTCTCAGGGCTTTAGTTTTGCCGCGCTGGGTTTTACTATCCATACGTCTGGTTTGGGACCCTTTTGTGGGTTTAGTCGGGCGCCTTGTTTTTTGCACAATACCTGCACTCTTAACAAGCTCTTGTAAGCGCGCCAAAGCATCGTCACGGTTTTTTTCTTGAGTACGATATTGCTGGGCTTTAATAATAATCACCCCTTCTTTACTAATACGTCGGTCTCGCAACTCTAGCAACCGCTGCTTATAAAATTCAGGAAGAGAAGACTCGCGAATATTGAAGCGTAGATGAATGGCTGAAGATACCTTATTAACGTTTTGGCCACCCGCTCCTTGCGCTCGAATAGCTGAAATCTCAATTTCATCGTCGGGGATCAATATGTTCTGGGTTATTTCTAGCACTATAACGGCCCAAAAAGTACGGTTATCAGTTACACTCTATAAGTATCATTGAGTTTGTAGGTCATATCATACCAGCACGGTAGATTATTTTTACCTTAATTGGCTTATCTGATAAGTTTCGTACCTATAAGCCTTTTGACACCCATTAATTAACGTTTTCGGATGATAAAAACAGCCTATGTCGCTTACTGGTCAGCCTTCAGCAAAACCCTTACTACATGGCAAACGCGCTATTGTCATTGATGATATGGGCGCTGCCGTAGCCATCGGGCGCAATATGTTAATGTCCCTCGGTGCCAAGCAAGTTGATACTGCTAACGACTATCAGTCGGCTTTTATTCTTCTTGCGCGTAAAAAGTATGACTTGGTTTTATGTGATTTCAATTTGGGGACAGGATTAAACGGCCAACAACTGCTGCGAGATTTGAGGCATATAGACCGCCTAAGTTACACCACACTGTTTATTGTCGTATCAGCAGAGCGCACCAAAGATATTGTATTAGGCACTATAGAGTGTGAGCCAGACGGGTATATTGCGAAGCCATTTACACAAGGCGATTTTATTCGACGCCTCACTCGTCTGGTAGAACAGCAAGCCGCGTTTAAAACTTTTAACGAAGCATTAGATAACAAGCAATACGCAGAAGCGTTTGCTGAAGCCGATAAGATACGTGCCGATCAACCCAAATACGGTAATCTGGCTTTGCGTAAAAAAGCGGGCACGCTTTACGAACTCAAACGATATGAGGGTGCACTGGAACAGTTTGATAAAGCATTAGAAAAACACACACTCACCTGGGCTCAAATTGGCCGAGCTCGATGCATTGCCGAACTCGGCAATACCGCACAAGCGATAGAAGAGTTTGAAGCCATTATTCAAAATAACGGTCTGGCTGTTCCGGCCATTGATAGTCTAGCCACCTGCCAACTGCGCGAGGGCCGAAAGAAAGATGCCCAAGCCTCAGTTGCCAAAGCTATTGCACTCTCCCCTATGAGCATAGAAAGGCAACGCTGGCTGGGAGAGCTCAGCATGGATATTGGCGAACTTGAAATAGCCGTTAAAGCTAATCGCTCTGTTCTTAGGTTAGCCCAAGGCACATTAAAAGAATCCGTTAAGCAGTATGAGACATTCTCACGAACATTGCGAAAAGCCATTGAGGAAGAAACCGATAGCAAAGTCATTGGCGATCGCATTCGTGAAGGCCGCCAGATGATCAAGGAGGGCCTTCAAAAGTTTGAAGATCAAGAATCTCTAAAAGCAAACGATACTCTTTATCGAGCCCTCGATAAATTTAAGAAAGGCGATAACGAAGAAACTATTGCCATTATGGATGCTGCTATTGAACGCCACAAAGACTTGTTAGTAGAGCAACCCTCTTTGATCATTGATATTGCTGAGACCAAGCTTCTCGCTGGTGACCGGCCCAGCGCAGAAAGTTTGCTGCGCAAACTGATAGAAGACCACAAAGAAAATAAACATTTGGTCGATCAAGCACAGTCTATTTTGGATATCCCTTTACCTCATCATCAGCGTGTATTGATAACCGAGAAAAACCGTCAAGGAAAACACGAATATGATACCGGAGACTACGAACAAGCACTTTCATCATTTCGTGATGCACTAAATCTATACCCTCATCACCCATCGATTAACCTCAATGCGATTCAAGCCACCTTAAAGTTAATTGAATCTGGACAACGCAGCGAAAGAGCCCTTGGCGAAGCACAAGCCTACCTTGACGCTAGCGTACCACTAGAGAGCGATCATCCAGAATATAACCGTAAAGAAGCTTTCAGAAAGTACCTCGAAAAGAGGTTGAAGTAGTTGATAAGGTATACTGTTGACTGCAATCCCCCTCTTAGCCTCTAGCAATGACTTATTTATCACTGTTTATTTCCGCATTTATCGCGGCTACTTTACTTCCGTTTTATTCGGAGGTAGTTTTAGGCGTAATGCTGGTTAACGGCTATGACCCTTTTTGGTTATGGCTCAGCGCGACCTGCGGTAATACACTAGGGTCTTGGGTGAATTGGTTTTTGGGCGGGTACTTACTTCACTTTCAAGAAAGAAAGTGGTTTCCATTTAAGCCCGAAAGCCTAGAAAAAGCTCAATTAAGCTTTCAAAAGTATGGTTTATGGAGTTTGCTACTCGCTTGGCTACCGATTATTGGCGACCCCATTACCTTTGTCGCAGGGGTCATGAAAGTACGTGTATTACCGTTTATAATACTTGTCTTTATAGGTAAAGGGGCACGTTACGCTGTTGTGATTGCATTAGCCAATAGCGTTGCTGCCTAGCGCCTATAGATTAACTAGTCACTATAGCTTGACTACGCACTACGCCCGATAAAATAAAATAAGCAATCACTTGCGGCAATGTCAGCATTCGTAGTGACCATAAATAGTTTAATAGGATGCCTGGAATAAAGCCGCCCTTCTCGACATTCAAAAAAATCGTCTAGTCTTTCCACTCCGCTATGGTCTTTTGCAGTAAGAACACTTAACCCTTTATCCGATAAAAATCCTAAGGCCTCTTCATGGGGAACCATTCCATAATTAAATCGTTCAGCACTTTCTGGCAATGTTATATCAGCATGCTTTTGCGGCTCATCTGAATATGCAGCACTGAACCCTTTTTTAAGCTCAAGACGAATTGGGTTACGAAATATATTAACGCGATAGTCCACCCTTGGTTCTGCACCAATAGTCTCAGCACTCAAATAACGCGAAATACCTTCTTGTGCCACGAATTTTGCCGATGTATCCGTCGCGCCACCACACTCTATAGTCACCGTTGGAACGTCTCGTTCACTGATCTCCATTATGGCCCCCAATCGTAAATCGGTCACAATAAGGTCATTGGTAAACAGCGAGGTTAGCGCTAGATGATCAGTATCGCCGTTTATCGACACACCAAACGCAGGGCCCGAGCCGGATGTATTATGAAGATCAATCAACGCTTCAGGGTTAACCGAGTGAATAAGTTGAAGTATGGCACCCGCTGTTTCGCCTTGACCATTTTCAAAAGGGGGTTTAAAACACCGATTAAGATCACGTTTACCCGGTAGCGTACGATGACTAAATAGTGGTTTGGTCAATGCAGCCTGAACAGAGCCAATAATAAACAGCGCATTAACAGCAGGTTTCACACCCGCTGACAGGTATTGATGTATTGCATGAATGCCAGACGGCTCATTACCATGCAAAAGAGTGCAGACTGCACGGGTTCGAGTACGGTCATGCCCTTCAACAAATATGGCCGTAGGTACCGCTAAACGATGTAAAAAAGACTCTACAGAGGTGCCTGATATGGCACTTTCTGGATCATGAATAATCTTCAACATATTACGTTACTTCACTCTACTCTAAATAATCTTTACACCTAATGAGTAGCCATAACAGCCTACCCAAGCTAGATTTTCTCACTCCACTCGTGAACAGGTCGATGAGTCATAGTATGGCGATAATATCTGTCGACTAGCTCAACAAGCGCTTGCTGCGGACTACACTTCTGCGATAATTTTTCAAACACATTGAGCTGCCACCTTGCACCATTCATTCTGGCCGCTAGCCCATTCTTAACAACCCCTAAATAATACGATATATCTTGGCCTGCAATACCAATCTCATCTAACCCTTCTTCTGCAACGACTAACATTGAGCTTAGTATATCAGCAACCGATAGTTCTTTTAGTGTTCCCTCTGAGGGTTCTGGCCAGAAGAGTTTGGCATCAAGCCCATGCTTCGCTGCACGATAAAAATTATGCTCTGCGTACCTAAAAGGAATACCAGGAAGAATTTTATCAATATGAGGTTTTAAGCCTTCGATCAAGCCAGTCATTAGTGCAGCATTGGCAATCATATTATCAACACTGGGTCCAGCGGGTAACGCCCGCATCTCTATTCTCAAGTGACCGTCAGCAACAGGGTCGTAGATTGCTCTATTCCAACTCCATACACTCCCCTGATGTAGCCTTAGTTCGTCTAAAGAAGGAACCTCACCAGCCAACGCTTTTTGGTGGTTGCTTTCTGAGCTACAAATGGGCATTAGTGGCTCAAATAGGTATACACTTTCTGCAAACAGCTCATAAATATCATGTCTAACCCAACCATGACCAAAAAATACTCTAGCGGGTAACCGTTGTGATAGCGGATCTTCCATGCGGCAATCAACCGACTGTTTGAACAACGCTATTCGAGTTTCGTGCCACAATCGCTGACCAAAAAAGAAAGGAGAGTTTGCACCTAGTGCCAACACTAATGGCGTCACTAACTGAGCAACATTAAACGCTGAGGCAAATTCATTGGGGTTGACGCGGTAGTGATATTGAAAAGATGTATTCGCTCCCTCCAGAGTGACGTCTTCCCAACTCAAATCAAGTTCATCCTGCCCTGATATATTGATATGAAAGTCACTGCCACGTTTATCTCTTAATGCGCGAGCAAGAGCGTGGTAACGCGGAATATCGGTAATAGCATCCATGCCCACATGCGGTTTTCGCAGTGTTGGAAGTATCCCTATAGGCAAAATACGAGCATCGTAACCTTGTGCGGCTGATGACAGCTTCGCAATGGCCAATTTCATCGACTCACTAAGTTCAGAGAACGGTCTATCGCTATCCAATACAGGGTCGAGATTATACTCAAGGTTAAATCGATTTAACTCTAGTGTGAGGTGAGGGTCTTGTAGCTCATCTAAGAGCGTTCTATTAAGGGGTAATGGCTGACCCAATGTATCAACAATATATAGTTCAAGCTCCGCACCATAAGATCGCTTACCGATGCCGAAGTTTTTCTGATCTAACAGCGTTCGAAACGCTGAAAGGTTATCTGCTAACCGTTCATTGAACCGAGCATACTCTTTAGGGCTAAAATCAGTTCTATCAATCCACCGTCCCATAGGGTTGATTCCTCAATGTTCTGTAGATTTATACGCTTATGCTTAGTTTAGGCAGTAATCTCCACCAATAACTAGGTATTAGGTCAATTTTTCGTCTAATTTGATTTTGCTATCGTTCGATTCTTGTATTATTGAATGAGATAACTAATCTGAGGTCAGACACGTTGTGCCTTTAAACAAATCAAATAAATACAGTAAGCTATGAATAGTCCACAAGAACATCATACGACACTAGCAACGGCAGTAGCGGTGCTCAAGCAAACAGTACAAAGTTACGGCCTAGATTTTGATAAGATATCACGTCAGGCAGGTATTCAACCCTTAACCATTTACGACTCTGGCAACCGAGTACCCGTGAAAAAGATTCAAACCATATGGAAAGTTGCCTTTGAGGAAACAAAAGATGACGGGTTTGGTCTCACTTACGCATCCTACTTTCAACCCGCTGTACTGCATGGCTTAGGGCTAGCATGGTTAACCAGCTCAACATTAAAAGATAGCCTCAATCGATTGGTTCGTTATCAACGAGTAGTATCCACCCTCTGCCACTTTTCACTAGAGGAGAGTCAGAAGAATTACACCATTGTATTTGACCAAGAGCCACTCGACAGAAAACTTGAAGATATTTCGACAGATGCAATGATCTGCAGTTTCTTCAAGATGTGTAAAATTAGTATGGGGCCATCATTCACTGCCCAGTCAGTTTCAATGATACGCCCCCTGCCCCAATGCCAAGAACACTTCAATACGTTTTTTGGTGTCGAAGTAGCGTTCAGCTCAGACCGTAACTGTATCGTTTTTGATAAGGAGTTATTGGAAACCATTCAACCGGCCGCCAATGCTGAACTCGCAAGAATGAATGATCAGGTCGTCATTGATTATCTAAGAAAGCTTAAGCAAGACGATATTGAACTTCAGGTTCAATCGACTTTAATAGAGCAATTGCCTAGCGGCGTACCCAGTCAAAAAGACACCGCATCAGCCCTTAATATGAGTACCAGAAACCTACAAAGGCGCCTGCAAGAAAAAGGCTCTAGCTTCAAACAACTGCTCAATCGAACCCGAGAAGAACTCGCCGTTAACTACCTCAAAGGGTCAGGAAAACCCATTATTGAGATTGGGTTTTTACTCGGGTATGTCGATGCATCGAACTTCGCGAGGGCATTCCGTCGCTGGCAAGGCGTTTCACCTCAGCAGTACCGAAAAGAACAAATGATGGCTCATTAGGTTTATCGGTCGATGGTTGGTACTAAAGCTATTGATGATTTAGAACACGTCATAAAATGACTGGCGATTGGCGCCTAGTGACCCGCATCAAGACCTCCCTCTTTATATCATGGCTACAGGTCAACAAGAGGAGATATATGATGAGTTCATTGAAATCCCATTTTCAAACCACTATCGACAGAACCATTAGCTTTGTCGGCATTGGCGTTCATTCAGGTGATGTCGCGATTCTAAAATTGAAGCCTACCACTCAAACACGAGGCATTATCTTTAGGAGAACAGACATACCACGGGATAAAGGGGAGGTTCTTGCCCGACCATACAATGTGAGTAATACAACGCTCTCAACCACTCTCACCAATGATTACGGTATCTCCGTCTCTACGGTAGAGCACTTGATGGCGGCACTCTTTGGCTGCGGCATTGATAATGTCATAGTCGAGATAGATGGTCCCGAAATTCCGATCTTGGATGGCAGCGCAAAAGATTTTGTCATTAACATTGAACAAGCAGGCGTAAGACGTCTAGAAAAAGAACGGTCTGTACTCTGGGTTCAACGTAAGGTAGAGGTTTCTGATGGCGATAAGTCAGCGATGTTCCTGCCTAGTTTATCCCAATCATTTTCAGTAAGTTTGGACTTCCCAGGCACGGCAATCGGTCAACAATCCTTTCGTTATGACACTAATAGTTTAGGCTTCAAACAGCAGATCGCCAATGCAAGGACATTTGGTTTTGCTGAGCAGGTTGAGGCATTAAAAGAAGCTGGATTTGCCAAAGGGGGATTGTTGAGCAATGCAATATTAGTGGATAAACTAAAAATCGTTAACCAAGAACAATTACGCTATAAAACGGAATTTGCTCGCCATAAAGTGCTAGATGCCATGGGCGACCTGGCGTTGTCCGGCTATCCGATTATTGCCGACTACCACTCCCATAAAGGTGGACATGAGTTAAACCATAAACTGGTTTCAAAGTTAATGTCAGATCAGCGAAACTGGCGCTTAATGACCTATACCGAATACGCTGACCTTGTTGGACCGCACTTCATTACAGCAAGCGATAACGTTCAATCTACCACTGATGAACGTTATCGCGATAATGCTCAAGATTATGTTTGTTTTAAGGAAGGATGAAAAAGACCAGATATTAAAGTATGCACCACAGGAATACCCCTGAATACTTATTCATGTTGATTTTTAAGCAGCGCTTGAAGCTTTTTAATGCCGTCCAATTGGGTGATCTCATCACCCAATTGCTGCTCAAGTGCGGTGACATCGCAACAGTGATTAAACCCCACTGACTGAAGTTGCGTTGCGGCTGATTCTGCTATCGCATGGGGAATCCATTTGATAAGCCCAGGTAACCAAACCGGCAGCGGGAGCGTTTTAACACGATTCTCGATATCCTTTTCAGTTCTTATTTCGGTAAACATCTGATTGAATGAGACCGGCAAGCGATAGGCTACATTAAGCGCACACCGAATAGATGGTTCAATTGAAGCTCCGGTAGCAGCCGAAACGATTTTTTCGCTTAGGTTAACCACGACACGCGCATAGTCTTCAACGGTGATCACAGAATACTGCTGCTCGCCATTACCGACTCTAACACCCAAACGAGATAGCATTATCAAACCTTTCATTAATAAAGAGTCTGTAGGGCCTAAAATAAAACGTGGTCTAAGGCAAAAAGCCCATTTATCATCTCTGGACATAGCCTCAATAATAAGTTGTTCTGCTTGAGCACGAGAGCGTTCAAGTGCAGTTTCAGGCTGAACAAGCTCTGACTCTAGCACGGGTTTGTTGGAGTTACGACCTTGAATAGATAGGGTGCTGCCATAAATAATCCCCTGAGTATTGCTATTGCATTTTGACAGCAGATTATGGGTGCCCAATACATTTGTTTCATAAAAACCCGTTTTAAGAAAATCTACTTGCTTAATGCCGAAGTGAATAAGTAAGTGGGGGTCTTCAAAAAACAGGTTATCAGGAATATCAGGCAGGTTACCCTCAATGACGTCTACAAAGTCACGAGGAGGAAATGCTTTATCCTTCTTTACCAACGCTCGAACCGCTACGCTGCCTTTAGGAAGTAAGGCAAGCTGATCAAGGATAGCTTGCCCTACATAACCTGATGCGCCGGTTAATACGACTCTTAGCATGTTGAGTTTTCACTCTATATCATTATTTTTATGGATGTAGCCCTGAGAGTTCATTAATGTAGCTAATAAAGTATCAAGTCAATTGAATTATAGACGCTCAAACCGTTTCAAATAGGGCTTTAATGCTTCTCGTCCATTAAACTCTGCCCCTAAAACCGATATAAACGTATAAACGCCGACCAATTTTCGATTTAGAAAAACAAACTCTTTAGGGGGGATTTTGAAGTAACGATTAACCGCTGACATTGCCGCTCGTTTAGCAATACGAGTGGGCAAGTCACTCTGCTTCCATCGATACTCCCCTTTTTCATTTAATGCATAGTCTGGGACTTCTAAGTCTTGGTCAGCTAGCGGCTCGAGTACAGCCATACAAACACCACCAAACTCTTCAAGCACTTTCTCTGGCCAGTCATCATGCATAAAGTTGAGTTTGATTCCTCCCGCAATAACTCTCTCAAGGTCTCTTGAGTAAGAGGCATAAATCATGTCACATACGGGGTCGATAAATGCGTCTGGGTATTTTTGTACTGCTCCAAAATCAAGTAAAACAATTCGGTCTTCAGCATGTTCGGCATCTGCTAACCGAACTCTGTAGTTACCAAAATTGGGGTCAGTCTGGATCTCTTTCCAGATAAAAAGCTCCTTTAAGAACAACTCTAATGAGCCTTCAGCGAGTTTATTTCTTCGAGCTTGAGGAAGCGTCATCACCTGTTCACTTGATACCGACAGCCCCGGCTCGTAAGACGTTGCCATCACGTGAGGAGTTGAATATTCCAGTAGTATTTCCGGCACAATAAAACGTTCGTCATCCTGCAACATCTGACCAAACCGCCGAGTTGTTTCTGCCTCTAAGGTATAGTCTACTTCACGGTGCATCATCACCCGAACTTCTTCTAACCATTCGTCAAAATCGCGATTAAACGAAACCAACTTTGCCAGTTTTAACAGTTGAGCTACCGAATCAAGGTCAGTATCAACGGCGTCAGCGACACCGGGGTACTGAATTTTTAAGCAAATTTCCTTGCCATCTGATTTACGCCTTGCTCGATGAACTTGCCCAAGTGAAGCTGCACCTATGGGCTGTCTCTCGATCACCAATTCTTCTATGACCTCTTCACCTAACTCAAAGCAAAGTACCTTTTCAATTGAGGGCCACTCTAGGGCGGTGGTTTGATCTTCGAGCGTATGCAGCGCTTCGGTTACCTCAACAGGTAAAAAGTGCTCGCCATAAAGCGCCATCACCTGACCGATTTTAACGACACTACCCTTTAACTTTCCGAGCTCATCAACTAAAAACTCAGCCTGCCTGGAGAGCATCTTTTTTCGCCTCTCCAGCTTTTTTTCTTTACTAGTAAAAACATTGGCGGCGACATGGCCTGCCATTCTGGTACTAACAAATAGCCCTGCTTTAGTAAGGCTTAATCGTCTTTCAAAACTGCCCGTTTTTATACGAGAAACTGTACCCTTGGTTTTATCGTCTGCCATCTTTAACTAACTTCAGTTAAGCCCATTTTATAAGCGTCTTAAATTTAAATCACCACTATACTTTTAAGTCACTACGATGCGTTTAGCTCACTTTTTCTCCATGTGCCTGTTTATCCGCATGGTAAGACGAACGAACCATGGGGCCACTTGCTACATGCTTAAACCCCATCGCTCGGCCTTTTTCTGCCAATGCATCAAACTCGGCGGGTGTCACAAACCGCTCGAGTTTTAGATGCTCTTTACTCGGCTGCAAGTATTGCCCTAGGGTTAGCATATCGACATCATGACGTCGAAGATCCTCCATCACCTGCTCGACTTCAGCAATTTCTTCGCCGATACCCAGCATTAAACCTGACTTTGTCAGCACCTTTGGTGCACGTGCTTTATACTCTTTCAGCAACTTAAGTGACCATTCATAATCAGACCCTGGTCGCACTTTACGATACAAGCTCGGCACGGTTTCAAGGTTATGGTTGAATACGTCAGGTGGAGTCTGCTGCATGATGTCGAGTGCTACGTCCATTCGACCACGAAAATCTGGCACTAATACCTCTATTTCAATCTTAGGACTCAGAATACGAGTCTCTCTAATACAGTCAACAAAGTGTCCAGCACCGCCATCTCTTAGGTCATCACGATCAACAGAGGTAATCACCACGTATCGCAACCCCATATCAGCAATCGCTTCAGCAAGCTGAGTCGGTTCATTCTGGTCTAACGGCTTAGGTCGGCCATGCGCCACATCACAAAATGGGCAGCGACGTGTACAGATATCCCCCATAATCATGAAGGTAGCGGTACCGCCACCAAAACACTCACCTAAATTTGGACAGGACGCCTCTTCGCAAACAGTATGCAGTTTATGCTTTCTAAGTTTTTTCTTAATATCATCAATTCTGGGTGTTGCCGGTACACGAACACGTATCCAATCAGGCTTACGCGGCATTTTATCTGTCGCAATTACTTTCACCGGAATACGCGCGACCTTTTCGGCCCCTCGAAGTTTTACCCCAGTCTCTACTCGCCTGCTCTTTACCGCTTCCGCTTTTTCTGTGCCAGTACTATTATCCGACTCTTTCATGGTTCAACTCGTTTTGCTAGGTCTTAACGTTCAGCCAGTGGTTGGCATTAAGATCGTTTTAAAAATTAGGTAGCTCACGGGCAAGGTTCACTACCTCATACCCAAACGCCTTTTCCAGTTTCGACTGTAATATTTCGGCTACATGATCTATCAACACAGGGCCTTCTTGTGATGGCGAATCATTTCCGTCTAATATCTTTGTATTCAATCCGCTTAGCTGCACTATTTTCATGCCTTGATAGCCGCAAGGGTTGATACGAGAAAAAGGTTCTAGATCCATGTCTACATTGAGACTTAACCCATGGAAAGAGCGCCCTTTTCTAATTCTTAGTCCTAGCGATGCTATTTTCGCCTCTCCGACATAAACACCAGGCGCATCTTTACGCGCCGCGGCCTCTACACCATAAAAAGACAGCGTCTCGACAATGGCCTGCTCAATCAATGAGACGAGAACACGAACGCCGATATTCCGTCGTTTGATATCTACCATAATGTAGGCAACCAACTGCCCAGGTCCGTGATAGGTCACCTGCCCGCCTCTATCTACAGGTACAACGGGAATATCGCCAGGGACCAGAACATGTTCGGATTTGCCTGCCTGTCCTTGTGTAAATACGGAGGGGTGCTGCAATACCCAGATTTCATCAGCAGTGCCACCGTCACGACTATCCGTAAACGATTTCATTGCCTCCCACACAGGAACGTAATCAACAGTGCCTAACGCTCTAACCGTCAGTTGCTGATTAACGGTAACGGGAGACGGCTGGTCAGTAACTTCAGTACCCATGTAATTATCCTAAATAACCATCGTCACACGACCACTCGCCTTCAAATCTTCAAACAGATTTTCAAGCTGGTCTTTACCTGTCGCCACAATCCATAACCTGACCGATATAAATTTTCCATTGCGGCTAGGGTTGATGTCCACGCGTTCAATGTCCAAGTCGGGCGCATGAGCTGAGATTGTTTTAATCACAAACTCTTTAAAACCTGGAGCCGCCTTGCCAATTACTTTTATCGGGTAGTCGCAAGGAAACTCTATTTTAGGGGGTTCAGGCTCACTCATATTACTGTACCTATCTAAAGCTTTTCATTAAAAATAACCGTTAACCAAATACTCGCTTTTTATCGGCTTAATAAAGCTTAACCATCATATGCCAAAACATACCTGACAGCCCATTCAGCGCTACTACCGGTATAACTTCACGTGTCGAACCACTAATCCAGACTTCATCCGCCGCTTCAAGAAATGCCGGCGTCATCGCTATTTCCTGAAGCGGTATCTGATGCGTCTTCAGCAATTCCATAATAGTATCACGGGTGGTACTACCCAAAATATGCTCATCTTTTACAGGGGTGTAGATTGTACCATTTTTAACAGCAAAGAATTCGACAACAGTGAGATACCCATACACCGTATCGCTGAAAACAAAAAGAGAGACCCGAAGGTCCCTCTTTTGGCTAATCAGATAGGCTTACCAATTAAGCGTTATGAGAAAAGACCGATAAAAAACAGCTTAATCAAATCCCATATTCGTTTGAAGAAACCACCCTCTTCAACAGGCTGCAGCGCAATCAATGGTTCATCTACCACCAGCTCACCATTGAGTGTCACCTTAATTCGACCAAATTCCTGGCCAGTACTTACTGGTGCCTTAATAACGCTATCCACATCAAGTACAGCCTCAAGGTTACCCTTTTGTCCGCGAGGAATAGTGACCACAACATCTTTTGCGACGCCTAGGTTTAGCACATCACTCTGCCCAGCCCATACTTTACTATCTAGCAGAACTTGTCCTGTTTTATATAGTTCATGAGTTTCGTAATACCGAAAACCATAATTTAATAGTTTTTGTGTCTCTCTCGCTCTGGCTTCTTCACTAGTGGTACCCATGACCACACTGATCAACCTCATACCATCACGTTTTGCAGACGAGACCAAACAGTAACCCGCCGCTGCAGTATGTCCGGTTTTTAAGCCATCAACGGATTTATCTCTCCATAACAAACGATTACGATTAGGCTGTCGTATATTATTGTAAGTAAAATATTTTTCGGAGTAGAGCCCATATTGCTCCGGGAAGTCCTGGATAATGGCACGAGCCAATCGAGCCAGATCAAACGCAGATGAATAGTGGTCGTCAGAAGGCAGCCCTGTTGCGTTTACAAAATGACTACCTGACATACCAAGAATTTGAGCATGCTGATTCATAATATCCGCAAATGCACCCTCACTACCGGCAATGTGCTCAGCAACCGCAATACTGGCATCATTCCCCGACTGGATAACAATCCCTTTTAAAATATCCTCTAAAGGCACTCGAGTACCTTCTTTGATAAACATTTTTGAGCCTCCGGTGCGCCAGGCCTCTACACTCACTAAGACTTCATCATTCGGCGTAATGTTGCCTTGAGCGATTTCATACTCAACAATGTAGGCAGTCATCATTTTAGTCAAGCTTGCAGGAGGCAACTGTTCTTTAGAGTTCTCTTCAACAATTATCTCCCCACTGTTAGCATCCATCAGGATAAATGACTTAGCGGCAATTTGAGGGGGAGCAGGTATTAGCGCAGGCTGTGCCGTAGAATATCCGCTAATAGAAATAAGCGCGGAGAACACAAAAAGTAAAGGCCAGAGCAAGTGTGGAACTTTCCGGGATAACATAGAGAAGACTCAATTAATTTAGTTTTACACAAAGGTTTGCCTCTCACCCTGAGAGACTTCAATAACGCGAGTGAAATATTACCCTATCCTAATGCAGGATTCACCCCGTTCTAACGATTACTCACTCCTAAGAAGAAACGGGGCGAGTGATAATCATAGGTGACCCCACTTTTGATGCAGTCAATTGTTTCAATAGTTGTTCCGCCTGCCTTAGATCATAAAAGGGGCCCAATCTAACTCGATGAAATACTTTTTTTGCGTCAGATGCAGTCCTAACATTCGAAGAGCTTACCGCAGCAGTAGCCGCATAAACACTCTCTTTAGTTTCAGCATCAACTCGATGCTTTAATTGCTGGGCCGCAGACTCTGTAGAAAATGCCCCCACTTGAACATAGTAACCATAACCAGCTGCCAACGGACTTGTTTGAGCCCTTGTATTAACCACTTCAGGTGCAGGTCGTTGGTTCGATGTCGTGGGTGCTACTGCGGCATTATCAGATGTATCCGCTGGGAACTGAGCAACCGTAATAGCTTCTACTTCTACATGCGCGATTCCACTACTGTAATAGCCCAATTTTTTAGCCGCGGCATAAGATAAGTCAATGATTCGCCCTTCATGGAATGGGCCCCGATCGTTTATCCGTACGATCACGCTTCGACGATTGTCCAAGTTAGTAACCTTAGCATAAGTAGGCAGCGGTAATGATTTATGGGCTGCTGACATTTCATACATGTTGTAGATTTCACCGTTAGACGTTTGATGCCCATGAAACTTAGCGCCATACCAGGAAGCTCCTCCTCTCTCTTTATACCCTTCAGCCGTCGGCAACACATGATAAGTCTTGCCCCATACTTCATAGGACGGTTTATTACCACCTCGGCTTTTGGGTTCATAAACAGGAACTGGGTCTGGCAAGTCACTGACATCAAGTTCGGTGTCAGGCGCGGCATCAGTATCCATACTATAACGGGAAGGCGCTGAACAACCCGCAATAGCGGCAACCAAAAAGATCAAACCAAGTTTTTTCAAACCGCCGCGAGTAATCTCGTTAGAATCACTCAAAACCTTACTTTCTACCATATCCTAAATATCGCTCATGTATTGGTGCTGACAGCCTACAACGTTACTACTAACGACCAATCTCGCGCTAGTTTTTTAACGCTTCTGACAATTGGTACACCGCCATCGCATAGAGATGACTATGATTGTAGCGGGTAATAACATAGAAATTATGCAGCGCTATCCAATATTCGGTGCCGTTTTTACCCTCAAGCTTGAGTAGCTTTCCTTTAGCGCTAAGCTCGAACCCATCTTCTGAGTAAATCCCCCACTGTGCCAGCTCTTCAAGCGTATATTTCAGCTTTAAGGATTTATATAACGCTTTCTCATAGTCAGTACCTTTTACTTTTGCAAGCCCTGTAACAGGCTGACCTTCGACCCACTTATGTTGTTTGAAATAATTGGCCACACTTCCAATTGCATCAACAGGGTTATTTAGAATATCTGCAACACCATCGCCATCAAAGTCGACGGCAAAGTTACGGTAACTACTGGAGATAAACTGTCCATACCCCATCGCCCCTGCATAAGAACCTTTAAGCTCCATAGGGTTAAATGTTTGTTCGCGAGACAGTAATAACATCTGCTCTAGCTCACTTTTAAAGAACTTGCTTCTTGGGGGGTAGTCAAATGCTAATGTCGATAATGCATCTATAACACGATAGCTACCACGATTTTTACCATAGCGGGTTTCAACGCCGATGATGGCAACAATAATCGACTTAGGTACACCAAATTCTTTTTCTGCACGCGCCAGCGTTTCGGCATGCTTCGCCATAAAGGCCTTGCCGCGATTTATTCGGTCTTCAGTAACAAATATCTTGCGATAGCCTTTCCATTCAAGTCTCTTTTCAGCAGGCCTGGCAATCGCATCCAAAATACTCTGTTTCTTCTCGGCTTGTGCAAACAAGGCTTCTACTTCTTGCTGATCAAAGCCATGCTTTTCAACCATTTCCAACACAAAAGGCTTCACCGCTTCATGCTCAAGATAATTGGCATTAGCCAAGTTGGCGACACTCACTGATGCAGCCAGTCCTATCACAGCCGGTTTCCAGACTGCCTGGAACAGGCGAGTTAGATATTTACTCAACGTATTAATTCCTTTTTTGTTTTCTTACCAGTTTATTCCGATGGCTAACCGAATCAAGCTAGCTCATAGGGTCATACGTACTAAAACCAACACAAAGTACACTATTTACCCAGCATTTTCTTGTGGGTGTGGATTGACATCAAAACACCAAAAGCAGCCATTAGCGTAACAATAGAAGTTCCCCCATAGCTTACCAACGGCAGCGGAACACCTACAACAGGTAATAGCCCACTCACCATACCAATATTCACAAACACATAAACAAAAAATGTAAGTGTTAAACTACCCGCAAGCATGCGACCAAAGGAGTCTTGTGCGTTAACTGCAATGAACAGCCCCCTGGCAACAATTAGCACATACAATAAAACAAGTAGCGCCACACCAATAAAACCAAACTCTTCAGCCAATACAGCAATGATAAAGTCAGTATGACTTTCGGGTAAAAAATCCAGCTGCGACTGAGTCCCTTCAAGCCACCCCTTTCCAGTCATCCCCCCTGAACCAATCGCCGTTTTTGACTGAATGATATTCCACCCAGCCCCTAAAGGGTCTTTTTCAGGATCGATTAACGTTAACACCCGCTGTTTCTGATAATCCCTCATCACAAACATCCACATAGCCGGTATTAATGCTGCGAGCAATGCTATAAACCCACCCACCAGCTTTCCACTAATTCCCGCTAACAGAAGTACAAATATACCGGATGCGGCAATCAATAATGAGGTACCTAAATCAGGCTGTTTGATGACCAGAACTACGGGCATAAAGATCAACACTAACGACCCTAAAACATTTTTAAAGCGGGGTGGGAGATATCGCTCAGACAAATACCAAGCAACCATCATAGGAACAGCAAGCTTCATAAACTCTGAAGGCTGAAAACGAGGTAAACCAGGGAGCTGCAACCAACGCTGAGCCCCCTTCGCCCCAGTACCCATAACCAATACCGCCCCCAAGGCCATTATACCCATCGCAAATAGCCAAGGAGCCCAACGACGATAGACACTAGGATCTAACTGGGCAAATACAATCATCACAACAAACGCAAGCATAAAGCGCATCGCTTGCTTTTGAACATGCACCATACTCTCGCCACTTCCACTGTATAAGACTAAAAGCCCAGTGATAGAGAGAATTAATATCAGCACGAGTAATATGGGGTCTATATGTAGCCTAAACAACAACCCTCTACGGTTTTTTAGATGATAATCGCTACCCGGTAACTGACGAAGAAACTCTTGATTAGCCATGAGTATGTATATGCTCCTGAGGTATTGATGGAGCACCGGTATGTTCGTGGCCTGAGTTCGTTTTGAATATCATGTGACTTGAAGTTTCTTCTTTGTTCGGTTCTGGAAAGTCCAACACCCATGCGTCAAATATCTTACGGGCCACAGGCGCTGCGGCACGGCTTCCACCCCCACCATTTTCTACAATAACCGCCACTGCAATTTTAGGCATTTCGTAGGGCGCAAAACCGATGAACAAGGCATGATCTCTATGGCGCTCAGCCAGCGCGTCTGCATCGTAGAGTTCACCCTGTTTAATGCCCACCACTTGAGCAGTACCCGTTTTACCTGCCATCTTGTAAGATGAATTTCTGCCGCTACCTCTAGCAGTACCTTTTTTACCATGCATTACGGCTTTCATCGAACCTAATATATAGTTCCAATCATCCGGGTTGTTCAAAATAACATCAGCAGGGTCTGTATCATGCATACGAGGGATCTCAACGGACTCATCCTGATTAATACCCTGTGAAATCCCCTGAGCAAGATGAGGTCTATGCCAGCGCCCTCTATTCGCCAGTACTGCCGTTGCGGTAGCTAACTGCAACGGCGTTGCTAGCATAAACCCTTGGCCGATTCCCATATTCAATGAGTCCCCTGGAAACCAAGGCAAGCCTTTAGAGCCTTTTTTCCATGCTCGACTAGGCAGTATACCTGAACGGTCTTCATCAATATCGATAGCCGTGCGGCTACCAATACCAAATTTGTCTAAGTATAGCGACATGCGATCTACGCCAAGTTTAAAGGCCATATCGTAAAAAAACGTATCACAAGACTGCGCAATAGAGTCAAATAAGTCGACCACGCCATGGCCATACCGTTTCCAATCACGATAAAACCGGTCATCATTCTTAAGTTGATACCAACCTGGATCCTTGATCTTAGTCTGCCTGTTAACCGTTGCCGTATCTAAACCAGCCAATCCAATAATAGGTTTAATGGTAGACCCAGGCGGATACTGACCTTTAAGCGCTCGGTTAAACAACGGAATATCAAGAGAGTCACGCAGAGCTGCATATGATTTATGATCAATACCCGTAACAAATAAATTAGGGTCAAAGCTGGGCGTACTAACTAAGGCAAGAATGCCTCCAGTCACAGGATCTATCGCCACCACTGCTCCGCGCTGCCCATTCATTGCGTCAACAGCCACCTGCTGCAAACGAACATCGATACTGAGGGTAATATCTCGACCAGGCAAAGGGGGCACTTGATCCAACACCCTTAAAACACGACCACGTGCATTGGTCTCAACGGTTTGATGGCCTACCTTTCCATGCAGCACATCTTCATAAAAGTTTTCTACGCCCAGCTTACCGATATAGTTAGTAGCAGAATAATTAGTCGAATCCACTCGCTTGAGCTCTTTGATATTGATACGTCCGACGTACCCCAACATATGAGCCATCAGTTCACCGAAGGGATAATTTCTCACTAATTCAGCTTCGACTTCAACGCCAGGCAACAGGTGACGTTGCACCGAAAGCCTCGCAATTTCACGCTCAGTTAATTTTGATTTTAAAGGGACGGGGTCATAAGGTTTTCGTCGATTACTTAAACGCCTATCGAAGCTTTTAATCTGCTCATCAGAGAGCTCAATAATACGTCCAATGTTAGCAATCGTTTGTTGTAGGTCTTCTACCCGCTCCTTAACAATAGACACGCTAAAAACAGGCTGATTATCAGCCAGCAAAACACCGTTTCGATCATAAATAAGCCCCCTTGTCGGAGCCACAGACTGAAGCTGCATTCTATTTTTATCAGAGAGTGTGGTGTAATGATCGTAATCGACCACTTGAAGATAATAGACCCGGAACACCAAGATAGCCGCCATCACTATAATCAACAGCATGGCCAAAACCGCTCGAAACGTAAATATCCTTTTTTCCCTAATAGGATCCTTTAACATTCTGGCCGTATTCAATGTTTCAACCTGCGATGATTCAGCGTGCTGTTTTTCAACCTGTTAGCCTTTGTATAGGGTGATCGTTTATATGCGATACATTAGGGTCTGTGATAAGGGTGGTTGCGCGTGATACTCCATGCACGATACAGTTGTTCGGCAAGCAGCACTCGCACCAAAGGATGAGGAAGCGTTAGCGGCGACAATGACCACTGCTGATCTGCACGCGCCCGACAAGCGTCAGAGAGACCATCAGGCCCTCCCACGAGCAAAACAACATTACGCCCAGCCATCTGCCAAACCTCTGCCTGCTTCGCTAACTTTTCGGTACTCCAATTACGGCCGTTCACCTCAAGCGCAACAACGTAGTCTGAGGATTCAACCGATGCGAGCATCTGTTCACCTTCACGCTTGATAATGCGATCGATATCAGCATTTTTGCCTCTCTGACCCAGCGGGACTTCGATCAACTCAAGGGAAAACTCTGCCGGCATCCGTCGAGAGTATTCATCATACCCATCGTTTACCCATGAGGGCATACGAGTTCCAACCGCAATTAGTTTTATTTTCATGACGTGACTGCCACTGTCGCCCTGTTACCGTATTGCCCTACTACTGGGAACCCACCCAAAACTACTCTGCTGCTATCTCTGGCCCATCAGTCCAAAACCGCTCAAGATCATAGAATTCTCGAGCTGCTGGCATCATTACATGTACCACAATACCGCCAAGATCAACCAATACCCAATCACTTCCTGCTCCGCCTTCAATGCCTAACGGGCGGACGCCATTGTTTTTAACTTCTTCAATCACGTTGTCAGCAATGGACTTGACATGACGGTTAGAGGTACCTGATGCAACCACCATATATTCAGTCACACTAGTTCGCTCACGCACATCGAGTACATTGATGTCCTTTGCCTTCATATCATCCATCGCATTCACGACAATGTCTTTTAACTTTTCACTTTGCATATAAATTTTTCGCTCGGAAGAATCTTGTAAGTCCAGCCGTTACCGGCTCATTTCAAGTTCGACAGTTTACGTCCTCTAAGAGGTTAATATTAATAACATGATTTTTAATCGTGATAACCATAAAGTTGGTTGTCACAGATATAACGCCAAACAACATCCGATACCAAATACCGGGCAGACTGCCCGTTTGCAATCGAAGATCTAACTTTTGAGCTTGAAATATCGAGCAGAGACAACTCAAGCGGCAATATATACCCCGCAACACATTCAAACAATGATTCAATTTTTTTAACACGCCTCGAATCAACGAGTTCTCCTAACGCACCGACAGGTGACAGTGGCCAACCTGGCCTATTTAGAACAATTATATGAGCTAATGTTGGAATTTCCAGCCATTGATGCCAGCTAGCAAGCTCATTGAAAGCATCCGTCCCTAAAACCAGAACAATGGGTTCATCTGGCCCATACTGTCGTCTCATCTCTTTAAGCGTATCAACGGTATAAGAGGGACCTTTTCTGAGGATCTCTCTTTGATCGATAACTAAGCCTGGCTCCCCTTCGGTCGCCAGCATCAGCATATCGGCCCTCTGTGCCGAAGACGCACCCGGCTCTCCGCGATGAACAGGGTCAAAACAAGGTAACAGGTGAACGTTTGCCCGTTTTTCTGCTTCACAGCCCAACAGTTCACTTAACTCTAGCGCACATCTCAAATGACCAAGATGCACCGGGTCATAAGTCCCCCCCATTACAATTTTCATAGACTTATAAGTTCACTGACGAATATGCCCATCACCAAATACGACATACTTTTGAGAGGTCAATCCGTCAAGCCCTACGGGTCCACGGGCGTGAATTTTGTCCGTAGAGATACCAATTTCAGCCCCTAATCCATACTCAAAGCCATCAGCAAAACGTGTAGATGCATTAATCATCACCGAGCTTGAATCTACAGCGGTAATAAACGTTCGGCCACGGGTGTAGCTTTCTGTGATAATCGAGTCAGTATGGTGAGAGCCATATTTATTGATATGGGCAATCGCCTCTTCCATATTAGAAACAATTTTAACCGATAGCACAGGCGCTAAATACTCAGTTGACCAATCCTCTTCTGAAGCAACACTGATATCCGTCAAAATTCGTCTGGTCGCTTCGCACCCTCTTAACTCAACCCCTTCTTGCTGATACTTAACCGCTAACGTTGGCAATATAAACTCAGCAATAGGCTCATCAACCAACAGTGTTTCCATCGTATTACAGGTACCATAACGATGAGTTTTTGCATTAAACGCAACATTCACCGCTTTTTCACGGTCTGCATCACGGTCTATAAAGACATGGCAAATACCATCAAGATGTTTAATAACCGCGACTTTAGCCTCTTTGCTAACCCGCTCGATGAGACCTTTCCCACCACGAGGAACAATGACATCTACATACTCAGGCATTGTGATGAGCTCGCCGACGGCCGCGCGATCAGTCGTTTTAACAACCTGTACCGCGTCTTCAGGTAGTCCCGCTTGAGACAACCCTTGACCAATACAGACGGCTACGGCCTGATTAGAGTGGATAGCTTCTGACCCACCCCGCAAGATGGTCGCATTGCCAGATTTAAGACACAGGCTAGCCGCTTCTACCGTTACATTTGGGCGAGACTCATAAATAATACCTACAACACCCAAAGGCACACGCATTTTGCCTACCTGTATACCGGAAGGCATATACTTCATATCGTCAATAATTCCGACTGGATCAGCAAGGGAAGCAACTTGTCGCAGCCCTTCAATCATCGTATCTATGCGAGCAGGGGTTAGCTCCAAACGGTCAAGCATGGCGGGGTCAAGACCATTGGCCCTGCCGTTGCCCAAGTCCAACTCATTGGCTCGGGCTAATTCATCACGTGCATTATCCAGCGCTTCAGCCATCGCAAGTAGTGCACGATTTTTAGCTTCAGTACTCGCCTGAGCAATTTGCGCTGATGCCTTGCGGGCTTTTTCACCCACTTCCACCATGTATGCTTTTACATCCATCGCCTGTTCTCAATCTATAAAACTGCTACATTAAACAATACCAAATGAAAATTAAGGCCTTAGACGCAATCTAAGGACAACAATCATTTATACGATACGCCAAAAGAGGTTATTATAACCTTCTGAACCAATGACACCAACGTTGAATTAAGGAACACTGCCAGAAGGCCTTAATTGATCAAGGATAATCACAAAGAATAATATGCCTCAGACTAGCTTAAGTATTATCATGCGTACCCGTTCCTATCAGTGTGCAGCTGCTATAACCGCACTGTTAGCGCTTGCGGGGTTACTCACGGGAAAATTAGAAAGTGCCATTGTTGCGACGATTTTTTCGATTCTTCTTCTGATGAATAGTCTCTTCGAGAAACATCGCTTATCAGAGAGAGACTCTCAAAAAAACCTTCGTCGCAGCCCCTGGACACATATCACGACATTTTTTTTGGCCAGTGTCACACTGCTAAGCGCCATCAATAGTGAGTTTTCAGCCAGCGCATGGTGTTTTATTTTCCCGATGCTGCTTTTCTTTTTCTACCCCTTAAAAGCAGCAATTATCACCGTTTCAGTCTACAGCCTCTGTTTGGTCATTATCCTGACGCTATTGAGTGAGTCTTCGGAAAAGCTGGAGCTTTTTATAAACTACCTACTCTGCCTAAGCTTAACCGCCGGATTCGTTTATCTACGGGAAATAAAGGATCAACAACTCAAGCCCTTGAGACGAACCGACAACCTAACTCAAGCGTCTATTAAAGAGCGCCTTAACGATGATTTGGCCAAAGAGATACAACGCAGCGAGCGAGAGGGCACAGAGCTAACCGTTATGGCTCTGGCCATCGACGAAAGGGGATTTGATCAGGTCGATGCCGCCGACCACGATGTACTGCTCAGTAAACTGGGGCATCTATTACATGAAAACCTTAGGGCGTTCGATAGCTACTATCGCTGGCAAGATCATGAGTTTTTAATCGTATTCCCTTATACCAACACTCAGGACGGAATGAAGACTGCCGAAAAGTTGAGGCTTATTGCCAAAGACTCGCTTAGTGATGCAAAAATGCCGATTACCGTCAGTATCGGAACAGCCAGCCTCAATGTAGGCGACAGTGCCGATTCAATGCTAAACAAATCACTGTCGGCACTTCATCAAGCACAGAAAAGAGGCCATAATCGTACCCGGTCATATATTGACTCAGACGCAAAGGCAGACGAAAACGGTAATAACGTTCATCCCCTTGGGTAGCATCATTTAATAACTATTATAAAACCGATACCGATTAAAGATAATAAGGCGCGCAAAGGATGACCGATTTCCAACTTAAGAATATGACAAGAACCATTGCTTATGGTTTAACAGCACTTTTCATGTTCTTTCTGGCGATTCAAAATTATCGCTATGGGTTCTATGAACTAGTTTATACGGCTACGCTACTAATGCCGCTGCTTGGGTTTGGTATTGCGTACACCTACGCACAACGCTACGTTGAAATAAAAGATTACGCACATCACGTTTTATTAACTGTAATGGTATGTCTGATTGCGTCAAACATTGATAACTCCTCATCTAACGCAACGCTTTGGCTCTACCCCATCGGTCTGTTAAGTTATCTAGTATTACCGTTTCGTGCGTCCAACTTATTTAATGGAGCCATACTGGTATGCGTAACGTTATTCATTGCCGTTCAGCAAGAGTTATATAACGGCCTATTATTTTTCACCAGCTACTTACTTGTGAGCGGTGTTGCAGGCATCTTTGCCTACCTCCATCATCATAAAAACCACAAACTTATTGAGCTGTCTTTGCATGATGCACTGACAGGTGCTTATAACATGAAGCACCTTGATGACACTCTGACTAAAGAGATCAGCCGTTCCCATGTCACAGGGAATACACTTTCATTGATCGCGTTACGAGTTGATTACTTTGACCAGTTTACCGATGTACATGGTAATAATGCAGCTAAAGAGTTAGCCGTTGAACTATCGGAAGTGTTAGGCAGCATGATTCGAGCAGGGGACAGTCACTATTATAGCAACGGCAGCCTGTTCTATCTTCTACTGCCTAATACCCCTCAAGAAGGCATGCTTATTATGACTGAGCGTGTACGCAGAACAGTAGAAGAAACAAAATGGCAAACAATTGGAACAATGACAGTTAGCCTAGGTTGCACCACATCAACCGAAAACCCAGCAACTGCAAAGAGCCTTAGGAATGAAGTCCATTCCGCATTAAACGAAGCCGAGACCAACGGACACAATAGAGTCAGTCACTTTACACAACAATGAACTTATCAGACATTCAGCCCTTAATAGAGGGGCTTCAAACTCACCAAAGCTGGGTTGCATTTGCGATATTTGTTATTTCATTTGTTGAATCACTAGCTATTGCAGGGGTTATTGTACCCGGGGTAATGCTCCTGTTTATGGTGGCCGTAGTCGCTGGTGGTGGTGCTCTATCGCTAGAGGCCTCGTTAATCTGGGCGTTTGTGGGTGCAATATCAGGTGACGGCCTCAGTTTCTTTCTAGGTCGCTATTTTAATGAATCTATTGCGTCGATCTGGCCAGTTAGCCGTTACCCTAAACTGCTTGATAGCGGCAAGTTTTTTTTCGAAAAACATGGTGGTAAAAGCGTACTCATTGGTCGCTTTGTCGGTCCTATTCGACCTATCCTGCCGATGATTGCTGGCATGCTTCATATGTCGCCGAAAAAGTTTTTCTTATTTAATGTTATCTCTGCCATTGGCTGGGCGCCTGTTTATATACTGCCAGGCTACCTTGTCGGAGCATCTGTATCCCTCGATATTGAGCTTCCACCCCACTTTTACCCTGTACTACTGACCGCTCTCGGCGTGCTATCAGCAACATACCTGTTATTTATCCGACTCCAATGGGGGCTTCAGCATCAAAGCCAGTACTACAACTATATTAAACGAAAACTAATGCAATACGATGCCACCCAAAAACTCTGGAAAGCCCTATCCAATAAGCGCGTTGACGGAGGGGAGTTCCCACTACCTTCACTAATTTTAGCGCTAACCACATTAACACTGTTTATTCTGCTATCTCAGGCGATTAACTACACCCTGTGGTTTGATGCATTCAATCAACAGGCATCAACATTTTTTGTATTGCTAAGAAACCCATTCTACGACCCCGTTGTTGTTGCCATCACCATGCTAGGCGACCCGCAGCTACTTTACATCTCATTCCCCATATTCGTATCACTACTGCTATTCCGGGGTTACTATGCAGCCGCAATTCACATATCGTTAGCGGGTATAGCCACTTCATTAACAACCCATGCGCTAAAAGATTACTTCGCTATAGCCAGACCCGACTTAGTCGTTAGCGCCCCTATATCAGCAGCATTTCCTAGCGGACACACCAGTGGCGCTGTTGTATTTTTAGGGTTATTAGCGGCATTTATTGCTCAAGAAGTGGAACAAAAAAAACGCTGGAAGGTTTATAGCCTCTGCAGCATACCCATGCTGCTGATTGCTCTTAGCCGGCTTTATCTGGGAGTGCATTGGGCGAGTGATATACTAGGTGGGCTATTGCTGGGACTATGTATTTGTGCTCTGACACGGGTCAGCTATAGTCGATACGACCAACAAGCGATTACAGTCGATATTTTTACAATCTTTGCCGCTAGTTTGTGGGCCACTGCAGCGGTTACTTATCTCTGGTTTGGTCTGCCCAATGCGATCGCCCGCTATCAGGTTTTAACGGTTACACAAATCTAACAATCACCCATAGCAAGGATGCGACGAACTCACTGCTCCATAAGGGATAAGAAATATTCTATTTGCTTTAGGCGATCCAGCGGGTCGGTCAATTCTAGTAAAAATTGCTTCTCTTTTTTCGTAAGCGGTAACAACTCCACTAAGCGCCAGCCTACCTGTCGACCATCAGCATAATCAACCTTCATGTTAAGCGCTTTAACGGCAGGGTGCCTCTCTAACTGCTCCAGTAAGGTAGCCAACTCCAGGTACTCATTTGGCAAGGTTGCATATTCTTCTTCGATTAAATGCTCTATGCGGCCGGTATATAGACCATCAATACTTTGAGTAAAGTCGGTTAACAATACTTTGGACGTACCTTCAATGGTAATTCCCAGAAGCCCACTTTCAAGCTTCCGAAAATCGACCAACCGAACATACGTCCCGACACTATAAAATTCACAGTTATCCGCTACTTCCTCACCCTCTTTAATAAGCACGACCACAAACCCTCGGTCTGTTTTCATGCATTCAGAAAGCATATCCAAATACCGAGGCTCAAATAACTGCAACGGAATTCGCCCCATAGGGCACAATACTGAATTTAAAGGAAAGAGTGGTGTTTTCATTAAACTGATTGTTTATCCAATTGCGTTATAAAGCCGTCCGGTACAGCCACACTTTTACGTAAAACATAGTCAAAAAATACTACACCCGTTTTCGCTAAAGCAATGAGTTCATCACTTTTTACAGGATTACCATCAATATCGCTACTATTTGTATCACCTTTTGACGCTTCAGTTTCTTTTAGCCCTTCTATATTGGCGACTGCCGATGGAACTGCTAACCGCACAACACGATAAATAAACTGACAGCTTTTGCGGGAAATATCTTGTACAGAAATATCAAACCTTAAGCAATCTCCATAGAACGCTTCATTTTGATAGCTTATCGCTAGGTCAGCGACTAAGGTACCCACACCATCAATATCTAACTCATCGTACCCCAACGCTCGAAAAAACTGAATTCGCGCTTCATGGACCAGAGTGATCATCCGGTCATGGCCAAGATGGTTTCCCTGGTTTATATCACCAATTCGCACACTCAACTCAGTACTAAAGTGAGTGACATCCGGGAAATTAATTACAACACGGGACATTCTTTTCATCCTGCAAATAAACGATACACATAAGCACAATAACGACTGGTCTGCATAAACAGAACGGCTCGGCACCCAACATAAACCAAATGTTCAGTTCGGACGCTAACACATCTGAGACAATATTCTGCTACCATTATAAAATCAAATCACTTTTAAGACCTTAGTAAATTAATGAACAATAAGTCACTTCCACGTGTTATTGGGTTGGCTGGCGTCGACCGAAATGAAACCTCAGCCGCACTGAAGTATTCGGCACATCTAGAATGGCCAATGGTCCTGATGGCAATCTGGATCGTAATTGAGTGGTACCTGCAAGCAAAAGGCGCCGTTCCCGCCAGCTTTGTTCTTATCACAGACTGGGTGATATGGGGTTTTTTCTTATTTGAAACGGTCCTGCTTACAACACTTGTGCGAAATAAGCCGTATTACCTCTTCGGCAACTGGGTCAATCTGGTCATTATCATTTTAGGGTTCCCCATTCTATGGGAAGAGTTCCCCGCGGCAGGGGTACTTCGCGCACTTCGTCTTATTGTGATGGCTGGGATCCTCATCCACATATCAAGCACCGCCAGACGAATTCTAGCCAGAAACCATCTTGGCACCACACTTCTGGTTGGATTTATTATAACCGTCATGGCCGGTTTTCTAATCGCTGGGCTCGATCCTGCTATAGAAACGCCTTGGGACGGTATATGGTGGGCATGGGTGACGGTAACAACAGTAGGCTATGGTGACGTTGTACCCGTAAGTACAGAAGGTCGTTTATTTGGCTCATTTTTAATACTAATGGGGATTGGTATATTTTCTATGCTAACTGCCAGCTTTTCAGCTTTTTTTGTCTCTCGGGACGAAAAAATGGTCATTCAAAGAGAGCAACAAATTCTCGCCAAGCTTGAACTGATTGAAATGAGGTTACATAAAATTGAAAAAGAGGTCAGTCACGTCGCTAAAACACAACAAGACTCGATCAAAGGCTCAGACTCTTAACCCACAGATCTGGTTCTCACTAGCCTAGCTGAAAGTCTGGACCTAGCACTTGCTGAATTTCTTCGATTTTATGCCTTGCCTCAACCATCACCTTTAAGCTCCGCTCGGGCGTTAACCCTCCATTAGCCAGCTTCCTGAACGCAGGAACCTGGCCAAAGGGCGGCAAGTTATTGCGTTTAGGGCAACCAATTAGCGCATGCATCTGAGCAACAATAATAATATCGGTATAACTAGGTTCATCATGGCCGGTATCAAAACTCCATTCTTCCGCTTTCGACACTACTTCGATCAAATCAGCCGGAAACCCCCAGTGCTCAAGGATGGTACACCCGATTTCGCCTCTCAACTCGTCTACAGCATCCTTTAAAGCTGTTTCATCCGCATATAGATCCGGAAAATTTTCGGCATAAGTAATGACCGGTATGGCACCAATATCATGAATCAAACCTGCCAGCATCGCATGATCTTTGTTTAAACCTGGCGTTAGTTCTGCCAGCACATAGGCGATAGAAGCAACTTCTCGAGAGTGCTGCCACAAGTCAGACATTGCCTGCTTAAGCTCCGTTTTTTTACTTCGAAACAACTCCCTCATTGAAAATACAGTCACTAACTGTTGAGTGGTCTGAATACCTAACCGAACAACTGCATCACGGCAGGAGGAAACTTCGTTAAAGCCTCTGTACAAAGGACTATTACATGACTTTATGAGCTTAACAGTTATCGCAGGGTCTGCATTTACGACCTTCGCAATATCGTCTGAAGAGGTTTCATCCTTATCAGCTATTTGCCGTATCCGGTAGGCCACATCTGGCAAGCTCGGCAACGTAAAATTATTAGATTTCAAGTCATGATAAAAGCTCATCAATACCTTATAGGTGCCTTCTGTATCCTCACTCCCCTCATCCTCGATATCAAAGCCATCATCGGCCTCAAAATTATGCACAGGCGCTTCTTTGAGCAAAATATTCAATACATCTTGCTCTATGACTAAAAACTCAACATCGGTGACGGCTTTGACGTTATATTGGCGTGGCTGTAAATGAGCAATCGCTGCATCAGCTTTATCAGAGCCAGCCTCTATCTGCCGTGTTCTGCCATCTGGCGCCTCCAATTCTATTTTTCCAGTCAACAGAAAATAGTCATGGTGATCTCGGCTTCCTCTCTCCAAAATCACTTTTTTCTTTTTAAAAGATGAGAAGTGGGCTTTATGCGCAAGTAAGATCCGCTGGTTTTCAGACAGTCTGTCGAGAGGACGAAACTTTTTTAACGCGGCTGCATTGAGCTCGATCGAAACATGCATTAACAGAACCTATTTCTTAGATGTGGATAACTCTACTTTACTAGCCGGGAAACTTAGTGAAAATACAACAAGCCACCCAAGCAAAGTACGATAATCAACTGCAGCAGGATGAACACAAGGCCAGTCAGCACATTAACGTTTTGCAGTAGAAAAGAATGGCTAAAAGTTTAACAGGTATTTCTTTGATTGCACCAAAGTATTCACTCCACAGGCCTAATAGAGAGTTAAATCTGCAGAATTTCTCTGGTATGCTTGCTATATACGAATATACACCCATTTATCGACCGTTTTACTGGAAGAATCAGATGCCAATATACCGTTCAAAAACATCTACTGCAGGCCGCAATATGGCGGGCGCACGTGCGTTATGGCGTGCCACTGGAATGAAGGATGACGATTTCAAAAAACCTATCATAGCCGTCGCTAATTCATTTACTCAATTTGTGCCAGGGCATGTTCACCTAAAAGATCTAGGGCAACTAGTCTGTAGAGAAATCGAAAAAGCAGGCGGAGTTGCGAAAGAATTTGACACTATCGCCATCGATGACGGTATAGCGATGGGTCATGACGGCATGTTATACAGTCTCCCTTCTCGTGACCTTATTGCTGACTCAGTAGAGTACATGGTTAACGGACATTGTGCGGATGCTCTTGTATGCATATCTAACTGCGATAAAATCACCCCCGGAATGATAAACGCTGCACTTCGCTTAAATATACCGACCATCTTCGTATCAGGTGGCCCAATGGAAGCGGGAAAAACCAAGTTATCGGAGCATAAGCTTGACCTGGTTGATGCAATGGTTATCGCGGCAGACCCAGACGCTGATGATGAAACTGTCGAAGAGTACGAGCGTAGCGCTTGCCCTACTTGTGGCTCATGCTCAGGCATGTTTACTGCTAATTCAATGAACTGTCTGACCGAGGCGATCGGCCTATCATTGCCTGGAAACGGCACAGTGCTGGCAACACATGCTGACCGTGAACAGCTATTTCTTGATGCAGGCAGAACCATTGTTGATATTACTCGTCGCTATTACGAACAAGACGATGAATCTGTACTTCCACGATCTATCGCCAGCTACAAAGCATTTGAGAACGCTATTACGCTTGATATCGCCATGGGTGGGTCTACCAATACAATATTGCATCTACTTGCCGCAGCCCAAGAAGCTGAAGTAGGTTTCTCTCTCCAGCGCATGAATGAGCTATCTCACAAGATACCTCAACTATGTAAAGTGGCCCCTAACTCTCCAGATTATCATATGGAAGACGTCCATCGTGCTGGTGGCATTATGGGGATTTTGGGTGAGCTAGACCGAGCCGGGTTACTCCATACAGACCTTCCTACCGTACACTCAAGAACCATGGCAGAAGCCCTCGATAAGTGGGATATCATGCGCAACAATGACCCTGCTGTTGCTGAATTTTATAAGGCTGGCCCAGGAGGCATCCCAACCCAAACGGCCTTTAGCCAAAGCACTCGCTGGCCGAGCCTTGATGGTGATAGGGAGACCGGCTGTATTCGCTCAAAAGAAAACGCCTACTCTCAGGAAGGCGGGCTGGCAGTCTTATACGGAAATATTGCAGAAGATGGCTGTGTCGTTAAAACTGCAGGTGTTGACGAGTCAATCTTGTTATTCAACGGCAAAGCCAGAATCTTCGAAAGCCAAGACGCCGCAGTTGAGGGCATTCTTAATGATGAGATTGTAGAAGGCGACGTGGTCATTATCCGCTATGAAGGGCCAAAAGGTGGCCCTGGCATGCAGGAAATGCTCTACCCTACCAGTTACCTAAAGTCCAAAGGGCTTGGAAAAGCCTGCGCACTGTTAACGGATGGGCGCTTTTCAGGTGGTACTTCAGGTTTATCAATAGGCCATGCGTCTCCTGAAGCCGCATCTGGCGGTGCCATTGCACTCATAGAAGAAGGTGACGGTATTACGATAGATATCCCGAACCGCTCGATCAATGTAAATGTCAGTGATGACGTATTAGCTGAACGACGCGCTGTAATGGATGCAAAAGGAAAGGATGGATGGAAGCCTGCGCTGCCTCGAAAACGCAAAGTCTCTGCAGCATTAAAAGCCTATGCGATGCTCGCGACTAGTGCCGATAAAGGTGCCGTCAGAAACTTGGATATGCTGGACTAACCTCCAGCCTCCGCCCTTGATTCCTATCGTTCGACCCTACATCACGGCTACAAAACCAAACTAAACTCCTCGTAGTCGTGATTGAGTACAACGGAATCAAGGGGAGTTTATTCCCTACCTACGCTCATAAACAATAAAGCTGTAATCGTACGGATTCGAACCTTCTGCTTTATAGTCTTCACGCGCAGTTTCGTGCCACTGAGTCCAATCGACTTCGGTAAACCAGGCATCACCATCAACCTCAGCATGTACTTTGGTGAGGTAAATTCTGTCTACCAAGTCCAATGACGTCTGATAGATCTGGTCACCGCCAATTATCATCACCTCATCAACACCATCAATCAGCGCCGTAGCTTCGGCTTTTGCAAACGCTTCTTCATAGGAGTGGACAACGGCTACTCCTTCATGCTGCCAATCGGCGTTACGGGTAATAACCAGGTTCTGTCTACCCGGTAGCGGTTTACCAATCGATTCAAACGTTTTACGCCCCATAATAATAGGCTTCCCCATCGTTACAGACTTAAAATATTTTAGGTCATTAGGTAAATACCAAGGAAGTTTGTTGTTCCTGCCAATCACTCTGTTTTCAGCCATCGCGACGATAATCGATTTCTTCATTTTAGTCAGTATGCCCCTGTAACGGTATGGCGAGCCACAATTACCCAATTAATTGAGTCTTTATAGCATTTTACCCCACCAGACTCTGTAAGAAACCTCGCGAATCAGAAAATTATGTCTATTCTTAAATTAATCCAACATAAAAACAAAATAAACTATAAACGAAACGAGCTAGACAACCATCTCTAAGCCCTTTTCCGCTATAAGTAATTTAAAATATCGTGATGCTCGGGAGCCAGGTAACATGAAGATCAATATGCCGGTCACAGATAACGAGGTTAACTTTTCTGAAGAAGATACCCTCGTTTCAACGACCGATCTCAAAGGTATTATCACCTACGTTAACCAAGAGTTTATCGTTACCAGTGGCTTCACTGAAGAGGAGCTTATTGGCAAAAACCATAACATGGTGCGCCACCCTGATATTCCTCCTGAGGCGTTTCAAGACTTATGGAACACGTTAAAAGCGGGTAAGCCTTGGGTTCAAGTACTTAAAAACCGCTGTAAAAATGGCGATTTTTATTGGGTAAAGGCCAATGTAACGCCGGTATGGAAAGACGGTAATATTGTCGAGTATATGTCTGTACGCGCAAAACCGACTCGTGATGAGATCACTGCAGCCGAAGCCGCTATGAAACAAATAAAAGATGGCAAACTTCGAATGGAGAACGGCAACCTTGTTAAATCAGGCGTTGCGTCACTATTCTCAAAGTTTGGCAATATCAACCTAACTCATCAGTTCATAGCACTCGGATTAGTATTTGCATTTTTAGTAGCCGTTATCGCCGCTCAACTCAGCATTCAAAAAGAAAACGTAGACTTCTCGGCAAAAGAATTATTGGGAGTTGAGTATGTAAAACCACTAAGAATCCTACTTGAATTAGTCCCCCAACATAGGGGGATGTCAAATGCATATCTTAACGGCGACACCAGCTTCGACGGCAAGATACAGCAGCGAAGAGACGATATAGACAAGGCGTTTACAACAGTATTCGAAGCCGATAAACGCCTAGGGGATTCGTTAGACACTACCCAGGGGCTCAATGAGCTCTTCGATGACTGGAAAACGCTGAAATCATTAGCTCCTTCATTGACAGCCACGCAGAGTTTTGCACGTCATACAGAACTCATCGACGATTTACTACAGCTCATGGTTCATGTGGGCGATACATCAAACCTGATCTTGGATCCTGATTTAGACAGTTTCTACAATATGGATCTAGTGATTAACCGTATTCCTCAATTAATAGAGTTTATGGGGCAGGCTAGAGGACTGGGAGCGGGTATTGTTGCTCAAGAAAGAACGCCTACCTATGCCGAGCAGCAAAAGCTTAGCGAACTCATCGTAGCATTAACGTTATCACATAAGAGCGTATCAATATCTTACAATAGCGGTGCAGACGCCAGCCAAGAAGTATCAGCACTACTGGGCTCACAAGCCAGCAACACCGAAGCGGCCGTAGCCCAATTCATTAAGTCGATCATATCCGTTAGGGACGGCAACTATCGAGGGAGTTCTCAGGCTCTTTTTGAATCAGGTACCGCAGCCATTTCCAAGTCATTTACGCTATATGATCAATCAGCAGATTTACTCGAAACCCTTCTACACCGTCGTGTTGATAGCCTATCGCTGACGTTCTATATCATTTCATTACTAACAGCATTATCAATTATTTTAGTCTTTGTTATTGGCCTTACGGTTAGCCGCACCACCCTCAAGACAATTAAGAACAGCCTAGATAACCTGGCCTCCATCAGCAATGGGGATTACAAAAAGACCTTAGAAATGGTCGGTAATAACGAGCTCTCCGCACTAACACGGGCGATTACATCAATGAGGATAAAGATCGGATTTGATGTCGAAGACGCCACGAAAAAAGCAGCTGCATCAACCCGCATAAAAGAAGCACTCGATAACGTCAGCGCTAATGTCATGGTGGCAGATCCAGATCGAAATATAATCTATATGAATGATGCAGTTGTGGCCACATTAAAGAACGCAGAAGCGGATATTCAAAAAGACCTTCCCGACTTCAAAGTCGATGAATTAATGGGCGGGTCGATTGACGCGTTCCATAAGAACCCTGATCATCAGGCTCGCCTACTCGAAACACTCACTACCACTTATGATGCCTCTCTTCTCATTGGTGGTCGTTCAATGGACTTATCCGTTAATCCGATCCGAAACGAAAACAATGTACGCTTAGGGACGGTTGTTGAATGGAAAGACCGAACACTGGAGGTCGCAATTGAAAAAGAGATCGACGCGATTGTAGAGTCAGCATCACAAGGCGACTTATCCAAACGTATAGCAATGGATGACAAAGAAGGTTTCTTCAAGAAGCTCAGTACAGGGCTCAATGAGTTGCTCGAAAGCTCATCTTCTTTTGTGTCAGACGTGGGTCAGTTATTTTCTCAGTTAGCAGAAGGGGATCTGACAAAGCCTATCGACAAAGAGTATGACGGCGACTTCCAGCGAATTAAAGACGATGCGAATGGCACGATTAGTAAGCTCACCGAGATTATTACTCAAATAAGGGAGGCCGCCAATACCGTTCATACTGCAGCAAATGAAATTGCACAAGGTAATACCGACCTTAGCCAGCGCACCGAAGAGCAAGCAAGCTCGCTGGAAGAAACTGCTTCAAGTATGGAACAAATTACCGCAACAGTTAAACAGAGTTCAGATAATGCAGGCGAAGCGAATCAGCTAGCGTCGGAAGCCAAAACAAAAGCTCAGCAAGGTGGTGCAACGGTCCAGGAAGCTGTCGAGGCCATGAAAGAAATACTCACTTCGAGCAACCGTATTAATGACATTATTGGTGTAATCGACGAAATCGCATTTCAAACTAACCTGCTTGCACTTAACGCTGCAGTAGAAGCGGCCAGAGCTGGTGAACAAGGGCGAGGCTTTGCTGTGGTGGCCGGAGAGGTACGAAACCTCTCGCAACGCTCGGCAGATGCGGCAAAAGAGATTAAAGACCTTATCAGAGACAGTGTTGTGAAAGTAGAGACAGGGTCGAATCTCGTTAATGAATCAGGGGATACACTAGGTGCAATCGTCCATGCCGTTGACCGTGTTGCCGGCATGATAAACGAAGTCAATATCGCAGCAGCTGAACAAACATCAGGCATTGAGCAGATCAACCAAGCTGTCGCGCAGATGGACGAAATGACCCAGCAAAATGCAGCACTAGTTGAAGAAGCCTCAGCCGCCAGTGAAGCCATGTCGGAGCAAGCCTCTGGAATGAATCGATTAATCGGGTTCTTTAAGGTTGGCGCTTATACGACAAGTGCGCCTGTCCAGGCGACCCCTAGCGCTGAACCGATAAAGTCATACCAACCACAATCTAATGGCAATCAGGCCGGTGGTGGTAGCGCCGCATCATTTTCTAACGATGATGACTGGGAGGATTTTTAATCTAACGAGTAATTGTTAAAACAATAGCCATTAAAAAAGGGAGCTGTATGACACAGCTCCCTTTTTATGTCGTTCATGGAAAAGCTATATCGCAATAGGCGCCCTAATCAAACCATCAGGCTCATAGCCTTCAACTTCGAAGTCTTCAAACTCGTAACCAAATATTGTATCCGGCTTACGTTTAATCACTAATTTCGGTAGCTCATGAGGCGTTCGTGCTAACTGCTTAAATACAATCTCATCATTCAAGTGGTTCTGATATAAATGGCAGTCACCAAAGGTATGAATAAACTCCCCTACATCTAGCCCACACTGATCAGCGATCATATGCGTCAGCAGTGCATAACTAGCAATATTAAAGGGCACCCCCAAGAACAGATCTGCACTGCGCTGGTAGAGCTGACAAGATAACTTGCCGTCGACAACATAAAACTGAAATAAACAATGGCACGGCGCTAACGCCATTCTGCCTTGCTCAACGTTCGCCTGCGGGCCTATTGACTCATCTGGTAATTCAGCAGGATTCCAGGCAGACACAATCAGCCTCCGCGAATCGGGCTTAGATTTAATCTGTTCGATCACTTCAGAAATCTGATCTACCGTATCACCATTTGGTCCGACCCAACTCCGCCATTGCTTCCCATAGATAGGCCCCAGATCACCCTCTTCTGTTGCCCAAGCATCCCAAATAGAGACCCCTCGCTCTTTCAGCCAATTATTATCCGTTGACCCCTTGAGAAACCAAAGCAACTCATAAATCACACTTTTTAAGTGGATCTTTTTAGTCGTGACTAACGGAAAGCCTTTAGATAAATCAAACCGAATCTGCCTGCCAAAGACCGAACGCGTTCCAACGCCTGTTCGGTCGCCTTTATCAGTCCCGTTATCAACTACATCCTTCATCAAATCCAAATACGCTTTCATCGTTCACTACCTGTTAATTATGTCTTAATACTTAAGCTTTCTCGGGTGCAGTTGCACCTGTAATACTATTCATTTTATAAGCCCAAACCATCATACCAATACCGATAATTACCATCGGAACTGATAGCAGCTGGCCCATAGTGAGCCAATCCCAGGCTAAATAGCCCAAATGAGCATCAGGCTGACGGAAAAATTCAACGATTATACGAAACGCACCATAACAAAGAAGAAACAATCCAGAGATAGCCATTTTAGGCCTCTGTCGTGACGAAAACCACCAAAGCACAGCAAACAGTGCACCCCCTTCAAGTGCAAACTGATAAAGCTGAGATGGGTGCCTAAGCAGTTGTTCCGCGTCACCAGGAAAAATCATCCCCCAGGCGACATCGGTCTGCCTACCCCATAGCTCACCACCAATAAAATTACCCAGCCTTCCCATTCCCAAACCCACTGGAACAAGTGGTGCGACAAAGTCAGATATTTCAAAGAATGTGCGCCCAAGTTGCCGGCCAAACCAAAACATCGCCAAGATAACACCGATCAAACCACCGTGAAACGACATCCCGCCTTCCCACACCATAAATAACCATAATGGATCATCTAAGAATCGATCAAAATTGTAGAAAAACACGTAACCAAAACGTCCTCCTAACACGACCCCCATTGCGCAGTAAAAAATAAGGTCGCCCATCTGCTCTGGCTTTATCGGTGACCAGGGCTTTGTCGCGCGTCTGGTGCCTAGAAACCACGCTGTTGCAAAACCAATAAGGTACATCAAGCCATACCAATGAACTTTAAGCGGCCCAACCGATATTGCAACAGGGTCAATTTGAGGGTATTTCAACATTTAATCTATCCTTTTAAGCTACATTCCATAGCAACATTCAAAATATTAGCCTTTACTGACATTAACTATGCCAAGAGAAATCTCACGCCTACAAACAATAACAGTACGGCAAACGTACGCTTTAGTTTTTCAGGTGGCAGTGTATGCGCCAATTTAGCCCCTACACGGGCAAAATATACACTCGTTATGACAATACCAATGAAGGCAGGCAGGTAGATAAACCCCGCACTCCACTCAGGCAAAGCAGGCTCACCCCACCCCTTATATATATTGGTTATCGCAGCCGATACCGCTATCGGCAAACCACACGCTGCTGACGTACCCACTGCCTGCTGCATACGTACATTACACCAGGATAAAAATGGCACCGATAATGACCCACCGCCGATACCAAAAATAGCGGAAGCCCAACCAACACCTAAACCAACACCGACTAAGCCGCCATCCCCGGGAATATTTCGGGTAGGTTTTGGTTTCAGTCCAAACCCCATCTGGGCAGCCATTAAAATGGCAAAAACACCTATGATTTTTTGCAGCACGGGGCCACTCAGTTCAGCCGCCGTAAATACACCCACAATAGCCCCCAGCACAATCCCCAGTGCCATCGGCTTAAATAGTTCCCATCGTACCCCGCCTTTTTCTTGATGCGTTTTTACGGAGCTAATAGAAGTGAATACGATCGTCGCAAGCGAAGTCCCGACTGCCATATGCGTTAAGACATCTGGCGATATCCCCTGATAACTAAAACTGAATACCAGTACTGGAACAATAATTAGTCCGCCACCAATACCAAATAAACCGGCGAGCAACCCTGCTATTGCGCCCAACCCTAAATACAGTACAAGAACCATTTATATGATTAACCCTGACAAACGTAAATCGACGAAGAATCAAGCAGGCCTTGTAGCCAAATACTCAATTGGTTAAAGAATGATATGATACACAAGAATGCGGTCATGGTGGTAAGCTGACCATAAGATTTGTGAATTTTGAGTAAAGCGTTATGTGTCTAATTTTGTTCGCGTGGGACCCCGAGGCAGAAGACCAGCTCATCGTCGCCGCTAATAGAGATGAATTTTATGCCCGCCCCAGCCAAAATGCTCATTTCTGGGAGCATTGCAATCAGATATTTGCGGGCAAAGATTTACAGCAACAGGGCACGTGGTTAGGCGTCACTGCAACTGGAAGGTTTGCGGCCGTCACCAATTACCGAAAACCCGATAAAAACCAGTACCCTTTATCCCGAGGTGCACTAACAACCAATTTTCTAAAGAGTGAATGCAGCCCAGAAGAATATTTGCAGCAAATTCAGGGTGAGCAGAACCAATATGCAGGCTTTAACCTGTTGGTTGGTGATCGCTCTTCACTCTATTATTATTCTAATCGGAGCGATCAACTACCACAGCCTCTGGCACCGGGAACGTACGGACTCAGTAATCACTTGCTAAATACCCCTTGGCCGAAAGTAACGACTGGCGTCACAGAATTCAGTCGAATAATAACAGACAACGCGTGCTCGCTCTCGAACCAACAAAAGCACCTACTCAACTTACTTCAGAATGACAACGTTGCAGATGAATCATTACTGCCAGAGACTGGCATCGATACGACAATTGAAAAGATGCTATCCCCTCTATTCATAAAAAGCCCCGACTATGGGACTCGAGCGAGTACTATTGTCAGGATACAACTAAATGGATGCATTAGTTTTTTAGAGCAAAATTATTCAGCCGGAGGGAGGTTAGCAGAACAAGTGACATACCCCGCCTAATACGTTGCTTTTATGCCGTTTATTTTTGACGTGCTTCCCGACGCTCTTTAAGCTGCAATGTTTGCCGCTTAATGACGTGCTGAACCAGCACCTCTTGCTCGTTACTGGTAATATCGACAAAGTCAGCCCGAATGATATAGGCATCCTCTCCAATCGGCTCTGGTAAAAGTTCGTTCCCTATCACCACCCCAATCAATTTGAGACAAACATTTGAAGGGAATAGCGTTAAATCCAGTAAAATTTTGTCATTAGGTCTTAGCTGCTCATGAGATGGGAAGGCTATTCCACAGGCGCTAATATTAACTTGCTGCGATCGTTTCTGCTGTTCACTATCAGGCTGAGAGATAGAATCATCTAAGGATAGCACTAAGTTTATTTTACGATTAAACAACTCCAACAACTCATGTACCTGAGGCTGAGCGGAGCGCACTGTTTCGAGCGAGGCAGAAATCTGATTTTCAAGTTGAACAATTAGTGCTGCTGGCGAGTTAACACCAACGCCCGTCGAGGCCCCTTCTTCTTCAGATAACAGCCGATAGCTGATGGCCACCTGATCGACTATTCTGAAATATCGCCTTCGCTCTTGATTACTATCATGCATGTTTTCTTGCCGCCTTATCTCGAGACCCTAAATTTTTCAGTATACAAAACAGGCACCCAGTAGCCCCAAATGCCATTCTAAAAAATCTCATCTGGGTCCAGCTCTTCAAACCCATCAAACTCATCCCCCTGGAAACTACCTGCATCAACCTCACGGGCCTTACGAATATTTTCCTTAAGTTCCGGATCAGCGGGCTCCTGAAGAATAATTTCCACTCGCCTATTCCGTGCCCTCCCCTCGAGTGTATCATTAGGAACCAAGGGTTTGGTATCTGCCATCCCAGTAACGGTAAAGCGGCTCTGATCTAACGTGCCATCACCAAATAACCCATGTGAAACTTCGAGAGCCCTCGCAACAGATAGATCCCAGTTTGAAGGGAACTGCGCGGTATTAATCGGTATGTTATCGGTATGCCCCTCTACGGCAATATTGCCTTCAATACCCGCAAGAAGCTCAATCAACTTATCCAGAACCGGGAAAAACTCAGTTTGTAACCGTGCAGAGCCTGACGAAAACGAGCCCTTTTCTTGTACCCTGATGACGATCTTTCGTCCTCGGGTTTCTATTTCAACCATATTGCTGCGAATTTCACTTTCAAGCTTCGCAGCCATATCCATTGCATTACTTTCAGTCTGCTCAACTAACTCTTGTAGCTTTTGTATGACGACCTCATTTATTGCCTGTTTCTCACCTTGCGAGTCAGAGCACTGATCTTCAATTGCTTTTGAGACTTCAGCCTCGCAGAGCACTTCAAGTGTAGACTCATCCGGATCGGTTGTATGCTGCATAACCACTTGAAGTGGTGACGGGTCTGGTTTTCCCGGGGAAAATTCTTGAGCAATAATGCTCGTTCCCTTAGGAATGTCATTAACCTTTATCTGATTTTGAACGCCAAACGCTTCCCTCATTGACCCAGCCAGACGCTTAAACTTTAGAGCATCCATTTCGGAAAAAGAGAGCAGCAACACGAAAAAACACATTAACAACGACATTAAATCTGCAAATGTCGCTAACCACGCGGGAAGACCGACGGGACATTCGGGGCAATCCTGTTCTTCTTCATCACTCATTCAAACATTCACTCATAACACTGCTTCTTTCGGTTCTAAACTTACTTTAACGCAAAAGCGGTCAACCTTTAACAACCCAAGACTAAGCGTCTGCGTCTGCGTCTGCTGAAGCCCGCTTACTTTCAGGTAAGTAGGTTCTTAACATTTGCTCTATCACCCGAGGGTTTTGCCCAGCTTGAATAGCTAATAACGCATCAATAATCATTGACTTTAGTAGCTGTTCTTCTGCCATTCGTATTTTCAGCTTATCGGCAATCGGTAACGCAATCATATTCCCGACCATGGCACCATAAAGCGTAGTTAACAATGCAACAGCCATTGAAGGCCCTATTGATTTGGGGTCATCCATATTCGATAGCATTGCCACCAACCCCACCAATGTTCCGATCATTCCCATTGCTGGCGCCACATCACCAATAGACATAAACACACTATTACCTAAACTGTGCCGCTCCACTGCAAGATTCTTATCTTTTGTTAGTAATGATTTAACGACATCTCCGTCATGGCCATCAACTAAAAGCTGAATACCTTTTGCGAGAAAATCATTACTAATTTCTTTTCCTTCCAAGGACAGCAGCCCCCCTTTGCGGGCTGCGTCTGCCATCTCTACAATTTGCTCAATCAGCTCTTCCGGCTTGTCCATTTTGAACATAAAGGCTTTAGCGGCAATTTTTCCTGCCCCCAAAAACTGCCCCAGTGTAAATTTCATTAGAGCAACAAAAATGGTCCCTATTATTACGATCAAAAAAGACGGCATATCGAGAAACATCCCGACACCCCCCCCCAGCACCATCGCCATAATGACGATAGCAAAGCCACCGATTAAGCCTATAAGGCTTGCTAAATCCACCCTTTACTCCCCACCATGCTTATATTAACGATACCCGGTCAACCTACACACGGATCATATAAAAACGTCAGCCCGCTCCCACTCATTTTAATGAACTCAATATTCATTCCTCGCTATTACACACGAATATAATAAGGATAAAGAAAAATGATTTCGATTATTATGGGTCTGGTATAATGTAATCCACTCTATTATTGTAGCTATAATTTTTTAAAAATCATGAATAATTTTAATAATATATGTTAGCTTATCTATTTATAGTGATAGCAATCAATCAAGATTTATAGATTTAAAACAGATCAACTAAAAATAGGTTCGAACTACAATGCCTAACGTAAAAAAAACAGCGAAAGAAAATGAAGAAACCGTTGATTTCGAACAATCACTACGAGATCTCGAAGAAATCGTTCGGAAAATGGAGCATGGAGAACTTACGCTGGAGAATTCATTAGAAGCATTTGAGGAAGGCGTAAGACTAACGCGAAACTGCCAAGCCGCTCTGCAGAAAGCTGAGCAGAAAGTGAATATTCTAGTAAAAAACTCTGATGGTGAATTTTCGCTAACAGATTTCAACTCAACTAGTGACTAATTGATACGCAATGAAAAGATACGCTAGCAGATTCATATCAGGCCTCCGAGATAAATGACTAACAACGACATCCATAGCTATTTCACACTGTGCCAACAACTGATTGATAACACGCTGAACAACTGGCTTCCTCCTATCGAAGCAGAGCCTACGCAATTGCACTCAGCCATCAGATATAGCGTTCTTTCAGGAGGTAAAAGAATTAGGCCTGTTTTAGCGTTTGCTACTGCAGAGGCATTCGGACTGACGCGTGAGAAAGCACTCGCCGCCGCATGTGCAGTTGAGCTCATTCATGCGTACTCCCTTATTCATGATGACCTGCCAGCAATGGACGATGATGACCTACGCCGGGGCATGCCAACCTGCCATATTAAGTATGGTGAAGCCAACGCTATTTTAGCCGGGGATGCCCTACAGGCAATGGCCTTTGAGATACTTTGCAACTACGGCGAACATTCAGCCCAGTCACGACTTGAAATGGTCAAAACGTTGAGCGTCGCGAGCGGTAGTCAAGGAATGGTCGGCGGACAGGCAATTGATTTAGACTCTGTAGGCCAAACACTCTGTATCGAATCACTTGAGCAGATGCATAACTTCAAAACCGGCGCATTGATTGAAGCGAGCATTATTCTGGGCGCACAGAGCGCAGCCACTTCAGATGAAGATGTCTTAAAACCCTTACGACAGTATGCTCGTAACATAGGCCTGGCCTTTCAAGTTCAAGACGACATATTAGATATCACAAGCGATACCAAAACGTTAGGTAAAACCCAAGGCGCAGATGAGGCAAGAAACAAACCCACCTACCCTGCCTTACTCGGCCTAGAAGGCGCTAAACAAAAAGCACAAGAGCTTCATCACGCTTCATTAAAAGCACTGGAAAAACTTGATCAGCTTGACACATCGAGACTTGCTCAAATAAGTAAATTTATTATCAACCGCACTCGATAGTGCCACTAAAACACACAAGCAAGCCGCCTTGATCGGTAATACAAAGCTGAAACGGCTTGCCCCTGTTCATGAAACCTGTTTTCTGTACTAAAAAAGTGCACTGTTTTATGTCAATTGGTTGAATATCCGAGTTATAATGGCGCCTTGTTGTCTCAACGGGTTAACATCGCCGGATGCTTCACTCTCACATTTTTCAAGAAATACCGACTCACAGACCTAATACACCTCTTTTGGATAAGCTGGACTCTCCGGCCCAATTACGTTTGCTGAGCGAAGATCAGTTACCCCAACTTGCTCATGAGTTGAGGGCATTTTTGCTGTATTGCGTCGGCCAGTCCGGCGGGCATTTTGGTGCCGGTTTAGGGGTAATAGAGCTCACTATTGCATTGCACTTTGTATTCAATACACCAGAAGATCGACTCGTCTGGGATGTTGGCCATCAGGCATACCCACATAAAATTCTCACGGGTCGACGCGACCAAATGACAAGGATCAGGCATAAGGATGGCCTAGCTGCCTTCCCTCGCCGTTCAGAAAGTGAATACGATACTTTTGGTGTTGGACACTCCAGCACATCCATCAGTGCAGCGCTAGGAATGGCTCTGGCGGCAAGGCTTCAAAATATCAAACGACAGTCTATTGCCGTTATCGGTGATGGTGCGCTGACGGCTGGTATGGCATTTGAGGCACTAAGCCATGCAGGTGACGTTAAACCCGATATGCTCGTTATTCTTAACGATAACGACATGGCCATATCGAACAGCGTGGGCGGGTTAAACAACCATTTAGCAAGAATTCTCTCAGGTAAAACCTATAACCACATGAGAGACAGCAGTAAAAGTTTATTGAGCCAAAAACCTAACCTTATGGAGCTCGCTCGAAAAACCGAAGAGCACTTTAAAGGGATGATGGCACCCGGTACACTGTTTGAGGAACTGGGGTTCAATTATATTGGCCCTATAGATGGTCACGACCTACCTACAATGGTTGCCACACTTGAAAACATGAAAGAGCTCAGTGGGCCACAGTTCCTTCATATCATCACCAAAAAAGGTAAAGGTTTCGCCCCCGCAGAGAAAGACCCCATTGGCTACCATGCAATCAATAAAATAGACCCTAAGCCGAAAGCGACCATTACGACTGAAGAAAAGCCTCCGAAACTCAAATTCTCAAATGTATTTGGCCAATGGTTGTGTGACGTAGCGGAAATAGATTCTCGAATTGCCGGCATTACACCTGCGATGAAAGAAGGTTCAGACCTGATTGCCTTTGCCGACAGATTTCCAGAACGCTATTTTGACGTGGCGATTGCCGAGCAACACGCAGTGACACTGGCAGCAGGTATGGCGTGCGATGGCGCAAAGCCAGTAGTAGCCATATACTCAACCTTTCTACAGCGTGCCTATGACCAACTTATTCATGATGTCTCTGTTCAGAACCTAGACGTTTTGTTTGCTATCGATAGGGCCGGTCTAGTGGGCGAAGACGGGCCCACTCATGCGGGTAGTTTCGATATATCTTATCTTCGCTGTATCCCGGAAATGCTAATCATGGCTCCGTCTGATGAGAATGAGCTAAGGCAAATGCTAAACACCGGCTACCATCATCAAGGCCCAGCGGCGGTGCGTTACCCTAGAGGCACTGGCATTGGAGCAGCAATCAACAAGTCACTTGATCTATTACCCATAGGTAAAGGACGAGTCGTGCGAGAGGGTAGCAATGTAGCCATAATGGCATTCGGCACGCTACTTCATGATGCCCTCCTTGCTGCTGAAGAACTCAACGCGACCGTTATCGATATGCGTTTTGTGAAGCCATTAGATACCGAACTCATCACCCATACCAGCAGCTCACACGCCTTACTGGTGACAATTGAGGAAAATTCAGTTGCAGGCGGGGCCGGAAGCGGTATCAACGAATTTTTAAATCAAGCAGCGATAGAGACACCAATCATTAATCTTGGCCTGCCCGACTACTATGTAGAACATGGCAAGCCTGCAGAACTGCTAAGCGAATGCGGGCTTGATAAACAAGGGATATTAAAATCAATTAAGACAAAGTTGAACCAACTGCAATTGAAAGAAACTGTTGTCGAGATGAGCAGCGGCTCCCAGAAAGTCATTAACCAATAGAGGTAAGTGAGTTTATTGGAGTGATGACCCTTCATTCACTCCTGAGGGCCATCATCTTGATGCGTTTTTAACCAATGCCCCAGTTTATCCGCCTTAGTGGCTAGATACGCTTCGTTATGAGGGTTTTTACCAACCTGCAGTGGAACACGACTTACAACCTCAACACCAAACTCACCAAGCGCCTTAACCTTTCTGGGGTTATTAGTCATAAGCTTTAGTTTTAGTACCCCTAAATGCTCAAGCATACCTTGGCACATACTGTAATCACGAAGATCTGCAGCAAAGCCTAAACGTTCATTTGCTTCGACAGTATCAGCACCTCTATCTTGCAGGTGATAAGCTCGAATTTTATTCAGTAGACCAATGCCTCGACCTTCCTGTCTAAGGTATAGCAAAATACCTCGTCCCTCTTCTGCAATGCTTTTTAGTGCCTCCTCCAACTGGTAGCCACAATCACAGCGCATGCTAAACAAAGCGTCACCGGTAAGGCACTCAGAGTGAGTTCTTGCTAATACAGGTTCGCCATTAGAGATATCCCCTAACGACAAAACGACATGCTCCTGACCCGTTTCCGTTTCTTCAAAGCCATGCATTTCAAATACTGCAAACGGGGTAGGTAAACGACAAGTTTCAATAAAGCGAACAGACACTATACTTCCTCGACATTATTTTTCATGGAGGTAACAACTTCTCTTGAAGCCGTTAATATCTCTTTATACAAAAATAGATAGTACTTCAAACGCTTGATAGCCTATTTAGCGCGGCATTGTAACATAATCAATATTCATGTGTGAGCTAGATCACAATGCCTGATTCATCAATCATTAAACCAAGCGTTGACCAAACAGAAGCATAGTGATCATCCTCCCGTCATATTCATAAACCGTAATATTTGCGGGTCCTCATCGTTATTGAAGTAATGCCTTTCAGGCTTCAAGTCCATTGCATCAAAAATAACCTGCTTGAGTCGTTCTGCATCGCCAGGGTAAGACCTTAATACATCTTTCAAATCAACAGAGTGTTCATTCCCTAAACATAACAACAAGCGCCCTTCAACCGTTACCCTTACCCGGTTACAGTCACCACAAAAATTATGACTATGAGGTGAAATAAACCCTACACGGCTATTGGAATCTGCCATGGCATAATACTTCGAGGGCCCTCCGGTAGAGTCATCAACAGACTCCAGCGGATAGGTCGCTGAAATTATTTTCAATATCTCATCACTTGAGCAGTAAGATTCACCGCGATCATGTGACGATATATCACCTAATGGCATCTCTTCAATAAAGCTGATATCAATTTTTTTGTCTCTGGCAAATCGCACCAAATCGATAATTTCATCGTCATTACGCCCTTTTAGAATCACCGCGTTGAGTTTTATATTTGAAAAACCTGCGGCAATTGCAGCGTCTATGCCACCTAACACCGTTTCAAGATTTCCGGTGCGTGTTAGCTGGCGAAAGCGATCTGCCTTAAGACTATCGAGACTTATATTAATACGCCTAACACCTGCGGAGACCAAACCTTTAGACAACTTACTCAACTGAGAGCCGTTAGTCGTTAACACCAGTTCATTTAGTGTCGGCAGCGCCCCGATTTCTTCAATGACGCTCATAACATTATTACGTATCAGCGGCTCGCCACCCGTCAGACGAACTTTTTTCACACCTAATTCGCTAAAAACCCTGGCGACTAATCCGATCTCTTCTAACGTCAGGATATCAGCCCTCGGTAAAAAGCTCATCTCTTCACCCATGCAATAGACACAACGAAAATCACAGCGATCTGTTACGGAGATGCGAACATATGTTACCTGTCGTCCAAACTTATCGACCAGTTTCGCTTCAGATAACCCTGTCTCAATTATTTCACGACGATTCATAGCAACAACTCAAATTATTCAGCTTTCCAGTGCCCAGTGCGCCCACCTTCTTTTTCAAGAAGTCTAATATTTTCAATCACCATTCCCTTGTCTACAGCTTTACACATATCATAAAGGGTTAGCGCTGCAACACTGGCTGCAGTTAAGGCCTCCATCTCAACACCTGTTTTGGCATCAAGCTTACACATGGTTTCGATTCTAACTCTTGAATAATCAGGTTCAGCAGTCAGGTTTACCTTTACTGAAGTCAATAAAAGAGTATGGCAAAGCGGAATAAGTTCGGGGCACTTCTTAGCGGCCATAATACCCGCTATACGCGCAGTAGCAAAAACATCCCCCTTGTTATGGCGCCCTTCAGTAATCATGCTCAGCGTTTCCGCCTCCATAGATATATACGCTTCAGCTCTCGCAATTCTTGTCGTAACGGTTTTCTCCGATACATCAACCATATAGGCCGCGCCTGCATCGTCCAAATGAGTAAGTGTCGACATCCTAACCTCTATAATTGTTTAATTAGACAGCAACAGCTTATTAAGTGTTCAATGCCGTTCTAAAAATAGTTAACTTACCACCAAGCACTTATTGCCGCGATACCTTGAGCCCCGTTAGCGATCGCATCCTCAATATCCAGCACACCCATTCCACCTAATGCAAATACCGGAAACGGCACCGCTTCAATTAGCGTTTTAAACTGCCCCCACCCCAAAGGCCTTACTTCAGGGTGAGTGGCGGTGGCTTTAACCGGAGAAAGCAACACATAATCTGGTGAAAGCCGGCTCACTGATAATAATTCCTCTGCATTATGACAGGAGACACCTAGCCATTTATTCGTCGGCACGGGCCTGGCACTATAACCTTCCGCTTCTGAAAATGTTAGATGTAGCCCCTCTGCATCAACCTCATCCAATATTGAAGGCGGTGCATTCAGTATAAGAGACACACTACTTTCGCGACACATATCTCGCATTCGATTCGCCAACTCAATATACGCCACTCTGTCACGGGTATATTGAGCATGACTGCGAAACTGAACCCAGGTTATCCCATGGTACAAAATGGCATTTTTTAGCCTACGAAGGCAGTCGTCAGCCGTTTCGTAATCGCCTGTCACCATATACTTATTCGGCAATAGTATCGCTGAAATGATTGGTTTGTTGGCTTCGGGAAACGCAAAATTATTTAGCGCCCCCTTGTCCACCCATTTGATAGGCTGCCCTTCGGCACCTATGGCTTCACCCTTAAAGCGACTAACCGCCCAAACATCAAGCAAGACTGCCTTATCACCATAGTCATGGCGAATACGTATTAACGGCTGAATACCACCACCTAGATCAACCGTTATATCGAGCTCTTCTTTTAATTCGCGTTTCAATGCACACTGAACGGTTTCATTGCCTTCAACCTTACCGCCAGGAAACTCCCACAGACCACCTTGATGGGCATCGTCGGCACGCCGCGCGATTAAGACCTGATTGCCTCGCATGATGACGGCGACAGCCACATGAACTAACTGCATACTTACCCTAAACCCGAAAGATAACTTGCGTTCAACACTGTTTACTTTATTTCGATACTAATTACTTAAGTTCAATACCCGTTGCTTAAGTTCGATATTCGGCATTAATAGTAACGTACTCATGAGACAAATCAGTCGTCCATATTGTTTCAGCAACACCCCCTCTACCCAATTGAATCCGAATAGATATTTCTTCACGATTCATCACTTCTTGTCCTCTTTCCTCGGTATATTCAGGGTCCCTGCCTCCCTCGCTCACAATACAAACTTCATCAAGGTAAATCGTAATTGATTCTAGATTTAAATCATTAAGGCCTGCCCTACCGACAGCGGCCAAAATACGCCCCCAATTGGGGTCACATGCAAATAACGCAGTTTTCACCAATGGCGAATGGGCAACCGTATAAGCAACGTCCAATGCCTCCTGCTGACTGTTCGCGCCCTCAACAGCTACTGACACAAATTTTGTCGCACCTTCTCCATCTCTTACTATCGCCTGAGCAAGCTCAAGAAAAAGTGCTTTGAGCTCGACAGTAAACTGAGCCAGCTCTAGACTTCCTCTTTCCAACTTCGGCGCCTCACTTTCTCCTGTTGCAACTAAAATACAAGAGTCATTAGTAGAGGTATCACCATCAATCGTAATTCGATTAAATGAATGCTCTGTACACTCCGTCAGTAGCTCCTGAAGCAGGTCTGTCTCTATATTGGCATCAGTCGCAACAAACCCAAGCATAGTCGCCATATTAGGCATAATCATGCCTGCGCCCTTGCTAATACCAGAAATAGATACGTTATGACCGGATATTTCTACGATCTTAGAAGCCCCCTTAGGCCGAGTATCAGTAGTCATAATACCTTCTGCAGCGTCACCCCATGCACTATCACTTAACGCTGATAGTGCATCAGGCAAGCCCGTTAAGATGGCTTTAACGGGCAGCGCTTCTCCAATAACGCCGGTTGAGAAGGGCAAAATAGTATTACTGGGAACAGCGGCTAGCTCAGCCAATGCCTTGCAACACTGCAAGGCGTCTTTCATTCCTTGCGCGCCAGTCCCTGCATTAGCATTACCCGTATTAATAAGCAGGTAGCGCGGAGAGTTGGCCGCAAGGTTTTCTTTGGATAAAACAACGGGGGCTGCACAGAATGCATTCTTAGTGAAAACTCCTGCACAGGCACTCCCTTCAGCTAGTTCGAATATCACTAAGTCTTTTCGATCAGTGTATTTAATACCTGCTGTTGCGACGCCAAGACGCACACCATTGATCACTTGAAATTTAGGTAGCCCACCTTTACCAACTGCCATAACCATTCTCACTTTTATCTTAAAAATTGTCGTACCTTAACAGAAAAGACACTAAGGCTAACTAGGGTTTTCACCATCTAAAACGAAATAAAGGGGTGAACCTATCGGCTCACCCCTTTTGTTGTTGCCTGCAAATAGCTAAATGAGATTAAGCAATCTTACCGTGACACTGCTTAAACTTCTTGCCAGAGCCACATGGACACATTTCATTTCGCCCAACCTTTTTACCATCACGAACAAATGGTTCAGGCTGAGGTTGAGTTTGAGCTTCTTCAGGGTTACTTTCAGCAGGCATTGCCGACCCTTCATCATGCCGGGTTTTTGCTACCTCCATCTGGTGAGTTAACGCTTCTCTGCGCTTCTGCTCCACTTGCTCTAATTCTTCTTTGCTTTGGATTTGAACATGGCATAACACCCTAACAACATCATGCTTGAGCGCATTTAACAAATTATTGAATAGTTCAAACGACTCACGCTTATATTCCTGCTTCGGATTCTTACCGGCATAACCTCGCAAATGAATACCTCTGCGCAAGTTATCCATTGACGCCAAATGCTCCTTCCATAGCGTATCCAATATTTGCAAGAAAATTTGTTTTTCAAAATTACGCATAACCTCTGTACCCGCAGACGCTTCTTTAGCTTGGTACGCGGCAACCACCTCATCTCGAATTTTTGTCAACAACGACTCTTCGTGCAAACTATCATCTTCATCCAGCCATTTCTGAACAGGAAGGGAGATAGCCATCTCAGATTCTAAGTGTTTCTCCAGCCCTGCTACATCCCACTGCTCTTCAAGACTCTGAGGTGGAATAAAGCCACTCACCACTTCATCCACGACATCTACACGTACAGCATTAACCATTTCAGAAATGTCGTCATTACTCATCACTTCATTACGCTGTTCATAAACCACGCGACGCTGATCATTAGCCACATCGTCATACTCCAGAAGCGACTTACGAATATCAAAGTTTCGCCCTTCAACCTTACGCTGCGCTTTTTCAATCGCATTGCTGACCATACGGTGTTCAATGGCTTCGCCTTTCTGCATCCCTAAGGCCTGCATAATATTCTTCACTCGATCTGAGGCAAAAATACGCATTAAGCTATCTTCAAGGGATAAGAAGAAACGGGTGCTTCCTGGATCGCCTTGTCGACCTGAGCGACCTCGAAGTTGATTATCGATACGCCTAGATTCATGACGTTCAGTACCCAATATATGCAAGCCGCCTGCATTTATGATCGCATCATGGCGTGCTGTCCATTCTTGTTTGATTTTGTCGATTTGCGCTTGAGAAGGGTTATTGATCTCGGCAACTTCTGCTTCCCAGTTACCACCCAACACAATGTCCGTTCCTCGACCTGCCATGTTGGTAGCAATCGTGACGGAACCAGCACGCCCTGCCTGAGCAATAATCTGGGCTTCCTGAGCGTGCTGCTTAGCGTTCAATACGTTGTGCTTGATACCGGCCTTTTTAAGGGTGGTAGACAATATTTCAGATGTTTCAATTGAGGCGGTACCAACCAGCACTGGGCGTTCCTCAGCCGTAACATCTTTAATTTCATCTATAATCGCCTGAAATTTTTCTTCTTCGGTCATATAGACCAAGTCATTATGGTCAATTCGCTGAATCACCTTATTAGTTGGAATAACGACAACATCCAACCCATATATTTGCTGAAACTCAAATGCTTCTGTATCAGCGGTACCCGTCATACCAGCTAATTTTTCATACAATCTAAAATAGTTCTGGAATGTAGTAGAGGCAAGCGTCTGACTTTCTGCCTGGATCGTAACCCCCTCTTTAGCTTCAATCGCTTGGTGCATACCTTCACCCCAGCGACGACCTGGCATTGTACGACCGGTGTGCTCATCAACAATGACTATTTGTCCGTTTTGGACGATATAATCCACATCCTTAGTGAATAACACGCTTGCTTTTAAGGCCGCAGAAACATGATGCAGCAACCCAAGATTAATCGCTGAGTAAAGGCTATCGCCCTCTTCCAAAAGCCCCTGATTAACCAATAACTGTTCTATATGGGTGTGCCCGGCTTCTGTTAGGTCTACCGAACGGCTTTTCTCATCAACAATGTAGTGCCCTTCGTCAGCGGCTTCACCTTCTTCATTCACCTCAGCTCTTTTTAGCATTGGTGCTATCAAGTTCATCTGAACATAGAGCTTTGAGCTATCTTCAACGGCACCCGAAATAACCAGAGGGGTTCTAGCTTCATCAATTAGAATAGAATCAACTTCATCAACAATCGCAAAGTGCAGGCCCCTTTGTGCTTTTTCAGCCGAACTAAATGCCATATTATCGCGCAGATAATCAAAACCAAACTCGTTGTTAGTACCGTAAGTAATATCACACTGATACGCTTGGCGCTTCTCTTCGGGATCTTGCCCGCCGTATATGACGCCAACCTCCATTCCCAACGCGTTATAAAGTGGACGCATCCAATTTGCATCACGTTTTGCCAGGTAATCATTCACCGTAACAACGTGAACCCCTTTACCCGCCAACGCGTTCAAATAAACAGGTAATGTTGCCACCAGTGTTTTACCTTCACCTGTACGCATCTCTGAAATGCGTCCTTCATGAAGGGTAATACCACCGATCATCTGCACATCAAAGTGCCGCATGCCCATTGCTCGCTTTCCAGCTTCCCTCACAACAGCAAATGCTTCTGGTAATATTTGATCTAACGATTCACCGCTATCCAGTCGCCCTTTTAGTTTGGCTGTCTGGCCTTTAAGCGCCTCATCGTCTAGCTTCGCTAATTCTTCTTCCATGGCATTAATCAGTGGAACGATTTTGCCCATTCTTTTCAGTTCACGGCTATTTTTGCTACCAAAGACCTTCTTTACCAAAGATGAAAACATAGTGCTCTTCTGTTTGATGTCTACGAAAATTAAATATGAGGCTACTGGATGATAACCATCATCCTACGTGTTTTTACTAAGTATTTAAACCATTGCACAGGTGCTACGATATCACTGATTTCTATCGCTATTTTACGTGAAATCCGAAAACGTATACTTGATCACACACAAGCAGCACTTATCGACAAGTAGTACCAATGGCCCAGCACTAACACAGACGCTATCAACAAGCGGAACATTCTAACTCTATTTTAGTCAAGCGACAAAGTTTTTAAATAGTTGATAGAAGGGCTTACGCCCTTCTAATGAGGAGAGTGACGCCGGTAAAAACGATACAGATTAGCGACTCGCTCTATTGATATACCTTTCGGGATTCTGAGACTTACTATTTTTAATCACTTCAAAGTGTACATGCGGTCCTGTAGATCGACCGGTGCTACCCATCTGCGCGACAACCTGCCCTTTTTTTACTACTTCCCCAACTTTTACTAGTAACTCTTTGCAATGTCCATAGCGGGTAGTGACACCACCACCATGATTTATTTCAATCAAATTACCATAACCATAACGATCAGAAGACCAAGTAACAACACCGGATGCCACTGCGACGATATCACTACCATCTTTACCTGCGAAATCAACGCCAGCGTGCCAAGCTCGTTTTCCTGTAAATGGGTCAGACCGGTAGCCATATCGCGATGACATCCAACCTTTGCGAATCGGACGCCCTGCTATAAATAGGTCTTTTTGAATTTTCTTGCTCACAAACAGCTCATCTAGCACATCTAGCTGCTGCTCGCGATCCTTAATCTGATTTTCTATTCTAGCAAGTGACTGTTGCAAATCAGGTAGACTATAAGACTCAGAGTCACCCAGAGATTCCGGTCCACCCAACGCTGGCGCACTTTCAAAGTCAAACTCGCCTTTGCCTATCTTCGCAACTTCAGTTAGCCTTTGCCCCAGAGCATCGAGGCGTAATAGACTGGCCTGTATCGACCCCATACGCAATGTAAGCGCATCCACTTGCTCGCCAGACTGTTGTTTTAACTCGTCAATTTGCTGCTGCTGTTCAGCCAATAGTGTTTGCCAATAGTCTATGGTTTTACCACTAAACTCTTGAGACATGCCCTCTTTAGCTGGTGCCATAGCGAATCTAAAGCCTGTGAAAGCAACCCCCACTAACAAGGCAGCAAACGCTAAAAGCACAACGATCAGCTTAGCATTATTGAGAACCATGGTTTTGGACTCACCATGACTACGTCCAACAAAAATAATATTCATTAACTATATCTATCTCGCTTTATCGTTTGAGCATCTCATAAAACTAGCCACTCAATATAAACAACACTCCCGTATCGTTAATATATTTATAGCCTAAAACACTGCAAACTCAATGTGGATGAGTTATCCTGACCTTGTATTAATTTTTAACTATTTTACAAATTTTGCTGTTTATTCTTGTAACAATGCGTATTAAAACTGCACAACGTAAATTAAATAACAGTCAACAAACGCTAGCTGCTATTTTCTCGCTTCTACGAATTTTTTTCAAATTTTTACATTAATATGAAAAACGAAAAACTTACAGAAAAACGATCTTTAGCTCAGATAACGAGTAAAACCCATGATTTAAATCGCCTTTTCAGAAAAGCTGACGCCATTTCGAAACTCGACAGTGAACTCGATAATGCACTACCAAGTAGCCTTAAAGGTAAGTTCAAAATAGCCGGTTATAAAGACGGGATCCTAAAGCTCGTGGTGCACTCAGCTGCACCAGCCACTCGATTAAAGTTTGCGCAAAACGAACTCATCGACAAGCTACGCGTTAACTCAGTGCTCAAAGAATTGAAGTCTATAACGATAAAAGTAAGACCTGCACGCTATAAAAAGAAGCTTATACGGAAATTACAATTACTCAGTAACGAAAATGCCCAGCTACTAACAGAAGAAGCTGGGCAAACGAAGGATAAAGATCTTAGAGACGTACTTTTAAGACTGGCAAATCGCACCAACCACAACTCGAAAGACTAGATTAATATTACCTACCTTTCTAAAATACCACTATGATAATAAAGGTCTCATATAAGAGATTGGTGCAGTAGAGGCATCATCAAATGTCTCCACTTCCCACGCATCTGCTTGAGCAATAAGCTCTCTTAACAGCTTGTTATTGAGATCATGCCCTGATTTATGCCCTTTAAATTCACCAATCAGGCTATTCCCTAACAAATACAAGTCACCAATTGCATCCAATACTTTATGCTTAACAAATTCATCTTCATAACGAAGGCCATCTTCATTAAGAACCTTAAACTCATCGACCACAATCGCATTATCAACACTACCACCTAAGGCAAGGTTCATCGCACGCAGTTGCTCAATATCTCTCATAAAACCAAAGGTTCTGGCCCTACTGACTTCTTTAACAAAGGACGTACTTGAAAAGTCGACCGATGTTTCCTGACTTCTTCCCTTGAAAGCAGGATGGTCAAAGTCAATAGTAAAGCTCACCTTGAAGCCATTGAATGGAACAAAGGTAGCAGTCTTATCACCATCGGTTACCGTGATTTCTTTCTTGATACGAATAAACTTTTTCGGCGACTCTTGCTCTTCTATTCCCGCAGACTGAATCAGAAATACAAAAGGTCCAGCACTTCCATCCATTATCGGTACTTCTTCGGCACTCACTTCTACGTAGGCATTATCAATACCTAAACCTGCCATAGCAGAAAGTAGATGCTCAACTGTCGCTACTTTTACGCCATTTTTAACCAATGTAGTAGACAAAGTTGTCTCACCTACATTTTCAGCACGCGCAGGAATCTCGACAACAGGATCAAGATCCGTTCGACAGAACACAATACCCGTATCAATAGGTGCAGGCTTTAAGGTTAAGTACACCTTTTTTCCACTGTGAAGCCCTACACCCGTTGCCCGGATTGTATTTTTTAAAGTCCTTTGTCTAATCATAAGGATGTAAACCGCTCAAAGATATTCAATATCATCGCACAAAATTAATCTGTACAAATTTTGCCAAATGATAGCAGAAATCAACAACTGAAACCAATTCAATGGATATTACCAATTGTTAATCAGCCTGACGTCTTAAAAACGCAGGAATATCTAAATACTCTACGCCAGTTTCAGCACCTGCAGCGGCGCTGCTATCAACAGCAGCATTACCATTAGCCATTGGACGCTTTCGCATAACAGCCGGACGATCAAGCTGCTTGTAATCAGTCGTTCCATCGACCGGTTTAGCGGTGTTATCTACCACTTTTACGGGCTTATCCATCATTTGGCCTAAACCAGTCGCTACCACGGTAACCTTTAATTCGTCAGTCATCTCAGGGTCAATAACTGTACCGACCACTACTGTAGCCGCATCAGAAGCAAATTCCTCAACAATGCTACCCACTTCCGAGAACTCACCAAGATTCAAATCAATACCCGCTGTAATATTGACCAGAATACCTCGTGCACCCTGCAAATTTACATCTTCTAGTAAAGGGCTTCGGATAGCCGCCTCTGCAGCTTCTTTGGCTCGGTTTTCACCCGTTGCGGAACCCGTTCCCATCATCGCCATGCCCATTTCAGACATTACGGTTTTAACATCAGCAAAATCGACGTTAATCATGCCTGGACGAATAATAAGGTCAGCAATGCCCTGAACAGCACCCAGTAAAACATCATTTGCCGCGCTAAACGCATCTAATAAGCTTGTGTTTTTACCTAGTACTGATAGTAATTTTTCATTTGGAATAGTAATCAAAGAATCTACATGCTCGGCCAATTCACTTAGGCCTGCATCTGCAATCTTCATGCGCTTTCCACCTTCAAACGGGAAAGGCTTCGTTACTACTGCAACAGTTAGTATACCCAAGTCACGAGCGACTTCAGCCACTATTGGAGCGCCCCCTGTTCCGGTGCCACCACCCATGCCAGCAGTAATAAAGACCATATCAGCACCTTTAAGCGTTTCTGCAATACGCTCACGGTCTTCAATAGCTGCCTGACGACCAATTTCAGGGTTAGCACCCGCGCCTAGTCCTTTTGTAATATTATTTCCTAGTTGGATAATTGACTTAGCATCCAACTCTTTCAGTGCCTGCGCATCTGTGTTGGCACAGATAAAGTCGACACCATCTACTTCACTCGCCAGCATATGACGAACAGCATTACCGCCACCACCGCCAACACCTACAACTCTGATTACTGCATTTTGTGGTACATTATCTACGAGCTCAAACATCGCCCTTCTCCTTCCTGTTTTTCTTCAGTCTGTTAATTTTAAAACTATCTGTTCTTTTTATTGCCTGTTAAGCAGGCTCTTATTTTTAAAAGTTTCCGGTAAACCAGCTTTTTAAGCGTTCCATTATATTCGCTCCTCCCTCTGGTTTAACGGGGGGAACTATCCCCATTCCCTGCTGCTTTAGTCCATACATCAGCAGCCCTACGCCTGTTGAAAACATAGGGTTATTTACCACATCCGTTAAGCCAGAAATGCCTTGTGGCGAAGCCAATCTAACGGGCATGTGGAAAATTTCTTCAGCTAGTTCTACAGCACCTTCCATTTTTGAAGTGCCGCCTGTTAATACAATCCCAGCTGCAACCAGATCTTCGAACCCACTTCTACGAAGCTCTGATTGAATTAATGTAAAAAGTTCTTCGTACCTCGGCTCGACGACTTCGGCCAAGGCTTGGCGAGATAAGTCTCTTGGTGGTCTATCACCTACACTCGGAACCTTTATCGTTTCATCCGCACCAGCCAATTGTGTTAGCGCGCATGCATACTTAATTTTTATTTCATCTGCGTTTTGAGTCGGCGTTCTCAATGCCATCGCGATATCATTGGTCACCTGATCACCCGCGATGGGTATGACTGCGGTATGGCGAATTGACCCCCCAGTAAAAATAGCCACATCAGTAGTACCGCCACCAATATCAACTACACATACACCTAGCTCTTTCTCGTCATCCGTTAATACGGCATAACTAGACGCCAATTGCTCTAAGATGATGTCATCCACATCCAAACCGCAACGTTTAACACATTTCTCAATGTTCTGAGCCGCATTAACGGCACAGGTCACCAAGTGGACCTTTGCTTCAAGACGAACCCCCGACATACCTAATGGCTCTTTAATGCCTTCTTGGCTATCAATCACATACTCCTGAGGCAATATATGAAGAATTTTTTGATCCGCAGGAATAGCAACGGCTTGTGCCGCATCAATAACTCTTTCGATATCAGCTTGAACAACTTCTCTTTCACGCACAGCGACAATACCGTGAGAATTAAGGCTGCGAATATGACTCCCAGCAATGCCTGCATACACAGAGTGAATTTCACACCCTGCCATCAGCTCAGCTTCTTCTATCGCTCGCTGAATCGCCTGCACGGTCGTTTCAATATTAACAACAACTCCACGCTTTAGGCCTTTTGACGGATGAGATCCAATCCCAATAACCTCTACGCCACCCTCAGGAGTCTCTTGGCCAACGATCGCCACAACCTTTGATGTTCCTATGTCCAGTCCTACAATCATTTTCCTACTCACTAACTCTGATATCTCAGATGTTTGTCGCCAGTAAACCTATATTGAGTTACTGACATTAAATAACTCACCCATGTCACTTTGGTGGATATAAGCGCTGGTATATATAAACCCAAGCCTATATCGAACCCGACTGATCACCATCTGTATCCGGTACATCCTTCCATCTCACCGCGATTCCATTGGTATACCGCGCATCGATAGATAGGATTTCGCCAGCCCTACTATTCAAACCATGCTTGTAGGCCCTTAAAAAACGGTTAAGTTTTTCGTCTAACGGCGCTCGTCCAAGCTTTATATCTATCCCGTTTTTAAGCGTTAAACGCCAGGCACCTCGTTTTTCTAAACTAAGTACCGCAACCCCTTCATCTACTTCGGCTAACTGATCCCGATAGCTGACATACCTCATTAGCACATCTTTAGCTCTACCTGAGGGCCCTGAAAGGTCAGGTACCGACTCAATTTCAACAGGCTCTGGCGGTCTAAAAATTTCCCCGTATTCATTTAAATAAAACTCGCGATTCCAGCTCGCTACAGGATACTGTTCCTTTACCGTAATCATCAATGTTCCAGGCCAACGTCGCCTAAGAGATGCACTGTAGATCCAAGGCATCGCCTCCACTTCTTTTTTAACAACATTCAAGTCCAGCGAAAAAAAACCTTCCCCTAAATGCTTGTTAAGAGTCCTCTGAAGCACTTCAGGCCGCTGAAATTTAAGCTGCCCTCGTATCTCAATTTTAGAGACTTCGCGATCAACACTGTAAACCACCGAGTCCCAATAAACTGTTAGCATCACAGTCATAAAACAGGCTGTCGTAACCGCCGCAACCGGTAACCACTTAATACTTTTCAGACCACCTAATCCGGAAAAACCAATCTTAAAAGATCGTTTTTTCTTCTCCTGCCTTAAAGTAGCGCCCAGCCCTTTCACTGATTTAGGCTCATGACCTCGCCGTCCCACTATTGATACCTAATCACTATGAAGAACCCATCGCTACAATACACTAGAGTCAGATGGGGCTTTTAACGTATCCTCCAAGATACGGACAACCAATTCTTCAAACGAAATGCCAGCATATTTAGCAGCCATAGGGACCAAACTATGATCTGTCATCCCTGGTGTTGTATTAACCTCTAACAACCAAAACTCACCAGCATTATCTTGCATCACATCAACACGCGCCCACCCTTTACAACCAACAGATTGACATGCCAGCTCAGACAACTTTTCGACTTCCTGCTCCTTCTCGGCACCCAACCCACTAGGCAAATAATAATGGGTATCATCTGCGAGATACTTAGCGTCATAGTCATAAAATATATGATTGGTACTCAGGCCTATAACCGGCAATGCCTTTCCATCTAATACAGCGACGGTAAACTCAGGGCCCTCTATCCACTTCTCTATCAATATTTGAGCATCAAACTCTGACGCTTCGTTATATGCTTCAATTAACTCCTCGAGACTTCTGGCTTTTTTAATACCAATACTCGAACCCTCTCTTGCAGGTTTAACGCTTAGAGGCAACCCTAACCTAGCAACAATGGACTCGAAATAACGGGCGTCTATACCTAGACCATCAAGCGAGACAAACGGGGGCGTCGGTAACCCAACACCCTGCCACAGTTGTTTCGTTCGAAGTTTGTCCATCGCCAGAGCTGAGGCCATCACGCCACTGCCGGTGTAAGGAAGCTCTAAGCATTCCAGCAACCCTTGTATTGTGCCGTCTTCCCCGCCTCGGCCATGCAACGCGATAAACGCCCGATCAAACTCGCCACGTTTTATACAGTCCAGCGGACTACCTTTGATATCGATAGCCTGGGCATCTACACCTGCATTCAGCAATGCATTCAACACTGCGTCACCGCTTTTAAGAGACACCTCGCGTTCTGCTGAATTCCCACCCAACAATACAGCCACCTTGCCCAATTTACGGGCTAACTCAGGTGATACTCTGTAATTGCTGCTCGCTACACTCATCTCAAACTACCTTTAGATCTATCTCTGCTAAATGTGTTGAAAGGCGCCCAATATCGCCTGCTCCCTGTGTAATTAGTAAATCGCCATCTTCTAATAAGTTTGCTAATACAGACTCAATCTCACTGCCGTCATCAATAAATACCGGGTCTACATGCCCCCGCTGTCGGATACTTCGGCAAAGGCTGCGACTATCAGCTCCAGGAATTGGCCGTTCGCCTGCAGGATAAACATCCATCAACAACAGGACATCAACATCTGATAACACTCTTACAAAATCTTCATACAGGTCACAGGTTCGGCTATAGCGGTGGGGCTGATAGACCATCACTAGACGCTTATTTGGCCAACCCGCCCTAATGGCCTTGATAGTTGCCTCGACCTCTTTAGGGTGGTGACCATAGTCATCAACCAACATAACTTCACCGCGACCGGTTTGATACTTCCCGTATACTTGGAAACGGCGACCAACTCCTTGAAAGTTTGACAACCCTTTTTGGATTGACTGGTTGTCAATTCCTTCATCAGTCGCGATAGCAATGGTAGCTAGCGCGTTTAGAACATTGTGATGCCCAGGCATGTTCAAGGTGATCTCGATATCTGAATGATCCCCTGGTCGCTTAGCTATAAACTTAGTATGAATACCTTCTTGAGCAATCGACTCTGCACGATAGTCTGCATGCTCACTTACCCCGTACGTAATAATTGCTCGCGAAACGTGAGGAATAACCTCCTCAACAACAGGGTCATCAACACACATTACCGCAGCGCCATAAAATGGTAAGTTGTGTAAGAAATCTACAAATGTCTGCTTCAGTTTCGCAAAATCACCACCGTAAGTATGCATATGATCAGCATCAATATTGGTCACCACTGCGATCATCGGTGTTAGGTGTAAAAAGGATGCATCACTCTCATCAGCCTCAGCCACAAGGTAACGTGACCCCCCTAATTTGGCATTAGTGCCGGCACTGTTAAGCCGACCACCAATGACAAACGTTGGATCTAGACCTGCTTCTGCTAATACAGACGCAAGCAAGCTTGTAGTGGTAGTTTTCCCATGTGTGCCTGCTACAGCAATACCATGGCGATATCGCATTATTTCTGCCAACATTTCAGCACGAGGCACTACAGGTATCCGACTACTACGAGCTTGAACAACTTCTGGATTTTCTTCGTTGACAGCACTGGACACTACGACCACATTAGCGCCTTCTACATTTTCTGATTGATGCCCGATAAATACCGAAACGCCTAACGTACGTAGACGGCTGGTCACAACACTTTCACTTAGATCAGAGCCAGAAATTTCGTACCCCTGATTGAGTAATACTTCTGCAATACCACACATACCGGCACCGCCTATTCCCACAAAATGAATACGACGAATCCGTCTCATTTCAGGAACATCACAGATCATTACCTGCTCTATATTTTTATCAGTCATTACACGCCTCCATACAGTAAGAAACCACTTTTTCGGTGGCGTCTGGCCTAGCCAACTTTCTAGCCGCTTGAGCCATATTTGTCATTATGTCTTTACTCTCAATCATTGCTTTTAGCTTTTTATTAAGTGCCGACGCCGTAAACTCCTGCTGCGGCATTAGCTCAGCCGCACCCGACTCAACCATAAAGCCTGCATTTTTGGTCTGGTGGTCATCAACCGCATGAGGGTAAGGGACCAAAATAGCCCCAACTCCCGCCATGCATAGTTCCGAAATAGTCAGCGCACCAGCCCTACAGATAACGATATCCGCCCACTCATAAGCAGACTTCATATCCGCAATAAAAGGCACTACGTTCGCTTCCACGCCTGCCTGCTGGTAGTTAGCTAAGGTTGCCTCTAAATTTTTCTTTCCCGCCTGGTGGGTAACGTCTATTACTAAACCGTTTTCAAATAATTTAAGGGCCTCTGGTACCACTTGATTAATCACAACTGCGCCCAAACTGCCACCCACAACCAACACTCTCATATTACGGTTTCGCGCTTCAAAGCCCTGTTTTACCGGCAATTCGCATATATCCTTTCTTACAGGGTTGCCTGTGACCTCTGTTTTAACGCCCGCAGGAAACGACCCAGGAAACGCCTCCATTACAATCGTTGCGAATCTAGAAAGTAGTTTATTGGTCATTCCGGCAACCGCGTTTTGTTCATGTATCAGTAATGGCCTACCCATCAAACGAGCAGCTAAACCACCTGGCCCCGTTACAAAACCGCCCATACCCAATACGCCATCCGGCTTGACTGATCGAATAACCAACATCGCTTGCAGTAATGCGTTGATAAGTTTAAAGGGCGCCGTCAACAAGGCTAGCTTTCCTTTACCTCTAAGGCCCGATATAGAAATACATGAAATGGGAAGACTCGCCGTTGAAACTAGGTCAACCTCCATTCCATTTTCCGAGCCCAGCCAGTGCACATTTACACCCTGCTCTTGCAGCATGCGAGCAGTAGCCAGAGCAGGAAAAACATGTCCCCCCGTCCCGCCAGCCATTATTAAAAAGGTCTTATTATTACCCACCTTTTCCTCCGGCTGTCGTTTCGCTACTGCCACTTAATAACTGACAGCGCTCCAAATTAATTCTCACTAAAACACCAATACACATACAGCTAACCACTAAGCTACTACCACCATAACTCACTAACGGTAACGTCAACCCTTTAGTCGGTAACAACCCTGTATTAACCCCCATATTGATCAGCGCCTGACCACCAATTAATAACCCAATACCGTATGCAAAATAGGCAGCAAAACGTTGGTTAGCTTGCTCGGCTTTCAAGCCAATTTTTAACGCCCGAAACACCAGTACGGAGAATAATCCCACCACAATAAAGCAGCCTAATAACCCAAACTCTTCAGCAAGAATTGCAAACACAAAGTCAGTATGAGCTTCGGGCAGGTAAAATAGCTTTTGAATACTGTTTCCAAGCCCTAATCCTGTCCACTCACCTCGCCCGAATGCAATTAGCGCCTGCGATAATTGATAGCCACTACCAAATTGATCAGCCCAAGGATCGGTATACCCAGTAAAACGTTTCAACCGATAAGGCTGCGACACCACCAACAACACTGCAGAAACACCACAACCAATAATCAATACTGAAAACTGACCTATACGCGCACCGCTTAAAAAGATCATGCCTAACGCTGCAGATGCAATGACCACCGTTGCACCAAAATCAGGCTCCATTAGGAGCAGAAATGCAGCCATAAACATCACTAGCATTGGCTTTAAAAACCCCCACCAACTGGCCATAACTTCCTCTCGCCTTCGGTCGAGATAGCCAGCCATGTAGGCGATTAAAAACAATTTAGCCAGTTCTGATACCTGTAGATTCAATCCACCAAATCCAATCCAACGAGTACTACCATTTACTGTCCGACCGACACCAGGCAATAACACCAAAAGTAATAAAGCTAACGATACAAAAAGCAGTAGCCACCCACTTTTCATCCACCAAGCTATCGGTACATTCACTACCGCGAACCCAGCGACCAGCCCCAACAATAAAAACGTCCCATGCCTCATGGCATAAAAGAACGGGTTGTTATTTCGAACATCCGCTATATCTATAGAAGCAGACGTGATCATAATCAGGCCGATCATCAACAGCGAACCGGCGGCTCCCAACAACCAAAAGTCAATGCCTTTATCGAGTGAAAGCAATGGCACCTGCTGACTATTAGTGACCGCGATACTACTCATAGTTGTTCCACCACATTTACAAACGCGTCACCACGCGCTTCAAAGTTACGGAACATATCAAAGCTGGCGCAGGCAGGAGACATCAATACGGTATCTCCAGGTTGGGCTAGCTTTTTAGCCTCTATAACGGCCTCTTCTAATGAGTTAACGCTTACTACCTGCGTGACGCCGTTCAAGCCTGACTCAATACTATTGGCATCACACCCAAACAAAACGACACTTCGCCCATAGGCCGAAACAGACCCTCGTAACGGTGAGAAATCAGCGCCCTTACTTTCTCCTCCGGCAATTAATACTACTTTTCCGGTATTTGAAGCCCCAAAGCTATCAAGCGCAGTAACAGTTGCGCCTACATTTGTTCCTTTCGAGTCATTGATGTAATCAACACCATCGATACGTCTAACCCACTGACAACGATGCTCAAGGCCGGGATATCGTTTTAACGCTTCAAGCATCGCATTCATGCCAATACTAGCGGCAAACCCTAAGCTCATAGCAGCTAATGCATTACTAATATTGTGGATACCTTTGATCGCAACATCATCAACGCTTATAAGCTTTTCGAAACCATGACAGATGAACGTCTGACGACCCTCTTTAATCGTGCTAAATTTTCGAAGGTCTGGCTTAGCAATGCCAAACCTTACAGACTTCATACCTTCAACCATTAACGGTTCACTAAGCACATCATCTTCATTTACGATGACATATTGACACCCATGAAAGATTTTTTGTTTAGCTTGTAAATAGGCTAATTTACTGGAATAGCGGTCCATATGGTCTTCTGATATATTCAAAATAGTGGCCGCTAAGGCGTTCAGCCGTTGAGTGGTTTCCAGTTGAAAACTCGATAACTCTACGATATACAACTCAACACTATCATCCAGCAAGTCCAAAACAGGCGTTCCCAGATTACCGCCTACCGCAACCTTAATACCCGCCTGCTTAGCCATTTCTGCCAGTAAAGTGGTGACAGTGCTTTTACCATTCGAGCCTGTTATCGCAACCACAGGCGCATTGACCAACTGACTAAAAAGATCTACATCCCCCGTGACTCTCACACCTCGACGCTTCGCTTCTTCAATAGCAGGTTCTGAAATAGCCACGCCTGGGCTCACGATTAACTGCGTAGCAGATGACAGCACGTCCGCATCAAACACACCGCAATGCACCTGAACACTCGGAAACTCAGCATTACAACGATCAAGAGCTGGAGGGTTTGTACGAGTATCCACGACCTCGACGCTATGCCCTTTTGACTTCAGATAACGCACGCAGGACAGCCCGGTAATACCGAGCCCCACTACAATACTTTTGTTATCTGTTGCTATAAGTGACACAAAACACTCCCGTGTATAATTTAACGAACCTTAAGCGTTGCGAGCCCAACCAGTACCAACACAACGGTTATCACCCAAAACCTTACTATCACCCTCGGCTCCGGCCAGCCCTTAAGCTCAAAATGGTGGTGTAACGGAGCCATTCTAAATATCCTTCTACCGGTCAGCTTGTAAGAACCAACCTGAAGAATGACAGAAACGGTCTCCATAACAAATACCCCCCCCATTATGAACAACACAACTTCCTGTCGAACAATTACCGCTACGATCCCCAATGCCGCGCCTAGAGCAAGCGCGCCCACATCTCCCATAAATACTTGCGCGGGATAGGTGTTAAACCATAGGAACCCTAGCCCAGCCCCTACAAGCGCACCGCAAAATATAATAAGTTCGCCCGCCCCTGGTAGGTATGGAATGTGTAGGTAGTCAGCAAAGCGAACATTACCTGATAAATAACAAAATATTGCCAATGCACCTGCTACCATAACGGTCGGCATAATCGCTAACCCATCAAGCCCATCAGTAAGATTTACCGCGTTGCTGCTACCCACAATCACAAAGTAACTTAGCAAGATAAATAACGGCCCCATCTCAAGCGCGAAGTCTTTGAACACTGGAATGATTAACGTTGTTTCTTGAGGTAGTGTTGCTGTGCTGTACAAACCAAACGCTGCACCAAAACCAAAGACTGACTGCCAGAAGTATTTCCATTTACCCGGCAACCCTCTTGAGTTTTTTTCAACCACCTTCCGATAGTCATCAACCCAACCAATAGCACCGAACGATAGTGTGACCAAAAGCGTAATCCAGACATAGCGATTAGTTAGGTCAGCCCAAAGCAATGTGCTGACAGCAACCGCCACCAAAATAAGTGCACCACCCATAGTAGGTGTGCCCGCCTTACTCAGATGAGATTGAGGTCCATCATCCCTTACCGATTGCCCAATCTGATACTGGCTTAATTTCCTGATCATAATAGGGCCAACAATTAGAGCAATGGTAAGTGACGTCAGGACGCCGAAAATCCCCCTTAACGTCAGATACTTAAATACACCAAATGCACTGATATACTGTGATAGAAAATCAGCAAACCAAACTAACATTACGCAACCACCTTTTGTTTAAGCAACTCTTCTACAACCGTTTCCATTGCAGCGCTTCTAGACCCCTTTACCAAGTAAGTCGCGTCTTCCTGCACTTCTTTCATAAGCACTTCAACCAAGGCTTGCTTAGTTTTAAATTCCCGCGCACCACTGCCATATCCTTGCGCAATATCGTTAGCGAACTCACCGACAGCATAAAGGGCATCTGCGCGACCCGCTTTAGCATACTGCCCAACTTCCTTGTGTAGCTTTGCAACATCAGCGCCTAACTCCCCCATATCACCCAGTACTGCGACCCTGAACCCAGTAGATTTAGCTAAGACATCAAGTGCAGCATTTGTAGACGATGGATTCGCGTTATAAGTATCATTTATGACCATGTATCCCAGTGGAGACTTTGCTAGCTCAAGTCGACCTTTAATACTACTCAATTCGCTCAATGTTTTTTGAATACTGCCCCAACCTAAACCTAATACAGAAGCAGCACTTGCAGCAGCTAATGCATTGGCAATATTATGTTTTCCTGGCAACGGCAACGATATAGCGACTCGCCCCCCATCCCAACACAACTCGAACGTAGAGCTATCAGACTGCAACCTTATTGACTCCGCCCATACATCGGCACCAACTCCTTCTTTCAGACTAAATGCACATACCTTTCTCGGTAGGGCTAGCTGTTGCCAAACCGCAAATGCGGGATCGTCTGCATTTAGAATGGCCACACCATCAAGACCCAATGCACTAATAATCTCACCTTTGGTTGCTACGATGTTTTCATAACTGCCAAAGCCTTCTAAGTGCGCACTTCCTGCATTGGTAAGGATCGATACATCAGGCCTTGCAATCGACGCGGTATAATTAATTTCTCCCACCGCGCTTGCTCCCAGCTCTATCACTGCAAATTGGTGTTCTTCATTAATTTTTAACAACGTCAACGGCGCGCCAATATGGTTATTTAAGTTGCCTTCCGTTGCGAGCGTATCGCCCTCGTTACTCAGTAATTCAGCCAACATCTCCTTAACAGAGGTTTTGCCGCTACTTCCGGTAATTGCGATGACTTTCCCATTAAACAATTGACGGTTGTAGGCCGCTATAGAGCCTAGCGCAGCTAACGTGTCTGCTACCTTAACTTGCGGTATATCAACATCCTGGTGAGTTTCCACTAATGCGGCTATCGAACCCTTCTCTTTTGCCTTTACTACGTAGCGATTACCATCAAAATTAGAGCCCTGTAATGCCACAAAAAGATCTCCAGACTGAATGCTTCGAGTATCTGTGCTCACCGCACAAAATGAGTGATCACTGCCTCGTAGCTCGCCATTGGTGACTTCAACCAAGGTTGATAAGGAGCATAAACCGATCATTTCGCCCCCCCCATATTCAAACAATTTTCAACCACGACAATGTCACTGTAATCTAATCGCTGACCCGCAACCTCCTGATAATCTTCATGCCCCTTTCCGGCCACCAAAATCATATCGTTAGCAACTGCACTGGCTATAGATGTTTCTATTGCTGTACGACGGTCATGAATGACTTGCACATTACTGCCTTCGCTAAAACCACCCATCACGTCTGCCAAAATGCTTTCGGGGTTCTCCCTTCTAGGGTTATCATCAGTTATCACCACAACATCGGCATTTTCTTCTGCTATCGAGGCCATCATGGGTCGTTTACCCACATCACGTTCACCACCACAGCCGAATACACACCAAATCTTGCCGCTGCAGTGTTGCTTAATCGCTTGCAGCGCATTCTTTAATGCATCGGGGGTATGAGCGTAATCGACAATCACACCTGGCTTCCCCTCAACACTATATGACTGCATTCTGCCTGTTACTGGCGTCAATTCTGACACCGCCTGGCAGATTTCTTGAATGTCATACCCCATGGAAAATGCAACGCCAATCACCGCCATTATGTTACTGAGATTGAAAGCACCTAGTAGCTGACAACTTAAGGATGTAGTCCCCCAGGGGCCTGTTAAATCTGCATTTATCCCTTTTTTAGTATATTGAATACGGTCCACAACAATGTCAGCTGGTTGACTAATCCCGTAACTAATAACCTTTGTACTTTCTGAAATAGCGCCTACTAATTCTCGACCAAACTCATCATCAAAATTAATGACTGCATACGATAACCCCGGCTTTTTGAACAGCGCTTTCTTTGCATCCCCATAAGCTTCCATTGACTCATGGTAGTCCAGGTGGTCTCTCGATAGATTCGTAAACACAGCTCCTGCAAAACTAACCTCATCTACACGCCCCTGATCAAGACCGTGAGAGGAGACCTCCATTGCAGCACAGTTCGCACCCTGACCCTTCAAGTTGGCTAAAATTTGCTGAACCTTTACTGCATCTGGAGTAGTATGAGTCGCCACCTCTAAATCATCAGGCAATCCATAACCCAACGTCCCAATAACGCCGGTTTTGTCGCCCAAACCACTCAGCACATGTGCTAAATACTGAGATACAGAGGTTTTACCATTTGTTCCTGTAACACCTATCACCTTCATAAGCTTCGAGGGTGAGCCAAAGAATCTAGACGCTATTTCACCCACATAGTTTTTTAAGTTTGGAACAAACAACTCAACCGAGTCGCCTTCTTCACAGATACTTAAAACACGTTCATCACTCTCGACCAGCACCGCAACCGCACCACTCGCAACCGCCTGGGGAATGTAAGCTCTTGCAGAAGAGTCAAACCCCTTTAACGCAATAAATAAATCACCTTTTTTAACTTTCCGGCTGTCTAATGCAATACCATAAACACGACAATCTAATACTGACGGCAATAGGCAAATGCCTTTTAGCAAGGCGCTCAAAGTATGCTCTCTGGGCTCTATCGCCATCATGATCAACCCTTCTCTCTGCTATTGTCAGTTGAGTTATCACGTTCCTTGTCAGAATAAATCGTCCGTTGATCAGCCATTAACGGTAAATTATCTGGCGTAACGTTTAACAATCGCATTGCACCAGACATAACTCTTGAGAAAATTGGTGCGGCTACTTCACCGCCATAGTATTCTTGCCCCTGAGGCCCATCTATCACGACCACTGCCGCAACTCGTGGGTTATCGATAGGCGCAACACCTGCAAATAAAGCCTTGTACTGACTTTCTTCATATCCATTACGGCCAACGCTGTGCACAGTGCCAGACTTCCCGCCCACATCATACGTTGCTACACGAGCTCTTGTACCCGTACCACCTTTCTCAACAACCTTTTGCAACATTAGGCGAACATTTTTGGCGACAGATGCATCCATCACCGCTTCTGACGAAATATCACCCTCAACCTTCAATAAACTAACGGGAGGTTTTACTCCGTTATTACCCAATACCATATACATTTGAGCTAATTGCAGCGCATTAACACTCACACCATATCCATACGACATTGTGGCCACTTCAATGGGTCGCCACTTTGCTGGATTTCTCAGCAAACCAATACTTTCACCAGGAAACCCTGTACCGGTTGCTTGACCAAAACCTAACCGATAAAACATATCCCAAACAACTTCTCCGCTCAGGTCTAGCGCTATTTTGCTGGTTCCAACGTTGCTCGATTTGGCGATAATGGTAGACAAGTCAATAACCCCATAATCACGATGATCCCTTATTGACTTGCGACCAACCCGAAAATAACCCGGTGTTGTATCAATTTTTGTTGCAGGGTAATACCTACCGGTTTCCAAAGCAGCCGCAATAGTCACCGGTTTAACAGTTGAGCCAGGCTCAAAAACATCCGTTATCGCGCGATTACGTAACGCTGAGGTTGATAGTTTGGAGCGATTATTAGGGTTATAAGACGGCTGATTAACCATCGCTAACACTTCGCCGGTAGCCACATCAAGTATCACCATCGAGCCGGCTTTCGCTTTATGGGCTGTTACAGCAGCCTTAAGTTCACGATAAGCAAGGTATTGAACCCGCATGTCAAGACTAAGGCTTAACGACCGCCCAGGTTGTGCATCGCGAACTAGATCTAAATCCTTAACGACCGAGCCTCTTCTATCTTTTAATACTCTCTTCTTGCCTGGGTGCCCGGTCAGCCAATCATCATAAGCCAGCTCAACGCCTTCTTGTCCCATCTCATCTATATTGGTAAACCCTACTACATGAGAAGCCACTTCTCCTGCGGGATAAAACCGCTTATATTCTCGGCGGCTATATACACCAGGAATATCCAAGTCAATGACTCGTGCTGCCTGCGCGGGTGAAATTTTGCGTTTTAGATAGATAAACTCTCGAGTCTTATTTTTACTGACCCGCTTAGCTAACCAAGATTCACTTACCTCAAGAACACTAGCCAAAACCTGAATATCACCAGCCTCTAACACCATCACCTGAGGGTTCGCCCATACTGTTTCTACAGGCGTGCTAACCGCTAGCGGCTCACCAAACCGGTCAGTGATCATCCCTCTGTGGGCATCAATCTTTTCATGGCGAATTGTGCGAGCATCGCCTTGACCCTTTAGGAACTGTTGTTCAACTACTTGCAGCTCCACCGCACGATACAAGAGCACCAACCCCGCACACACAAGAACAGACACGACAAACCAGAACCGCCATATTGCGCGCCCCTGCTCATCATGCTTTAGTTCATTATTTGCGTCAGCTTTGCCGCTCATTTTCATTTCCCTAAAAGGGCATCCATCAATTTTTTATTTTCAACCATCGCCTACTTAATAACGACGATATCCTTTGCCTCGGGCACTTTCATACTTAACTTAGTGATGGCTACATGCTCAATTCTTCCATGTGCGCTCCAAGCGCTTTGCTCTAATAGCAACTGGCTCCATTCCATTTCGTATGCGTCTCTCTCTGATTGCAACAAAGCTAACTCAGTAAATAGCTGGCGATTTAGATGTGACGCGTAAACCACCCCAACAGCACTCGCAATAAGCACAACACACAAACTAAACGTTATTACTGACGACTTCCCAATCAGCGCACCCGATATCGTCTTGAAAAAAAGCCACCAATCTTTCAAAGACGTCAACCAAGCTTCTCCATCACTCGCATTACAGCGCTTCGTGACCTGACATTTTGCTCAACTTCTTGCTTAGATGGTTTAATCGCCTTACCCACTAACGCAAAATGTCGCTCAATTTGGTCATCCCTAATCGGCACACCTGCTGGAGGCTCATTACCTTTCACTTTACTTCTCATAAAGCGCTTCACCATTCGATCCTCAAGAGAATGAAAGCTGATCACCACTAAACGACCTCCCGGTTTAAGTGACTCCGCTGCTATTTCAAGCACATCTTCCAAATCGGTCAGCTCATCATTAACCTTGATTCGAATCGCTTGAAATGCTCTTGTTGCAGGGTTTTTGCCCTTTTCCCACGCCGGATTTGCATCCGCGACTATTTTTTGTAGCTTTGCAGTCGTATCAATAACACCCTTATCACGAGCCTCTACAATGGCGCCTGCAATACGCTTTGCAAAACGCTCCTCACCATACTGCTTAAGTACCGTCGCGATTTCTTTAACGTCCGCACAGGCTATCCACTGCTCCGCACTTAACCCTTTTTCTGGGTTCATTCTCATATCCAAGGGTCCATCGTTTAGAAAGCTAAACCCTCTGCTGGCGTCATCTATCTGCGGCGAAGACACACCCAAATCCAACAAAATACCCGCAACCCCATTCCAATCTTGCTCTTTTGCCGCTATATCTATCTCTTTAAATGAGCCGTGATAAATTGAAAAACGCGGGTCTTCGGCTTTCAGTTTATTGGCGGATAAAACAGCTTCTGGGTCTTTATCAACCCCCAACAACCGACCTTCCGCCATAAGCGCTTCGAGGATTTTCCGGCTGTGGCCACCCCGTCCAAACGTGCCGTCTATGTAGACACCTGCTTTGTCGGTAACAAGTTCAGCGACAGCCTCTTCCAGTAAAACTGTTTGATGCACTACACTCGAGCTGCTACCTGCCCCTGACTCAATATCTACACTTGTTGCCACAATTAAACCCGTCGTTAAATAACGATTCAGTTAAAAACTATAAAGATAAATTACTCATTTCTTCTGGCATTGGCTCATCATCAGCCTCATCCAACATATCATTCCAGCTCTGCTCACTCCAAAGCTCAGCCTTATCACCCAAACCAACAAGCACAACTTTTTTATCGAAATTGGCAAACTCTCTTAACGTCGGAGGTAATAACAATCGACCATTTCCGTCCATATCAAGTTCGCTAGCATTACCTAGCACTAAGCGTTGTAATCGTCTTACTTTTTTATTGCTGTTTGGTAATGATTCTATTTTCGCCTTTACTTCTTTCCATTGAGGTTCTGGATAAATATTCAGGCAACGCTCATATGGGTTTGCGGTAACAACCAAACGCCCCTCACAGACAGCCGCAAGCAAATCACGATACCGACTAGGTACCGCAACACGCCCTTTTACATCCACATTTAAGGATTGACTACCCTGAAACACGCTTACCGCCCTCTAAAATCTTAGGTTTTGATGATATCTTTCTCAAAACACCACAAAAACACACTTTTTTCCACTTTTCACCACTTTCACACACTATAGGAATTGAAGCAAAACAATGCAAGATAAAATAGGTATATATCTGTCTCTTATACACATCTCCGAGCCCACGAGACAAGAGGCAATCTCG
>CAJXUY010000011.1 GCA_913060665.1 uncultured Oleiphilaceae bacterium
ACTAATGGTGCCTTTATTGTAATACAGGTAATACTAGAATACTTTCACAGCCTCTACGCTGCATCGCGGCTACGGTTTTGCTGACTTTATGCTTGCTGGCCTTCGGTTTCTAGCTTCAGGCTCTCTTCGGGTTGATAAACATCCTTTATCAACCCCATCACTTTGCGGCTTTCTAATACACCAATCATCGCACAAGTACTCACCACCCCCCCCATTAATGCGCCGCCAACACCTGCGGTCACGATATCGGCACCGGTTAGGTATAGGTTCTTAATCGGAGTAATGGGGTGTAGCCAATTTTGCTGAAAGCGATCGACGGTATGGTCGATACCATAAATCTCACCTTTTTTGTTCCACTGGAACCATTGTGTAGATAATGGTGTAGAAAGCTCTACATAATCTATCGCGCCTCGTAACTGAGGCATATGCTTGTATAGTGTCTCGAGCAACGAGTTTTGAATCTCTTCTTTTAGCTCATCATAACCTTCCCCCCGCTTATTCCACGTAGTGCCCTGCCATTGCTCGAACCACTTGTGATTAGTCGGTGCAACGATCTCCACCGTTGACTTACCGGGGAAGCGGTCATTCCAAGCTGGATCCTTAGCGGATGGAAACGAGATATAGGTTAGCGGAAAATCATCGGTGCCGTCAGACGCTAAAAAGCGGTCGACGTTTTCATCATGATTAGCATCAGGATATACCCAGTAATTAGTTTTTGGGATATTCAGTTGTTCTGCTGTACCTTTAAAGCCTGCATAAATGCAAACATGCGAGGCGGACAATTCTACTTTATTCAGGTCTTTCAACAGGCCGTTTTTCTTGGCTACTTTCTCAGGTAATAAATCTTGATAAGTGGGATAAATACCGGCACTACTCACAATTTTATCCGCAAATATCTCATGACCACCTTTCTTCAAACGCACACCATAGGCTCGATTATTCTTAACCAGTATTTCGTCCACACCGGCATAGGTAAATACATTACCGCCACTTTGCTTAATCACCGGGATAATCGTCTCAGAGATACGTGACGAGCCGCCAACCGGATAATTACCGCCAGCGATATAGTGCTTTGCAACCATCCCGTGCATCATAAATGATGAGTCTCTAGGGGTTAGGCCATAGTCACCCCATTGCGCCGTTAGCACACCGATGAGTTCTTCGTTTTTGGTCAACCCTTCTAATACTTCACGCGTACTCTTAAAAAAGTAGTCGGGCAGCATATAATGGCGCGCTTTGTTATAGACCATCGCGGCCAACTTTGGCAGCGCTTGCCCAGCAAAATAACGAGGCACTAACTTACTAACATCACCCAGTAAATCAACATACTGGTCAATAGCATCTGCTTCGGCAGGAAAGTACTCCTTCATCTGTTTTTTAAAAGGTTCTTTGCCCGCAAGATAGTCGTACGTTTTATCACCGATAATAATACGATCATAGAGTTGATCCATATAAGCCCACTCTAATTGGCTATCAGAAATAACATCAAATACACGGCGCATCATTGAAAACGGCTTATGTACTTCGCCTACGTAGTGAACACCCACATCCCACTCGTAACCATTACGCTCATAGGTATGACTATAGCCACCCGCCGTATAGTGCTGCTCTAACACACAGACTTTTTTGCCCAGCTTAGATAGCAGCGCGGCGTTGCAGAGCCCACCAGGGCCTGAACCAATGACGATCACATCATAATGAGTATCTGCCCTGTCTTTACGAAAACGAGTTCCTGTGCGCTTCACTAATCACCTCTGCCATTATTTTTATGCTATCGTTGTATTTTTATGCAACTTTTTGCATATTAGAGGATTACCGGATTAATATGCAACTTCTTTCATATAATTTGTTATTATCGATCTTATCGTTATTAGAAGTTGCGCCTCATTATGTCATTAAAACACGCCATATTAGTCTTGCTGGAAACAGAACCAAGCAGCGGTTATGACCTTGTTAAACACTTTAAAAGAAGCTTAGGCTATTTTTGGAACGCCAAACACCAACAGGTCTATCAGCAGCTTAAAAAGCTCACTGAAGCGCAATGGGTTACCTTTCAAGCTCACTCCCAGAGCGATAAACCCGATAAAAAAATTTATGAGATTACTCAGCGTGGTAAAGAAGAGTTAAGTAAGTGGATTAAGCAGCCTGTAAAAACTAATAGGATTAACGATTCATTGTTGGTTAAGCTCTATGGAGGTCATTTAGCGCCCCGAAAGAACTTAATGCAGGAACTGGAGAACCATACTGAAATTCATCAGAGCACGTTGGAAAATCTGGAAAGAATCGAGCAACTTTACCTATCCCTAAACGAGGAAAAAAAAGCTCACTACCTCCTGCCCTATATGACCCTTCGCAGAGGTATTATTGGCGAAAGAGCTTGGCTTGAATGGGCTGAAGAGGTCAAAAATACACTACAACGACAATCGCCAGACATAAAAAAAGCCGACTAATGTCGACTTTTTTGTTAACAGCATAAAACTTACTTGCTGTTACTAACCATGTACTCAACAGCGGCTTTGACCTCATCATCTGAACATGATGCACAAGTTCCACGAGCAGGCATAGCATTAAAGCCATTGATAGCATTAGCAAGCAGTGTGTCCATACCTTGCTCTACACGAGGAGCCCACTGGCCTGCATTACCTAACATCGGAGCACCTGCTGCACCCGTACCATGACATGCAAAGCAAGACGCATTGTAAACATCTTCACCTGAACGAGCTCCACCGGTCGCTGCTGGCGCTGCGGCGGCTGCAGAACCACAATCCTGACCTTCTACACATACGTCTCCGATAGGCTTAATACGATCACGAATCGCATCTTCGTCTGTTGCGGCCTGAATTGAACCCGCCAATACGGCACCCAACCCAAATACTGCTAACGCTCTCATCACTTTATTCACACTTCACCTCGTGGGATATTATTTAGTGCTATTACTAGCTATATAATGATTGGTGACAAGATACAAGACCCCGCCCAAAAAATTAATGGCGACATTATAGCGGTAAAGAATAACGATAAAAAGCCTCCCCTTAAACACTCATGTATACTCTCGATCCTAAATAGCCTTTTGAGACCGATAATCGCATGCATAAGCACCATAAACTCTCTCTCATCGTCGAATTCACCGCTTTGATCGTACTCGTTGCCTCAATGGTGTGGATCGGCCAAATCAAGCAGTCAGGAGCACTCCTCACAACCTGGCAACTCGCGCTTCCCGTAGTCGCTAGCTTTTTTGTACTGGCAGGCTTTCTAAGCAATATGTATTTTCGCTGGATCGCCAGCGCTGGGGGAAAATCTGCCCTAACTCAACGAAACCAAATATTTTTCTGGCTATTAGCTCTTTCACTGCTGTCAGTCTGGTGTATTGCGGTCATCAAAACATTCTGGATGGACGGAGCTTAATTCGAAAGTGATATTTTGGAATAGAACACTAGACACGATCTAACAGCCTGCGTATTATAGCCGCCTGATCTATTTGCCCTTTCTTGGGCATTCGATTGAAGACAATGTCCGCCCGTAGCTCAGCTGGATAGAGTAGGTGGCTTCGAACCACTTGGTCGGGAGTTCGAATCTCTCCGGGCGGGCCATTTCTTTGATTAGACCAGTCGCGCAATCAGTTAAAAGGGGTCGAAGCCCTTAAACACTTTTAACCGGGCGGCCTCGCTTATAATGCCCTACTTTCTGTAACAACTGAGCTTCCACCTTTTCTCGAAAATAGTCATTTCCAAGTGGCGTTCCTGTTAGCCAAGCATCGGCAATCTGCTTCATAACTTCTTGGTCAAGTTGTGAGCGGAATAGCTCTTTATAGGTTTCAAACCGAGCTTCATCGCTCCCAGCCAACGAAATATATACGGAGTGATACCGCACGAAACTAATTGCTCTAAGGCCTGAGTTATGACAAAAACTAGACCAACGATAATGCGATGGAGACTCAACCATACCCGCCCTAACAGGATTTAGTTCAATATAACGCATGGTAGCCAAAAAATAATCCTCTACCTGAACCAGACTTGCTTTGTATCGCCCCTCCCAAATAGAACCGTTTTTCCCATATTTTTGATTCATATATGGGGCATACCGGCGACCGATATATTGCATAAACAAACTGGTACTTATTGTTTCTGGCGGAGTAATTAGTAAATGAACATGATTTGTCATTAGCACAAATGAGTGAATTTGAATGCCATAGCGCTTTGATGCCTCCCCTAGCCAATAGGCATAGGTTGAGTAGTCTTCATCTTCAAAAAACACAGGATCTCTTGAATGTCCTCGATGCACGATATGAACCGGAACTCCGGGTATAAAAAAACGAGGTTTACGTGGCATAATCTCATCCTTGAGAAGTTTAATGCACTATCGTAACAAAGTATGAACAACCCTACTATGTGAGTATAGGCTTTAGCTAAAGGGCTAAGACCTCTTTAATTCCTAGGAAGGTATTCTTATTATAGGGTAAGTGTGTTTGTTGTCTTATGGTATACTGAAGAGCAGAGGAGATACTAATTATGGCAACCTTAAAAAAGAAAAAAACTTCATTAGCCGCGAAAAAGACGTTTGCGGCAAAGGTTCGTAGCGTTAATTATATCGCCAGCCTTAAATTAGAAGGGTTTAAAGTGCCAAACAAAAAAGATCAAAAGCCTTCTAACCGAGAAGAACTTATCGCTAAATATAAAATCGCTTAATATCCCATGGTAGATAAGTACGGTACAGGACAAGATCCAAACTGTTACTCTGGCACACCAGTCCTTATCAATTTGCTTAATATCACTAACGATGACATTCTCGAAGAAGCAGAGCGTGAAATAACTATCGCTTGCGCTGAGACGATAGAGTTTCAAGACCCCCCCCCTATGATTTGGATTACCTCTGCGCTATCCACCAGACTCTATTTTGTGATATTTACGAGTGGGCCGGAAAAATAAGGACCCTAGATATTAGTAAGGGCGATACGCACTTCTGTAATACTCGTTTCATAGATAAAGAAGCAGACAAATTGTTTACCGCTTTTGCTGACAATAACTACATTTCCGAATACGACAAGACTGATCTTATTTGCGCAGTTTCAGAGTTCTATGGTGAGTTAAATATGGTTCACCCATTTAGAGAAGGCAATGGGCGCGCAAGGTATAGGTCTGCGTAACCGTTTCGCCCACTCGCTTATCAATCAGGAAGTCACCCACATAACTCTTGAGCGTGGTTACCCCTGCAATCGTCTCTTCTTCATAAACACCGCCACCAATGTAGATCATCTCAGATAACTCACCATTTTCATCTTTACGCTGATAGAAACGCCCATCATCAGGCCCGTAGAGGTAGTTGAAGGTGGTGCTACCTTTGTGGTGACCTGCGTCGGTTTGTTAATGGTGTTGTAGGTAACCGTACGTGCGCCATCACTGAGTTGATTACCAAACTCGTCATAGCAAAACACGAAACCATTTGCTTCACGAACAGCGAGTGGACTTGGTGCCGTATGATAGCCACTACAACTACTGCCGTTGGTATAAGTGGCATAGTTGTAATCTGTTATTGAGCCTTTGGCAGTTAGATTGCCGTAATCATCGTAGCCTTTATTGATAGTCAGCCCATTACCTAATGATTCTTGCGTTAATGCCCCATAGGCATTGTAGGAAATTGCCTCCCAGAGTATTTTGCTGCCTGCATCAAGGCTGTTATCTAGCACTCTCGCCAAGTAACCGTTCTGGTATTCGTTTTCAATGCTTAGGCCGGACGGATATGTCGTGGCTTTAGGTCGCCCTAAGCCGCCATATTGTGACCTGAATATAGGTTCTTACCACATATTGAAAAGCGGACAGCGGATCGTTACTTTGAATCGACTGGATAATCACTGACTGCAATGTGCCTGATATTTTACTTTAAGTGGGTAGGTGCCCCCGAAATAAAAGTACCGGGTAAGTATACGCCGGAAGCAATACAGGAAGTACATGAAAGGGTTGGAGGAATACCAATGACATAACTAATCACTTGGCAACCTGAACTGAGCAGAGTCGACGAGACGACTCTGCTCTTCGGAGTATTTTTATTACACCTTCAATGTAACCGCTGACCGAGGCATACACTGACATGCTAAGGTTAAACCACGCGCTTTCTCGTCTTCCAACAATCCCGGCGTGTCTTCAGAGGCCAATATTGTATCGCCCTCTTCTACTTGCATCATGCAACAACCGCACTGCCCAACACCGCATGCATAGGGAATTTTAACACCCTCCTGATTGGCAACCTGCAAAACTGTTTGGTTTTCCGCTACGTCTAACGCATAGGTCTGGCCGTTGGCTAACTCAATGTTAACCTGATGAACCGCGCCTTCAGCTTTAGGGGCTGCTTGGGCGAACTCTTCTATAAATATATGATCCGCAGGCAGCTCTAACGCATTAAGTTTGGTCTCAACAATGTTTTTCATGACATCAGGGCCACAAATATAAAACAGGCTTTCTTCAAAGTGGAAGAAGGACGTCAACATAGATTGCAGCTTGTCATCATCTAGATAGCCTGTGTAACCATCCCAATCTTTATGAGGTTTTTCCAATACATGGACAATATCAAAGCGATCAGCATAGCGCGATTTCAAATCATTTAACGTGGTTAGAAACATCGCATCCTGAATAGATCGATTTGCATAGATCAAGTTGACACGCCTCTCGGGTGAGCTTTCCAATGCGGTTTTAGCAATCGACAGAACAGGAGTAATACCACTACCACCGGCAATAAGCACTAATGGTTTAGAAGACTGGTCAACAGCCGGATCAAATATAAAATCACCAAACGGGCCAGTTACGGTCAGCTCATCCCCTGCCTTTAGACTTTCGTTAAGGTAATTTGAAAGTTGACCCCTTTGTACTTTCTTTACGCCAACACTTAATTCGTTTGAACTAGGCGACGTACATATGGAGTAACAGCGGGTCACTGACTCTCCATTGATCAATTTACTCACCGTAACATATTGGCCCGGTTTAAAGGGCAGCACCTTCCCATTAGTAGGGGCAAATGTTATCACCACCGCTTGATCGGTTTCCTGCTCAACGCGTTCCACTAATAATGTCTGCTTATGTACACCATCAATACTGCTCGGCTCTTGTGCGAAAACAGATTGACCAAACCCAGGCTTCGTTTTGGAAAACAGTATTTCAATAGGGGCATTTTTTGCTTCGAGCTCAGGTCGAATATGGTTGAACACTCGCTGATAGTTATACCAAGGAACACGAGGGTAAAGATGATGTATATGGTGGTAGTTTTGTCCGAGCGTCAGAAACTTTAATCCCGGAAGCAAGTAGCTTCTGGTATTCTGGTATCGCCCCTGTTGACGAGTCGGCATGTGAGGTATCCAATCAAACAACATACCCAAAAAGAAGCTGGCTAAAAATATCGGCAGAACACCAATAATCAGTAGCTCCCACCCTAGTCCTACAGAAATCAGCCCAACAACAATTGAGGTCGTCACCGCATAGTAGACCAAAGAGCTTTTGTGGGTTTCAGCAATCACAGGGTTATTTCTTAATTGAGTCAGCGTCAGATAAACATAATGCAGAGGTAACGTCATTGCCCTCCAACTTGCTTCCAGCCAAGTGTCACCAGATACCCAATGGTCCGGGTCCTGGTCAGGGTCGTTGGTAAATGCATGGTGATTATCATGAATCTTGGCAAATAATCCGAATGGCAAGATCAGAAACAGCAGGTTCATCGCCCACCCTAACATTCTCTCGTATGGCTTCATCCAACTTACACCATGAGAGATATTCCCATGACCCGCTTCATGAGCAACAGTGAACCCCAAATAAATAATAATAGTCGCAATGACCATGCCGACAGGAAGACTCACGACATCGGTCGCGATCCCGGCGATCAATAAGAAGTAGCCTCCTACCACTGCAACCGCTAGCGCAATGGTCCCCCAAGCTATGCCCTGCGAGTAATCCTCCCACCCTTTGGTGCCCTCTGCTATCGTTAATGCCATGATGTATGCCTCTCAAACAGTTTTATTATTGCTGGTGAGTATAGTTTACGATAAAAAACACATAAGACTTACCATTTTACGCAAGCACCTTACCATTTTGCGCAAAATATCCTAAACTGTCGACTCTGTCATAAAAATGATGAGGCCTTTGGGAGTTATGCAAGCACCCTATATTAGTAGCAGTTTTTTACATGGGTTCAGCCGTTTAGTACTCGCCAAAAAAGGTGACCCTGCTCAGTTTTATCAAGCTGTAGGACTAGGGAACGATATTCTATTTGAAGGCAATGTATCACTAGGAGAAACTACGAGCCTGCTAATACCATTTGATAAATTTGTTCTGCTGCTGGAGCATGCATCCAAAGAGTTGAACTACCCCGACATTGCCATGCAGTTGGCAAAGCAGCAGGATATGATGATCCTCGCGCCGCTTGTTCCACTTCTCAAAGACGTCACGAACATACAAGAAGCGCTAAATACCATTCTCAAATATCTCAAAATACTGGTGTCGGGTTATCAGATAGAAGTAGAAATAAAGCAGGAACATATCACACTCACATTCAGTCTAGAGTTACCCCATATTCAGGAACTCGTTCAATATCAAGACTATGCCATGGCAAGTGCAGTATCGATTATTTATGGTCTATTAGGTAAAACCTTTCCAATTAGAGGCTGCTACTTTCTGCGTAGCGAGCACAATCAGCAAAGAATCTCTGAGTATGCTCAATATTACCGCTGCCCCGTGGCCTTTGGCTGCCAAACCCTATCACTCTCTGCCGATACATCCATTCTAAATCAGAGTATTTCGAGCTTGCTCAAACAGGTCGATGTACGTGTTAATCAGGCAATGTCTTACCATAGGACGAATATTATTGAACAAATCTCTCAAGTAATCAGCTTTTCGTTAATCAATGGCTCTAGCAGCCTTAATGATATAGCCTCATCCATGCACTTTAGCTCCCGAACCCTCCAGAAGCGTTTACAAGACCAGGGCACCTCTTATCGAGCACTACTAGATGCGGTTCGCTTTAATATGGCAAACCAGTATTTAAGAAATACCTACTACCAATTAACAGATATTGCTGCTCTACTAGGCTATAACAACCTAAGTGCCTTTAGCCGCAGCTATAAACGCTGGAGCGGTGTTTACCCAACAGAAATACGTAAACGACTAATGCTGCCATAATATAATCGTCTCGGCGGAGAAGGTACTATACACGGGTGAGAGTTAAGCGCTGCAACACTAGGCGTCTCCGTGGCCAAACCTTATAAGGTGACCACCGACATGATAGAGAGTTCAATCACATCGACTTGTTCAACATTAACAATTGCGTTAAATCATCAACGGCCATCGGTTTCCCAAAGAGGTAACCCTGAGCGTAATCACACCTCAGCTCTTTCAAATACTCTAGTTGCGCCTCTGTTTCAACGCCTTCTGCCACCACTTTCAGATGTAGGCTATGCGCCATCGCTACTGCAGCCTTTATGAGTTCTCTGTCTGCGGGGTCGACCGTAATATCGCTAATAAAGCTGCGATCAATTTTAAGTAGATCAAAGGAGTAGTTTCTCAAATAGCTAAGTGACGAGTAGCCGGTGCCAAAGTCATCCATAGAAATACAAACACCTAACCCTTTAAGCGCTTCGAAAATATCGTAGATATACCGTTGTCCACTCATTAACACCCCTTCAGTAATTTCTAGCTCAAGAGTCTTACCCGATAACCCGTATTCATCAACCGTTCGTTTAATAAACGCGACTAAGTTCGGGTCTCGAAATTGTCGTGGAGAGAAGTTGACTGCCATTCTGAATTCGCGACTAAAGTGCTCCTGCCAGTAAGCCGCATTACGCAGTGCTTCGGCTAATACAAACTGGCCTATAGAAACAATCAGCCCGGTTTGCTCTGCCACGGGAATAAACTCATCAGGGGGAACATTCCCAAGCGCGGGGTTATGCCAACGCAACAGCGCTTCAACCCCAATAATCTGGCTACTCCCCACGTCGACTTGAGGCTGATAAATAACCTCAAACTCTCCTCGATCCAGTGCGCCATGAATTTGCTCTTCAAGTGACAAGCGACGTGTCACTTGCTTATTCATATCTTCTGTAAAAAATGAATAGGTATTTCGTCCCAGTTCTTTGGCATGATACATTGCAGCATCAGCACTCCTGAGTAGCTCCGAGGCACTATCACCATCACCTGGGTAGACCGCAATCCCCACCGTTGCGGTCATCATCAGCTCTCGACCATCAACACGAAATGCATCACGAAAGCGACCGAGTAAATTCTCTGCGGTTAATTGTGCATTAGTGGGGTTTTGTAACCCTCCCAATAACACAATAAATTCATCTCCACCGAGCCGCCCTACCGTATCCCCTTCACGCACCTCACTCTTAAGCCGCGCAGCTGCCTCGATTAGAAGCTTATCCCCCATCTCATGGCCAAGGGAGTCATTCACCTTTTTAAAGTCATCTAGATCAATAAAAAGAAGTGCAGCAGACTCGTTATTACGAACGGCCTCGCTGAGCATATGAGATAAACGATCAAGGGAAAGAAATCGGTTGGGCAGGTTCGTTAACACATCAAAGTGCGCCTGATGCAAGATTTTCTCCTCATGCTCTTTGCGAAGAGAGATATCCTCTTTCACCCCTAGATAGTGGATGATTTTGTTATACTCATCCCTCACAGGCGAAAAGTGGGCATACTCCCAAAAGCTCTCGCCTGCTTTCTTTCGAATGAGCATCTCGCCTTCCCAAATTTCACCTTTCTCCATCGAACGTGCAAGCCCTCCTTGAAAGTCTTCAAGTAAACCATCAGGAATTAAAACGTCTATATTTTCATGCTCTACTTCTGCTAATTTATACCCGGTGATCCGCTCAAATGCCCTATTAACGTATTTAATAACGCCAGCAACACTCAAAATCATGATAGAAACAGGACTCTGTTCAACCGCCTGGGAGAGTGTTCTAATCTTCCCTTCTGTTTTCACATAGTCAGAAATATCACGCACGGTACCCAGCACTTGAGCTGAGCCATTGATGATGACATTTTGCCCAATCACTTCTGAGACAAATACAGAACCATCTTTACGCTGAAGAAGCACTTCAACCGACAAACCCTCTCGACTCGATTTTGTTCGATCAAAAGAAGTGTGATCTTGCTCCGGTGCTTTCATATCAAAAACACTCATCTGTAATAACTCGGGTTCTGAATAACCCATCATGCTGCAGAAAGCAGGATTAACAAACGTGTAGTTGCCTGCAGTATCAGCAAGGGTAATACCTTCTGTAGACTGATCGGTAATCGCTCTAAACATGCCTTCTTTATGTTCTGCCTGTTCCTCAAGTAGTGCCATACTCTATTCGGCATTTTGGTGAACCGACATCAATTTGTTAGCGAGTTTATGTAACCACTGAAAGAACACACCCGCCGCAAAGGAGCTCACCACCAACGCTACAACCAGCCAATGAAGAGGCAGCACCTGTAACTCGGCAATAAGATAAAAAGCAATTCCACCACTGATTAAAAAGGTAGTGGCGATCGCAAGAAAGAATGTGCGAGCCCGCCTTAGTTGACCTTGAATATCTGTTGTCATTATTAGCCCTAAACCTTTCTTTCGCGTAGCTATAACCCATAACACTCAGGTACGTTAGATAGCATAAGCGTATCTTTCGTCTGTTAATAAAAAAAGAGGATATAGTCTTAGTTTAGTCAGAAGTTCTAATATGGGGAGGGTTTTTACGTTGGCTAGAGATGATTTCGACAAGAAGACATAACGCGTAATGTAGCAATGCCTTCTTGATCGTCTTACAGACTAATTAACTTATAACGGTACAACGTTCGTCGCACAAGGACCTTTTTGACCTTGCCCTTCTTCAAACTCTACTTGTTGTCCGTCATTAAGGGTTGCATAACCCGAGGTTTTAATTTCTGAATGGTGTACAAAAAGATCTTTACCGCCGCCTTCTGGAGTAATGAAACCAAAACCTTTGTCTGCATTAAACCACTTTACCGTACCCTTACTCATATCTCACGCTCCTGATTTTATTAAACTTATTCCATTACTGCCCATTGCATCGTAAGGATAAGTATTTAACAACCATAGCACCGTACTGGCGTTCTGCAAATTAGCAGATGGTTATTTATCATACAAAATTGATTTACGTTGGTTAAGGCTAATTCTTGCCGCCAACCCAATAATCAAACAAACGCCCTAGCGCCCTGTTTTATTGTATTGATCCAAGCAGCTCAAGGCCTCTGTCGGTGTAACCAACAGGTAAAGCCACTCCTAATCACGCCTCATACTCGCTAATCTACGTTTAACTTCTGGATCGTTGGGCGCGATAGCCGACAAATTAGATAGATAAGTCCAGCTTTCAGGTGCCCTACCTGCCTTCTCAAGGTAGAGAATAAGGGAAAGCAGTACATCGTATTGATTAGGCCACTGCTGGTTTGCGGCTTCAAGGGTTTTGATAGCATTTTCCAGCTGCCCTGATGATTCCAATGCGACCGCATAAACATATGAATAGCGCACGAAGCTATCACCTTGCTCTGTCGCAGCCTTCAGATAGCCCAGTGCCGTTTCAAGCTGCCCCTGACGAACCCAATAGAGGCCATAACTATGCTGTATTGCTCCACTATCAGGCGCCACCAATATGGCTTTTTGCAACGTTGCCAGGGCTTTTTCCTCATCACCCAGTCCTCGATACAAATCAGCAAGGTTCAATAAAGCCGGCGCATAATCAGGCTCAATTTCAAGCGCTTTATTCAGAGCCGCTAGCGCCCCTTCTGCATCACCTTGATTAAGCGAGTATAATGCTATCGCGGCTTGTCCGGTCGGCATATCCTGAGACAGTCGCAATGTAGCTTCATACTCCCTTAACAGTTGACTCAAGAGCGCATAATCATCGCCACTCACCTCTGCACTATACCCTACTAGCTGATTGGCAACTGCGAAACGTACACTGGCAGATTTGTCCGTCATTAAAGGCTTTAGCAACCCCCAGCGATGCTGCAGCGGGATAAACCCAGATGCTTCAACCGCTGCGCGTCTCACCAATGGGCTATTAGACGACAACTGCTGAGCAATGGTTTCAGCGGTTAATCGCGAGGGTATATTGCCGGTTAACGATAACAGCGTTGCTCGACGAATAGCGGGGTATTGTTCATCGGACACATACTCAACCATCCCCCTTAATGCCAACACATCAGCCTTTTGCGCCCTAGCATTAAGAGAAGAAAATGGATCAGGCACCCATCTATTCGACCAGTTTTTAATCGCTGCTGCACTCCATTCATTTGACTGCATACGATGACAACTCTTACAGGCATTAGGGGTGTCCATCGTATCTGAGTGCTGAGGAGCAGGCGTGCTAAAAGAGTGATCTCGACGATCGTCGACTTCCATATACGTGGTTGCAGGCATATGGCAGTTCACGCAGAGTGCGCCTTCTGATGATGCTTTATGGTGATGATGTTTTTCAGTATCGTAGCGCTCAACGGTATGGCACTGGGTACACAGCGAGTTATCTTGCGCTTTTATCTGCCCGGTATGAGCGTTATGACAGTTTGTGCAGGTCACGCCTGCTTGGTGCATTTTACTTTGCATAAATGACCCCAACACAAACACTTCATCCTGAATTTGACCGTCTGAGTGATAAAGAGGGTCGTCTATCAGTCGCAGTGCGTATTGGTCATGGTAGTCGTGGTCGGGAGCTATATCGCCAACCACTTGTCTTCGAGAGTGGCATCCGCCACAGGCGTTTATCTGGGCTAAAGTAGACGCGCCTTTGGGTTGCGCGATAGGGATGCTGCCATCGAATACGAATTGGCGCGTTTGTTTAAGGTCTGCCTTAAATCCTGTCGCAGCGCCCTTCTTATAGCCGTCACCACTCACTAAACTCACATGCTTCTGACCGCCGCCGTGACAAGACTCGCACGCTACATTTAGCTCGGTAAATGTTGTATCGTAGCGTTTATATATGGGGTCATAGCCTTTCGATAAATTAGTTGAATGACAGTCAGCACATCGGCTATTCCAGTTTTGAGTCTGGCGGGTCCAATGAAAAGGGCTTTCGGGGCTGGTGTCTTCATTAGGCAGCAGTTTGAACCAACGCTGCCCACCCTCTGATGTTGCTCTGGCATCCCAGGCGATATCAAACGCTTGAAGCTTTCCATCTCCAATATCAATCAAGTATTGCTGTAACGGCGTATAGCCGAATGTGAACGCCACTTTATAGGTTTCAGTTTTCTTAACCTCATTTTGAGTGGTGATAAAATAGCCATCTTCGCGCTGTGTGAATTGAGTCTTCACATCATTAAAAGTGACCGTTTGATTATCGAAATCACCCAACACATTTTCTGCGGTTGGCGACATCATCGCTTTAGCATGATGTGATGTTTGCCACTGTTGAAATTCAGGCTGATGACACTGGCCACAGATATTACTACCAACATAATCTTTATGCGTCTTTATATTAGGGCTACTATCAAACCTGCTCACTGCATAGCTATTTAAGCTTGTAACACAGAGAAATAGAGTAAACAGAGTAATAAAAAAGGCGGGCATGAAAATCCTATTATTATTTTCTTTAAAAGAGAAGATAAAGTGATCTGCCAGTATAACTGCCTATCAATTCAAACGTAAGTCAACGGCTCGGGCATAACTCAAAAACCTTCGTCTACCGCTAGAGCGCCGTTTCAGCTGTTTAAGCAAGGTGTCAAACGGTCGTTTTTCTTCGGTATTAGCGACACCGATGACCTGAGAGGATTCGCTAAAAGTAGACGCCATTAACTCATTAAACTCTGCTTCAAGCGTCTGATCATCCATCTCTTTAAGCCACTGCCTAATAGGCTCGATGGTAGAACCTATATCCACCGCTAGCGCCTGATGATCAAACCACTGATAAAGCAACGACACAGCGACTAAATAATGCTGTTGCTGACAAGCTTCAACAAACTTTTTCTCTAGTTTTTTAGGCGTATCACACTTTCCTGCCGTTTTATTACGACGCTTTACAACGGTAAAGGCGATACCGGTCACTATCAGTATTAACACAAGAAAAGCCGTGATAGGCATGGTATTTTTAAACTTGTCTATAATCGCTTCGACTGAAAATAAACTATCTTCTATAGTCGATTCTGCGCTACCAGACGTAGACAGAAGCCGCTCTGGAATGTCGATCGTTTTCAGTTCGCTTGAGTTTAAATCCCACCAATAAAAGGTTAAGGCTGGCAGCCTGTATTCACCCTCTTTTTCGATCACATAGTTAATCGTTTCTGTACGCTCTGCTAAATACTCTCCCCGGTTAACCGTATCCTCTATTGCCGCTGGTTTAGGGTATACTCCCATTCCGTCAATTTCATTAACGCTCAGTTCAGGCAGCATCATGGCTGCCGTGTTTTCTGCTTTAAAGTGAAGCGTTCGCTGTATAGCATCGCCCTTTTTCAAGCCCACAGAGTCTTTATCAAACTGATCATTCACCTCAAACAACGTGGTGGCGACCCAGTCTTTTTTATCTTTGAGTTCAGCTGGTTCTACTGCATTAAATGTTAACATCTCGGTTTCGATCACCCCTTTCATCGGCTGATTATCCTCTCCTGAAACGGTGACCGTAACCGGTATTGAGGGGACATTAAACGAGCCACTTCGCTGAGGATAAAGCGTTATAGTCCAAAGCTGAACAGCCCAGTTCTCCCCCGCTTGACGGCGGCTTGAGTTGACCGCAAACGCATCTCGACGAAGTACAATGGCATTATCGACTTCTAATCGACCCAATTGAGTGCCACCGACAAACCAACGATGAGTCGAGACTTCGATATTAAGGTTAACCTGCTGAGTCGCAATAATATCCTCAGCGGGCTCAAGCCACACGTTAATCGCTAGTTTTTTATTTTCTAGTAAGGTCTGAATATTCGACTCTGCATCAACAGATAACGAACATAAGCCCATTAGCCCACAGAGAACAAAGCGGACAAGGGCTGGCGAAGCGATAAGGCTGATATTAGTCACCCTCGCCTCCCTGGTTAAGTTGCATTTGAAACTTAACTTTCAGAAAACGTGATGGGTCTTGCTGGATTTGCTTCATCCACAGGTCTTGCACTTGCTGGTCTGCCAGTATCTGCTCGGCGGTTAACTGTTGAACCTCAGTCGGCAAACCTTCTTGTTGCTCCGCGCCATCAGCTCGCTGGGGTTCATCACCTAACTCCCTTATCGATTCACCCTGTTCAGGTTGCTGGTTTTGACTCATCTGATTTATTTCATCAATTAGCGCCTGCACCAGGGCTCGGTTTTTAGTTGCTCCGATATGGCCGGGGGCTTTCTTGAGCACTTGATCATAGGTTTTAACCGCGTCTAAATATAACTGACCTTGCGCCTGCGCATTCGCTAAATTAAACATGCCATCAACCGTTTCTATCTGAGTAAAAAGCTCTGCAGCTGTTTTAAAGTTCTCGTTGTAGTAATAAGCGATACCTTTCCACGCGCTATCATGAAACCTCTGTGCAGCAGTCTCATAGTCACCCCGCTCAAAATACCAGCGGCCCTGTTGATCGGGTGTCAGCCATAGATTCATAAATGATGCACCGAGTTGGTCGAGTACCCTATCACCAGAGTGTGCCACTTGCGAGCCCTCTTGAGGCTCAGTTTTAGCAACGTTGTTTGCATTCACCTCAGGGGTATATACGCTGCTATTGATCAGCAATAGTAATAAACACCAATGCAACGACCAGCCCTTACGGAACCAAACCAGAAAAATCAATGCAAACGGAAACAGCAGATAATAGCCTGCATCGACCCATGGTCGGTTTTCATCATCAACATTGGCCAAATGGTTATTGATGTTACGGTTAAGGCGCTGAACATCTGAATTATCTAAGGTCAGTGACTGATAAACACCTCCGTTATCACGAGCTAATGCGGTCAATTCTGACTGTGCTAGAGGCAAATAGCCTTCTTCAGTTGCCCCATGACCTTGAGGAGAATCTGCTTGCTCTGACATACCCACACCCCATATCAAAAGCTGGTGAGGCGCTTCAGAAAAGTATTGTTTAAAACGGCTTGCAGACTGAGGCGACACACCGTCACCCATCAACAATATCGAACCTGGCATATCAGCACCTTTAAGCATCGTATCTGCCAACGGCAATGCTGCTTCAGGAAAGTTACCAGACTTGGGCATCATCTCTGAAACAACGGCATTTAGAAATTGAAACATAATATCAGGGTCATTAGTCAATGGGATCACCCGGTGGGCACTACCTGAATAAACAATCAACCCCGTTCTTGACCCTGACCGAAGCGCCAAGAGGTCGGTTATCTTTTGTTTGGCCCGCTCTAACCGGCTTGGCTGAATATCAGTTTGATTCATGCTGTCTGACAGTGCCAACGCAATCACCAATGCAGCTTCATCTTGAACAAACGGTAAAGGCTTGCGTTCCCAGCTTGGCCCCGCCACCGCCACTACGCAGAGCACCATCGCCAATACACTTAAACTAATAGGGTTGAGCCACGCTCCACGCGCACCTTTTACTGTGAGAGCCTTAAGTAGGTGAGGTGCAATCGTCTTTTGCCAATGAGCTACCGGATCTTTTAGCCGTTTAGCGTAAAGCACTGTGAATATTAGGGGGATAAGCCCAAGCAACCACCAAGGTCTTAAGAAGTGAAAGGCCGTTAACTGATCAACATCAAACATCCGTCATGCCTCGCTGATTGTTATACGAGACGAAGGTCATTAGTGAAAAAAACAATAGATAACCGACCATTACAATTGATAACAAATAGTGATGCAAACTCTGTTTAGGACGATAACTCAATGACTCGAAAATCGCGGGTTCCAGTTCATTGATTTGACCATAGACATACTCTAGTTGCTCTCGATCAAGGGCTTGGTAATAGCCTCCTGACGTAATTTCAGCTATGCGTTGTAAGGTGTCAATATCCAACGCCTCTTCGCCCGCTGTTTCAGGGTCACCAATAGCGATCGTGTAGATCGTCACTCCTAGCTGATCAGCCACCTTTGCCGCGTCAACGGGGGGCACTTTACTGCCCGTATCATTACCATCGGTTAACACCACCAGTACCCGATTTTCAGTATCGCTATGTTCAAATGCTTTAATGGATAGACCAATAGCATCACCCAGCGCCGTACTCATCCCCGCCATGCCGGCCTGAGTCTCTGTTAATAAAGTCAACCAGGTTTGATGGTCTTCAGTAAACGGGGCTTGTAAAAACGGTGCATCACCAAATACGATTAGCCCCAGTCGGTCATGTTCTCGCCGAGCTACAAACTCTGTTAGTACCGACTTTAACGCGGTTAACCGGTCGATTTGCTCGCTTTTTTCATTCAAAAAGTCTGTCGCCTCCATTGACCCCGAAAGATCAACCGCAATCATCAGGTCCCGACCCGATTTCTCAATCACGATAGGCTCGCCCACATATTGGGGTTTTGCCATGGCCACCACAATAAGCCCCCATGAAACCAACAGCCACGCCTTTTGAAATAACATACGTTCAAGCACCACTGCACCGCGACTCGGCTTTTCACCGGTGAGTTCAACCAAACGTCTAAAAAAAGGCACTTTAACCGAGCTTTTACGCTCTTTGTAGGCGGGTAGTAAAAAATAAGCGAACAGCGGTAAAGGCAGCGCCAAGATCAACCAAGGATAAGCAAATTCAACCACCGCTCACCCCGCTAATCGATGATGGAGTAGTAGGGAAATCTTGATGTGTTTTAATCCATTCACGGGTGCGCACCACCAAGGCATCGACCTGTTCATCGCTCAATGACCACTGCTCCCGACGTTGATAGGCGATAGTGTTCAGCTGCTGCCCCAACGCATCATTGAAAGCTGGCCCAGCGTAATGGTTGCTCAAGAATTCAAGCCAAGGTTCACCAGACAATGATGCGATGTTTTCTCGTGGGAATCGTTGCAATGCGGTCGCCTTTAGTAAAAACGGTAAGCGAGACACCACCGTATAAGCGTCTTCGGTTAGCCTGAGTTGCGCCAGCTGCTTTAGTGCTTCTCTTCGATAACGATTCCGCCACCAAAGCCTCACCTGGCGGTAAAGCAACCAGCAAAGCCCTAACACAAATAATACGAACAACAGCTTCCAACCGATCGTCTGAGGCATCCACGAGACCGATTCCGGCAGATGAACTTCTTCAATACCGTGTAAATTATAATTGCCAAAAGTGCGGGCAAACGTTTTATCAACCTCCTCCACTATCGGCGCCCTCCTGTTAAAGCCGATTGGCCGAGAGCAAGCCGCACTTGATCTTGAACCGGCGCCTCGGTATCAATGGGGATAACCGGCACGCCATACTTTCTGAGTTCCCCTTGTAAAAAATCAACCGAACTGACAAACCCTTCAGTAAAGCGTTGTTGCAGTTGATGCTTTCGAGCATCCACTTCAATCTGAACATCCCCATCACTGACCACGAGTCGTTGATGGTCAGGGAGTTCTTTTTCGAGAGGATCAAAAATAAGAGGCACGATAAGATCGTTGTGTATCGTGAGTCGTTTGATCCGTTTAATAGTTTCTGCGTTCCAACCGCTCATATCGCTCACTACCACAATAAGATAATCATGGCCGCACAGCCTTTCTGCCTCTTGCAGTGCATGGTTAAGCTGATCACTATTCTGCACGTTGGTTTGTCGTGCATTGAGTACGTGATTCATGGTGGTGATTTGATGCAGAACCTGAAGCGCTGTTTTTCGACTGCGTTGAGGTTTTATTTCGTTAATATCACGATCATTAAATACCAGTGCTCCCACACGGTCACCGACCGCTAAGGTTCTCCAGATACTCAGTGCGGCCATTTCAGCGGCCACCACAGATTTCATTTTGACCCGACTACCAAAAAACATCGATACGCGCTGATCGACTAATAACAAAACACTTCGTTCTCGTTCTTCGGTGTAGACCCTGACATGGGGCTTCTTGGTGCGATTGGTCACCTTCCAATCAAGGGTTCTTATGTCATCACCAGGACGATAGTGTCGCAACTCTTCAAAGTTAAGCCCTCTGCCCCGTAGTTTTGAAGCATGCCGCCCCGCCAAAATACTTTGCATCGCTTGCTTGGGTAAAAAACTAAAACCTGCTGTTAAGTGCTGCATCGCCACTAGTTGCTGAAAATCAGCATAGACCTTGTGATCTGGTTTTTCTGGTCGCGTTTCAGCCATAACCCGATTACCCGTTATGCAACGGCCACTTGCCGAATAATTTCGTCTATTACCTTATCACTGGTAACCCCTTCGGCAGCCGCCTCATAGCTCAATATCAGGCGATGGCGCAATACTGCTGGCAGTACCGAACGAACATCATCTGGGTCTACGAAGTCTTTACCTTGAAGCCACCCATAAGCACGGGAGGCTTTGTCTAGATTAATAGAGGCACGAGGGCTTGAGCCGACGCTAATCCATTGCGCTAAAGGACTATCGGGATACCGCTCCGGGTGACGGGTAGCCATGACTAATGCGACCATATACTGTTCGACATGTTCAGATACATGCAGTTCATGAATCTCAGCTCTGGCAGAAAAGATATGTTCTTGTGAAATGTTTACACGCTTAATATCAGGCGATACCTGCTCTTCGTTTCGCATCAGTCTGATAATCTCTAACTCGGCATGATCATCAGGGTAGTCAATATTAACCTTCATCAAAAAGCGATCCATCTGCGCTTCGGGCAATGGATAGGTTCCTTCTTGCTCGATGGGGTTCTGGGTGGCAAGCACCATAAACAAAGGGGGTAATGGGTATGTCTTACCTGCGACGGTTACCTGCCGCTCCTCCATAGCCTCGAGTAGCGCAGATTGAACTTTAGCAGGGGCTCGATTGATTTCATCCGCTAATACAAGGTTGGCGAAAATAGGCCCTGGCTGGAATGTTAGCTGTTCCGCGCCACCGTCCGAGTGATATATCTCAGTACCAGTGACATCTGAGGGCAAGAGGTCTGGCGTAAACTGTATGCGGCCTAACTCAGCGTCCATTACATTGGCTAAAGTTTTAATAGATCGAGTTTTGGCGGTTCCCGGTAGACCTTCTAACAATAGGTTTCCGTTGCAAAGCAAACTAACAATAATTTTTTCCACTACATCCGACTGGCCAATAACGGCAGCCTCCATTGCGGTTTGTAGCTTTTTAATCTCATCTAGGCTTTGCGTCATAGACGTTTCCTTTAAGCAGTTAATTGCATCGTTAAAATACTCAAGCGATGCGGGGTGTTAACGCAAAAAACAAAAACCCGCGAAATTATCGCGGGTTTCGTTGAACTACAACCGTATTACTTGCCTTCTGATTTCGTCAAAAATTTATCATATACCGCTTCAACCGACCACGAACCAGGCGCTTGACTTGGTGGGTATTGTTTAAAGGTCGACAAGAATTCAGCCGTAGTCGCCAAACCTAAATAGATATAAGGCGCTTTATCAATCATCCAGTCATAATACGAGTTAGAGTTTTCTTCCGCTCGCCCCCAAGGGTCACGACGAAGGTTGGTGACTTTAGGCATCCGTAGCATCGTAAACGGTTCGGTCCAAAGCGCCATGGTCTTGCCACGATTCTCAGCATAGGTCATTTTCCAATCACCAATACGAATACCAACCGGGAAGGCTTCATCATTTAAATAATGATAAACATTACGAGGCCCCTTCTTCTCTTTACCCGTTAAGTGAGGCAAAAAGTTATACCCATCCAAATGAATTTTCGCTGATTTTTTACCGAAAGACTTACCTTTTAACATATCCGCTTTAAGCTTGGTGTCGCCTGCTGCGGCAGCGAGTGTTGGCATCCAATCGAGGTGAGACATAATTTCATTTGAGATTTTACCTGCAGGAATTTTACCCGGCCAGCGAACCATAGCAGGTACTCGATAAGCCCCTTCATAGTTGCTATTTTTCTCACCACGGAAAGGCGTAATACCCGCGTCAGGCCAAGTATTAAAGTGAACACCGTTATCGGTTGAATACATTACAATCGTGTTGTCTGCAATTTTTAGTTCATCTAGCTGGGTCAGCATCTCACCCACTAATTCATCATGTGCCACCATCACATCATTGTAAAAGCCCTGCCCTGACTTACCCACATTCTTTTCTGCAATATGAGTGCGGAAGTGCATGCCGGTAGTATTAAGCCACACGAAAAATGGCGTTTTCTTTTTAACTGCTTTATCAATGAACTTTTTGGCCGCAGCGATAAACTCTTCATCTGCCGTTTCCATACGCTTCTTGGTTAAAGGGCCCGTATCTTCAATCTTTCCATCAGCATATGAATGAAGTACACCTCGAGGTCCGAACTTCTTTTTAAACTCAGGGTCTTTTGGGTAATCTTCATCTTCAGGCTCTTCTTCTGCATTCAGATGGTAAAGGTTACCTAAGAACTCATCAAAGCCATGGTTAGTCGGGAGGTGTTTATCCTGATCGCCTAAATGGTTTTTACCAAACTGCCCCGTGGTATAGCCTTTATCTTTAAGCATTTCTGCAATCGTAATATCACGATCCTGCAAGCCTTCAGGCGCGCCTGGCAAACCCACTTTAGTCATACCCGTTCGCAACCCAGACTGCCCGGTAATAAAGGTTGAACGTCCGGCTGTACAGCTTTGATCACCATAGTAATCAGTAAAGCGCACCCCTTCATTGGCGATGCGGTCGATATTAGGGGTGTGATACCCCATAATGCCATCACTGTAAGCACTGATATTAGTAATACCAATATCATCGCCCCAGATAATCAATATATTCGGTTTTTCAGGTGCTGCGATCGCAACGCTGCTTAACGATAGAAACATGCCAGCGGTGACTATCGCCTTTTTAATAGGCATCATACTTAATTCCTTACTATTTTAGTCGGGTTTAAAAATGGGTACTTATTGTTATAGTCGTGATACATCATCATTTCTACTTTTGATCTAATAATAGTGACACTATTCAAACACTTCTGACAAAACCTGCCCAAAGGCTCCTGAAGGCGGTTTTATGCCTAAATAAGCAGACAGTGTCGTGGCAATATCCACCGTATGCACTTTTCGTGTCACGAACTCTGCATCAACTTCTGCGCCTGCAAAAACAATGGGGACATAGCTGTCGTAACGCCAAGGTGAACCATGTGTTGAGGCCACATCTATGCTATCAAAATGATTGATAAACCAGTTTGGCTCAAACACAATATAAACATCACCTGAGCGTTTAGCATAAAAGTTATTACGAACCGCCTGATAAAGCGGTGTCTCTGGCAAATTACCTCGCTGTAATGCTTTACTCGAAACCGCCATTGAAATACCAGGTAGCGCCACCAGCTCTTTAACTAAAGCAGCTTCTAACGCCTGACGATCTATTTCCTTATTGTCTATGACTGATTTACTAAGATATAGATAAGGGTGCTCATATTTTTCAATCAGCTTGCCATGAATATTAAACTGCTTTTTAAGTCGAACAATCGCAGCCTCTTTACTCCATGACAATGGATTAATATAACCGGCTGAGATACCCATTGACTTTAAATAGCCGGGTGTTTCAGCCCCTCCATGGTCGGCAGAAAACACAATCAACGTGTTCTTCAAACCGACCTGTTTATCAATAAAAGTAAACAGCTCAGCCAAGCTGCGATCCAAACGCAAGATATTATCTTCAGACTCAAGGCTCGAAGGTCCAAACAAATGACCGACATAGTCTGTCGATGAAAAGCTGACACTTAGATAGTCCGTAATATCATCCTTGCCCAACTGTTCAGCCACCAATAGTGTTTTGGCAAAGTCCAGTGTAATTTCATCTCCCGCAGGGCTAATGGTTAACAAGGTCGTATAGTATGCACTACCTCCCGGACCATAGGGGTGCGGGAAGGTTCGACCAAAATTCGCCAAACTCGTTTCCCACTTACGATCATCTGAATCACCAAATAAATAGGTCTTTTGGTCGTGCAGTAAACTCCAGGTTTTGTTGGCATACGTTTGTGGAACTTTCTTGGCGTTCCAATCACTCACCCATTTGGGGTACTGATCAAAGTAATAGTTACTGGTAACAAATTCACCTTTGGCTTTTGAGAACCAAAATGCTTTACCCGCATGCCCTGCCATAGCTACGGCAGCACGATCTTTTATTGAAACGCCATATACTTTCGCTTTACCGTTGGTATTAACCTTTAACTCGTCACCCAGCGTGCTCACCATAATCGCCGCCGGCGAGCGGCCTTCTGTTTTGGCAGCTTTTTGAGTCGGGTCTATTTCGGTGTTGGCATTAACATCAGCCCCTTGTGATAGCAGCTTATAATTAGGGTCTTCGATATTATAAGTCGTAAGCCCGGTCGCTCGATCAAGCCACAAGTTCCCCACCATACCGTGCACAGCCGGCTGGGCACCTGTAGCCAACGTGGTGTGACCGACAATCGTTTCGGTGTTAGCATGCTCATGGTGTGCATTCGTATATACCAGCCCCTGCTCCCATAAATATTTAAACCCGCCTTCTCCCAACCGGTCATAGTAACGAGTGGGTAGGTCTCCACGCAGCTGATCAACGGTCACCTGAAGAATCAGCTTGGGCTTATGTTTTATGGGCGAGTGATAATCTGCGCTAACGATGCTGGATAACCAAGGAACGGCGATCAGAAGACTTATAGATAAGTACTTTGATTTTCTGAACAATGACATATAGATCCCTTTAATGCTATTTCATTGACGAATAGACTAACGTATTTCATTCATGGCAATCAACCATCTACACTCACATTGTCTGTCGCTAAATGGCTTTTTTGATTCTGCTTACTTATATAGTCGTTATATAACCATTCTGCAAAACGAACAACACCATTAAGCACATGCTCACTTCTAACCGATGGAAATACATCAAACGCATGTTGCGCGCCAGTGATTTCAGAATACACCACAGGATTGGCAGAGGCATGTTTTAGGCGTTCAACAAAATAGCGAGTTTCGTCTGTTGATACCAAGGTATCTTTATCACCCTGAATCACCATAAACGGGGGTGATTTTTTATGGATATGATTAATGGGAGACGCCAGTCGATACAGTTCAGGGTTAGCCTGCTTAGATGATTTTAGTATCGATTTTTCTAAAATATCTTCCAGCCCTTTGTGATATTGAAGCCTTTTTTCGTCTAAGAAATCATAAATGCCATAAAACGGGACACACCCATTAACACTCGTATCTTCGCTTTCAAATCCAGGCTGAAAGGCAGCAAGATTTTCGGTTAATGACAATAACGAGCTGAGGTGTCCACCTGCAGAGCCGCCTGTGACCACAATAAAATCGGGGTTACCCCCGTACCCTGCAATATGTTTCTTGACCCAAATCAGCGCTTTTTTACAATCAATAATATGCTCAGGAAACGTTGCCTTAGGGCTCAGACGGTAGTCTATCGCCACACACACCCAGCCTATTTCAGCCAAGCGGTTCATCAACGGTATGCCTTGTTCATTCTTACTACCCATTTTATGAGTCCAGGCGCCACCATGAATCTGAAACAACACCGGAGCATTCTCTACAGGTCGTTTACCACGCCTGATATCGAGTTTTAGCTTAAGCCCGTCGACTTTTTCATAAACAATATTCTTATGCACCTCAACATCTTGCGATCGAAGAGAGTCAAAAGGCCTTGCTAGCTGGCGCTTACTCGGTTTTTTGTCGCCTTGATAGTTAATGTTAGCGCACAGTGCATCTCTATAATTCGTACCTAACTCGTTTACCAGACTACGTTCAACCTCTTCTTCGGCCAAGTTAGCTTGCAGTTGGTACATTGTCATTCCCCACCAGGATATGAGTAACGTAAGCAACCCTAATGAGCCCCAAAAGCCTTCGACCACACCACCAGCAACAAATAATAATGTAACCGCGACCTGAAAAGCCAAGTGATGCCATACCAGTTCGCCTACCAGCCAACCCGAAAGAAAGCTGATAGCAACCCCTTTGGAGTGTTTGTATGCAGGGTAGAATAGGTTATAGGTAAAGCAGGCGCTAATCAGCGTTAACAGGATAAAGAGAGCAGTCATAAGTGATTCCTAACAACATTCAAGACACGGACTTTATATGATCTCTACTATAGGCTTTTTATCATCTCAATTGTACTCACAGTGACTAATCCTTTGGTATAAGCGTTAGGATATTATTAATAGGTCTATACTCAACAGAACATCACGAGGGTTTATGATGACTCACAGTGTGCTCGATTTGTTTTCTATTGGTATTGGTCCTTCCAGCTCTCATACCGTTGGTCCCATGCGGGCTGCCTGTTTGTTTTCACAGTCACTAGACCCACAAAACCTTAAACGCATCACATGCGAGCTATACGGCTCACTCGCCCTCACCGGCAAAGGCCACGGTACTCAGAATGCAATTATATTCGGGCTATCTGGCTTTCAACCTGACACCATTTCAGCGCAAGATCAAGCATCCACCTTAAGCAAAGCTTATCAACAACAAACACTCATACTTAACCATCAAGCGTCGCTCCGGTTTAGTCCAGATGATGATATTGTTTTTTTAACCTCTCAACTAATGCCTAAACACTCAAACGGGCTGATGTTTCAAGCCTATAACCATAATGGTGAGCTTATTCTTCGTAGCGGTTACTATTCTGTCGGTGGCGGTTTCATCTGCCATGAAGACGGCACACCTATCGAATCGAATATAAGCACCCAACAGTGTCCTTTTCCATTTAATTCCACCGCTAAACTAATTAAGGCCTGTAAACAAGAAGGTTGCTCCATTAGCCAGCTTATGCTCAAAAACGAACTCACTTGGCGAACCGAAACCGCACTTAAGCAAGATCTACTTAAACTCTGGGAGGTGATGAATGCCAGTATAGAATCAGGCCTGCAGACCGAGGGGATATTGCCCGGCGGACTACAGGTTAAACGTAGAGCACCAAAGCTATATACAGCACTCATATCATCTACCTCAACTCACAATCGTAAAACCGATATTCTCGACTGGCTGAGTGTTTACGCCATGGCGGTTAATGAAGAAAATGCCGCAGGGGGCCGTGTGGTGACAGCACCTACTAATGGCGCAGCAGGCATTATTCCAGCTGTACTTAAATATTATGTTGAGCACTTAAGTGTTTTTAATGAAAAAACTATTATTGACTATCTGTTAACTGCTGGTGCTATCGGCATCCTCTACAAAGAGGGTGCCTCGCTGTCGGCAGCAGAGGTGGGGTGCCAGGGCGAAGTCGGGGTTGCCTGCTCAATGGCTGCCGGAGCACTTTCAGCGATTCAGGGCGGTTCTATATGGCAGGTGGAAAACGCGGCTGAAATTGGCATGGAGCATAACCTGGGGCTCACCTGTGATCCTATTGGTGGTTTAGTGCAAATACCCTGTATAGAACGGAACACAATGGGAGCAGTAAAAGCCGTAAACGCGGCGAGATTGGCGCTAAACTCAGATGGTCGTCATTTAGTGTCGCTCGATAAGGTGATTGCAACCATGATGCGAACAGGCAGAGATATGCAGCACCAATATAAAGAGACCTCTCTAGGAGGGCTGGCCATTCAAGTCAATATGCCAGAGTGTTAATGAAAAACAGAGCAATTCATAAATAGAACAGGGCGCACAAAATCTTTTAGCAACAAAAGATCGCATTATGCGATCTTTTGTTGTAACCTGATTACCAATGCTAATTAAGGGTGATACTCAATCATGGCAAAATCCGTACGTTTAAGTGATGAACTGGTCAACACCGCCAGCCAAGAAGGTCGTTTTCTAAAACGGTCTGCTGCAGGTCAAATTGAGTATTGGGCTGAAATTGGTAAGCTGGTTGAGCAAACAGGCTGTTTTAGTCTTTCACGTATTCGTAGCTTTCAGGAAGGTCATGTATCAATTGATGATCTAACCCCGGATGAGCGTATAGCCGCCTCCCGAAGCTTATTCGATCAACTAGCAGAAGCGCCTAATCGTCAAGGTGTTATCAATGAGCTAAAGAGCTCTGAACACCCTTACTATTCAGCAAGCAATGGCCAGATTGCAACATCAACTGACGACTAACCATTAATAAACAAGCATAAAAAACACACCAAGGTTCTAAAGGAATACCATCATTAACAGAAAACCGGTCCTATGGGTCATCGTAGGAGGTAACGGAGCGGGTAAAACCACGTTTTATCGTCATAACATCGCTCATCTGAAGATCCCTTTTATCAACGCAGATTTGATTGCTGCAGAGCAGCACCCTGAGAATCCAGAGTTTTTCTCTTATCAGGCAGCACGCCAAGCGGACACATTGCGAGAACAGTACATTAAAGAACGCCGCTCATTCTGTTTTGAGACGGTATTTTCTCATGCGTCAAAAGTAGATTTTTTAACCAAGGCAAAGCAAGCAGGTTACGAAATAACATTGGTGTTTATTCATGTGGAACTCGCAGAGTTAAACAAACGCCGTGTTGAGCATCGAGTTAATCATGGCGGACATAATGTTCCAGAAGACAAAATTGAGTCTAGAATCCCTAGGACAATAGAAAATGTAAAAGCAGCACGCTACATCGTTGATTTTCTTTACGTGTTTGATAACTCAAGCTCAGATATCCCTCACCGGTTTTTGCTAAAGTATGAGCAAGGTCAGCTCACCCAACAACACGTATTACCAGAGTGGGCCTCAGAAATTTTTAAAGCATAACGCCTAAGGGAGTATCAAGGATGACCCACCGTACCTACACCTTTATCGCCGTGTTCTTTGTGATTGCACAACTTACAGCCTGCGCTACGCCAAGAGCTGACCGAAACGTCTACAACACCACAGAGCCTGATAACGGTAACCCTCAGTTTTCGATATGGAGCGAACGAAAAGTCGCTTGGCTTGAGCGAGGCGACCCACAAGGGTTTCCCGTATTCTACGCTCACGGCAATCCGGGTTGTCGATTAGAACTACTTTTTCTTGACGAAAAAGCACAGGAATACGGCATACGGTTGATTGTCATCGATAGACCAGGGCTAGGCCAATCTGATTATATAGCAGACTACGATTTGTTAGACTTCGCCAAGGACATTGAACGACTCGCCGATGAAAAACAAATCGAGCAATTTGGTCTCTTGGGTTGGTCAAGTGGTGGCCCTACGGCTCTTGCCGTCGCCCATCACCTTCCTAAAAGAGCGAGATTTGCGATATCGGTATCGAGCTATACTAATTTTGGAGAGCTTGATGAAGCTCGTGAATTAATGACAAGCTATAATTTGCACGGTCCTGAGTTATCCCAAAACCGTCCTAAGTTATTCAATCAAGCCGTCAAACTGGTTCGCTGGACAGATATCACGTTGCCCAACTTCTATATGAAAATGGCTGAGTCTGAAATGGCGATGTATGATCGTAATATTCTTGAAGACAAGCAGACCGCTGATATTTTTATGCGAACCCAGAAAGAAGCACTACAGCAAGGGGTAAAGGGAACGATCCAAGACCTTGAAGTACAATGGGCTGCATGGGGCTTTAGCCTGAAAGATATTAGTATTCCGGTTTATATTTACCAGGGCCAAAAAGACACCTTTGTGCCTTGGAAATTTGCCGAACATATGGCTCACACCATTCCAGACGCGGAGCTTCACCTCAAACCAGAGGCGGGGCATTTGATTCCGTTAGACCCTATTTATCAAGACGAAATTTTTAGCATTATGTTGAAGTATGCCGAATAAGAACACACTAATGCGTGCGTGAAAAATGCTCTAAGTCCAGATTGATTCTTAAATGCAAAAGCTCCACTTAACATGATTCAGGTCACCATGACGACACTGCTCAAACTGCTATTCGGCGCGACCTTCACCACCTATGTTGCGTTTATTACTTGGGGCAACCTATCCCTCCCACAAAAGCATTGGATCTTTGACAAGCTCGGCATTCAATTTGACCGAACCCTGACGGTCATAAACACCTACCCAAGAATAGAACAAGACACGCCTGCTGACCCTAAGCAGATAATCAAGCCTTACCCTGTCAACAATGAGCCATTACAAACCCTGCAAACCATTCAAAAAGCCTTTGAACAGCACGGAACGCCTTCCCTTTGTTTAGAGACCCCTACCCGCTCAATCAATACCGTCGATAAAACCAGTATCTATCACTGGACAGACGAAAACGGACAAGTTCACTTTTCAGACAGCAAGCCCAAAAAGCAAAAAAGCCGTGAAGTAACCGACCGCTATGCCTCAAAAAAACAGTACTTCCGAATGAATTTAACCAGCCCAGAGACCGGACTACCAACACTTTTGGGAGAGCACCTTCAGCGCGATGTTGACGCTATCTATAGCTACCTATCTGATCGAATGGCACCTCAGCATTTACGGCAGGTAGATCTCAACCTCAAAGTTTTTAATACGCAAAAAGGGTTTGAACAGTATCGTCTACAGCACGCGCCTTTACTCACCTCCGCCGTAGGGTTTTACACCTCGGCCAATAACGAAGCCGTTGTAATGCAACAAATTTATGACCAGAAAACCCGAGCTATTGCCCGCCACGAGGCTACTCACGTTATCAATGCAGGGCTGTTTGGTCGGTCACCTATCTGGTTTAACGAAGGAATTGCAGAGTACTTTGAGAGTTACGACTACGCGAGGTTAAAAGCGGGCACTAATCAGACTAACCCCTATCGTTTAAATCATTTAGCATCAAAGCTCAACCAAGGTCAGCTACCACCATTAAAAGACTATCTATTGCTGACTGACTCAAAGTGGCGAGCTAACGAACCAAGAACGATGTATGCAATGGCGTGGTCAATCATCTATTTGTTACAAAATCATCATGAAGGAGAGCGTTTTACTCGTGAACTATTTGCCGAAATGGCAGAAAATCCATGCGATACCTTAGACCCCATTCGTTTCTGGGATGATCACTACCCAGGAGGTTTTGCTAAATTTGAAAGCCGTTGGAAAGCAGCGTTGTTGAATACGGTGAACTAAATGCACGCTGATGCGAATCAGCTCTTACTTAAGCATATTGGTAGATGATTTTTAATCATTATTCGGTGCACAAGCACACCCTATAAATTAGAGCGGTTTAATATTTTGCACCGAAGTTGATTTTCCATTTATCTACTTCATTAAACTGCACGCCTTTGCGTCCTTTCTCATATTCTAAGCCCACACTAAAGTTACCATTAATAAAATAACGAAGTTTGCTGCTGGCGTATTCTTTATCCGACTGGTCTGATAATAAAGAAAAAAGTTTCTTATAATTACTATCCCACTGAAACCGCTCCAACAGAGTGTTTTTTGCGCCAGTGATCAAAAAGTTAAAATTGGCACCTATATCAGCATAGTCATTGTTATCATCAAGTATTTCCTGCTCACCTCTTTTCAGCAACGTCCCGCCTTCCAGTCGAGCATCCCAGTTAAGCTTGAAGTTAACATAAGGTCCGAAAGGAACCATGTTTAAGAAGAAATTATTCTTCCCTAGATCCGGGATAGGAGACCAGGTCGCGATGATATTAGCCGTTTCAATTTTTTGTACGGTATCGTTGGTATAGCTAGGTCTTAAACTAATAACATTATTGGCAAAATAATAGTTATCATATTTTCCAAGACGGTACTCCGCTAGAACCCCGATAGAAAGTGCATTGCTGCTGGAGCTGGTATCGACGCCATCTATTCGCTGAACATCACTCTCAGACTGAAAATACAGATAATACTGACTAGATTCTTTTTCGTAATACTGTTCATGAACTAAATAAGCCACGACTAGATCAACTTCAACATCCCTTGTACTACTCAGTTCATTTTTTTCAAATGAAAAACTGGCCGGACTCGCTTCACCAAAGGGTTTAGTAATATCATCAGACTTCTCTCGCACAACCATTTTATCCAACCATGACTCCTGACGATTAGTTTCAGCGTCTACGTCTGATTGTGCCGCAAGAACCTTATCGGGAGATGGACAAATAGATTCGATACCCGTGTCTTGTGAAAGAAAGGTTTTAAGGTCAATTTTTGACGCACGACCTTCTCTACCTGGTAGGAAGTGAGTATGAAACGGATTAGGGGGCGAAGGAGACCATAAACTTTCAATCACTGACCTGATACGAAGGACCTTTTCTTGATCCAGTTCATCACAACGTGAAGATTCAATACACGAGGTGAACGCTTTGTCATCTGCAATAAGCGCCACCTTTTCATTATACAACGTATTACCATCGCCATTGAGATCCATGGCCGCATCACTGATCGCTACAAAATCTAACAGCCAAAGCAGCAAGCGTTTAGGCTGAACAATCCGATGCTCTCTTTTAACCTCACAAAACTCATCCATGTTTGGTGCTAGCAACGTCGTCGACCAATCGACGTCATTTGCACTAGCATTCGTAATAGCTAAAACCAAACATACAGACACCAACAGTCGGCTAAATTTGAGTGGTAGCACGAGGCCATTTTTGTGCATATCTAATGGAGCCATATACTAAGGAACAACCCGCCTAATAATGGGTAACTTAGCTAATAAAATAGTCACCCCTAGTGCCAGCACCAGCGTTATCAAACTGATCACCGGGATGGCTAACCAGTTAGAGCCAAAAAAGCTGTACACATCGTTTTCTAGATGACGCACAGGGATCAGTAGCAGTGGATGAACCAAATAGATACCTAAGCTGTACTTGGATATTAAGCTAATCAAGCTGCGCAGTCGACCTTGAATACGCTCTGCATAAGATTGAGCAATGACAAACAACATCCCCGCAATTATCACCGTATTGAGTGACTTATACCCCATAAAAAAGGAGCTATATTTCCCCTCCAAAATAGAAAGGTAAGCGCTACCCAATGCATTTAACATTAAGCACCCTACACCCGCCACTACCCAACATTTCAACTGTGGTCGGTTATCACGATTAAAGAGATACCAACCGAAAACCAGATAACCGGAATAGAGCACAATATTTTGTCTAAGAGGCGTTTCAACCTTTAGCCAGTGCATCAAGGTCAATACCCACCACGCAGCAAGTAAAAGCTTAATATGCTCGGCGCTCAACCGTCTAAGTACGATCGCTAAAAATGGAATAATAAAATACAGCGGGATGAAATCATAAAAAAACCAGAGGTGATACCACACTGGTTCGTTATTAGACTCAGTTATTAGCTTTTCAGTCAGCCCGGCATTCCAACCATAGTCTGCAAAACCGCCTGTTTCACCGATAAAGCCCCCTACAATCGAATAGATTACCGTCCAGGCGATAAAGGGAATAAGGACCTTCCCCAGCCTACGTGTCACATAGCGTTCGCAGTCAAATGGACGCAAATCAGACAGCAACAGAGCGCCACTAATCATCATAAATATAGGCACAGCCCAACGACTAATACTATTATACCCCATCGCAGCCAGCCAGTCTGAATCAGGCACCTCGCCATACATAAATCTAAAAGGCCCTAACACGTGAATAATCACGACCGCTATGGCCGCGAGAAAACGTAATAAATCAATGTAGAATATCGAAGGTCGAGACGGCGACATAATGTAGCTCACTATTCCTAAGTACCAATGACTGGAAAGGGGAGTTCTTTCATCTAACAATTAACATCCATTATATCGTTTTACTTGTTGAAACAACAATAAACAGGGTAGTATCGAGAGACTTAATATGTAGTATCAAACCATTAATTATGTCTTATAAAAGCACTCATATCACATATAAAAACAAGGTAACAATATGACAGTAATGCAGGTTGTCTATTGGCTTATTGCCAGTGTTGGTAATTTTTCAGCTTATTATTTTTGGAGCGAGTCAGATAGCCTGTTAAGCAACATATTATTGATATCCTCACTCGCCTATACCGCTATTGGTTTTTATGATCTGAAAATAAGCCCACATAACCTGAACCGCCTATACCCTGTAGTGGCTTACATCAGGTACTTTTTGGAATCATACCGAGTAGAAATCCAACAGTACTTTATTGCCAACGATACCGAAGAACGCCCCTTTAACCGGGAGCAACGATCCTTAGTTTATCAGCGAGCAAAAAACGTACGTGACACCATTGCATTTGGCACTCAACGCGACTTACTAGAAGACAACTACCTCAGCCTATGGCACTCCATGTCACCTAAAAATATCAGCGGAGAGGCCAAGAAAGTATCTATTGGAGGACCTAACTGCACTCTTCCCTATGAAGCCTCTTATCTTAATATATCTGCGATGAGTTTTGGCTCACTCAGCTCTCGCGCCATCGAAGCGTTAAACTTAGGAGCCAAGAAAGCGGGCTGTTATCACAATACCGGCGAAGGAAGTATTAGCCCTTATCATCTTCGCCACGACGGCGATATTGTATGGCAAATAGGTACAGGCCTGTTTGGCTGTAGAAATGACGATGGCAACTTTAACCCTGCTCTTTTTGAAAAAAATGCCGCACTGCCACAAGTAAAAATGATTGAGGTTAAACTATCTCAAGGCGCAAAACCGGGTCACGGTGGGGTTTTACCCAAAGCTAAAATCACTCGCGAGATTGCTGACATTCGCCATATTCCAATGGAAAAAGACTGCATTTCTCCAGCCGTAAATCCTGAGTGCACTACGCCTATTGCACTATTATCATTTGTACAGAAACTACGCACTCTAAGTGGCGGTAAACCCGTTGGGTTTAAACTCTGTGTTGGCAACCCTGCGGAATTTCTAAGCCTCTGTAAAGCGATGCTTAAAACCGGCATTACCCCTGATTTTATCACCGTAGATGGCGCAGAAGGTGGTACAGGTGCAGCACCCGTGGAGTTTACCAATCGCTTAGGAGTGACCTGCCTCGAAGGGGTTTATTTAGTTAACAATGCACTCGTGGGTGTTGGGCTCAGAGAGAAGATTAGAATTATCGCCTCTGGCAAGACTGCATCAAGCTTTGACCTACTCGCTAAAATTTCAGTAGGCGCCGATATTGTCAATGCGGCCCGCACCATGATGATGGCGTTGGGTTGCGTGCAATCACGTACCTGCAATAGTAATCATTGCCCAGCGGGCATTGCCACACAAGACCCGGCGCGTACAAAAGCCATCGACGTCAACGTTAAGAGTGAGCGTGTTAAAAACTTTCACCATAATACACTGAAGAACTTTTATGAATTAGTGGGCAGCATGGGGCTAGATGACCCTGCAAAACTGAAACCTCATATGATAAAAAGGCGCTCTGCTGATGGGTTGTTAATACCTATAGGCAGTTTTATTTCGCCTCTAAAGCCTAATGCCTTATTAGATAAAGAACACGCAGGAAAGCCATGGCAAGAGTGGTGGGAGCGAAGTAGTGCAGACCAGTTTTATGTCGAAGACGATTACTTTTCAATGCCCGAATCCGTAAATTGACCCCTGACAGGCACTGTATCTGCGGTAATCAAGCTTAAGCCGCCCCCATAGCCCGCAGTACAAATATCCCCGTACTTACGGTTAATAAAGAAAGCACCGTAGATAAGGCAATAATCGTCGCTGACAGTGCTGCATTACCTCGCATGGCTTTAGCCATCACAAAACTAGCCGTGGCGGTAGGGCTCGCGAACATCAAAAACAGGGTACCTAGCGCCAAGCCTTCAAAGCCTATCAAGAACGCGCCTAGGGTAAACGCGAACGGCAACCCTACTAGCTTTAATGCGGTCGCGCCCAAGGCTAGCTGACTGCTTTCTTTAAGCACTTGAAGGTTAATTGAGCCTCCTACACAAAGCAGTGCTAGTGGCAGGGTCATATTCGAAAAATACTCGCCGCTCTTCATGATCACCGCGGGCGGTGTCAGTTGTAATAAATTAAGCGCTAAAGCCAAGAGAATGGCAATAATCAGCGGATTCTTGATCATATCTTTGCTCATGCCCCACCAGTCAAAGCGTTCACCTGAACGAAAAGGTAGAGTCAATGCAAAAACGGAAAGCACATTGTAAAGCAAGGTTAAAAATGCCAGCAAAATAGATCCGACCGCTAAACCGTCTTCACCATACATATTCATACAGAGTGCCAGCCCAACAATACCCATATTGCCGCGAAAAGCTCCCTGTACAAAAACCCCCCGATTCTCAGGGGCCAATTTCATAGAACCACTAAACCACCATATACATAGAAAACCCACAATAGTAGCAACCATCGCATACAACACTTGGCGAGTATCAAAAACAGTTGACAGATCAGACTCTAATACGTTGATAAACAACAGCGCTGGCAACGCAATAGTGAAGACTAACTTCGAGCCAGAATGAATAAAACTGTCAGTCAACCAATCGGTTCTGCGCAGAAACCAGCCCAAAAACACGATGATAAATATCGGCAGGGTAATATTTGAGGTAAATAACAATAGGTCAAAAAATGAAGACAATGGCACCTCTCAACGGTGGTAACGATGATATAAACAACACTCACAAAGGAATTCGTTAGCTAAAGTAACTTAAAAGCCCGTTAATACCTCTTGAGACAACATTTTAAGCAACTCACTTTGCGCCGCAACAGACTGCTCTATCGTGCTGCCAGCTCGATTAGTTTTAGAATATAACCCTGCTGATACAACCTTTCGGTCTTTATCAATCCATGCCCATGAAGCTTCCAGTCGCGCGTCCCCATTTAAATTTGCATCAAACCTCAAGACATCAACTCTAAGGTTATAAGCACCCACTGAATTAGCTAGGCCCGAATACCGAACATACGTGTTATCAGCATTCAGTGATGACAAATTTTTTAGCAGTGCAAGTTGAATTTCGCCTTCTATTCCCCCTCCCCATTGATCAAGTTTAGAAATATCATAGTGGTTTTTAGATCGCACGGTAACAATAGATGCGCGCTTTAGATAATCGGCAACCGTCACGGGGCCAACGACCATCAACTCTGAACTTAAATCTATCTGTCGATGCGGCAATGGGGGGGCAGATAACAAGTAGAATTCACTTTTTGCGGAAGGTTTGGGGGCAGCACAACCCGCCAGCAACATGACAATGACCGTTAACCAGATAACATTCAGCTGTCTCATTTTAGTCTCCTCGTATATCTCTTCTAAATCGCCAGCAATAATACTAACGCTGTTTACCGGTTAAGATAGACTCCGGATTCCGCTGGAGGGTTTCTGCCAACTGCCTAACCTGTTCTGAGGCTCGTTCAAATGACTGTAGGGTTTGAACCAGCACCACATTCAACTCAGAGTCAGGCTGCACCAACTTTTCATAGGTTAATAACGTCTTGCTTGACTGTGTCAACAACTGATCCAATCTCTTAAGAGAACCCGCTGCGCCGTCCAATATCGGATGGCTTTTATCCGCAGCAATGGCGACTGAGTCAGCCATTTCTTTCACGGCTCGGGTTGCTGCTATCAACTCTTCGGTTATTTCGCCTTTATCCTGATCCAGTTTACTCAGCAGGTTATTAAGGTGTTCAAGGCTACCAGACAAGTTGCGTAGTGAGCTTTTGACTTCTGCTGAGTTCACAATATTATTCATACCCTCTGCAACAGCAGCCAGATTGCTTGATATATCCTTAATAGGTAACCCGTCAAACTGCTCTACCAGTCTGGACAGGGTTTCCCCAAAAATTTCTATTTCGCTTGGCACGGTTGGCACCACAACATAACCAGATTGACTGGGCGGCGCGTAGCCCTCTTTATCTTCAAAAAACTCCAATTCAACCTGTAACCGTCCTGTAACTAAATTTTCTTGTACCAGCCTAGCTCTAACGCCCCGCTTAATAAGCGCTTTATAAATGTCATCTCGATCAGTATTAAATGCAAATAAACTATTATCAGAGGGTTTTTGCATAACCACACCAACAGCTCTGATATTAATATTGTTTTTGCCTTCATAAAGACTAATATTGATGGACTCGACCTCACCAATACGAACTCCCCGATAGGTGATAGAAGAACCAACCCCTAGACCTTTGACCGACCCCGTAAACACCATCTCTATTCGGTCTTGCTGCTTAAACCAGTCACCCGAGCCAAACAACAATATGCCCACAACAGCGCTCACAATGGCCCCGACAGTGAATAACCCTATCGCTCTCGCGCTCATTTTGTGAGGCATAAGATATCCTTTAGAAGAGCTTTGCACTTAATTAATGAGTGGTTAAGCATTCTCCACCCCCCCTCGCCGCAAGAACTGTTGTACGCTTGCATTATCACAGTCTGCTAATAATTGATTCGGATGACCGGTTGCCAGCATTGTTTGAGTATCCGTATCTAAAAATACAGTATTAGTGCCAATTGAAAATATACTCGCTAACTCATGGGTCACAATCACTATCGTCGACTTCATACTATCACTTAGCTCCAGAATAAGGTCATCCAACAAGCTCGCGCTGATAGGGTCTAAACCGGCAGATGGTTCATCAAAAAAAAGGATTTCCGGATCAAGCGCAATCGCTCGTGCCAGAGCCGCTCGTTTAATCATGCCCCCACTAATTTCTGAAGGGTAATAATCCTCAAAGCCAGCTAAACCCACCATTGATAACTTTAAGCTAGCTAATTCTTCTATTTCTTTTGGTGAAAGCTGCGTATATAGCTCTAATGGCATACCCACGTTTTCTGATAGAGTCAACGAACTAATCAGCGCTCCCGCCTGGTAGGTGACGCCAAAGTGCTTCATCATACGCTGTCGAGCTACATCCGACACGTCCCACAAACTTTTATCGTTAACAAATATCTGTCCTTGTGCTGGGTGATATAGCCCGATCATGTGCTTTAGTAGCGTACTTTTTCCACACCCACTTGCCCCCATGATAATAAAAATATCATTTTTATTAACATCAAAATTAAGGTTTTTCTGTATGAGTTTTTCACCATACTGCAAGGTGAGATTTCGAACACGAATATGCGCTTGTGGCTGAGTCATCATTCAAATCCCGAATACGGTTGTTACGATAGTGACCAACGAGTCGAAGACAATAATCAGCACGATTCCCATTACAACGGCACTTGTTGCTGCTTGACCAACCGCACTTGCACTACGCCCTGAATTCATCCCCATATAACAACCAGATAATGCTACCAACACGCCAAATATTAGGCTTTTCACCAGCCCAATAAAAAAGTGAGTGAGTGGAACCGTCGCCATCATCTGCTCCAGATACATAGACCAAGTAACATCAAGCATAATAATACTCACCAGCGCGCCACCAAAAACCCCCATCATATTGGCGTAAATGGTGAGCAGTGGCATCATAAAAATCAACGCAAGCAAGCGGGGTAGTACTAAATAGTCAACCGGCGAAATCCCCATTGTTTTGAGTGCATCAATCTCTTCATTAACCTGCATGCTACCGAGTTGAGCTGCATAGGCGGCCCCTGTTCTGCCGGCCATAATAATCGCGGTCATCATCGGTGCCATTTCCCTTGCCATAGCAAGACCCACTAAACTGGCAACATAAATACTGGCGCCAAATTTCTCAAGCTGAACCGCGCCGACAAACGCCAATATCATGCCGATTAGCACACTAATAAGGGTTACAATACCTAACGAAGAAGGCCCTGTATCAACCAAGAAAATTACCAGATCCTGACGTCTAAAAACGGCTTTGGCCCTTACCAACCGGCCTAACGCAAGTAACGCTTCTCCTAAAAAGGTAATAAATGCAGTAAACTGGTGAAAAGTCTGAATGACAAACTGCCCAAGACTATCTACAGGGTTCAGTTTAACTAACTGTTTAGCAACCCCTTCTCTTTCCGGTACCGCTTCAGCTAATGCAATTAGCCGAACAATCCCTTCAGGTAGCCCGGTAACATCCACCTCTATATTTTGTGCCTTGGATAACCCATTGAGTGTAACAAGATAACTAATAAGAGAACTATCCCACACCCCCAGCTGACTGGCATCTATTACTACATATTGCGTTTCAGGCGAAGACGTGAGGTGAGATAAAAAATGTTCAGGGTTTTGCAGACCAAAGGAGATGCTCCAATCCCCTTTGATCAGCACTCGAAGCGTATCTTGTTTGTGACGGTGAAAAGTGACGACTTCCTCTGTCACACTACCCTCCAGATGTTATTATGGGTCGACAAACCGGGTAGCTGTCACCTTATAGCGGTCTTCTGCTTGAGGCTCAAACCTGACCTGATATTGATAGTATTTCTTGCATATTAACACCGCCCATATTTCAGAATTAAGATCCTTGATATCCGGTGTTTTTTTGGCAACGGAAATATCGCACTGCTGCTGATCACTTCGCTGCAGACGTCGAATCGCACTCACCCCACCGTCATGCTTATCGGTACGGGCAACCGTTGTTGATTCATAATGCGTGACAGAGCTACAACCGCCTAGCACCAGAATCAACGATAAAAAAACTAATTTAAACCACACGCGTACATCTCCTTGTGCATTATTAGCATTAATCAGAATGCTACTCAAATCATACTAAAACTTATACCCAAAATTCACGCCAAACATATAGAGCGTGGTATCTGAGTCCATTTTAACGCTGTCTTATAGTGTTGTGCCATTAATACTTGCTAATTGATTCACTTGAGCATTCATACCCTTACGCCGCCCCCAAAGGCTCACTACTCATTCACGATGATACAGAGTTAATAAACTCAACAACCTAGTGAAGCCAAAAGAAAGTGCTCGCCTTAATATCGCCATTCACTCTTATTGATAATTTATGTTCTCCTGGGTAATGTTTACGAGTACTCATTTGCCTAAAAGAATGAGTTCTCTCAAATGATATTTCACGCTGTGTATAGTCGGATTCTGATGACTTAAAAACTTTTGGTGCCAACCGTCCATTAGCCTTAACATAATTGATAATATACTCAACACGAAGCTTTGACAGTTTCTTTTCGCTCGTAGCCACGTTAAAGCTGAACAGTAAGTTATCGCCGATTGCCAGTGCGTTATTCTTAATGAATAAATTTTCAACTAAGACCTGTGAACTGTCAGCGTAACCGAATAACGCCATCGCCTCTACATTGGCCTGTTTTAATAACGTTCTACATCCATGTTTAATAACCCAGTCGGTATCTGGATGTCGCCCAATATTCTGCTTACACCAGCTCAACACCACTTTAGGGTTATCTTTAGCAATGTCATTAAGGTTATTGGCTACCGATCGCCTTACATAGAGCGACTCATCCTGCTTCAGTTGATCTAAAATAGGCAGTATCAATTGCGGGTCTTTTTTAAATGCCGGCAATGCCATCGCCCAAGGCAGGCGAGGCCTACATCCTTCAGTAGCCAGACGACGAACATGATAGTTCTGATGAGACGCCCACCTCATCATGACCGCCATCATCCTTAATGGGTCACGAATTATCATCGGCCTCACTGCGAACTCTGAGCTGGAATACTGCGTTAGTGCCTCCAAAGCCGTGACCGACAATTCCCAATCATTGACACCAAACTGTTCAACATAATCGGGGAAGAACATCCCTTCAAAGCCACCAAACTCCTGACCCGCTGAGAGCAATATTTCAACAACCTTCTCAAAAGGTAGCGGGAGACACTCATGCATCATCACCGTAATATGCTTCATGCGAGCTTTAAGCTCTTTACCTTCCCACTGATCATCAAACACCTTAGCAACAAACAACGGCTTATCAAAAGGAGTCCATGACGCTTTAATAGCATCGGCTAACCGTTCAATATAAAACCGATTGTATGAATTTTTTAGCGGTTCAGGCATTATTCATCCTTCGTTTTACGACTCAATACACTTAGTAGGCTGATTCAGGTAACCTTAACGCTAACTGACTGACGGTACAATCGGGGCATCACAGGTGAAAAAGAAATCCAAACTATTACAGCCTAGGAAGCTCTCACTTTTAGGCGATTTTTCAGGCAAGCGCTGGCTTAAAATAATCCTAAGGACCCTCCACATATTCAGTATCACAGGGGTCGGCGGAGCGATTTTGTTTGATGTTCCGTTTAGCCAGTGGGTTTGGTACTGGTATGCAGCGGTCGCTACGGGAGTGGCCATGGTAGCCATTGACGCGCTATCTAACTTTTTATGGCTAGTGCAGGTTCGCGGTATTGTCATCTATATAAAACTGGGGTTATTGATGCTTCTGGGCGGCAACATGCTGGTCAATCAACTCGTACTGGTCGCCATTATTATTATATCGGCTATTATTTCCCATGCGCCTGCAGACATACGCTATTATTCTATTGTTCATCGACGCCGTATTAATTCGTTTTATGATAGCAAAGGCTAATTCCCGCTTAAAAATACAGGTTATGAAAGCCCTATGCACTCCAACCTGATCGAAAAATACTATGCTGAATTAGAGCGTTGCGCTCACCATGGCAGCATTCTTGATCTAGCCTGCGGAGAAGGCCGAAACGGTCTATTTTTAACGAATAAAGGGTTACCGGTTACCTTTGCCGACCGCTCAACCTCATTGCTTGAAAAGGTGTCGGGGGCTTTAACCACACTTAAACGCAGCGGCCAGATCTGGCCCATTGACCTTGAGCGCCCCAACATAAACCCTTTTGAAAAAAAGACCTTTTCTGCCGCTCTGGTATTCCGTTACCTTCATCGCCCGTTGATTCCAGCGTTAATTGACACCATCGCCCCTGGCGGCATTATTATTTATGAAACATTTACGTTAGATAATAGACAATTCGGCCGCCCCAACAACCCAGACTTTCTACTAAAAGCAGGCGAGTTAGAGGATTGGTTTAATGACTGGGAAACGTTACACTACTTCGAAGGCGTATTATCTGCCCCCAACAGGGCCGTTGCTCAAATTGTCTGCCGTAAACCAATAACAAAGACGAGTAGTTCTCTGTGACGAGCAAATCCACGACTAATCCTATAACGGCTCCTATCCAGTTCTACCTCTCTATTGTGGCTTTAATTGCAGTGGTTTTATCTCCACCATCATACGCGACCAAAACTCCCAACGAATCATCAAGCCAACAGACTAATGATAAAAAAAAACAATCACCTTGGCTTTTTACCCCCACATTAAGTAGTGACCCTAAACTAGGCACCTCAGTAGGCGCATTAGCGGCCTATATTTATTCCTTTGATAGTGACTCTCCTGCGTCAATGTTTGGCATTACCGGGAGCTACAGCTCCACTGACTCAATCGTAGGTGGCGCTTTTGCGCGAACGTACTTTGATCATGACACGCAACGTCTCATTGCATTCTTAGGCAGTGGCGAAATCAACAATGATTACTCCGACTTTCTCGGAACCGGGCTTCCTGTATCGACTACCGACGACCTAAATATTTTTGCTATCAAATATCTGCACCAAGTAAAAGGTGACTGGTTTGCAGGCATTCAAGCGGCTAACACAAACTATACACTCTCAGGCGATGACGACTTCAGCCAGACAATACTTGAAAAGGTGGGGCTGGTTGGCTTTGATTCAATCGGTGTAGGCGTTGCTGCTCAGTATGACACTCGAGACAATCAAAACTCGCCAACTTCTGGGCACTCAATAGAAGTGAATAACCTGGCTTATCGTAAGTCATTCGGCGGTGACTCAGACTGCACCAATAGTAGCGACTTATACCCCACGGCAGGCGCTGGCATCTCTTACACGATTAAACCTGAAGAGAGGATGGTCGTGAGTGTTGATTTGGCCTATGGTAAATCAGACAACTATGGTTTTTACATGCGATTTGGAAATGCATTTTAATAGGGTTAACCATGAGCACAAACTGTAGAAAATGCAAACTTATACGTAGAGGAGTTCTACTAGGCACTATCAGCATTATTCTGATACTGACCAATATGGATAAACTAGTAAGCTAGGCTGCGGTATAGCATTCACCACAACCACTAATAATGAATAAACAACACAACAAGGAGATCAGTTTGAAACTTGCAAACTCACTAACTTTATTAGTCATGGTCACGCTGATTTCAGCATGTGGCAATAAAATCACAGTTGAAACAGAATACAGTAAAGCCACAAATTTTAACGACTTCAAATACTATAGCTGGCATCAAAAGCCGTTTGAAGTAGAGGCTAACGACACATCTAAAAAAGAAGCAACCGAAAAGCCACCTAAAGAAATAGACCCACTTCTGGATCAAAATATTCGTTTTATGATCGACGAGCAATTAGCAAAAGCAGGCATGGTCAAAAAAGAAAACGGTCAAGTCGACTTTCTCGTTCACTATACAATTGGCGCAACAAACGAAGTTAATGTTGAACAGCAAAAAGTATACGATACTTACGCAACAAACTATCGAAGCTATGGCGGCGGTTATGGTTATGCAGGCCGTTACTATTCAGGTGTTGGTGTCGGTATGACAGTGCAGTCATCCACCAGAGAAGAAATGATGGTAGAGCGTTATAAAGAAGGGGTAATGAGCCTGGACTTTCATGAGCCTGATAGCAAAGAACTTATCTGGAGTGCAACCGGTGAGAAGCGTCTCGCTTATGAGTCGCTCGAGCCCGCAGAACGAGATAAACTTATAGAAAAAATGATTGGAAAATTATTAGCTAAATTCCCCCCCAAATAACCCGTTACCAAACTAAAAATGTTGATTTCTGAAGGAGCGAGAACACAATGACCAATAACAAAAAAACCATGAAAAAAAGTACCAGTGCAGTTTTCGGAACACTGCTCTTACTTTCACTGGCAGGCTGTCAAAGCATGGGGAAGCATGAGGTAGAAGAGTGCGCTGAAACAGTCTCAGCCAAGCAAGTCGGCGACCAAATCATTATTGGTGCGGTAGAAGAAGTAGAGTTACCCAATTATAAAGTTAGCTTAAACGCTCGTATTGATACCGGAGCAACCACCACTTCAATTAATGCCCAGAATATTAAGAAGTTTGAGCGTGATGGTAAAAAGTGGGTTAAGTTTGAAATCCACAATGAATCCGGCAAACTAGTGGCTGTTGAGAAGCCTGTTAGTCGCATGGTTAATATCAAACGCCACGGTGCAGAAGATCAAATAAGATATGCCGTTAAGCTAAAGCTAAAGCTAGGTAAAGTAAATACCGTAAGCGAAGTCACCTTGGCTGACCGTGCAAAGTTTACTTACCCTTTGTTGATTGGTCGTAGCTTTTTGACGGACATGGCCATCGTAGATGTTAGCAAAGAATTCACGACTAAATAATAAAAGGAAACATCATGTCTTCTCGCTCACAGGTATACCTGCTTGCATTCATGTTCTTTGCCCTTGGCATAGGGCTCACTTTATATAAAAACCAGAGCCTGGGCTTTCCGTTATTGCCTGGCGAATCAAAAGAGGTGTGGACTGTTGAGTCTAAAGTAACGTTTGACGCAACCGACGCCCCCATTACAGTATCAATGATTTTGCCTCAAGCCGGCTCCAACATGACGGTATTAGCTGAGAGTTTTTCAGCGCCTAGTTATGGGTTTCGTGTAAAAGAAGAAAATGGCCAACGTCGAGCAATATGGACTCAGCGCTCGACACAAGGGCCTCAAACGATCTACTACAAACTCGACGTAGTTAATAATGAAGATCCTGCCTCTCTGGCGCCACCTTCTCCCTCAAAAGCCAGCTCATTAACCCTATCTTCAGAACAGGAAGTGCAAGCAAAAAACTTTCTTGAAAAAATTAAAGCGCGCTCCGCAGATAACCTAAGTTTTTCTATTGAGATGGTTAACCAACTGAGAGCACTCAAAGAAAATAATAAAAGAGGCGTCAACTCCGACTTTAAAAATAAATCCGTTGCTGAACTCTCTTTAATCCTACTGGAAGTAGGAGGTATACCTTCTCGCCTGGTTAGAGGTGTCTCTCTGGAAGACGGCCGAAGAAAGCAAAAGGCAGTCGATTTAATAGAAGTCTACAATAGTGATCAGTGGGTTATTATAAACCCCCAAAACGGCCAGGAAGGTACTCCTGATGACGTATTCATCTGGCAACGTGGCGGCGTGTCACTGTTAGATGTTGAAGGCGGTGTAAAGTCAAAGGTTCGATTCTCAACGATTGAAAATGACCAACCAGCAAAAACAGTGGCCCTCGATAAAGGCACGGTAGAACAAAGTGCACTTATTGATTTCTCAATTTATTCACTACCCACTGAATCCCAAAGCGCCTTTAAACGCATTCTGTTAGTTCCCATTGGTGCTTTAGTGGTGGTTTTATTGCGTATTATTGTCGGCCTTAAAACCTCAGGCACGTTTATGCCGATCCTGATCGCATTGGCGTTTATAGATACCACCCCTCTCGCAGGCTTGGCCATTTTCTTAAGCATTGTATCGGTAGGCCTTTGGATTCGAGGTTATTTAAGCCGGATGAATTTATTACTCGTCGCGCGAATATCCGCCGTAGTCATCATTGTTATTGGCCTGATGGGCTTTATGAGCGTAATTAGCTATAAGTTAGGCATGACACAAGCATTAACAGTTACCTTCTTCCCAATGATCATCTTAGCCTGGACCATTGAAAGAATGTCGATTATCTGGGAAGAAGACGGCCCTAAAGAGGTAATGATGCAAGGTGGAGGAAGTTTATTTGTAGCGCTTATGGCTTACTTTGCAATGACCAACCCCGTCATAGAACATATTACTTTTAACTTCCCAGAGATGTTATTGGTGATACTGTCTATCACGCTGGTTGTTGGCCAATACAACGGTTATCGCTTAACTGAACTATACCGTTTTAGAGACTTGGCGAAAGGCCAAAAAGGTTAATAGGGGTAGACGATATGCTATTTGTTAAACCTAATTTATTAAAAGAGCGTGGTATTATCGGCATGAATCGACGTAATGTTGATTACATTGCCCGTTATAACGCCCGTAAGCTTTACCCTATTGTAGATAATAAATTAGTGACCAAGGAATACGCAAAAAAGCACAACATTGCGGTACCTGAACTCATTAACTCCATACAGTATCAATTTGAAATTAAACAATTAGAAAAAATACTAACAGGAGTTGATAAGTTTGTAGTCAAACCAGCACAAGGTGCTGGTGGCAAAGGGATTTTGGTTATTGTTGACCGAAAAGGCGACACGTTCTACAAGCCCTCTGGCAAAGAAGTAAGCTTTGACGATATAAAACGCCATATATCAAATATTCTCAGCGGGTTACACTCGCTGGGAGGAAAGACCGATATTGCGATGTTTGAAAAGCTAGTCGACTTCGATCCCGTTTTTGAGCGATATAGCTACGAGGGTGTACCTGATGTCAGAATGATCGTCTTTCAAGGTTACCCCGTTATGGCCATGCTACGTTGCTCTACTCACGAGTCAGACGGTAAAGCAAACCTTCACCAAGGCGCTGTAGGTGTCGGTATAGACATTAAAACAGGGCGCAGTCTATTTGCAGTGCAAGATGGAAGAATGATCGAGAAACACCCAGATACCGGTAGCGCCTTCTCAGAACTTCAGGTACCCCACTGGCAGGAGATTCTTCCTCTATCCGCCGCCTGTTATGAAATGACCGGGATGGGTTATCTGGGTTGCGATATCGTGATCGACAAAAACCTAGGCGCGCTTATTCTTGAGGTCAATGCCAGACCTGGCTTAGCTATTCAAATAGCGAACGACAAAGGCCTGCTAAAGCGCTTAAAACTAATTGAAGAAAAAGCACCAAAATCCACATCTCCCGAAGAAAGGGTTAAGTATTCTTTGGATCACTTTTCCACTGATTAAAATGCCATGCTCCTGTTTTAAATCGTGTATTTAAAACAGGAGCATGCATCAGGAGCACTCTTGAAAAAGTTTTTTATCGCCTGCTTATCTATTTGCACATATCTGCACTCCCAACCAATTCTGGCAAACTCTGATGTAAAGCCTAATGAACAACCAAAACCGTTCATCATCATGGACAGTGAGATACCTTTAGGCGGCGATTCAACGCTCTCATGGAATTCAGGACAGAACTTCGACAGCATCGACTGGAACACCCCCGCACTCATCAAAAGAGGCGTAAACCCAGGCCCTACCCTTTGTATGACCAGCACCATTCACGGAGATGAAATCAACGGTATTGAGATTATCCGGCGAGTATTCAAAGCGTTGGATGTACAGCTGATGCACGGCACCGTCATTGGTGTTCCCATCGTTAACCTGGACGGTTTTTTACGCAGCACCCGCTACCTCTCAGACAGGTCAGATTTGAACCGTTTTTTCCCCGGAGCAGAAAACGGAAGCACAGCCCAGAGAGTCGCCTATCATTTATTTAACGACATCATCATCCACTGTGATGCACTTGTCGACCTGCACACCGGCTCCCTGCACCGAATAAACATGCCACAAGTGAGAGCCAACATTAAACTAAACTCAATCAAAGAGATTATTGATGGCCTGAGTGATTTGACGATTATTCATAGTAAAGGTAACCCCGGAATGCTCAGAAATGCCGCAAATGACATCGGCATTCCTGCGGTCACCGTTGAAGTTGGCGGGCCGTTTTTGTTTGATAAAGAGGGCGTAGAAGCGACGACCGAAAGTATCAACAACCTAATTGCCTATATGAAGATTACCCGTAAATTTACATTTTTCCCTCAAGCTAAGGCTACGTTTAACACCTCCACCTGGGTACGATCAGACTTTGCAGGTATTTATATCTCAGATTTAAAGGTAGGGTCGAGTGTTGCAAAAGGGGATATTATTGGACGAGTTGCCGACCCTATTAGCAATAAGGAGGACGTTGTAGCCTCTCCATTTGAAGGAAAGCTCATCGGCTTGGCATCAGACCAATTCATTCATACCGGTTTTGCGGTCGCACACATTGCCTACCAAATAGATGAAGAAGATATCGAAAAAATTGATGACTCAGACGATCCTGTTCCTGCTCTTGATGTAACAGCCGATAACTAATATAACGAGTGCAGAGATACAGGTCCGCAGATGAAATACAAATGTTAAGGCGGTTTGCTTTACGATAGTATAAGATCAATACGTCATATAACGTTGCAAAAACACGTTACTATCCAACAAAATTAATACGTTAGAGCGGATTATCTACGATAAACTCTGCGCCTCTCGTTAATACATAGTTGAAATGACAACGCAGCTTTTGAAAACATAGATCCGTTTTCATTTCAGCGTTATTGAACATAAGCACTTAGATGCTCGGTTCAACACGCTGTTTAAGATAGGAAGATATTAATCAGACCCCATACTGCTATATGAACCTAGCATGTTCAATTGTAAGAGGGCCATTGTGAGCACAGCAACAGTAATGAAAAAATGCCTCTATTTATGTTTGTTGAGCTACATGGCAGTAGCCTCTACCTACGTCAAGGCCGACGATCTTTCTAATGCTCAGGAAATCACAGTTGGTTATATCGAGTTTCCCCCGGTATTTTCAACCAACGAATCGGGAGACCCCGAAGGTCTGTTGATAGACCTCGCTAAAATGGTGATCCCAAAGGCGGGGTACCGCTGGACCGCACACTCGCTCCCCGCTAAAAGAATGGCTAATAACATCGTCAGTGGAGACCTAGATCTGTGGATTGGCTTATCTACCCTACCCGAATTTGAAAACACCACCTTTATTGGCAAGCCCGTCGTTTCCACAATAAAACTCAATGCCTATTGGTTAGGCGACAAGCCCGCTATCCTGAACAAAGAAGACCTCTCAGGAAAGCAAATCATCACAATACATGGTTTTAGCTATGGAGGTTGGGTCAACTTCATTCAAAATCCTGTCAACAATGTAACCGAATGTCGTGCATTTACCCACGAACAAGCCGTTAATATGCTTAAGCATGGCCGGTGCAGTTACCTGCTTAACTATTCAGGGCCCATGAAGAACATGCTCAAGCAAGTACCTATTAAAGCACTGAACAAAAGCCGAATCTCAGCATTGGAAGCGCGCTTTGTCGTATCCAAAAAAACAAAAAACGCCCAACAACTTCTTCAATCGCTCGTAACCGCTTATAACGAACTAGAAGAAGACGGTATGTGGCCTCCTCACCAATGAGACATAAAATATGGACATTCAATATCTTCATAGCATTGGCAGCAACGCCGACCCCGTAGCCCCCAAAACACCCTTTATACTAACAGATCATCCGTCATTTACCTTCAATTCCCCTGTAGGCGTTTGCTGCGACCAGTTCAATCGAATATGGCTAGCCGATACAGGCAATAACCGTATCGTAATTCTTAATAGCGAGATGACAAAGGTTGTAAAAATATACGGTGAAGCCGGTAAGCAACCTGGGCAATTCAACATGCCCTTTCGATTATGCCACCACCCTGAAAAACGTTTAATTTATGTCTCTGACCTGGCCAATCGTCGAATCCAAATACTAAAGTATGGCAAAAACCTGGCAATCTCACCTGTTACCGTTTTTGGCGATACTGGTAGCCACCGACAACGGCTGGAAGGCCCCAACGGGCTCACCTTCATCGACGGAAAACTCTGCGTGGCAGATGAATTTTTTGTTAATGCTGACGGGGGCGGACGAATCGCCATTTTTAGCGAGACGGGTGAGTTCTTAAACGACATCCAAACAATTGAAGGAGCAACAGACCCCGGCCTTCTATGGCCCCAAGGAATATCAAGCGACAATAACGGGCACCTTTATATCGCTAACACCGGTTTTTACAGCATTGTTCGCTGCGACCTATCAGGAAAAGGCGTACCATTCCCAGCAACCGGCACCCCTGAAATTGACGACCTTGAAATAAGTCGGGATGTATCCATCATCAATGATATTTTATATGTCCCCGGAGGTTCTGCCAATCATATCAACCGCTATACCATTGACGGTCAAGCACTACTTCCTTTAGGTGAGTTTTTTGCGCCTATTCAAGTGGCGGCGCATCCTAAAAGCCATCAACACATTATTGTTTCCGAACCGATTCTTGCAACGGTAGGACGATATTTAGTGGTCGATAATGCACCTTTAGCGCTTCCAGAGCAGGTTTCAGGCCCTGCTCGCAATAACCCCGGTCAACTGTATTTTGTCACATCGGCTATAACCGAAACTATTCGTCAGTCCTCCGATCAAGTTATAAAACAGCCTGCGTCTGGTTTCGGGTTCACACCTTTTCCCCTTTATAACCCATTCAACCCAATAAAATGGGCGGTTGACAGTCTTAACGCATGGACTCAAAACTGGGAACAATTAGCTGATAATCTATTCAAAGGGTTTCTTCCTGATAATCCTCGGGTTAAAAATACCCATGAAGACGCCTGGTTACTAGATAGCGCCAATAAACAAATAAAGCGGGCCAGCATTTATGAACCCTATACTGAAGCAAAAGCAGAAAGTCTGTTCCCATTAATTCCAGGGGCTTTAGGCGTTGATGCCTTTCACTCGCCAATTGTCATTCCTGGGCAACTCGCCCCGGGTACCGCGTTATTTCTTGTCAGCAACTACCTTTCAGGGTTTGTGAGTATTCTGCAATATAACCCCTACCTTGACGACTTAGTGCATTTCTCATTTTTTGGTGGATATGGCACAGCGCCATGGCAACTTAATAAACCTCAAGGAATAGCGGTCAATGACACAACCGGCGATATCTATATTGCCGACTCAGGTAACAATCGCATCTCACATTGGCGGATATCAAAAAACGGGATCATTGGTTTTATAGATACCTATGGAAAAGAGGGCAAAGGAGATGGAGAGTTTTCAGGGCCCTCAGATGTGTCGCTTGACCCGTTAGGCAACATTTATATTACTGACCAGATGAATAACCGCATTCAAGTATTGAGTAGCAAAGGGCAGTACCTCTATCAGTTTGGTCAACAAGGTTACGGAACCCATAATGACAATTTCTTATTGCCCACCAGCATTCAGGCGACGGATAAACACCTGATTGTGAATGACCTGGTAAACCGATCTCTAAAAGTATTTACTCATAAAGGGCACTATATAGACTCTTTTTCAGGGCTCGGTGCTATGCCAAATACTGGGCAACTCTGGATGCCGTACTTGCTACATGCCAATAGTGAAACGCTAATTGTCCCTGACTGCGCCACGAATCAGGCTCACCTATATTCGATAAGCCAATAGTGTTAGTCGATATCAACGTAAATGAAGGTCTCCATCATGAAGATACTTGAAGCAGCAAGCCAAAAAAAGTTACAACGATTACGAGACGCCCAAGCGCGCCAAGGAAGTAGCGACACAACAGATACAAAGATCATTGAAGAAATCGAGTCACTGCTGCACAAAGCAACTCTGCATCAGACCAGTATATCCGATAAAGCGTTAGTTGAGGCTCATGGTAAGCTCCACTGCAAGAGCACGCCGCCAATAGCCCCTTAACCACTGCACCTTAACAGCCACCTAATGCAAGTGTATAGCCATTCGTCCCTGCCTTTGGGCGACCTTCTTGGCACTCAAGCCAGGCACTTGCGCGCCATGCTCCACCAATACCGGTGACGCGATTTTCACGTACTCAAGACAAGGCATTCGGATAAGTTCTGACCAACTGCCAGCATTAAAAGCAATATCTGAATCTCGATGAAAAGCAGTACTCATGCAAACATCCATATTCCACAACTCTCCGAACGGTGGAATAGCACCTAATTCGCAATCAGGAAAGCTTGCTTTAAACTCTGCCTCTGATGCGATATCAACCTCATGAACGCCAATCTCTACCGCTAACGCCTCACAGGTCACATGATAATGCGAAGGCACCACCATCAACGATAACTTACCCTCTATTTTGAGCACGACCACTTTGGCCATATTAATGCCATGAATGTGGACGCGCTCAGCAACCTCTGGAGCTGTGTACGCGGGAGAATGAACCTCAATCGAATACTTCGCATGATGGCTATTTAAGTAGTCCAACAGTCTCTGAAAAGGCATAACAGTCACCCCTCTGCGTTATTTAACCCGTAGACATGGAATTTCGATCTCTACACTCACTAAAAATTGCTAAAGCAGACAGCCCATTCCGAATTAACGTTTTCATCTATCCCTCCTCTTGCCTAGATTAAAATCACTGACTCCACCAACTGAGACCCTTTAATTCAAGCAACGTTCTACATTATTTATGAAGAAGAAATGATGTTTTAAGAAGGTTTAGAGATAAAAAAGACGTTATACATTGAGGGCTATAGGTGCGCGTTAGGGTATGCCACGAGATCCCCCCCGATGCGATAATACATTAAGTATCAGAGACCCATAACTGAATTTCAGGCTCAAGATACAGTTGATCGTATAAATCCTCTGCCCACCCTTCACAGTCGATCAACCTCTCTAGCATTCTAACAGCCACAACCTGAACAACAGGCGTTGAAGACCATACCGAAGCGCTCAAACAATGCCAGTGATGCGCATTCATTAGTTTGGGGTTATCGATCTGCTCAGAACAAACGTCACAAATAAACACGGTTTTGTCAATATCTGGCTCTGCAGGGACAGGTGACACTTCATAAGCCGCCAAACTAACACCGGTTGACGCACATAGCTCACATTTCGAGTGAGCTCGACGAGCTAAATCTTTTCCTAACATCATCAATTCGTTAACACGTTTTTGATGTTTTTCTTGTCCTCTAGACATTACAAGCTCTTTATCAAGGGTCTTTGATCATTTCGCATCGTACTAATTGGGTAACCGCATAGCGGAAATAATCGTACTACTGAAATAATAGCGCTAAAAATACAATAGCCCCAAGTTTACCTTAACGAAAAACGGCAACTAGATGGGAAGATCAAAGAGCAAGTGCCAAGCATAAAAGTTATCACCAAAACGATAACCCACGCCGATACGATCAAGCGACAAAAATGAATAACCTATACCTTGGTCGGACTTCAACGTAAAACCCAACTCGTAACTGTTGCTAACCGATACATCTCGTCCGCTCGGACTATCAAATTCCAACGCTACAAAATACCAATAGGTAGTGGCAAATATCGTAGGCTGAATAGATATACCCGCTACGTCGAACTTATGCGACAACCCTATATCTATGCCGGTTTGAAACGCAGCATACTCCTCTCTTTTTTGGGTCGCATCGGTATAGTGACCCGCGTAATACATCCGGCTAACCCATAATGGGTCATAGTCTCCTCCCTCTAGCGGATAGTAGAGAGAAATACCTGATGAATAGATTGCGGTATCCGTTCCGGTAGATAAATTTCTTGCCAACCCAAGGTCAAAATACGGAGTGACCGTCACATTCTCACTAATGGCGTAATCAAATTCGATACCGGGAACAAATGAAACCGTATCAATTGATTCGGGCACAACGCCTTCGGGCAGGCCCGAAACATCGAAATCAAAAAAACCTACCGATACAGGCAAACGCACTCTGAGTGGAGGCCCTACTTCATTTTCCAGTTGATACGAAAACGGCATATTAAACACCGTAGCCTCCTGTCCGGAGGTACGATACAGCCCACTCCCTAAATAATTGGAGAACGCATAATTAGCAGGTTCAGTGTCAATACCTCTTTCTGCCAATAAACCTCGGAGAGGCAGCAATAGCAAGATAATGAAATAGAACAGTGCCGAGTTTGGGATCAGGGAGTGTAGTTTCAATGTTATTCTAACCTGCAATAAGCTATTGATATACTATTCATAATACTCGAATTTTTGCTATATTTTATATACTCTAATCATGGCTGACAGTAAATAACCATTATCGTAGTGGAGTTAGGCCGTGACCGAATAAACCTAAAGGAAACAGAAAGGACTATCGCCCCCTAAATGCCAATACTGACTCAAGTTCTGTTTATCGTTTTTATATCCTGCCTAAGCAATCAATTCGTTTACGCATCCACCGATGAGCCAATTCCCACCCAAAATAACATCAATGAAACCGAGAATGAGGCCAATACGACTGATAAAGAAGGGTATAGCCAACAGACAGAGGCTACAGAGCCCTCTGAACCTCTTGAATTGGGCGACCTGGAAGAGGACTCTGCACCACTCTATTTGAGCCCCGAATCGCTCGAATGGATCGACACTAATCAGCGAACATGGTCCCATAACGTATCAGCGATTGGTGGTTACCTAGATAGCTTTATGGGAGACACCAGCGGTTATCAAGATACAAATAAAAGCTTCGTTAAAGTTTACTTTGATTTAGATACATCGACGTATGATGGCATATCGTTCAAACCAAGAATCAAAGCTAGCCTGGACCTTCCGATCACTAAAAAGAAGCTCAGGATCGTCATTGAAAACGACCCCGACCAAGAACAAGGCATTTCTGAACGTAACCTGTCTGATCTACCCAGCACAGAGGGAGAGTCAAATAATGGGTTGTATGGTTCGATAAGATACCTATTCGAGTCAGAAAAATGGAGTCGACTCTCATTTGACTGGGGCGTCAAAGCTCGCTGGCCACCCGATCCTTTTGCCCGCTTCAGAGCCGTAAGAGGCTGGGAGATTAGTGATCACTGGTATATGGTGTATTCACAAGAAGTGTTTATGTTCGAAAGTAAAGGGTTTGGCACCTACTCTCAATTTGACTTTGACCGCAGGCTAACCGAAAAACTCTTATTTCGTGTCACTAGCGTGCTGGACTGGCATGAACGGACGGAGCAGTTCGACTTACTGGAACAACTCTCTCTCTTCCAAGACATTAACAACAAACGAGCCATTCAATATGCTGCTGGTATAGTGGCTGAAGAGAAAAAGGGAAGCCGTATTACCAACTACTACACTAAAGCATCTTATCGTCGACGGCTCTATAAAGACTGGCTATTCTATGAAATGACACCAGGTATTGAATTTCAACGAATAGAAGACTTTAAACCTAACCCTTTCGTCTCATTTCGGTTAGAAATGCTGTTTGCTAAAGATGCCAGCCGAAAACTCACTACTCGACTCTACTAACCCCCCCTCAGCTCAATCTGAAGTTTTACCGCTCTTGACGAAATGTGAAAAAAGCAAGGAAATTCGACGCCGACGCTTATTTTCAAAGATTGATTAAGTATAGTAAAGACTTAGCGTCGCGCCCATAAACAGAGACCTTGCTAAAAATGAATAGCATTCGCTTTAAGCTCCTATCCACCTTATTAGTCGCTACCTGCGGTTTAGTTATCTGTATGTATTTAGTCATGCAGTGGAGTTTTGATCGTGGTTTTTTAACCTATATTAATGCCCAAGAAGCCCCAAAGTATGAACGACTGGCTGAAAGGTTAAGTCAGGAGTGGCTGCAAGCGGGCAGTTGGGATAGAGTTAAAAACAACAGGCGATATTGGGGGAGTATGTTCTCCGAGAGTCTAGAAATTGAACGTCGGCAACCGACATCAACAAACAATATTGCTTGGAGCAACAGAAGGCCTCCTCCGCGGTTTGAATCTCGTGACAATGAAAACGTTCGTCCTCCGCCGTTAAGAGAAGAGCGAGATATTGGGCTAACACCATTTACCCAAACAACGACGACAAGACCGTTTCTTTTAGATCATAGAAAGCAGATCATATATGGTGAAGCCAGCCTGCTAAAACAGGTCACGTTATACCCTATATCAAGCAAAGGCACACTGGTCGGTTATGTTGGGCAATTACGAAAACGAGAGCTAACAGGTGAGCTAGACCAAGTATTTTTACAACAGCAAACTGAAGCATTCACGTGGATTGCACTTGTCATGGTCTTAATCCCGCTTATTATCGCATTCCCGATTGCCGCTCATTTTGTAAACCCTATCAAACAGCTAACGCAAGGCACCCAGAAACTGGCCAACGGTGACTACAGCGCCGTCATCCCCATTACGACAGATGATGAGCTGGGCCAACTGTCTAAAGATTTCAACATGCTCGCTCACACCCTTTCAAAAAACGAGAACTCCCGCCAACAATGGATAGCCGATATTTCTCATGAATTAAGAACCCCGCTGGCGGTATTAAAAGGCGAAATTGAGGCCATACAAGACGAGGTTAGACAACCAACAGTCTCGGCAATCGCATCACTGCACAGTGAAGTAGAGCACCTGAGCCAACTCGTGAACGACCTATATGAATTATCAATGTCAGACATTGGCGCGCTTAGCTATAAAAAAGAAAAACTCTATGTAGGAAACGTAATAGAAGATACTCTCGATGGGTTTAAATCTGTATTTGCTCAAAAAGGGATTACCATCTTGCATGAGCCATCGGCTCAACACTCATATTATTGTTTAGCCGATGCCAAACGGCTTAAACAGCTATTTAGCAACCTGTTTAAGAATACGCTCCGCTATACTGATGCCCCCGGCACCCTGAAAATCATAGAAGAAGTACGCGATAGATCTCTATTCATCCATTTTAAAGACTCCGCACCAGGCGTCCCCCCAAAAGCACTCGAAAAGCTATTCGAGAGGCTGTACCGAGTGGAAGGTTCTCGAAACAGAACCTCTGGAGGCGCAGGCCTAGGGCTTTCTATTTGTAATAATATTGTCGCATCTCATGAGGGTACGTTATCCGCAGCACACTCCCCAATCGGTGGACTCTGGATTACTATAAAGCTGCCATTATGCTAAAAGCAGAAAATAATTATTAACCACCTGAGCACTTTGTTAGATTAAATACAAACGAAAGGTAGCAAAATGACATCACATATACTGATTGTTGAAGATGAACCAAAACTAGCCTCTCTAATTTCAGACTACCTCGCTCAATCAGGCTATAAAACAAGCATCATCGCTAACGGACTTGAGGTTCTACCTTTTGTAAAAAGCACCTCCCCTGACCTTGTACTGCTAGACCTTATGCTGCCTGGAAAAGACGGTATGGAGATATGCAAAGAAGTACGTCAGTTTTCTGTGGTCCCTATCATCATGATCACCGCACGTATTGAAGAAATTGACCGTTTATTAGGACTAGAGCTGGGCGCCGATGATTACATCTGCAAACCCTTTAGCCCACGCGAAGTGGTAGCACGCGTTAAAGCGGTATTAAGACGGTTTCAGCCTACTAGCATCGTATCGAATAATGAAAAAACTAACGTCATAACACTGGACAAAGAGCGCTATAAAGCCACTATTAACGGCCAAGAGATCACTCTAACGGCAGTAGAGTTTCAACTGTTCGATAAGCTGTTTTCAGAACCAGGGCGAATTTACTCAAGAGAACAGTTAATGGACCACATTTACCAAGACCATCGAGTCGTAAGCGATCGCACCATTGACAGTCATATTAAGAAAATTCGCAAGAAGGTTACTGGTGCACTGCCGAGGCAAGAAATGATTCATTCGGTATATGGTGTGGGGTATAAGTACGAGTACAATGACTAGCTTACCGTCTAATTAAATACTTATTAACAGTTTGTTCGTACTCACCAGTATGCTTAAGTTCATGACAACAGTCATCGGTATAGCGTTTAATTTCATCGGGCATTTTTGGTGAAAGCGCGAATAGAATATCGTACTTTGGGGAGATATTTGACAAGTCGAGAGGGTAGTAATATTTGTAGCTTTCACCCCCCTGTTTCAAATTATATTTAATCCTAGACTCCATTTCCACAAACCCAAGCCCCTGCCTGAATGCCGTTATTCTTCATTCATTAATACTCCAAGAGATTCTAAAAAGCGGCCACCAATCTTGACCGCTGTTATAGCTAACTACACATTATTTAGGCAGTTTATTAAGCATTTGGGTGACGGCATAATCAAGCCGTATTTTTGTGGTCTCTATATCTGCATTCTCTTGCAGGTCTGCCGCTGCAGCCCCAACCCAAATAGGTTGGCCACTGTTTACATCAATAAGAATTATCATCAAAGCACCTTTAGGAATGTTCTCTAACGTATCGAGTTTCGTCTCGGCATTTTTCACGACTTCAATGTTGTCCATATCGATACCTGCGGCAAACGCAACCGCAACATCAGGGTTTGAGCTGCTTTCAACCATGCCTCTTTTTCTCAGCTCTCTATCGATGTAAAACTTAACTTCGGTATCGGCATCAAATGTGGGTGGTTCCCAACGTCCTGCTTCATCAAACATAATGGCAGCAGCTCCCAGCCACGTGTAAGTTTTGTACCCCGCAAAACTAACTTTGGGGTCTGACTCAGCAGTAATGTCGATATCTTGCGTCACAGTGGAGCATCCAGCCAGCATCATCACGATCAATGAAAACGCGATCAATAACACTTTTTTCATTTTAAATATCCCTTTTAGTTTTTGATAAATAGAAAATTATAAACGCATTCTCTAGTCTATATAGGTTACCCTTTATTTCCAATATCCCTCTATAATTCTGATAGGTAACTGATACAATGCTTTAGCATTAATACTACACATTCCACCAACACAACGATTGCGCAGCCATTTATGCAGCGAACTACCTACACTATCATAGTCTTGTTCATACTCTTTTATCAGGGGTTAGTAAACGCTGATACAAGCACCCATGAACCAAACAGCGTCTTTCGAAGCCAAAGTACCGATCAAACCAAAACAGCCGAAGGCCCTCCACCTGAGCATCAGGAAGAACAGCCAACCTCATCACCTTATAAAGTAACGCTCTGGAATCCACAAAACGGCGAAGACAAAAATCGCCTGTGGTCACAAACCAAACTTATGTTCGGTTTGGGTGTAGGTGTAGCTGGCTTTATCGCGTTGCTGCCTGAGGAAATATCAAATTGGGATGTTGATAAATATGAAGATGGGTTGATGCAACGATGGTGGGATAACGTAAGAGAAGGCCCCGTTTGGGACGAAGATCATTGGGCCATCAACTATATCGGTCACCCTTATTTTGGCGGTGTTTATTACCAAGTAGCCCGTAAATCGGGCTATAGTCAATGGGATTCTTTCTCCTACTCGGCCTTAATGTCGACATTTTATTGGGAATATGGTCTAGAGGCCTTTGCCGAAGTACCTTCTATCCAAGACCTTGTTGTAACGCCCGTTGGCGGCTGGATATATGGCGAGTGGGCACACCAAACTGAAAAAAAGATTATCGCTGACGGCGGAACAGTATGGGGCTCTGAAGGCTGGGGTGCCACGGCGCTGTTCTTTCTTGACCCGGTTGAAAAAATTGGCTCCGGTATTAATAGCATGCTAGGTAAAGAGTTGATTGTTACTGGATCAGGCATGATATCCCCCCACCCTACTTATTTTGACCCTGTTGCAGGAGAATCATATGCTGGGTATTGGGGTGTTGATATGGTGTTTACATTCTAGTTATAGCTAACTACATAATAGAACAAGAAAGTCGGTATTTTTTATGATCAAACGTATATTGAACGGTTCATTATTAAACCACGCCTTTGCGCTTTTTGCTCTAATGAGTTCAGCGTCTTCATTCGCTGAAGAGATCAATACCAGTATCATCGAGTTTTCTCCAAATGTAGGTTATTACCAATTCGATAGCAGCCGTCAGGTCGATGACAACCCTTTTATAGGGATGGGGTTAGGGCTACATTTTTCACGCTCATTTGCAGCTATTTTAAACTACTCACGCTTTGACACAGAGCTAAGTGATGGCAGTAGTGCAGGTGACATAGACGTTCAGAAATATCATATTGATGGGCTGTACTTTTTTAACGTCGAAGAAAAATGGAGACCTTATGTAACAATCGGTTTTGGTCAAATCGATTTCAAGAATAGCATTCAAGAAGAAGTCAACGAAACACAACTTAGCGCAGGACTGGGCCTCTCTTTTCAAGTAACACCTAAGTGGTCAATCCGCGCAGATGCACGAGACTTTTATAGCTTTGACGAAAGCCTTAATGAACAGACATTTATGATGACAGTGGGATATAGAATCGGTGAGGGCGAGCGATAAGTCAGTTATGACCGATAAACCTAAGCGATACGATGTGCAAATCTAAAAAGGCCACCCCACTTTAAAGTGAGGTGGCGGAGCAAGTGCTGACAACCTGCTAATTGGGAGACATAACCATTAACGTTGATAATACTACACTACACCAAAATACTAGCAGTAGTTGATCTCGTTAAGGTAAGCAACCAGTGCATCCATATTTTGTTGTTCAATATCTGAATGAGGTACAAAAATTTCTAATTCCATCTCGGTTCTCTCTTGGCATCAATTATTTGGGTTTTCCCGACAGACTTAAAGCATCTAGCTACTGGTGATCGGGCAGTTTGTTCAAACTACAGGGCCATCATAACCAAAATATATGATACGGGCTTGACACTACGGGTCGATCACTTGACTATTTGTTGCAACCTTTGAAAGAGCAGACACTAATAACAACATGAGGCAATTGATAGTATGAAAAAAATACTGGCTTGTTTATTTTGTTTGTCGTTATCCTCATGCAGTCTATTGTCGACTCACAAGATTCAGCAAGGAGCTGGTAAGGTGAGACTATTTGAAGAGTACACTGTAGTAGAAAACTGCCAGTTTGTTCAGGATATTATTGGCACCGAGGGACACTGGTATAACCACTTGTTTATATCGAATAAAACGCTCATTCAAGCCGCCATCAACGACCTCAAAAACCAAGCTCAGCAATTAGGGGCCAATACCATACACCTCCACTCGAATTTGCTTTTCGCCTCGTCAGTAACATTGGTCGGACAGGCTTATAATTGTAAATAGCTATTGAGAAAATTGAATCCAATTCAATATAAACAAGTAACATGTGCCTAATGAGGTAAACATTACTCACGTTCAAAAGAGTAAATAATATCCAGAGAACTGTTTAACCCACCTGCAGCTTCAAGAAATAGGTTTGGCCGCAATCGATAGCGCATCGCAACGGTTTTTGCCTCATCGTAAAGGCTGGCACCATATTTAAGGTAAATATCCGGTGACAGGTACCCACTCACTTCTAAGCTCGTACCGTCTTCATCTGACTGAGTACTAATTTGAACGTCCGTAACCCCTACTTTATTGGCCCATTTTTCTGTTACCTCCCCAGAACCAAAAATTCCGGCTGATAGCATCATATTATTTAAGAGATCTGCGTTGTTGCTCCCCTGGTCAGGTTCTCGCCCGGTTAACAAATAGTGTATGACTCGAGATTCATTCATCGCAGGCTGAGAATAAAAGTTCACTTCAGGCTCGTTCGCTGGTCCCGTCACTTTGACCCCTACTTTCACAGAGCTTCCAGATATAGAACGCATAGCATCTAGCTGAAGGTCTGGCCGCTCAATAGGGCCGTTAAATATAAAGCGCCCTTCTTTTATCGTCAGCCGTTGCCCAAATATTGTATAAAAACCATCGTCAGTGTTTATTTCACCGGTGCCTCCCAGCGCTCGCCCCGGATAAAGCTGTAAAAGTAGGTGCCCTGTCAGGTAAGTGTTAACGCCAAAGCCTCTAAAGTGGACATCATCGCCCAACATTAGCTTTACATTGGCCTTATACGCCCATTGAGTATCTGAAGAATGACTATCCTCTCCTATGATGCGAACATCTGACGAAACAGACTTTGTGCCCTCTGGCAACTCATCAAGCCTGATTCGCGCATGAGGGATTTCAAACTGCCCTGATATGTCAGCAAAACCTTCTCTTAACAACAAAGCTAAATTTGGCTTAATTGTCACGGTAACACCCGAACGTGGTGTAATATCAAACGCATCTGAGTTTAAAGATGTTTGTAGCACCCAATCATGTTGCCAATTCAGAGTACCCTCTAAGCTTGCTTGCGCTGCAGCTGCACTGAAGCCCCCCTGATAACTTAACTGCTGATGATCAAACGCGCCCTCTATCGCTATTCCATCGAGTATCTCAGGCAAGTAATCACTCTTTAGTGCGCCGCCAGAAAGACTAAAACCCCCCAATAACGCTGGCTGTTTTAGTGTGCCTGAGAGGCTTAGCTTGCTAGAAAATAAACCTGATATATGCTCTATTGACGGTAAAAAATCCTGTAGCAAAGAAAGATCCAATTGATTTAAACTTAGCTCACCATTTATCAGTCGTTGTTTGGCAATATCCGTTATTGTAAGTCTAGTCTTCGCTGCACCTAGCTGAGGCGACAAAAAACGAGCCTCAGCTGTGATATTGTCATTGCGCATCAATGCCTTTAGCGCAAGTGGTTCAAATACCAAATGTACAGGAGCATTATCATCATCTTTAAGGTGATGTTTTGAACGACTATCAAAAGAAGTCCCCCTGTTTCTGGCCAACCCTAGATCAAGCATTGGCATATTCATCGCCATTTCAGCGTCAATCATACCGCCAGGTTGTTGACTTATTTTAGCAAACCCATCCAGATCCCCTTGAAGACCTAAGAGCTCTAGACGATTACCTTCTTCTGCTATGCTATTCCAGCGTTCTACGAGTTGTTTAACCGGCAATTTCTTTGTGGATACCCCAACATAATACCCTTTTTCGGAGCTCCAGCTCGCATCCTCATGGCTGCAGACTTCAATTGATTCATCAATCAGACAAAAAGGATTTATCACCAAAGCGCTTTCATCAATATTCCAATTAATCAAAATAGGCTTGGTGTTATGGGGGGTAAATAAAGAATAGGGCGCTACATCAGACCTCCAGCTGAGGTCATTGCACTCACTTTCAATACGCCCTTTTAAAGGCTCTGTTACAATCGCATCGTGTATTTCAATATTCCACGATATATCGCAATTGACGGCCACAGCTCCCACATCATGAACGACTACATTACCTTGAACCGAACTCCCTTCTCGGTCACCTTGTATTTGCCAATCAGTAGACTCAACGTTAGAATCATCGAAGCGTAAATTCTCTGCACTTATTGTTATCATGCTTTCTTTCATGCCTGACTGGGCTATATCAAACACACTCTCTATTGAGCCAACAGAGACATCTCGATAGCTCAGCATTTCAGTGCTTAGCTCTCCATGAAGATCAAACATATCGACGGTTCCATCAATACTAACGCCTCCCTCCAAACTACCACTAACGCCTGGTAGCCACTGCTGGGGTTCAGGTATTGAAAAGTGCATTTCGACATTATTAAAGCGACTTCCATCAGAGTTCAACTCGCCTGTCGCACTGAGCTGGTTGACACCTGAAGACGCTAATAGCTCATTCACTCTCCACATAGTAGCGTCGTAACTAAAGAGGGCTTTCCCGACTATTTGAGACTCGTTAACATGCCCCTTAAATTGCTTAAGATTAAACGTAATATCAGGGCGCCCGTCATTAATATATCCGCTAATTCGCCACTCGCTATCCATCACTACAGGGAAAGGTAAAATGGGCGTCGCTGGTTCGTCACCAGGTATCATCGCCTTATGCAGCGCAAGCGCTCGAGTATTGACCATTACATCAAATGGTATTTGGGTAGTACCTTGAAGCGCCCCTTTCAGTTGCACTTGACCATCTTTTGAGTCGAGATGCACGTGATTTAGTATTAAACCACTGTCTAACCACTGGCCATCAATGCTCAGATCGAGCTCGCTCCAGAAAGCCGTTTTAAACCGGCTAGTTGCTTGAAGAGTAAAGTCACGTAAGCTTGCACTGGCAGCAAACTGATTGATATCTAACTGCGTCTTTTTTATGCTGGCTTGCTCTCCCGCTAACGGAATTTGCCATGAAGTGGGTGATTCAAATTTAACCGTCAGCGGTAAGCGAGGGTCGTCAAAGGATATCGTAGACGACAACTTTACCGGCCAGTCACCCGATAAGTCGCCCTTCACGCCAAATACCCGCTGGCTACCTTGCAGATCAAATTCAAGACCCAATGGTTGCTTACTGATATTATCAGGTAAGCGATAACCAACCCTACCGCTAAACTGACTGACCCAGGGGGTTGAGAAATCCATCTTTCCCTTAACATCAACACCTAAGCCTTGATAGTTCGCAACCGCTTGAGAGAGCGCTAACAAGCTACCGACCCAACGACCGTTAAATTTCAGATCAGCAATGGTGTGTGTTTGCCCTGCAATAATTAGCTGTAGCGTTTGAATATCCGCCGAATCGGCAACAATTCCCACCGGCATCACAATAGAGGGTAGAGTGCCATCACTGGCGTCATCTTCTGCTGAAGGTAATACGTTAACAATTAGCTGACCAGCACTCACTTGTTCCAGACAAATATTTTTTTCTAATAAGCAGAGCGGCGCCCAATTCACCCTAATATCATGGGCCGTAACGATAACTGAGTCTTCAACCCATTGCAGGTAGTCTACTGTTAAATCGCCTAACACATACCCGCTAACACCCTCTATCTTTAACTCAGGCAGCTGATTGTTAGCGACGTTAGCAATAAATTGAGTACCTTCTTTTGTTGATAGCAGCCAAGCTACAACAATTAGCGACAACGCTAGTGGTGCCATCAACATAAGGCGTATAACGCGCCATATGATAGGCAACAAGTACTGCATCATAGTGGAGGCCCCATAGATATATGGAGTTTAATATTAGTACCTTCATCGTCTAATGGGTGAGCTAAGTCCACCCTAACCTCGCCAACCACCGACAGCCAACGAGCACCAACACCTACACTGCTGGAAAATGGCTCGTCAGAATCCTCATAAGCTCTACCCGTATCTGCGAAAATGGCTCCTCGCCACTGGTCAGAAAGCCTGCCGCTAAGTTCCATGCTCCCGACGTTTAAGAAACTGCCGCCTACTAACTCACCATCTTCGTCTCGCGTAGCCACTGTATGGTAGCTATATCCTCTGATGGTTTGGTCTCCACCCGTATAAAACCGACGAGATACAGGCACCTGAAGTATATCACTCGTTGCAATAGCCCCTAGTTCAAAGCGAGTCAGCACTCGAAAATTTGTTTTACCGATAGGTGTTAACCACCGAGCGCCGATATGTGTTTTAAAAAAGCTGGTATCAGCTCCTATCTCGGTTGAACTACCAGACAATGATAGCCACAACCGATAGCCTTTAGTCGGATTAGCGTCTTGATCAAAGCCACTCCTCACCCAGTTTATATGAGGTACCAAGTAGAAAACATCAGTCCAATCACCACCAGCCTGTCGATAGTTTTCATAATCTGCACTAACGCCATATCGTAACTGCCAATTATTCTCCTTAAGGTTTAGTTTTGATACGCCAGCATTCAAAAGGCTTGACTCAGTGCTCTCTATTTCCTGGTGGGCATAACCGGTATCAAACAATAAAAATTTCGTAAGAGGCTCACTCAGAGGAATACGGTAAGTGGCAGATATTTCTTGCTCGGGTTTTGACACTTCTATAATTGAGTTCCATGAATGCCCTCTAGAGCCAATAATTGGCATATCCCAATTAAAGCGAACTCTTGGCCCATTATCAGTATCAAATCCAAGCCCAACCTCAAACTGATGCCGACTGGAATCCTCAAGGCTAACACTTAACTTCACCTGTTTTAACCCATCTTCAATAATACGCTGAGAGTCAATTGAGACTGATGAAAAGTACCCTGTTTCGTATAGTTTTCTGCGAAAAGACGCTAAATCCTTTCGTTCATAGGGGTCATGCTGTTTGAACGTCGCGATAGATTGTAAAAATGCTCGGTCAAGCTGACTACCTTCAAAACTCAAAGCACCGAATTGATAGCGCTGACCACTCTCCATGATTAGTTTAATCTTCGCGGTATTATTTTGCACATTCACTAACAGCTCACTTTCACGATAGACCGCATCAAAAAAACCCATTCCCTGAGCCTTCTGCATCAAAGCCTTTTTAAGTTCATCATATTTAGAGTGATCTAACTGCTCACCAAGAGCAAGCGAGCTGAGCTTGATAATATTACTAAAGGCAGGTAATTCAGCTGCTGGGCCAATTAACTGTATATCAGGGTCAAGTAAAACCACCGCGACCCCCGGTTTCAGATCTATAACAACCGACTCAGGGGATAAAACTATACTCCATTCGCAATGATAATAACCTAACACCTGCACCGACTGGGAAATCAAACTATTAAGTCGCTGTTCCAATAGTCTTGAATTGCGAAACTCTGCGATATCAATTTTACCAACGTGCGCTTGAACATTCTTGGTGAGCACTTCATCTGCTCCCGTAATAACAATGTCAACGCTAGCAGATACAGGAAGGACAAAAAAAATAACTAAGGCCGCCACTAGCAGCTCGTTGAAGAGACTAGAACGAGCAAACACTTTACGTAAATCGTGGTCGCTATTTTGAAGTTTCAAAAAACACCTGACAGTCCGTATCTGCGGTCATATGAACCGAGTAGTGAAATAAATGTAAGCGCTATCGTACCATGAATAAAGCCTAGCACTCACTACCTCTCGCGACCAAGCAACCATCTATTCACTCTCTTCCTATTACTCTTCCCCCTTTGCATTTTCACAAAAACCTGAAATACTCCATACAGAAGGAGCAGTATTTAGGAGCAACTTAGATAACGCCTACACTTAAGGATATTTAGCGGTGGCAAATACTGAAAACACACAAGATAAAGACGATGAAGTCACGGTAAACGCCTCATCAGCCAGATCACTTTCTAGCTATCTTTTAAAGAAAGGATGCCCCAAGCAAGAACTTGAAGAGCAGACGGGCCTACAACTAAATGAGCTAGATCAGCCTGACCACCGAATTCCTCTGGACACGTTTCATGCGCTCTGGGACGTTGCAGAAGCCTTTACCAAAGACCCTGCGATTGGTCTTCATATCGGAGAGCACGCAAACTCAGATGAAATGGGCGTCGTCGGCCATATATTTTTCAACAATGCCACACTGGGTGAAGCACTCACTCAATTTGAACGACTGTATTCACTCGTAAATGCTGGAATGCGGGTTGAGTTTTATGTTGATGATGATTTTGCTTACCTAAATTATATTTGTGAAAGCCCTGAGTACTACTCCCGGGCGAATATGGATCGCACCATGGCGATCTCGGTCGCCAGAGCACGATCACTGATCCACGCGACATTAAAAATGGAATATGTGGCATTTGCTCACCCTGAACAAAGTTATACAGTGGAGTATGAGCGCGTCTTTCAATGCCCGGTTAAATTCAACCAGCTATATTGCTCCATCGTATTTAAGAAACAGTTTCTCGAATTTGCACTACCTAAACGTAACCCTTACCTTCATCAAGTGCTAACCCGTCATGTTGAAACGTTACTCAACAAAATAAGGCCTAAAAAATCACTCTCTGAGCGCGTAAAAAAAATCGTATCTAAACAACTACCGAAAGGTAATGTTGACGCCGAAAAAATCGCTGCAACGCTGTGTATGAGTCGCCACACTCTGTATCGAAAGCTAAAAAGTGAGGGGCATGCATTTCAGGAGTTAATAGAGTCAGTCAAAAAGGAGAAAGCGATTCGCTATATTAAAGAGAAGCGCTATTCACTCAGCGAAATTGCCTTTTTATTAGGATTTTCAGAGCTCAGTGCATTTAGTCGTGCCTTTAAACGCTGGACAGGCACATCCCCCGCAAAATATGAAAAATAGGCTTCGCCTTATACTCAAATCAAACGTAGGTTCTCATGAGGTATCTCCTGAGTCATAGCCGATAAGGTTAAGGGTTGATGACTAAAAACGACTGTCGTGATGGCGACACAGCTCTTCACCTATCATCTCAGCGTTTAACAAAACCTCAGTGGCTTAACGAGCTGCGATATGGCAGCATTACAAACATCATTCAGCAGTGAGGATGTAACCCCATGCAACACCAACGTTCAATTCATCAGATCGCGCCACAGGCTGTTTCCACACCGACACTACTAATGTTTCTAGTGGCATTGTTATCGATAGCAGACTTCAGTCATGCCATTTCAAGAGAGATAGTTAGAGGTCGTTCAATTTGCGATCAAACAGAAACAGCATGTATTGATGGTTCGATTACCTGGCTGAAGAACAGAAAGATGATCACCATTGAGGGTCGACTTAAAAGGGATATTGAACCAGGAAAGTTGTTCTTTATGTTTTCAGGTCACCTGAGTTCAGGGGAACAGGTATTTCATACTAAACAGGTCGAAATACGGGGGAAACGCGGTGAAATTCTTGACGAACGATTTAAGCCCCCCTATTCAAACCAGACCATTTGGGCGCTGCACAAATTCACTTATCATCCTGCGGACCCAGAGGCTAAGTAAATATACTATCGAGTGCTAGCTGATTATATGAAACGTTCCTAAGTATTTGTTTATTCGGTAAGTTCTACTTTAGGAAATAACCGCACCTTAAATCTATCGCCCTTCCCTACAATAAACGAACATCAAAACAAAATTGTAAATCGAGGACCTAAAGTGCCCAGGATATTTCTCTAAAAATCATTTCTACTTGACCTAAAAAAACTGAAGAACCATGTTTAAGATGTATATCAGTGTGGAGGTCTCCATCTACCCGTATGCCATTTGTTGAGTTATGGTCTTTTAATATCCAGTGACCCTGATCATAAAAAAGATCAGCATGATGCTCTGAGACACTGGGCGTATTGATGGTAAACATACATTTGTGACTGCGACCAATGCTCATTGCTTGTTGTTGTGACTCCAAAGAAATCCCATAAATAGTCGGTGTATCGTTGTTAGGGTTAAATACCAGCGCGGCAATATAAACCTGATCATCACCAACAAATCTATTTTGGATTCGTTGATCAATAAGCTCTAAATATTGTTTATTTGGCCCGCTCTGGAACATTTTTTGGGTGACTGTATCATCTGCGGGCCAACCGTGCGGTAGTTTATATTCCTGCTGGATAACCGTTTCATTTGGGTCTTTGTTTTGTTCATCCATCACAATAAACGAACTGTCTAATTTAGGTGCTGATGATTTGTTGGCAATCACTGTTGCATCACCCAAATGATCTGAATGTAAATAAAACCCAGCAGCTCCAAACTTAATAACATCACCAGAACGAACAGCGGTCGCCTTATAAATCCTTTGATTGTTAACAAAGGTACCATTGGTGGAGCCAAGGTCTTTTAATAGCAGTTGGCCGCCGCTCTGGATAAACTGCGCATGCTCTCGGGAGGGGTAGCCGAAGCCTAAAACAATATCGCAGCTCGAGTCTCGCCCAACAATACAGAGGCCTTCATTAATTTTGAACTCGGCTCCATCATCCACGCTTTTGAGTGTTACATTAAGCATTGTATTGACCATAGTGGTTCCGGCGCGTTAGCTTATTTGCTATTTAATGAGATCGACCCCAATTCAGGGATCAACACACTGTCTTTATTAAGTACAGACCTTATCGTTATAAGGCCGGCTGAGCGAAGCTGTATAGACGCTGAATCAAGCATATTAATTTCTGCACATGGTGTTACTCTCGACTCTCCATCATCGTAATATACATGCAAGGGCAGCCGATCTATTTCCTGTACACTTACTTGCATATACCTTCCTGTCTGAGAATAGTTTTTGGCCATCACCAAGACGGCTAACCATGCCCCACAGCCCCATAGATAGTATGGATGCTTTATACCTGCAGGCAGTTCTTCAAATGCAAAATTATCGATAGGTGATGTTTTTTTACCGTAAGGCATTCTCGCCAAATAGCGAGGCGCGACAAGCGTAATATTTTGAGATTGAGGAGCTACTCTTAGCTCGTGCCATTTTTGTTTAAGCTCCGAGCTCTGAGAAAAATTCCAATCATCTTTATCGGGTGTCTGTGCAAGGTTATCACAACCTGCTAACTGCTCAGAGCCACCGGCAATACAGGTCGCATTAATCGCTCCAGCGATTTCACCCAAATGACTAAGTGCATCAAGATCTTGAACACTTCGACCAAATATGGTGTCTGTCATAATAATATTAAATGGCGAATTCCCGGCCGATTGACGACTTTCTACCAATAATTTATATCCATTACTTTGATCATAAGACGCTGAATTTTCAGCGTCATCAATTAGCTCTTGTGCACTAACATCTATAATAAACAGTTTTAACGCCCGATCAGTCTCAACTCTTCTAACCAGTAAATACAGACTGCGCCAAGCCGCTTCGATGGTTTGGAATTGCCGATGATGCATTAGTTTACGCATTAAATCACTTGAGGCGTTGTCCACTGTTTGAATATAGTCTTTTACATCAGGGTCGAGCTTAGGCGTAATATAAGGTGAGACGATGTCTTTGACCAAAGCCTGAACATCAATGCTATCAACAAATTTTGACGAGTCTTCACCTGATAAAATATCATCCAGTAATGACCCAGAGGGCTTATTTTCTGCTTGATTCTTAGCGGTCTGCTGATCCGACTTAGATAGCCTATATTCACCCCATTGCTTAATTTCGGAAACAGCCTCTGCATAAGTTGATTTATTCTTTAATTTTTTCTTAAGCCGCTTAAACTTATTAAAAAGCGGAATATGATCATATATAAAGTCTGGATGCATCTCATCCAGCTCAGAAAAGGCAATGGGCGCTTCTGCCAAAGGTAAAGCACACTGAACATTTAACTGTGCAAATACATCATCGAAGTTATCTCTATCTATCTCAATAACCTTTCGCTCTTTAAGTAGTGCGGCATCATTGAGATTGCGATGATCTCTACCACTAAAATCAGCAAGCATTACGATATGACAATAACTATTATCGCCTACCGAGGGCGAAGGCTGCTTAAAATCGTTCTTCGTTTCAAAAGGAACACTTCCTGTTGAAATAGTGGCACGTGACATACGATAGTCCTTTTAACGCCTAGTTAATAATTTGTTTCCAGAACAAAAAACCTAATTTTAAATTCATCGATATTTACTCAGCAAGTCCAAAAAGTCGGGTAACCGGATAAGCCTTTATACCCCCAGTGCCTGTTTGATTTTTATCACATCAGGCCAGTCTAATTCTTCATCACCCTCGATGGCTAACCATGCTTCGTCCATAGCTTCGTCGTTCAGTATCCATTGGTTTTTTCTTAAGTTTTGCCCCGTTAATTCACTCAATACCTTGCCCGCAATACGGGCTAACTCAGGTAATTCCATTTGTTTTATAACCCAGGGTATGAGTGGTTTTTCATTCATGGCCGCCACCGCCAAGAGAAGATAACGCTCTGTATCCGGGCATGCTTTCAGCTCAGCCATCCATTGTTTAGCTTCATCGATTTTCAACTTAGAAAATACGAGTTTTAATGCAGCTTCTCGGTTTTCATTTTCCAGCAGAATAAAAGGTTTCAGTATAGGTAATGCTGAGGTATCCCCTAGTTTTAAGCGGGTTTCCAGCAATTCAAAATGGCTATCATCCAGTTGATTTTTTGGCTTTAGTGCTTGAAGAGTCGGCAGAATATTGGTGTCTTTATTTTTATGTGCGATCGCTAACAACAGCGGTAACTCGCTTGGTTTTTCTTCACTCAGGGTGCGTTTGAGTAAGTCATTAAATACAATGGGTAAAGATTTGTTGTGGGTATCGAAGCAAAATAAACCAATCGCAGCCATGGCACTTTGTTTAGCTGATATAAACTTGGTAGCCCAAAAACCACTTAAGTCCCAAGGGTGCCATGCTAAGCCACAGGCAAAAGCCTCTAAAAGCAGAGCATCGCCTTGCGCCACTTCAGCCAAAGGCTTAATTTTTCCTAAGTCGCCCGCATAAAAGGCTAAATAAGAGGCAACAAAAATTTCACCCGCATCATCGCCTTCTACTGCCGCTTCGCAATACTCATCAGCCGCTTTAGCATTGATCATCAAGCCTTCGAGGTTTGCATCTAAGCGAAGAACGACCCCTTTCAAATAGCCTGTATCAGTATTCGCAGCCTCGCATTCTGCTTGGTATTCACTATACAAATAGGATGCTTCATCAAAGTGTGCATTAATCACTTCAGGAATGAAGGTTTGAACATCGGCCATGATTATTTACCTTACTCTGGGACTACCCCATAATGTTCTTTTTATTGTGAAACATCATATCGCCCATACGACAGGCATTTTTACCTTCAAACTTCACATCAAACGAATAGAGCATAAATTCAACTTCGCCTTTATTGCAGCCACTTACAACGCCACCAGCAGTACCCGCTTCATCGCCCATTGATTGTGGATATTTAGCACCTTTAACCATCGCCATTTCACCATCAATTTTGACTTTGGTGGTACCACCCGATGTATCAGATGCTTTGCCTATATTGGGATACGGGATAGGTATAGGGCCTGCCGGAGAAGGTGTTTTACACACATCAGGAAACGCAATACTCATACCACCACTGCCCTTATGAACCACACCACAGCAATTCGCATATACTGTACTAGCCATTTACTGACTCCTTATTTTTTGAAATCACGACAGCTCCACGCTGTTCGTAGTCTGATGCACACCATACAAGTAGTGGACTTTGATAATACTCTTTTGTTAAACCAAGTGTAGACAAAGCAAGTAATGTGGGTGCTGTCGCAGCCCCTAAATCACCGTAACATTCGGCGGGGTGTTGAAGGTCAAGATTATCGCCAAATGCTTCACTATTTCTAACCTGAGAAGTGCCCCATTCTTTCACATGAGGAGGCTCCCCATTCATGCTGCAAAGCACTGTTTGAATAGGTTGTTTAATGTTAGTGACAGCGCCATCAACCGAACGTGAAAGCCCGTCACCCAAACAAATCTCATCACTGTAGTAATGACCCGGCTCTTCACTTGTTGCAGGGTGGCCTACAATTACGCCAGGCTCCGTGGTTTTTTGCAGTACCACAAACGCAGCCCCTTCGCCGGGTACAAAACCACGCATGGTCGTATTTGAAGTCAAACGGTCTTCAGCATCTAAAGCACTCAACAACATCACATCTAAAAATGAATCAACACCACCGACGATAATACTTTCAAGCGGCGTGGTTAATAATAAACTTACAGCCTCTTCCATCGCATTAATACCTGCCGCACGCCCTAGCGGAAATACACGACTCGTTAATAAATCTATAGGGTAATCGACCTCTGAGGCTAGATCTTTCAAAATAGGTTCTAATGCCGGAAATGGTCGACCACAACGCTGCTCAGGTGTCGCCAAAAATATAGGAATAGTCGCTGTAATGTTCGCCGCCTCACACGCTTCAGTCAACGCCACTTTCCCCAGCTGTAACATCCGCCGATACAGTGCATTACCATGTGATCGTGATTTTGATGCGGGGTCATCCGAATTTAATTCAGGTAAACATTGCTCAGGTACAAGCGCCATTTTATAAGGTTCACCTGTCGACCTCTGGAGTGGTGAGTCTGCGTATTGATTAATACCGGCACGTATAGCCGCGGCACAGGCTGTCGCACCAACCCCAACAGGGTTAACTATACCAAAACCAGTGATCGTGATTTCTAGACTATTCATTTTGTCTTATTTCTCACCGCTATACCCATCCCATCGCTCTAGAACAATAAATTTAACGTCTTTAACATACCTAAAAGCGATGTTTATCATTCCAACCATCAGCGGGCTTCATTAATAACCCAGATAATTTTGCCAGACTCAATTGTTGTTGAATCGTCTCAGATATAAATATAGCAAGTGGGAACTCGCTAGCCCTGAAAAGCTCTACCATCTGAATATCAGCATCCAAAACTAATTTGTTAATTCTAACAATAACGTTTTTAAACTTTTTCAAGTCACTCGCATCCAGATCAATACAAGCAACACGACCAACAACATTTAATATGTAATACCCTTGTAACTGACTATCTGGAAACTTAACCGTGACAGGAAATAGCTGATAGTTATCAACAGGTAACAACTTCCATGCCTTTATGAAATTTTCACTCACTATAGGCGTTTCGTCTAGCTCAAAATAGTCAGGTAATGATGCATGGTTAGCTTCGAACTCAACCGTAATGTCACCCCCAAATTTAGGGTCAAGTAATTCTCCTTCAGTGAAGTCTAACCCCCAGCCTGAACTTTGAAAGGATATTCTTCCTACTAGCTTATGATGTTCGCACTCTAATATATAAAACAATTAACCTCTCCTTTTAGAATGGCCCAGTATCGAGCGAAGGTTTTGGGTATTCAATTAATTTATCTACGTTCCCTTTACCCATTTCGGTGCGACTTGTATTATTCGCACCTCTCACAGTAAAGCTCTGTGTAGTGGGCGCTTTATATATTGATTCAGCTAACGTTCTCTCACTATCGTGAAGGTCCCATCCATCATCTTCGATTGAAGACAACTGAATAAACGCATAATTCTCTGCCTGCCCAATCAATTCCTTTAAATCATCTTCCATTTCTTGGTGTGAATTTTCTTCGCATAGGTCTACATTGGATATAATTTTAAGCAGTCGAGTCACTAATCTATTACATTCAAGAAAGTAATCTTCGTCATGTCCTGGCCCATGAAGTTGCAGCGGTTTTGCCTCGTCAAGGGCCTCCCAGAATGGGCTAAAAGCCCCATAACTCTTACGAGCAGGGAGGCCGATGCAGTTTTCTGCTCTATTAGGAGAAAAGCCTACTTTACTTAAAAAATGGTTTAATTTTTTATTTTTATCTGTAGGTGTCTTAGTATTTGAACCAAAAGCAAATGACGATAACGCAATACAATGATGCCCTTGGTATTCATAAGTTGGTGGAAATGTGTCGCTAGGGTAAATAGCTTCTTTCGATGCTATTTTCTCGAAAACTCCTTGCATTGATTTTCGCTGCCACCCTTTATCAGTTGGTGCAACTTCCTTAATTTCTTCAATTTTAGGTTCTTCGTGAGACCCTCCACAGAAAACACACTTATCCCCGTCTACTGTAATGACACTTACAGCAACCGCTTCTCCAATATCAGTCACATTAGACTCCTTCACTCATGCTTTGCATTCCATTATTACCTGCAACTTGAGGGCTGCGTTTAACGTCGACACGTACCTCACTCACTTTAAGTGGCTTTTTATTACAGTTAAACGCCGTTTTCCAAATAAGACAAAAACGATTTTCATCAGGCTCAATCAAAATAGTTTCAATCGCAACAGGTGAGTCCTGCCACTGCCCGTTGAATTTAAAAGCCGCGGCTATTGGGCAAACAGGTAACGTAAACTGAATATCGGGCTGGCCTTTCATGAGATTAACTAAACGAACAGACTCACCACCAAAGAACGTACTTCGCTCAAAGCTTAAGTTAGTAGAGCCATTTAGAAAGAAGCGCTCATCAAAATCGGTTGGTAAAAAAGGGGCGCGAGTTTTCGACCATAGTTCATCATAGGTACCTGCATAATTCTTGCGCGGTGCCCATGCCCCAGGGGTGTAACCATAAGTTGCTGGGCCGGGTTTATCTTGTGGCGTTCGAATCAGAAAGTTTGGGTCTTCGAGATTAGGTAAACGCTGCCCTATCATATCGTTATTTTGTCGCGTACCTATAAACCCCAGCCCTAGCGGATTTTGATCAAACGAAAGCGCTGAATCCGGCCCAATAGGTTGATCTGGCTGAAAGTGATGAACCCCACCAAACGCGTTTTCGTAGATCAACGCCATTTTTTCAAAAGGCTGTGGCGATGATTGCCCACCGTGAATCCATAATCGGTCACCAAAAGCGCGTACTGTTTTTGAAGCATTCCCTATAGAAAGGTATGTATCAATAACACTAACTTGCTGCCCCTCAGGCGCATAAGCGTGGCCATTTAAGATGACATCTGAACCCGGCTTTGGCAGTAACATTTCAGAAGCATAAAGCAGGCTAGAACTAGCTGGGTCACCTAAATACTTGTCCTCGAGGCACAAAGGCACTTGCTCTGCCGACAATGACACCATAGGAGATAGAGTAAACGTGGCTTTGACGGCCAACACCACCACATCAGCCCCTTTAGGGTCGGTAGTCAGCATAATCTGACTATCAAAAGGGGTTTTATTGTCTAACTGAAGCATGTGATTCCTTGTTTCGCCATCATGACTAACCCCAACTTAATTTAGCTGGATAGAGCCGCTTTTAATTTTGTATGAGCCAGAGGTACGATTAAGCATGTGCTCTCCTTTGACCAAAATCTTTCCATTTTTATTAAGCGTAATACTGGCTTTCCCACAACGAAGTGTAATTTCTTCAGTCGCCGATAGTTCTAGTTTCTTGCCATCGGCAATAACTTCAGCCTGCTCATTTATGTTGCCGTCATTAGTTTCAACAGGCCGCGGTGCGAGCACATCATCTAGTGCGCGGCGTATTATTCCCATCACTATCGCCATACCCCCATTATTTTGAGCAAATGAAATAGCAACCTCTTTACCAATGGAACCTTGATCTAAAGGTACTGTGGTTAAAGCCTCAATAGGGCTTTTTCGAGTCTGTTCGTCGTATGCTATTAAGGGGTTACCGTGGCTATTTAATGAAACCACCTTTCCGATCAACAACGAACCAGCACTATTAGACGTGCCAGGTAAGCCGGAGTCAGGCGCTGTTTGAGAATACATAACGTCTCCCACCTTTAATTCTGTGTTATTTTACTGCCTTTAATCGCAACAGCACCGGAACCTTTAACGTTAATCTTCCCACCACTAATAGTGATATCGCCATTTTTCTTCATTGATATCTTGGCTTTTCCGACCTTAATGGTGATTTCAGTATCTGCAGAGAGCTGTATATTTTTAGCTTTCAGAGCATAATCTTTGGTGACCTGTTCAGAATGGTCTCCACCTATATTTTCAGTTAAGTCTTCTGATACATCCAGGCTGTAGTTGTTTCCGATTGAGTCGGTTTGGTCTCCTGCGACTGATATGTACTGGTCTTTTCCGACATCTAAAGAGCGGTTTTCTCCAACCGATACTGCCATTGCCTTACCTATTGACTCGGTATGGTTGGCTCCAATCGATATCGTTGTATCATTACCAACTGAGTGGGAGCGGTCATTACCAATACTCTCCACAGAGTCATTACCTACACTGATATCTTGGTTATTCTCAACCACGAGTTGTTCATCTTTTTCTGCGTGCAGATAAAAAAGCTCTTTGCCCTTTTCATCTTCAAAACGAAGCTCATTGTAGTTTTCGGTGCCAGCCCCCTTAGTAGACCGCGATTTAATACCGCTAATGGCCTTATTGGCGGGCAGGTCGTAGGTAGGCATTTGATCTGCGTTATATACACTGCCCACCACTATAGGCCTGTCTGGATCACCCTCCATAAAGGAGATAAGTACCTCTTGACCCACTCTGGGCAGAAATTGGGCTCCCCATTTTTTGCCGCTCCACACTTGCGCCACTCGAATCCAACAGGAGCTATTTTCGTCTTTTTTGCCTAGGCGATCCCAAAAAAACTGGACTTTTATCCTTCCAAACGTATCGGTATAGATCTCTTCAGCAGAGGGGCCCACCACAATGGCGGTTTGTGAACCACTAATATACGGCTTCGAACGTGTTACTTGTGGGCGAAGAACCGTTTTCTCAGGCACGCACTGGAATTCATTACTATAATTGAACGTACCTGCATCGCCTGACCGATAGCTCCCCTCATTAGCACTGTGAGAAATCGAGGATACGACAAACTTCTTTTTTGCCTCAGCGGTGTCGGTATGACGGCCCACCTCAAAACTATAACCCGGCGCCAATTCTGGGTAGTCGCTATTCGCAGTCACTATACTGTGTGTCGTTTCAATTGATTCCATTCGCGCTCTGGCAATAGCCTTCCCTCTTGCATTGTCACTATAGGCACCAGGAAAATCATACTGTTCAAATTGAGCTATGTTGGGTAAGTCGACTTTAGTTTGCATCTCTTCCATAAGTGATGATTTAGGTGCCTGAAAATCATAGTCAGTATGGCTCACTGCGCCACTACAAAAATTATAACTATGTTTCCAACGGCTTATTTTATGGTCAGTATGGGTGCCATCAATAACATCAATGGGGTTCAAAGATACTTTTTCATAAGCGGTTGAATAATCAGACAACATTAATGTGTGCTTTTTCTTTTCATGTTTGAAAAAGTAGTAAATACCTTCTTCTTCCAGCAAACGAGTAACAAAAGCCAAGTCTGTTTCACGGTATTGCACACAATATTCACGAGGGCTATAAGTTGAACCCAACTTCCAAGAAAAATCGTTAAAGCCTAACCCCTTAAAGACTTCATCAATAATGTCTGGCACCGACATTTCCTGAAAAATACGGCAGTCAGACCGATACTCTAACAGGTTAATCCAAGGTACCATACTAACCTGATATTGACGGAATTTGCTTTCAACAACGCCGCCAACAGAAAGACTACTAACAACACCTGAGAAGTAACGATCTGTACCATCGTTGCCCGCTATAGAGCAGCATATACTTTTACCAATCAGTTTCGTTTGATCTATTTTGTCTTCTTCAGTAATTACCTGAAACGAAAAATGAAAGGGTTTAGATACAGACTCCTGCCCGCTCATACTTTGAACCAAGAATATATCGGTACCTAATGGCGTATCGAGTTTGATGCGCTGTTTATCTTGAGTAATCGCCATTTCCGTGGGCCTCTATGAATGTCGTCTGGCTTCAAGCAACCTGCAATCTGCGTAAATCGCTTTGTTGACGCTATAGTAGTCTCAAATATGGTCTAAAAAAAGCACAAGGGCTTGCCCTGATTGGTATTTCAGGGCAAATCCAGCCCATTTCCCCGGCCTGAACCAACACAAAGCGTGACGCAAGTCACATTTTTAATTATATTCGAAAATTTCAAGAACCGGAGTAAGACATTAAGCCCTCAATATCTCGCGATAATAGGGGTCAGAGTCAAAAATAAAATAGGGTCAGAGTGAAAAAACAGCCGCCCCTTATCTTCTCTAGGAATGTCTTATCTATCACGTATTTTGACGACTATTAAATGGGGTCAGACTCAACCCCCATAATTAAAAAACAGGGTACCAGAACCCTATTATTTTCTTGCAAATTTCAAAATTAATTGGTGTCAGAGTCGAATTAAAATCATGTATTTTATGAATTTTTTTAGTTGATGTTATCTATTTTCGATTTCATACTTGTCACCAAGCTCGAAACAGAAATTCAGCGAACAAGTGAGTTTCACCCTAAATTAAATACGCTCTAAAACAACAGAAAAGGAATACGACCATGGCAATATTCATGAACTACAATGACCTAAACGTAAAAGGAAACGTAACGGCAGATGGCTACGAAGATTGGATCAGGTTAGATAGCATGCAATTTGGTGTTGGCCGTGGTATTTCGATGGAAGCGGGTAACATGTCTAACCGAGAAGCGACTCGTCCAAGCTTAAGTGAAGTCAGCATTTCTAAGGTAATGGATGCCGCATCTTCAGGCATGTTCAAAGAATCATTAACCGGTGCTGCAGGCGTTAAAGTTGTTATTGATATTGTAAAAACTGGCGCAGATAAAATCGAAAAATATGTTTCTTATGAGCTTGAAGACTGCTTAATCAGTTCTTACAGTGTGTCCGCTGGAGAAGGCGCTCCCTCTGAAGGGATCTCTATCAGCTTCGCTAAGATCACTATGTCCTACACTGCAGCTGACCGTGCTAATGCAGGCGGAACACCTGAGCGTGTAGGTTATGATTTAGAGAAAGGTGTGAAGCTTTAATATAAGCCTTACCCTCTAAGAAACTAAAGTGGGGACTACGCATTGCGACTTCCTCACTTTATAATTTCATCAAGACACATCTTTATTTTTAAGCTTAGCTCTACAGGTAAAATAGCATGGCTATTTTCATGAATTTTAATGGCAATACGCCTAAAGGTAATGTCACTGCCGACGGATATGCGGGCTGGATCAAACTAGATGATTTCCAGTTTGCAGTCAGTCGAGGCATATCGATGGAATCCGGAAACACTTCAAACAGAGAAGTTACCTACCCCGACATTAGTGAAGTTACAATATCCAAAGTAATGGATGGCGCCTCCACCGGGCTCTTTAAAGAAGCACTTACAGGTGCAAAGGGCTGTAAAACCCTCATAGATGTCGTTAAAACGGGTGCCGATAAAATTGAAAAATACGTTTCATATGAGCTAGATGATTGCCTTCTGAGTAACTACGACATGAGCGCTTATAGTAACTCTGCACCCATGGAAAGTATCTCTATAAGCTTCGCCAAAATAACCATGAGTTACACCGCAGGCGATAGAGCAAATAAGGAAGGCACACCTGAACGAGTGGGCTATGATCTTGAAGCAGGTAAAAAACTCTAATAACGCGTTGCTTCCGTAAGAATGCTGCATTCTCGCGATGAATTATAGAGGAATAAAAGATGAGTATTACTGACAAGTTGTGGGAAGGATATAACAAAGTTGATCGCGACTTATTGGACTCTTCGGGCGTGGATATGCACAACTGGGGGCACATAAAAAGCGTTCACAATCACGACCACACGCATGGCGATTGGGGAACGATCAAAAGTCTAGGAAAGGGCACGCTGGCGGTGGGGTCTGGAACCTTCCAAACCGTTACCAATACGGGCTTTAGCACAATGGCTTACACAGCAGCAACTGGAGGCACTGTAGCTCTAAGTGCAACAGGTATAGGCGCCGTAGCAGTGGCGGGCGCGTACGCTGTTGGCTCATCTGCGTTGGCTGGCGTGTCTGTTTACAAGACCCACCAACATATCAAAAATCTCCAGGCCATCCATGATCGTGGGTGTAACCAAGGCTTCTGTGAAGGTGACCGAAATGATCACAATACAATATACACTCACGTATTGCCTTATATAATTAGCAAAAAGAAACGTAAAATGCGGCGTAAAAGCGAGGAAACAGTTCCCTTGCTAGGAAGCATGGCTACCACATTAGAAACAGGAGCCAGAAGCATATGGAAGCGAGTAAGAGGCACTCGAGGGACCGAAAGGCATTATCATACAGAAGTACTAACAAAACACTTGGTCACCTGCACCTGTGATTTGGTTGAAGACATTGTCGCTGAACTGTGGAGCGTTGATGAGATGAAGGCTATTCGGTGCATGGATAGTGACGATGCGGGCTACTGGATATACTCTAAGATGGCCTCAATGTAGAACTAAGAACAACATAAAACAACACCAAGGCCCGTCAAGGCAACGAGAACACCAATAGGGAATAACAATATGAGCGGCGGAAATAACAAATCATTTATGGCTGACCCTTTAGCCTTTTTAAACAGTGACAAGGTATGGGATGTCAACTCAACTGGCGTTAATGGCGCACAGCAACCTATTTACGTTCTTGACGGCAATGGCGTTGGGACATTTAATCTAGATCCATACTCTGCACACACTATATCGTTAAAGCAACACACGCCCAAAATTGGGCGCAACAAGCTGAAGGCATATTACCTAAATGCATCAGCAAACAGCACCCAGTCCATGGTACTTAGCAATCATGCCGATTATTTTTTTACCGACACGATTCAAGGCTGTAGTTTTCATGCTTATGGTACGTCACGCAACCGCCTCACTGTAGAGCATGTGAATGACCTCAATCACACAACCCCTTCAGCTGATTATGCTACCGCAGCCCTTAGGGTTCAGAACCTTGGAAACGCTATTACGATAATTTACGACAATGCGACCTACCGACAGCTAACAAACCCCGAATGGGATGGTACGAATGTTGTTGTGACAGTTATAGGGTGGAGAAAAACCGATGGTTGGCACTTCTATGCCAGAAGACGTTTAAACGGGTACAACGACACTGGCGGTAGACGATCGCTGGGGCCAGCTTTTGAGTTAACTTAGTATTATCGTTAGCTAGTAGTATTTTTAGCAGAAGATCAGTTGTTATATCTACTCCCTCTTTGTTAGCCCCAGTTCCCTCGTTTTTAGCCCCGGTATCTTTGGGGCTAAAAGCCTACTCTTGCAACACTGAATACCCTAAAATTAAACTCAAACGTTGAGTACCCCCCAGAATAGAACATTTCGCGGACCAAACCTATATTTGAAATATGATTTTTATCCGTAAATCGATACAATCTCACCTAGGATTCGAAGCGCATGCTCTATCAAGCTGCTTAATGAGCAATATCGTCAAAGGAATATTCGGGTAAAAGACCTCTATGAAACAGTTATTGCGCAAAAAAAAATATACGTTAGTTAGTTACGGAATCTTATCAACCATTCTTTTGTCGTTCTCTCAAGTATCGTTGGCTATCACAGCTGTTCCTGATACAGCAACAACCAATGCGAACCAACCCGTTACTATTGCCGTTTTAAGTAATGATATTTTGGAAGAAGACGGCGGTAGCCCGGCTGATAGTTCTAACTTAACAGCAGTATGTATATATGGCGACCTAGGCAGTGAGTGTGAACGAAATGAGATATTCGCTCCAATGTCGTTGCCATCGAATGGAACTATTGCACTAAGTGGAAAGAGTATTATCTATACACCAAATCCCGATTTCTTTGGTACCGATAGTTTTGACTATGCAGCTCTTATAAACGAGAGATCTAATGCTTGGCCCGTAGACGCTAAAAGCGCTACCGTCACCATTACAATTAACCCAACAATCGAAGAAGAGCCCTCCTTAGATGAAGAACCAGCTACAGAAGAAGAGGCAACTATATCTGTCTCAACATCAGCAACCGAACAAGAAGTAGAGCTGGTTAGTGCGGTTGTCAGCTTATGCGACGGTTCAGCTACCTCAGAACTGGCTGAAAGCTGCAACGCCTTGGCAGACTTACCCGCTGACGAACAAGTATCGGCATTAAGTACCATCTCTGCGGAACAAGTCACAGCAGAGTTCACATCTACGATTAGTATGTCTCGGGATCAAAGCGCCAACCTTACCTCTCGCCTTACCCAACTGCGAAATAATTCCGGAGGGGTAAATATAAGTGGTCTGATGATCAAGAACGATGGCCAGCATGTGTCAGGTGAGTGGTTGCATGCCATAGTTGACACCGTTACTGGAGGGTCAGCCGGTGAAGAAGACAACTCAAGCGTGTTCTCACAGCTAGGTATATTTGCAAACGGGTCAATTACAACAGGCAATAGAGATACCACCGACAATGAAATGGGTTATGACCTTGATTCTGACAATTACACACTCGGTTTAGATTATCGGTTTAGCGATAGCTTTGTGGCAGGCGCCGCTTATGGTTATAGCGCCAGTCAAATCGTATTTGGTTCAACTGGCGACGATATGGACAACAATATCGACAACTTTTTCATCTATAGCTCTTGGTTCAAAGATGAGTTTTACCTAGACACCACCCTTGGATATTCTGCCGGACAAATTAAAACCGCTCGTAGAATTGTCATTCCTAACTCTTTAAACACAATAGCAACCGGTCAAACCCATACTGAACAACTCATCATTCAGGTTACAGCAAACTATGATTTTACCTATGGCGCATTTACCGCAGGCCCATATCTGCGTTTAGATATTATCGACGGCGAGATTGATAGCTATTCTGAACAAAATGGCGGTGGTTTCGAAGTAACCTTTGATAAACAAGATATCAAGTCAAAGCTAGCAACACTAGGCGCTCAAATTCAATACGCTTTAGGGTATTCATGGGGTGTATTACTGCCACACGGTAGAATCGAAGCGAAAAATGAATTTGAGCACAAGCGAGATATCATTAGCGGTCGCTTTCTGCTCGACCCCGCTGGGAGTAACTTCTCAATAGTACCCGATGACATAGACAGCTCATGGTTACAAGCTGGTGTTGGCCTCTCTGCTGTTTTTCCATATGGTGTATCAGCATATATCGATTATGAAACCGCGATGGATCTTGACCATGTAGAACTACATACGTTTTCATTCGGCGGTCGTTGGGAGTTAATCTTTTAAAACATCGCCACTAAAAGGTAGTGTTTACTATAAGTATTGTACAGAGTAACAATGACACAATAATCACCACGCACCCAATAACACGTTTAAAAGCAATCGACTCCTGTTGGCTGCTTTTTTCTGACTCAGAACTTAACTTTTCCAGAACTTTTCGTCTCTGTAACCTGTAATCTAGCTGAGAAACCTCCCCTTTGTGAAAGGCACTACTCTGCGCATCGAGCTCTTGATTCAACCATATTTTCATAGCTTAGCCTTAAGCACAATAAACGAAACATTGTCTTTTGCCGCCTTGCCAAGACACTCTTTCATCATTAAATCGGGCACCTTAGATGTATTCCCTTGCTTAAGAATATTCCGAAGTTCATTAGCAGAAAGTTCATTGTAAAGGCCATCAGAACACAATAAAAAAAGATCACCATCATTAATGGTAAACGCATTTAAATCGACCTCTAACTCATCAAATGCGCCGACTGCTCTCGACAACATATTTTTGATAGAGCTCGTTTCGGCCTGATCTTCTGTAATTATTCCTTTATCAATTTGAACCTGCACCTCACTATGGTCTTTTGTGAGTTGTTCGAGAGTGCGTCCTCTCAAACGATACAAGCGTGAGTCACCAACCCACAACACCACCCCCATAGCACCCCGGATGATCAGAGATACCACAGTAGAACCCACCGTCAAACCATTAAATTTTTCTGCACTATAATGTCTTAGTTTCTGGTTAACCAATAACAATGCATCTTCTATATCGTCAACAAAGTCGGAGACATAAGCTCTATGAGGTAATGCCTCAAGGTCATGGATAATCATCTGGCTAGCGACTTCTCCAGCCTCATGCCCCCCCATTCCATCAGCAATAATCCATAAGCCAGCATCGGGCTTGCTTAGTACTGAGTCTTCGTTATGTGTCCTAACATTACCCTGATGGGTTCTCTCGTAGGATTCGTATGTAAACGTTTTGCTCATAAGCGAAATAAGTGTCCTATCATTCCATGTACTAGATACCAGAATGTAAAAAGTATTATTGGTATAAACACATAGTAGCCTAGTAACCTCGAGCTAAGTTCGGCCAATGCCAATTTTCCCACTGTCCATTTAACAGTGCCGTATAGCTTGTTGGGCGAGGAAGCCTGTCTGCCAATAGTACAGCTGGTTCAACATGATGCCCCCCCTTTGTCCACCATATACTTAATGTAGACCCTTGTGATTTCAGTAACGCATCACATAACATTGGGGTAATGCTAGTGATCGATTGCTCAGGAAATTCCAATGGTATTGAATGCTGCTGATGCCGCTTCGGTGAAAGCGGCATTATTTCTCGTACAGGCTGCTGCAACACGCCATTCAACAACCCCAAATGTTGCTCCAACTCATCAACTGTCAGCCCCTTTTCCAACGTACCGATAGCGACATCTTCTAACTGCTCATACCAACCCGTAGCAGCAGCAACAAACTCAAACCCTCCTAATTCACTCGGTATTTGAGCTGCAAGCGTTAGCGGATAATAACGCCCCACGCTATCAACACTAGGCAGCATAATCCCAGCCCATGACATGTTACTGATACATCCATTAGGAATCGAAAAACGCCAAATAGGGCTCACTAAAAAGTGTTCCAACCAACGTTCACCTAATGACTCTTGACTAGCCAGCATCGACTGCTGAAGCCAATGATCCCAGGATTCAATAAAGGCTGCAGGCAGTCCTTTACTAACAAAGTCCCCATGGCTAGGGATTTTGCCAAAGATACCTATTGATTGTTTCTCAGACATACCTACCCCTTAGCCAGTTCATAGTGCATTCTCTTTTCTTCGGCTCTATCAGGCTGATTAGCATAGTGATCATAAAAACACATCAATCAAAGTAACTTAGGGCACTGATATTGATTAAGCCACCCAGGAGTGAATGGGTTTAGAGAACTGGCTGCACTCAACTCATACTCTACTTTCCGGCTAGATACATCAAATGTCACGTAAAATACGTTTGAGCGACTCGATTTCTTTATTGTCGCGGCATCTAGAGCCCTGAAGAACGCCCAGTCACCAGGGTACCACTGCCTATGCTCAGTCTCATTGATATCCTCAAACAACAGCCGAACACCTTCACTGGTTTCGCCAGGCCAACTCAGTGATTTTGGCAATTTTGGCCCATGGGAATAACGAATTCGATCTAACCCTAGAGATAGCTCAAACCTCCTTACGGTCGAGTCCATACGGCGAGGCTTTAATTTATAATCGAACCCGGGCATAGAGGCACTTTTTCTAAAAAATACGCTACGAATAACCTCTGCTTTCTTCATCTCAGCAAGAGCGGACGAACGAAGCCCTAAACGTCTTCCGTTAAGGCTCTTTTCTTTCCACTGTTTGCCCTTTTTAATAAAGGGTGAAAGGTGAGCCTTAACAAAGTCATCCTCGACTCCCCCAGGTTGAAAGTACTCCGTAAAATCAAGCATCGCGACATCTTGCTCAGACGATTTCACAAATGGATAGCGGGAGCCGATACTGCCTTGGTAACGTTGAAAAACAGTGGCCTGCCACACCGTGTTAAGATGCTGTTTACCATCGATAAGGACCACTTTCCACGAGTGATCTGCAAGCTCCTCCATCCACCTTTTAACAGGTTTGGGAAGCTGAGACGCCTGAACTCTTAGCTTTCTAATAGGGTCGTCCCCTGATCCAGTAAAACGTTTACTGGCAAACTTCAGAGATGCCTCGTTTGGAAGCGGTGCAAAAGAGAACCCTTCTAGCACTTCATGAAGCGATTTGGTTGTAGCAAGAATATCATCAACCCGATTTTGCCGTATAAGCTGATGAATGGGTTTAAATGCTTTATCGACAGTGGTTGGTGGAAGCGCCTTCTCAGCCAATTTTGCTGCAGCCTTAGCTGCTGCATCATCTTTACCTTTCAGCAGGTTAACCTCAGGGGTCAACGATGTTTCATCGGTAACCGTGTTCAAGACTTTAACCAAAGGGGATGTGGCTTTATCTGATATTTTCGCCAACACATCTCTGGCCTGACTTGAATTTGTAATCTTTCGGATTCCCAACTGATTTAACAAGCCATTCCACTTTTCTATGTATTTCACCAAATAAATGGCTTTAACTTTTTTAGCGATATTTTCAATATCTTTATCGCTAAAATCCTCTGTACCCGAGGTACCCAGAATCCACTGTTCGGTGGAGTATTTTCGAATTAAAGGCGAATTTTTGCTTAAATCCATTCGACCGTAACCGGCTTTTGTAAACATATACGGGACCGATAATGAATTAGATGCATTATTGATCGAGAAAACGCTTAAAACATCTCCACCCACCGCCTGTACAAAATCTGTTTCTCGTGCGAACTCCGGGGAACGTTCAATTTGCTTGTAGATGCGTTGTTCTATTGGAATTCGCTGTAGTTGTGCTCTGGTCCGGTTAACAATGCTGGTGTTATAGTCAAATACAGGGGTGCCGTTATCTAATGCATCTCCAAGATATGACAGTAACTGATGTTGTTTCCCTGCTTGGTTTTGCAGCAATGTCTCCCAGTCATTTTTGAACCAGGCCGTTACTTCATCTCTATTCAACTTTGTTACATCACCGAGCATTAGGTATACCCGCAATGCATCATATAGAGCATCATTGTCTTTTGTACCAACGAGATAAGATTCCAAACGTTTGATTAGAACTGGGTAGTAAAACTCTTTCAATGCGCTGTTATAGGCGGTATGTACTGACTCTTGAACACTTTCATCGTAAAGCCCAAGTCCTGAAATCCACGGCTGACTTAGCTGATCATAGACGTCGGTTGCTTGGTATAGGGGGTCAACAATAGCAATAGCTCTATCAAAACGATTGCTTACACTATCCTTTGTCTTTACCGCCTCTTTATGCTGTATGATTAACGCAGACACCTCGTTCATTAATGCTTGATTATGATTGAGGCTATTAGTCCATACTGCACCAGCACATAATACCACCAACAACGAACCAATCATGGCAAAACGTCTCCCCCATCGCAATCGGCCTTCATATTTAGTGTTTACGCCAACGATGTCTGCCTCAGGAAATATCACATCATTGAGTAGGCGTGTTATAAAATAGCTTTTGCCTTGCCCGGCAGGCATTGCTTGGGCTGTGCCTGAAACGCCATAGTTTGCAGAAAGTGAGGTGAGAATTCGGTCAATTGGAGTCCCTTCCTGCGTACCACTCGTAAAATAAACACCTCTTAGAAGAGGAGCTGTTTGGTATTGATTGTCACCAAACACGTCCTTAACAAATTCGCTAAGGGTGCCACGCATATTCTCAAACTGACTTGGAAACCCTTGAATTTTAGCTTTTCGATAGGGGTCTCTTTCGCTATGGAGTCGCCACAATAGACGATCATTAATTCGTTTAACTAAGGTATCAAATTCTGCATCAAAGAAATCAACCGTTTGACTTCCTTGTGCTTCAGATAAGGGAAATGACATACCCCATACCTGCTCTCTTTCAGACTGATCCAAATATTCGAAATATTCATTAAACCCAGCCATCAGGTCACACTTTGTGATCAAGAAGTAAATCGGGAACCTGATCTTTAAGTCCCCCATTAACTCCTGAATTCGATTGCGAATAGTCTCTGCATGTCGCTGGCGTTCATCACGACTTAACATCAGAAGCTCTTGCAAGCTCACCGCGATAATAGCACCATTAATCGCGCGCCTAGGTCGATGTTTTTTTAACAAAGCAAGAAAGCTTTTCCACGCCCCCTTGTCACTTTCAGCATTACTATCTTGAGTGGTATATCGTCCGGCTGTATCTATCAACACAGCTTCATCGGTAAACCACCAGTCACAATTTCTTGTTCCACCTACACCGCCAACCCCCTGTAATCCAAACTTTTCCTTTAAAGGGAATTGAAGACCCGAATTAACAAGAACGGTTGTTTTGCCCGCGCCAGGTGGTCCAATGATGACATACCAAGGCAGCTGATATATGGTACGGCGATTCCCCTTCTCACCAAAACGGTGTGTTTTAAGCGTATCCACGGCATCTTTGAACCGGGCATGAAGAACTTTTGCTTCATCACTATTAGGGCTAGAGCTATCCTCTTGCTCAGCCGAGGCTTCAATGTCTCCCAACATTTTCTCATTTTGCTTCGATTGCTTAGCTTGTATTCTTAAGTTATTTGCCCCCCATATTAGCAATAACACCATTATTACAATGAGACGAGCGATGGGTGAAATAGGTTCGAGCGAACCTCCAATATGAATATAAGAACCACCAAACCAAACCGCTAAGCTGAGGGCTATAACGCCCAGCAGTCCCAAAAACCTTGGGTCCGCAAATAAAGCGATAAAACGCTTCATGAAAATCTCCCTAATAGTGAACTCGACTTAACAACCTCTAAAGTGGCTGCTAACCCAGCATCCTTAATCATCGATGCTCTTATTGTATTCCAACGACATTTGGTCAAGCTCATTAGCAACGGGCGTTGTAGTATGATCAAGCCAAAATCTAAACCCCGAATAAGACATGACCAATAGCATTAAAGTAATACTAAATACGACCCAAAGCGGAACTAGATCTGCCACTTTTTTATTAACCTTCTGCACACCTTTCCAACGAGGCGATAGCTCACGCTCATACGCCCCTCTTTGCATATCTATTGCGCGATAAAGATTTTCTTTAATTTGCTCTAACTGCAGGTGTCCTCTGGGATCAACCTGATACTTACCTGCAAACCCAAGTGACAGACAGAGGTAAATAAGCTCTAGCGCATCAATATATTGAGCCGGTGTTTGCAAAAGACGATCAAGAATCAGAAAGACCTTCTCTCCACCAAAGGTTTCATTATGAAACGTACTGAGCAAAGAGTGCTGAGCCCACCCACTTTCCGGCCCCCAAGGGGTGTTGAGTATGGCTTCATCCAATGCTGCACATAACACATAACGGGCAGACAACACTATTTCAGAGGGCTGTCCTTCTTGCTTAGCGTTGGTTTCAAACACTCTCATTTGGTCGATAATATGGTTACGTAAACTACTGGGATCCGCATGCTGGACGGTGTGCCGGAGTTCCCCCAGAAGCGCTATTAATTCAGTAGCCGATCCGACTAGTTTATTCAAACTACGCTTAACATTTAGCTCTCTGTTAACCCCCCCTGAAAGGTCATCTGATGGTGAAGAGCTAGAAGAAGGGCTTTGTTGATAGCCTTGGGGTTGAGCCGGAGCTTGTCGCCCTGGTGTTGGTATAATAACCGTTCTATCGCCGTCATTACTCATGATCTAGTCCCTAATTGCCCAGAACTCAACTTCCAACCCAGGAAAGTCTCCACCAAGATGAAGTGCAAAGCCGCCAGACTTTTTTAAGTCTCTCCAGAATTCACTATTTTTATCAAGCTGAAAATAAGCGTAGCCTGAATGGTACGGAATCTGCCTTGGAGCCACCGGCAAGGATTGCAACGTGATGCCAGGGAGCTGAGCATTAACGAGCTCTCTAATACGCTCTACAGGCCCTACTTTCACCTGACCCGGAAACAACGTTCTAATTTTCTCAACCGGCATACTGGCCTTAACGGCCAACACAAAAGATGCGCCGTCAATGAGTGAATGATCAGAAATAGGAGAAACTCTAATACCATATTTACGTTCAACCAACTCAAGTGAGACTGCAGACTGCTCCAGTACAGCGCTCAGCCCTTGCCTCAATGATTTAATGACAGGCGCAAATGACCCCGACAAGTCATCTTGGTTATACGCAGAAAATTCAGGAGGGCGCTTTTCTGTGGTAGTAAACGTCGCAAACTCCCCCGCCATTTGCAGCAATTCAAAATAAAGGTTTACTGGATGCAATGATTGATAGTTTTTAAGATAGTTTGCAGTCGGCTCAAGTCTATTGATTAGTTGTAACATTAAATAATCTGCGATTTCTGCTGAACCACCTCGACCACTTTCTTTTAACCGACCTGCTAATGCTTCTCCTCGCTGATGTAACAGCCCTGATAATTCATTCAAAAAACCCTTGGTAATAGTATTTATATGAGCGTCTAACACAGGGGGGATATAGGTATCGTCCAACAATACAGTTTTATCATCTCGGCTCTCTTTGATTTTCAACATACCCAAAAGCGCATAACCGCTATGGTCTTCGTTTTCAAAAAGAAGCCTTAATCGCAACTCACCAATTTGAATAGATTCATCATCTGCAAACCCTGATACATTATCAAACACTTCATTTTCGTTTGCAGTGTACCGCCGTAAGCTTTGATCATCTTTATCAAGTTGTACTTCTGCTGCCCCAGGGCGCCGAACGGGAACACCTAAATAGACAATGGCGTTACTTAGGTTCGCAGGAACATCAACCACGTCGGGCGCGACGTCTGCGTCTGGCACCTGTATCGGGGTGCCGTCAGGAAAAATAGCACGACATCTAGACAGCGATATCTTGCCCAGTTTTAATAGCTGGGAGTCAATCTCCAGCTCTTCAAACCCCCAAGAATAAGATTGCAATGGTTGACAGCGTCCTTCGATATAACTCTCGAAGTAGCGGTCTTGTTGCTGAAAATGCTGTGGACGAAGAAACATCCCCTCCGACCAAATCACTTTACTCTTAGTTGACATTTCTTTTCCTTAGCAAGGTTTACATGAAGTAGTGCGTAAGTAGAAGTGCCCTTACTGTTTAATATATATACTGTCTTTATCAACATTCACAAAATAACTGTTAGAAGTATGCGGCTCAACAGGTAAAACTAACTTACCTTCAGCATCCTGGTACTGGACATATTCAACAACAACCCCCACGAACTTCACATCATTTGATAGAACAAACGACTCCTCTCGTTTCTCAGAAGGAATAAATTCCTTTAATCTGACTTTCTCTATTAAGTCCTTACCCAAACGATCTTCTGGTGATTCCAGCAACGAAATAAAGTCCTCTTGCTCAAACTGTCTATCATCCTTTAAATACAGTAGATTAAGCACAACAGGTGACGCGCGTCCGTCCGAGTCAGGGTTAACCGAGGGTGAAACCGTAAATTTAACACGTATTTCAGTATCTAAATCCAACGTTTCCCGCGTGTAGGCACAGGATGCAGAAACGACAATAAGAGAAAGAATTATCGAAAACTTAAATAGCTTTACATAGTTAAACATGAGTAACCTTTGTTATATTAAATGTCATATTAAGTCTTAGTAATTAGGGCCCACGGACTCTTTGCTACATCTTATTGCGGTTCATTTTCAATGAGTGCATTTTCCGTTCATATGAATCGGCAAAGACATCTCCAAAAAGGCGCTTAAATGTAGCTTCATTATCCTCTGAATACTCTTCATAAGTCGCTTTGAAGGAGTCCCAGTTTTTCCCTTTCCCAGAGCTTTTGAGTAACCCTTTGCCTCGCGTTCGTTCGTATTTTTGCTCTAAAGCACTCGGGTCAAACTGCTTTAGTAAGTTGTCATATGCAGCTCTCATTGCGTCAAACAATGCGAGTTGGTGATCTGCAATATCCGCGAACCCATCTTTTATAGATTCAACCGGAGATAAGTAAGCTTTTCCTGTTTTAGCAAACATATTTTCAATTGCATCATCAGGCGTAACAGAAAACTTAAGCGGATTGTTTTCAGCAGACTGTATTGTCGTCATATTCATCCGAAGTTCGCTTTTTATTTCACTCCGTGCACGCAATGTTTTCATCATGCCTGCGACAGTTTCCCTCACAGTATCTGCCACAGCATTATTCAACAGTTGCTTTTGCTCAGCAGATAATTGTAACAACCCCAATGCCTCAGCTAATGAGCCTGTTACTTCTATACCTGCCAATTGCGGTGTTGATACGTTATCAGTCGGAGTGCTTGAATTCGGTATGGAGTTTAATGGCTCTTGTTTTGGCGGTGCTATTGATTCAGTAGGCGTCGTTAATAGTTCTTCCAACCCCATTGAGTCACTAACGGTCAACTGAGGCTGAATTTCAGGTGCTTGCGCCGCTTCACTTCCTGCAGTATTTTGAGACCCGCTAAGTTCTCTCAAAGCACGGCTATTGCTCTCGATAGGTTTAAAGGTTGTTGCCTCTGAGTCCTCACTTCTGGCCAGTGGGGATGGCTCTGCCGCGTCTACGCTGCCGCCCAGCAAATCATCCCAATCATCAGGAATAACACCAGGAACCTTCATCATCTGCTGGTCTATAGAAGGCGTCTGCTGGACAAGGTCTGACAAACCTACTCCTTTGGGACTCTGCAGCAAGTCAGGTTGAGACGGGTTCTCTACCCCCAATGCAGCTAGCGGGTCTTTTTCCTCGCCTTTCAAACCAAGGTCAATGCCAATACCCTGTGACTCAAACGCGGGAGTATTACTAATAGGTGGCGGCGACACTGGAGATGGAGTATCTACAGGTGCTGCGGGTTCCAGCCACTTGTCTAGGTCATCAATTGAGGGCTTAACTTCCGCAGGAGTAACTACTTGTTCAGTAGGGCTCAACCCCGCAGGTGAATGAGCCGCGGGCGAAACATTCTCACTAGCGTCTATATTGATTTGTATTCGGTAGTCTCCAAACTGGAGTTGATCAGCTTGGGATAGTATAGATCGGTTACCTGACCCAAGAGGCTGGGCTCCATCATTCAAATAGATCCCGTTTGTACTTACATCAACAAGTACAAATTGCCCATTTTCAAAACATATCTGCCCATGACAAGATGACACGTATCGACTAGGGTCCGGAAGCACCCATTGATTGTCCGCTGAGCGCCCAAAACTCCCGCCATCAATTCCGAATTGATGGTGCTGCCCTTCCATATTGCAGCCGGGGGGGCATGTAACAATGGATAAAATCAATTTCATATTAGACTGTCCAACTACTCACTTTAAGTGAGTTTATTTCATCAGAGACTTCGACTTACAATACATACTTTTTCTTAATTATAGAAACTCAAACAGAACCTAGCTCTTAACTTTTTTAAGAAATGTCTGTTGTTCGTCTGAATCGGGGATATAACTTGCAAGATTACTATAAAAATCATCAATATTAGAAGCCTTCTTAAAAGCCTTCTTCACCAACCGACTTGCTAACGGCCCAATAAAAAATGCCAGTTCTCCGGTCACCGTCTGTAGCTTTTCAGGCGACAGAGTTAGTGCTTGCTGGCTTTTGCCTGTTTTATTAAGCGACTTAACTAGCGAGACCCCACTTCTGGACTCAGCCTCCCTTGCCATCGAAATTTCATATAGCCCGGAAATATTGAGTGAGCGCAAAAATTCTGTTCGCTCCTCATCATTTGGGATTTGCTTAGCCAAACTCGCCGAGAGGTCTTGCAATGACATATTCTGTTTACTATATTTTCTCACAAGCATTTTGGCTGTAGGGCCAACAAATCGGATCAAACTATTTTCAAGTGTAGAGAGAACATCTGGGTGCAGCGACTCGTCTGCGCTTACCTCGGGTGACTTTGCAATTCTAACCACCTTCGTGGGCTGATAAATTACGGTTCCCTGCTCCGTTCCCGACTGAGACATTACATTAATAAGTTTATTCAAAAACTCTGATGCATGTTGAAAGCGTAATTCAGGCTTAGGTTGCAAGGCCTTTTGAATAATAGGTTTAATCTGCGCTTTGCACGCCACATCGAACATATCACTTTGGGCCAATGGTTCCATGGCCTCTTCAAGATCAATCCCTTTGTATGGCCGTTGTTGTGTCAGCAATTCAAACAGCAACACACCTACGCTATATAAGTCTGAGCGATTATCAACAACAAAACCATGTAACCCTTCTGGCGACATATAGTTCGGCGTTCCCACCATCATGCCTGTACTGGTTAAGTCCGAATTATCCAAACGAGCGACACCAAAGTCAGACACCTTTACACGTCCGTTATCCATTAACATGATATTCGCAGGCTTAATATCACGGTGAACAACACCATTTTCATGGGCGTAAGCCAATGCTTCCAATATTTGAGAAATAATATCCAGTGCAGCGACAAATGAGAATGTTTTATCATTCTGCATCTGTTCCTTCAACTCAGCCCCGTCAACATATTCCATCACAATGAAAGGCGTAGAACGCTGAACCCCAAAATCAAAAACCGTCACAATATTGGGGTGAAGACAGCGTGCGGCAGCCTTAGCCTCTTGAATAAAACGTTGTTCGAAATCTTTCCCTTCATCACCCTCTAGCAAATGTGCATGAAGCACTTTAAGCGCTACAGTTCGCTCAATAGCTGAATCAAACGCTCGATAAACAACTCCCATTGCGCCTTTGCCCAAAACGCTTTCGATTTGATACTTTCCAATCGACTGAGGAATTTCGTTTTTTTGCATATTAAAATTACAACTTTTCTATCTTTGGTGTGAAATAAAACACTAATCATCCATAGTGTCGTCAAGCATTTTAAGTGCATTATCAAGGCTTCGGTGCATTCTATTAAATGAACGCCCTAGAGATGCAACCTCGTCACTCCCCTTAATTGACAACTCTTCTACGTTCAAATTTCCCATACTTACTTCATCCGCTTTTGCAGAGACCAGTCTCACAGGCTTAATAACAATAACATGGAGCATAATATTGAGCAGAACCCCTACTAGAAGGAATACTCCAACTAATGAGCCAATAAACACGTAGAACGTTTCTTCTGCTCGTTTAAGAGGTACCGACATCGGCACGGATACTACTTGAGCACCAATAACTTCATTCAGCTTCCATCCAAAACCATTGCTATCGCCATAAGTACTGATCAACGTATCAGGTGCTTTCGATGGCTTACTATGACAAGTAAGACAAGCAGGGTTGGTGATTCTAATAGGGTGCCCTAAATATAATGAGCGACCAGTGGCTGTTTCACGCTCTCCAACCAATTCACTTGATGTTTCACTTTTTCGAAACCATGCGACAATATCAGACTCCCACTCCGTGGCCCTGTTAGCAGGGTTAGTTGGGTTCAATGTAGCTTCTTTATAGCTATAATCAGGGTAGTTTTTCTGCAGGGCTTTTACATAACTATGCGCTGCATATGCAGGCACTGTTTGGGGAATAAACTGTCGACGCTGCTGTACCGCCAATAGGGGTTTAATTTCATTAACGGTGTAATGTCTCACTGCGACAGCACTTTCCATCATAATACGAGCCTTCTCCAACACCTCTTCTCTGGCATTGTCTTGCAGCATCTGGTTTCCCAAAAATCCCGCCACCAGCAGCCCAAGCAATGTTGCCCCACTCAAAACAAGGTTAAACTTTAACCGTAATCCCATTATCAGTCCTATTATTTAAGTTCTTTTTCCAGTTCAACGCATGCCATCAAAGCTTGATGACCTGAAGAGAAATTACCAACTTCGAAGCTCACCGAATAAGTTTGCGTTATAGGCCATGTAGGCCAAAAACCCAGCGTCACCCTAGCAACCTCACCTCTTTCCATTTCTTCTACAAGTTTTTTATGACTCTGTTTAAATTGAATTGATGTTTCATTCAATAACTCTTCTATCGATATCTGAGAGTTTGTATCAACGGTAACCCCTGTACCCTCATACCCCAAATCGATATTTGAGCCAGTGTTGACAATGACGCTATCTTTTTTTATCACGACATCAACGGGAGACTCTCCTTGACCATCTTCTATTAACAGTCTTCGATAAGACAATGCACAGCTATTTAGGGAGTCATTATTTCTATCTAACGTCCAATTTTTATCAATTAAAATAGGCAACTGGTCAAGGCTAGCCAATAAAATGCCCTCTTTGGGCACATCACTACTCACCTTAGCAGGTAAAGGCTCAGCACTACCCTTTGGCAATTGAGTCTCGCTTTGGTGTAATGGTTTCTCTGCAGAGGTCTCTATCGGCGAGGCTTTACTCACTGGTGCGGCCAATACGCTTGAATCTGCTGACTCTACTGAGGAGGGTACTTTCTGCTTAAGCTTGACCGTCTTGGTCTTGGTCTTGGTCTTGGGTTGAGACTTGGAGGATGGTAATGAGGCACCCTTTTTAGGCGTAGCATTTTGTGCTAGCGCCGAAGAAGTACTTTGTACGGCTACCTTTTCGGATGATTTTATCGGCGGTTGTTCAGCGGGCGCGCCAACAGGTTTAGGCTCATTCGCTGCAGTAGCAGATTGGGGGGCTGCCTTACGTACAGTGCGCGCTTGATATTCATCTGTAGGTCGAGCTGAGGCACTACCGTTTTTCCCAGACACACTGGAACAACCGTTCAATGTGATGAGTAGAGAGAGAGCAACCAATGCCATAGTCACATGCTGATAGCTAGCTACCCTGCCCGTTGACCGCTTTTTAAATAAAGCTTTCATTTTATTATTCATAATAAGAACTCTTCCATGAAGACCAATAGAGTACTCGATGCCACTAGGCCATCCAAGCATCTTCGCCAGTATATTTGTTATTAACGCGGAGCATGTTCAATTGTTTCTACTAGCTCCGAGAAAATTCGTGCATCAGGAAACACTTCTAACCCCGCCTTTGCTGTAAGCAACGCTCGGTCATGATCTCCCGTTTCAACATATTGATTAGCCTTATCAACCAACGCTATCTCAACATCAACAACCCCCTGTAATGCATCATTATTATCAGGGTCAATCGATAATACGATTTTATATGCATCATAGGCATTGGAGCCTGGCGGCGAAACTAGCCGCCCGATTCGCTTATAAGTCTCTGCCACCTTAAACAGTTTAGCTATCTTCGCTGATTTTTCCGTACTTAGTGATTCTACTTGGCGTGCCCCATCACTACTTTGACCTGAAGACTCAACAACCCCGCCACCTGTGATCAACCGTCTATACCCTTGATTGGTCTCAGCATTGCCAGAATTTTCGACAACTTCTTCCATTCCAGTTTTACGACTTTCATTAATGAGCTTGGGGCCTAGGTTTTGCGTCCCGTCAAAAGCAAAAACTACAACTAGAACTCCAAGTGCCACAACGGAAACAACCGCCCCGCCCAGCTTAACCAACAACCCAGAGCCCGGTACAGCGCTATTAGAAGGGTGAAGCGTAAGAGAAGACAAAAACTCCTCCGCACTCTGAAAACGATCTGCTGGTTTCTTTGCCAAGGATTTTTTTAAAATTTTATCAATATGTGTCGGTATATAAGTCTGAGCGACAGTAGATGCTGAAAGCGCCTCTACATTTATTATTTTTTGTGTAATTGCAGTAGTCGAGTCCGCATTAAAACAATATTTCCCCGTTAACATTTCATATAAAATAATGCCTACTGCAAACAGGTCCGATCTCGCATCTGCGGGTTCTCCAACACACTGTTCAGGAGACATATATTTGGGGGAGCCAATAACGGTTCCTACCTGTGTCATTTCTGAATTATCTAATTTTGCGACACCAAAATCTGCTATTTTGGCCACCCCATCGCTAGCAACAAATATATTAGCAGGTTTAAGGTCTCTGTGAACAATGCCATGCTGATGAATTCTAGAAAGCCCACTTAATACATTCGAAATAATCTTAAGGCTTTGATCTAGGGTGAAGTGCATCTTTTCATCAAGCATGTGTTTAAGCTCCTGCCCCTCAACATACTCCATAACAAAGAAAGGCCCCCCTTCTTTCTCTCCCGCATCAAAAACTGCAACAATATTTGGATGTGTTAACTTTCCAGCTGCCCGCATTTCATTTTTAAAACGCTCTCTAAACTCCCCTGAAGGACAGTCATCCAACAGCGCTTTATGAACCGTTTTTACAGCCACCATTCGCTGAAAATCGGGGTCATAGCACTTATAGACCTTACCCATAGCCCCTTCGCCTAACTCTGAGATCACCTGATACTTCCCAAAAGAAGCACCCTCTCCCTGAGCGGCTGGAATAACGACTGTATCTGACATATAAAAACCTAACTAATAACCTAACGCCGCGTGCCTATTCTTGAGGAAACAGGAAAAACTCACCGGCCTCATGACCTGCATACTTAATAGCGCCATAGTCTGGCACTTGCTCGTGCGCCAGTGCAGCTGAACCTCGCCTTACATCACCCAAAACTGAAACAAACAAACTATTTCCATCCAGTACTCGATTATTTGTTTCTAATACATTTAGAAAGGCTTTTGCAAACACTGAATGCTTCCCACCGCCTGAATCCAATACTGGACGAACACCACCAGCAGTCAAAACGGTTCTTGCCTTCACATCAGACATCACATCTAGCCATTCAGTAATATCATCATCAGAGAGATTGAGATTCTGTCTCGCCACAGAGGCAGTCGAAAGCGTACCGGCATAACACGAGTCAGCCACCACCATGACATGATTAGCTTTCATTGTATTTAGCTGATCTGAAATAGACACATTAGACAACCAATTCGCAGAGCTGCCCGGCTCAGCATCTACCGGCAACCAAAACCCTCGTTCATTACTATCATCGAGATCACCATGCCCAGCATAATAAATAAGAAGATTGTCTTTTTCGGTCAAACTATCTCTAAGATCATTAATAGCTGAAAGAATCTCATACCGATTCGCATTGAGTAGAAGTCGAGTATTAAAACTATAACGCTCATTAAGCACTTTAGCGACTGCAGTAGCATCTGCCACGGCTGTTTTTAAATTAACGTAATTAATATATTCGTTATTGCCGATTACCAACGCATAGAATTTGCCATACTTATCAGATGAAATGTTACTTCCGCCAGATCTTTCTCGGTGCTCGACAAAAGCCGAACCTGCCTGCATGGAATCAGCAAACATTGTAAAATCAAAACCTACCGTTTGCTCGACCTTATCAATTGCACTCATTGAAACCAGCGTTCGCCTACTCTCTATAGGCACATTTAGAAAGAACAGATTAAATTCATCCACCTCTACACGAGCACCATTCACCATAAATTGAGAGACACCTGCTGGCGCATCTATCTTACCAATCACTTCTCGCTCACTGACTGCACCCCTTAATAAAGCGGTAGGCCCACTTCGGGTTAATGATATAGGCGGATCAATAATCTGTATCGAGGGGGGGAGGTGCATTGAAGACGGCGCACTCGCAGTAATCGTTTCAAGCCGCTTTGACGCTAACTCTTTTTGTTTTTTACTAATGGCGGCTTCGTTTTTCTTTTTGTATTCCTCCAGGCTCTCAATATCACCTTGCAGCTTACCCAGCTCAGCCTGCAGCTCCTGAGTGGCAATAATGGTTGATGCATACTGAAGCTTATCAACCTCTAAACCTGATGCTTTCCGGTACCAGTTTAATGCTTTAATGGAGTCTTTCTCGACACCCAACCCTTTTTCGTAAAGGTTGCCCAAATTAATCTGTGCTCTGGTCAAACCTTGCTTTGCAGCTTTACTATACCATGCGGCGGCCAATTCATAGTCAGGCTGAAGTCCAAGGCCTTTTTCATAGATTTCCCCAACATACGCTTGCGCCTCAGAATCTCCGGTCTGAGCTTGGGGTAACCAAATCTTCAACGATGTAGCAAAATCAGCTCGATCAAAAGCAACATATTCCCCTCCACGAATTGCACACTCGGATGCGGTTGTTTTTACGGGTTGTCGAGGGGACATATATCGAGCACCTCGTCCTAACTGCTTTAGCTTGCCAGGCAACAAACAATCTACAACCATGAGATTGTCAGCATCCTCTAAAGTACCAACAGAGCCAACTATTTCAGTTGTACAGCCCGTCACACCGATAATCATTAGCAACAAACTTAGTTTTTTCGTATAACCCATTGCCCAAACCATTTTCACCCACTTTGGATATATCAACACTCATCTAAAGATCACAACCCAATTATGCCACTTACTATAGCATTGCACTCTATGGCCAGGTAGAACCGATGCATCAACTCGAGCAATTACATTTGTTAGTTTCTACTTTCTATGCGATCCAACTCACGCGCTAACTCATCTAAATACCCCATAATGTCCGAGCGATAGGCATTCCACCCAACAGAATGCCCAACGACTGGAAACTCAGTTACTTTCGCGTGAGGTTGACCGGCGGCAAATGACGTAATCCATTCTGACTTAATAACTTCATCATCTGTGGAGTAAAAATGCATCTGACTCACTCCGTCGTCAAGAACCGCTCCTTCCGATGGGTCGAGGGAGCCTTTAAGCGCTGAGTACTTATGATGAGCTATCCATTCCTGTACCTGTAAATTACCTGCAATAGTCACGACAGCCTTAACATAATCCAGTCGCTCAGCTATCAACATAGCAATGGTACCTCCACCACTATGCCCCACAAGTATTAATGGTCGCTCTGGCAGAACATTCTCAACAGCTCGCACCATGCTATCTACAACGTCGTTACTGTAACGTCCGTGGGTATACCAATAAGCAGAGCAATGCTCGTCATTCAAATCAAAATAACAGGGCCTACCTAAATACATAGATGGCATTTCGACCCCTACGAACCAATTCAACAAGAGGGGGTTATCTGCCGTAGGTTCATATGAAACCCTTGTACGGGAAACCCATGGCAGACCGTCTCCTTCGATATAGACAACAACCACTCCGTTTTTATGGTCATCGTGTCTGATCGAAACCAGATGTTTAAAATAGCCTGTAGATACGACATCATAATCGGCACCGGCCTCTTCCAAAACATTGTATGCAGGCAATGCACATCCAATAATTTGGCTTAAAAAGAAAGGCAACAAGACAATCCCCGCCTTCTGCCCGCTTTTCGGCCAGCAAAAAAAAATAAATCTGCTAATCTTAAATCTAGCTAGTTTTTGCATCATGTCTTGCCACTTGATGTAGACTAATCAACCAATAAGGAAGAAATGTGAAATTTAACTAATTACTCGTTAATAAAATCGGCATCGCATTTACTTTAAATGATAGGTTTTGTATAAAGATACACGCTCGGCTACATTTAATTTTGCATTCATTTATTGATACTGGTCAATATTTATATACATACCAGTATATAAATGAAATTTAATGACAGCTTAAAAACATCCAAGCTAACTAAGTTAACACAACCTAAAAGTGCCTAAATGGATTTACTAGACATACAAAGTTTATTGTCCCCAATCGAAGGGGATAACCCTTGTGGCTCGGATTTGAGAGAAACATCAAGCCCGGACTATCAAACACTAAAAGATGCTCGTAGAACAATTGCCGGGCTCGCTCGAGCAAGAAAATTTGACAGTGATGCCAATGGCGAGATCAATTCTCATTGGCAGACTATTTTTAAGCTTGCCCCTACTGTTATTAAAGCTCAAGCAAAAGATATAGAAGTCGCTGCATGGCTAACCGAAGCAGCAGTCAAGTTACATGGTTATAAAGGGCTTAAAGAGGCTCTTAGCCTTAACAAAGCACTGATTGATCACTTTTGGGATGACATTTACCCTATGCCTGACGAAGATGGCATCGAAACTCGGGTATACCCATTAACAGGGTTAAACGGAGAAGATGGTTCAGGCACATTGATACTCCCACTTAAAAACGTTGAACTAAGTGAAGATTACGACCAACCATTCACATTCAACCTTTACCTCCGCTGCCAAGAAGCCGATAGAATAACTGACCCCGAAGCGAAGCAACAACGCTCTGATGATATCGGAATGACCCTTCAGGATATCAATAATCAAGTAAGCGCATCCTCAAATCAGTTTTATTTGTCAATTATTGAAGACCTTGAAGAAAGCCTCGATAGCTTTAATTCAATGACAGAAGCGCTCGACGAAAAGTGTGGCCTTACAGACGCACCGCCAAGCTCTGCGATCAAAAAAACACTAGAAGGTGTTTTAGATGCACTTAAATCACTCACCAAAGATAAGCTGGCAGTCGCCACCGAAGGGCCTAACGAAGCCCCAGAAGCTAGCTCAACCACAAACACCTCCGCTGCAACAACGCAAGATATGCAGCATGCCACACTCGCTACAGGCCCAATTTCATCTAGAAGTGACGCATTAAATCAGCTACTCCATGTCGCTAATTATTTTCGTCAAACAGAGCCTCACTCGCCATTATGCGGTGCCTTAGAACGGGTTGTTAAATGGGGTAACTTGTCATTACAAGAGCTTATGATGGAGCTCATACCTGATGCCAACGCCAGAGCTAATTACAGTGTATTAACGGGCATCGACCTCGGTGAAGGGGCGCTCCCAGTAGGCCAGCTTTCTCAATCCGCCAAGGCAGTAGAGCCCACGACTACTTCGGAACCTGCTCTTGCTGCAGGTTCTGTAGAGAAAAAGACAGAAAATAACGATTTCGGTCAAGAAGAGAATTTAAGCGGCTGGTAGCCAATTTTTTACGTTCTATTGTTTTAGACAGCAAGAATACATAATGAGGGATACACATGTCTGATAGCTTACAAGATAAACTTTCGCGCGTACGGAAACCGCGCGTACATATCACCTATGACGTCGAAACCAATGGAGCTCAAGAAAAGAAAGAGCTGCCATTCGTTGTAGGTGTCATGGGAGACTATTCAGGTGACAATACTGCGTCAAAGAAAGCACTAAAAGAACGAAAGTTTGTCCAGATCGATAGAGATAATTTTAACGATATCATGGGCAAGGTAGAACCTACGGCAGATATTAAAGTAGATGACAAGCTATCAGGTGAAGATGGCAAGCAAATGGGCGTGAATTTGCAATTTAACTCTATTGAAGATTTCGAGCCACAAAATGTGGTTAATCAAATAGAACCTTTAAAGCAGCTATTGGAAGCACGCAACAAACTCCGCGATCTTATGAGTAAAGCTGATCGGTCTGATGAGCTTGAAAGCGTACTAGAAGAAGTACTCAAGAATGCAGATTCAATCGCGTCACTATCAAATGATCTAGGTATAGAAGCCGATAAGCCAGAAGGAGCAGAGTAATGAGTGAGACAGAAGCACAAGGTCAAGGAGCAGAAGCGCAAGAAGCCGAAGCACTCAGTTTTCTGGATCAAGCTATCGGTGCGACAAAGCAAACCGAACCTGATGCAGCAAAAGATTTACTGGCCAACCTGACCAAACAGGCTATGGCAGGCACCGTCACCTGGGATCGAAATCTTACCGTAACGATTGATAGAGCTGTCAGCAAAATTGACCAATTAATCTCTGAGCAATTAGCAGAGATCATGCACAGCGAAAAATTCCAGAAATTGGAAGGTTCCTGGAGAGGTATGCATCACTTGGTAATGAACTCCGAAACGGGTTCTTCACTCAAGATTAGGATGCTCAATATCAGCAAAAAAGAACTCTTCAAAGACCTTGATAAAGCAGTGGAGTTTGATCAAAGCCAAATATTCAAAAAAGTATATGAGAGCGAATTTGGCATGGCCGGTGGCGAGCCATACGGAACCCTTATTGGTGATTATGAGTTTACTAATCACCCGGATGACATAGATTTACTAAGCAATATGTCGGGTGTAGCTGCAGCAGGTTTTTGTCCATTTGTTTCAGCTGCTGGCGCTGAAATGTTTGGCTTTGAAGACTTCACTGAGCTTTCAAACCCTCGTGACCTTGAGAAGATATTTGAATCTCAGGAGTACATTAAGATGCGTAGTTTCCGCGAGTCTGAAGACTCCCGTTTCGTATCGCTAGTGATGCCCCGCGTGTTGTCGAGACTTCCTTACGGTGATGCATCCAAACCAGTAGAAGAGTTTCGATACGAAGAATTCCCTTTAGATGAAAATGGTAAATCACTTGATGTTGCTCATGATCAATATGCATGGATGAACGCGGCTTACGCCATGGGCACAACTCTGACGCAAGCATTCTCACAGCATAGCTGGTGTACGGCTATTCGAGGTGTTGAAGGCGGCGGCAAGGTTGAAGGTTTACCTTCTCACTTGTTCAAGAGTGATGATGGCGACATGGACCAAAAGTGCCCAGCAGAAATCGGAATTACAGAGCGTAGAGAAGCAGAGTTATCGAAAATGGGCTTCCTTCCACTCTGCCATTTCAAAAACACTGACTACGCCGTATTTTTTGGCGCACAAACCATGCAAAAGCCTAAGAAGTATGACGATAATGCTGCAACCGCTAATGCAGAAATTTCAGCTCGTCTTCCTTATGTTATGGCCACGTCTCGTATCGCCCATTATTTGAAAGTAATGGCACGTGACAAGATTGGCTCTTTCATGGAAGCACAAGATGCGGAGCGTTGGTTAAACCGTTGGATCAATACCTATACCAACAGCAACCCTGACGCCAGTGCCGAAATGAAGTCAAAGTTTCCATTAGCAGAAGCTCAAATCAAGGTTCAGGAGAACCCAGGCGCTCCAGGATCATACAGCGCTGTTGCTCACCTAAAACCATGGTTACAGATGGAAGAGTTAACTGCATCTCTACGAATGGTTGCTGATATCCCTAAGTCGGGCTAACGCGATATACCAAAGAGGGCAAATGCCCTCTTTGGTTTTTAAATCCTAAACTTTAAAAGCTCATAACAACTTAATTAATACTACATATTCATAAACGCTCATTCCTCAAATAACCGAACTGACGATTCCATGCTTTCAGCCACAACAGTACAAATACTTCAATTGATGGAATCAAGATTTGCTCCCGGTAGCGACTCACTCACGTCGACTAAACATCTACTTACAGACGTCATAACGAGTATAGAAAGTGCAGGGTATGCTAGACCAGAGTCGACAGAGGATTTTTGGTTATGGATCAATCGAACCATCGCTGAAATTGACTCAAAAATTACAACTCAACTCAATACAGTACTTCACGACCCTAAAGTAATTCAGCTTGAAAGCACCTGGCGCAGCTTATTTGATCTCGTTAACTTCTCTATAGGCCGCAAAAACATTAAAATACGAGTACTCGATATTAGTTGGTCAGAGATCACCAAAGACGTCAATCGAGCCGTTGAGTTTGACCAAAGCCAACTATTTCAAAAAGTATATAGCAATGAGTTTGATATTCCTGGAGGAGAACCTTACGGCACACTAATCGCCGACTTCAGCATTTCTCACAAACCTACGCCTGAACATCGCTACAATGACATACCTACAGTAGAGCGCCTAGCAGAAATTGCAGCAGCATCATTCTCTCCGCTACTCATAAATGCCTCTCCTCAACTCTTTGGGTTAGACGACTTTGACCTGTTAACACAACCTATAAACTTCCACGATATTTTTCAAGAAACTGAATATCAAGCCTGGAATCGTTTACGAGTGCACTCAGACACCCGTTTTCTTGGCATCACATTGCCTCGAATCCTAATTAGAGCACCATACGCGATTAAAGTAGATTCGGTAGGAGGCATCAGGTATGAAGAATCAACCGCTTATGCTTCCAAGAAAAACTATGTTTGGGGTAAAGCGAACTTCGCCCTGGCCAAAGTCCTGATTAGAGAGTTCTCAGAAGTCGGCTGGTTCTCTCACATTCGAGGAGTGCCAAGAGATAAATTAGCGGGTGGTGTTGTTCCGAATTTAACCGTTGATTACTTTTCAACGGATTGTGGAGCCGTTGCAGATAAACCAATAGCCGACATTATTATTTCAGACAATAAAGAGCGGGAGCTAAGCGAACTAGGCTTTATTCCATTCTGCCAATGTTACGATTTAGCCATGGGCGCATTTCATACAACACCCTCTTTACACAAACCCAAAATATATGAAGACCGGCAAGTAACCATCAATGAAAAGGTCGCATCGTCCTTACAACATGTTCTGTGTGGTTCACGCTTTGCACACTACATTAAGGTCATGGCTAGAGACAAAATTGGCTCTTATGTCAGAGCTGACGAATGCGCATCCCTCATTCAAAACTGGCTTAATGGATATACCGTATCTCAAGAAGATGCAGAGTGGCAAATGCAGGCAAAATACCCCCTGCGTAATGCATCTGTAGATGTTAAAGAGAGCCCCGACAAACCAGGTTCTTATTGGGTCGATATCAATCTACAACCTCACTATCAGGCTGACAGCCTGGTATCCGAATTACACCTTACTACTGAGCTAACGCCACCGCGTTTAATGTAGTAATACGTACAAGGATGCAGAGGCATGAATCAACCCAAAAAAAGTCAACAGTTAAGATCATCAATCTTAGACCGTTTGATCGACAAACGACCAGATCAAAGTAAAGAGCCCGAAAAGCAACGACATCAAATGATGAATGAAATACGGAATGGCGTACGCCGAGACCTGGAAATATTACTCAATACTCGTTACCGTGGCACATCACCTCCGGAAAACTGCCCCAATCTTGATGAGTCCTTAGTAAACTATGGATTACCAGATCTGAATACGTTTAATTTTGTAAACGGGAATAGCCGCGAACAGTTTTGTACAATTGTAGAAGATCATATTAGAAAATTTGAACCACGCTTTAAGTCAGTGCATGTATCTATCCCTGATGAAACGGCAACAATGGGTGATAGTTTAGACTTTCGAATAGAAGCCATAATGTATGCAGACCCTTTACCTGAGGAGATAATTTTTGACTCTTCATTGGAGCCTATCACCAACATTGTACATATCGGCGAGGTGCATTAATGTCTGACGAACTGTTATCTTTTTACGAAAAAGAGCTCGCCTTTTTACGACAATCCGGCGCTGAATTTGCTAAGGCTCACCCTAAAATTGCAGGCCGCTTACGAATCAGCGATGATGTTGTAGAAGACCCTCATGTATCCAGGTTGCTAGAAGGGGTCGCCTACCTTAACGCACGAATCCAGAAAAAACTCGAAGACGACTTCCCTGGTTATTCAGACGCCCTGCTCACCAACCTCTACCCTCACTATCTGCGGCCCATTCCATCAATGTCTATTGTTCAGTTTCAGCCGGAGAATGACCTTGATGCCGTCATGAAGATTCCAAAATCCTCATTGATAGAAAGTAGCGCGTTTCATGGTAAAACCTGTCAATTCCAAACAGCTTATGCAACGGACCTTATCCCCGTTAAAGTGACTAAGGCCCGATTACAAGAGCGGCCTTTTGTTACGCCCGGAGCTAAAGATATTCAAGGGGCTGAAGGCGTAATACACATTCAACTTGAATCGCTAACCCCTGAAGTAAACTTTAACGATCTGCAGTTCGAACACCTTCGATTCCACTTAAAAGGTCAAACTCAACGAATATACTCCCTCTACGAGCTCATACTCAATCAAACAGAGCAAATCGTAGTCTCAACCGAGGGCGGAGGCTATAAACTGGTTAAGCCATCCCGCATACGTTCAGTTGGGTTTGCAGAAAACGAAGGACTACTACCTTATCCTGCCCAGTCTTTTATCGGTTACCGTTTACTAACCGAATTTATGACCTTTCCAGAGAAGTTCCTGTTTTTTGATTTATGTGATGTGAAAAAGTGGCTACCTCAAAACACGAACAAGATTGACCTATACATCTACACTAAAACCGGCGATCAAGAATTAGAGCGACACCTTACCGAAAACTATTTTGCACTCAATTGCGTTCCGGTGGTTAACCTATTCCCTCATAGAGCCGAGCCAATTTCCCTGGAGCATGAACATTACAATTATCGTGTTGTTCCCGATGCACGCTTCCCTGAGCACTACGAAGTATACTCTATAGACAAAGTGGTAGGACTCACCGGAGATGGTAAAAAAACTGAGTACAAGCCTTTCTATGGTCTCAATCACAGCGATATTCAACGCCATGAACAACGCTTTTGGCAAGGCGATAGAGTGTCGACTAATGATGGTGCGCTTGGGAATGAGCCTGGTTCTGAAATAGATATCTCTCTTGTTGACCTGAATTTTAATCCAGTAGAAGCAGATGATGAAACTATTACGCTCAGCACCCATTGCTTCAACCGAAACACCCCTGAAAAATTACCTTTCGGGGGTGGGCAGCCTCACTTTAAATTTGTCGACCTCGGAATAGCATTAAAAGGGATTGACACCTTAACTAGAGTCACCAATACCATTAGACCTCCGCAAGGTAACGGTGCTCGATGGCGACTAATATCCCATTTGTCGCTTAATCATTTATCGCTACATGGCGAGAATGCGACAGAACGATTAAAGGAAATATTATCGCTTTATGACTTTGCTGACACCGCAGCTAGCCGCGCTCTAATAAACTCTATTCAATCCCTTCAAACTCGCTCCATCACGGCCCCCATAACATTACATGGGCGAACGGCTATTTGTAGAGGGACTGAGATCGAAATTTCACTAGATGAGTCGTTACTCTCTGGTAGCAGTGTTTTTCTTTTTTCAATGGTATTGCAACAGTTCTTCTCAATGTACTGTTCAATTAATTCATTCACCCGCTTAATCGTACGATTAAAAGGTAAAACCGAGGCATATAAAATATGGCCACCGAGAATCGGCGAAAAAGCACTGATTTAATAGAAAAAATCGAGTCCCAACCTTGGCGATTCGATTTTTTCCAATTAGTTTCGCTCATTGAACAGGAAGCACAAACCCGTGATGGCACAGCCCAAGATGTGGGTGAGTTTTCACCCGTAAATAATGAGTCAGTAAAGTTTAGGAGTAACCCAAATCTTAACTTTGAACCTGCGCCCGTTCAAATGGTTAAACGCCAGAGTACGCCGAAGGAACTAAACCCAAACAACTCTACCAACCAACAGTGGAAGTTAGATGTTAACTTTTGGGGGCTAAACGGAAACGCAGGCGTACTTCCATTTCATTACTCTGAGCTTGTTATTAGCCGTTTACGGGCAAAAGATTATGGTTTAAAAGATTTTCTCGACATTTTTAATCACCGAACACTATCACTGTTTTATCGCTCATGGCTGAAGCACCGACCATGGCTAAAGCACCAGAACAAAACAGTAAAGATTTCAAAGTACAAGGTTAATTGGCATCAGGAGATGCTAAAAGGGTTAACAGGGCTATCCAACGAGCCAAATGCGGCTTTTAATAAACCTGAAGGTGCATGGCTCAACTACGCAGGCTTTGGAGCCAGCCAAGTCTGTAACCCCTCAATACTAAAACATGCGATCCGTCATCATTTTGGTTTATCGGTACATATCAAAGAATTCAAAGGACAATGGGAACAATTACCCCAAGATGTCAGAACTAGGCTAGCTGATAAAAAGTCCAACGGCATTAACAACTCATTAGGAAGAAATGCCCTCTTAGGTAAACGTTGTTGGTGCGCACAAAATCGTTTTGAAATTGAGATCATAGACATTGAGTACGAACAGTTTATGAATTTCTCACCAGGCTCCAAAAGACTTAATGCTCTTTATGAATTAATAAAATTTAAAGTAGGAACAGAGCTCGACTTTGATCTAACGTTAAAGATTAAGGCGAGTCGATTAAAAACCGCCAGTTTTGGCCCGGTAAATAAACCACAATTAGGCTGGAACTCGCGTTTAAAAAGCCGAAAACCATCTGACAATATTATAAAAATCAGTGTTTCAAAACACGGAATGCGTCGATTAGCAACAGAGCAGAAACTGACAGGATAATAAAGAATGTTCAACGTTAATTTAAAAGCACTAGTTGAAAGGATGAACCCTACACTCAAAGACGCACTGGATAATGCAGCCGGCTTATGTCTGAATAAGGGTCATTACAATATTGAAATTGAGCACTGGCTACAAAAGATACTTGAAAAGTCAGATACTGATGCTGAAAAAGTCATTAGCCACTTTGGAGGCAATGTGGGCAAAGTCCTTTCTGAGTTAACCACTGCTTTAGATAAACTAAAGTCAGGCAACACCAGAACGCCTTCACTGTCACAAACACTTCAGGAATCAACTAAGTATGCCTGGATGATTGCTTCGGTCGATATGTCACACGGCAGTATCAGCTCAGGACACCTACTTGCAGCAGTACTTAATGATGACTCATTAAGAAGACAGCTGGTCGAATCTGCCCCTAGCCTCAACCAAATACCCTCTGAGGATGTGCGAGCTATAGTTCAGACAACATTTGGTACTACGACTGAATCCAGGCACGAATCACGTACGCCTGCTGTTGAAGGCGAAGCCCCCATGCCTGGCGCAACGGGTGGTTCAGCCTTAAGTAAATTTACAGTAAACTTGACAGAAAGAGCAAAAAATAACGAGATTGATCCCGTGCTTGGGCGCGACTCAGAGATCAGACAATGTATAGACATCCTTACCCGCCGTCGCCAAAACAACCCCATTTTCACAGGTGAGGCGGGAGTTGGTAAGACGGCTGTAGTCGAAGGGCTTGCCTTGCGCATTGCAAATGATGATGTACCAACACCACTAAAAGGTGTCGCCATTCACTCTTTAGACCTTGGTTTACTGCAGGCAGGAGCAAGTGTTAAAGGTGAATTTGAAAACCGATTAAAGTCGGTTATTGAAGAGGTAAAGGCCTCTCCGGCCCCCATCATTATGTTCATTGATGAGGCCCATACACTTATTGGTGCAGGAGGAAAAGAAGGGCAAGGAGATGCAGCCAATTTACTTAAGCCGGCTCTTGCCAGAGGTGAGTTACGCACTATCGCCGCCACTACATGGGCAGAATACAAAAAATATTTTGAGCGTGACCCTGCATTAACTCGTCGCTTTCAAGTCGTTAAAGTTGAAGAACCCACAGAGTCTGTCGCCATCGATATGATGAGAGGTATCTCAACCTCACTACAGCATCACCACAAAGTTAGAATTTCTGATGATGCAATCATACAAGCAGTTAAACTATCAGCACGTTATATCCCCGGAAGACAGCTCCCAGACAAATCAGTCAGCTTGCTCGACACTGCAGCCGCCCGAGTAGCGTTAAGCCTAAGCGCTACACCGTCAATAATCGAAGACACTCGACGTCGCATTCAACAACTTGACACCAATCTCGCAATGTTGAACCAAGAAAATGCCTCTACTGGCCTTTGCGAAGAACAAATAACAGAGGCAGAAACCGAAAAAGCAACGGCATTGCTTGAACTAGAAGCACAAGAGCAACAACTGGAAAAAGAAAAGCTCATAATAGAACAAATTCGCGCTATTCGAGATGACATTGAAACGGACTATTTTGCTAGCACAAAAGCTCCAGATGACAGTGAAGAAAACGAAGGTCGCCTCTCCCCTGAACAACTGTCAGAACTACAGAAAAAGTTGAAGTCTCTCGATAATGAGTTGGCTGAGATTCAACAGGAATGCCCCTTGATGCAACCCCACGTTGATGGCCAAGCAGTCGCTGATGTTGTTGCTAACTGGACAGGCATCCCTGTTGGGAAAATGGTTGGTGACGAAATCAACGCGATACTAGAATTAAAAGATCAGTTGGAAGACCGAGTGATTGGTCAATCACATGCATTGGAGGCCATCTCACAAGCTATTCGCACATCCAGGGCGGGGTTAACAGACCCAAGAAAACCTATAGGGGTTTTTATGATGGTTGGGTCCAGCGGTGTAGGCAAAACAGAAACAGCTTTGGCGCTTGCTGATACGCTCTTCGGGGGAGAACAAAACATCACCGTTATCAATATGTCTGAATTCAAAGAAGAACATAAAGTATCAATGTTGCTCGGTTCCCCTCCGGGTTATGTCGGCTACGGCGAAGGCGGTGTTCTGACTGAAGCAGCAAGACGTAAACCTTACTCTGTCATTCTACTTGATGAAATGGAGAAAGCTCACCCGGGTGTTCAGGATGTGTTCTATAACCTCTTTGATAAGGGTACGATTAAAGATGGTGAAGGCCGAGATATCGATTTTAAGAATACTGTAATCATTATGACTTCAAATGCAGGGGAGCAAGCTATTCGGGCCATTTGCGCGCAAGGTGAAGAAAGACCAGACCCTGAAGTGCTTTTGGATAGCATGCGTCCAGAGCTACTGAAGTCGTTTAAGCCAGCTTTTCTTGGGCGAGCCAATGTCATCACCTACTACCCGCTTGATGATGAGAACCTTATGAAGATCTGTAAGATCAACATGAACCGAATTGAAAAGCGAATCCGGGAACATTACAGCGCTGAGTTTAGCTATGATGAAGATGTTATCCTTCATATCGTCGCCAGGAGCCAGGAAGTAGATACAGGCGCACGTAACATTGAAACTATCCTTAATAGGTCACTATTACCTGAACTTGCGGCTGAGTGTTTAGGGCGAATGGCTGAGGGCGAATCAATAAATAAGGTCCATATAAACGTCAACGACCAAGATATGTTTAACTACCAGATCAGTTAAATCATACTTTTGTAGTTAAGTAGCAAACAAATATGTAGTTGGACAACAATCTACCCAATTACATATTTCTGAAATAAGTTTTATTAGACAATAGTGAACCTATATGGCTCGTAAACCCCGCTTCAATTTAAAAGATCATCCACAATATATTATGCAGCGAGGTCATAACCGTCTCCCATGTTTTTTTGACAAGGATGACTACGGCTACTTTCTTGATTGTTTAGAAAAAGCCTCACGGCAGTATCAATGTGAGGTTCATGCCTACACACTGCTAGAGACTGAAATACACATTCTCGCCACTCCAAGGATTCAGGGCGGAGTATCACAAATGATGCAATCACTCGGTAGACGTTATGTGCAGTACATAAACCACAAATACCATCGCAGTGGCACATTATGGGAAGGTCGATACAAGTCGAGCCTATTAGAAGCAGCAGGTTACCTGATAACCTGCTACCGGTATATTGAATGTCTCGCAGTGGAAAGGGGTCTCGCCGACTCCGTCGATAAATATTTATGGTCCAGCTACTTAAACCATGCTCAAGGAGTCGATAGTACGTTACTAACCGCACACTCAATGTTCAGAGAGTTGGGTGAAGATGAAGAGACATCGCGCGAACAATATAGAGAACTATTTCGCTATGAAATCGACCCGGGCACTAAAAAACATATAAACGAAACGTTAAACTTAGAATTAGTTCTCGGCGGCGACCTGTTTAAAAGCCGCATTCAAAATTTGGTAGATCGTCCTGTTCGGCCATTAAAGCGCGGCCGACCTCCCAAAAGCAAAGAGTGGGAAGCATAGAAATTAAATGTACCATCCAAATGAGGCTATGGTCGCAATGAAACAGAATGACCCCGTTGATCATGATCTAACTATCACCTATGTTGCAGAGGGTATAAAAAAAGTACTGACGACTACAGAAAATGAAGCACTGGAAAAACCTGCGGCCCTATTGGCTATAGGAGGCGCACTCAATGGCACTATATTTGATTTGGAGAACAGTATGATCTCCGCAGGTCGGAGCCATAAAAATCCGATTCGATTGGAATTTGTCGGGGTCTCTCGCTTTCATTTTAAACTCTACTGTATTAACAGCGACTGGTTTATAGAGGATACTAATTCCAAAAATGGTACTTATGTAAATAACCGCTCTATTGAAAAGCCCACACAGCTAAAAAAAGGCGATATCATCAAAGTGCTAAATTTTGCCTTTAAATATCTCCCCCAAGGTGACAATGAACGACTTGCTTACGACAAACTAAGCCTTGTAGCCAATACAGACAGGCATACAGGCTGCTTTAACAAATGTTACTTTAACGAGCAACTCGAAGAGGAAATTACAGCTTGCCGAATTACTCAGCAAGACCTAACGCTAATAATCTTTGATTTAGACCACTTCAAAGTACTCAATGACACATATGGACACGATGCCGGCGATTATATATTAAAAGAAATCGCTGATATTGTTCGCATTGGAGGGGTAAGAGACCAGGATGTGTTTGCCCGATACGGAGGAGAGGAGTTTGTTATACTGCTTCCACAAACCAGCATCGTACAAGCGATGGATATTGCCGAACGCATTCGGGAACTAATTGCTGACTACGTATTTTGTTATGATTCAAAAAACATATCGGTCACTGCATCATTAGGCGTTGCAGAGTATAGTAAAGATATAGTCACTGGAGCCGATCTATTCAAAAGAGCAGACAAGTCGGCCTACCGCTCCAAAACGTTAGGCCGAAATAGAGTCTCCGCCTATACTTAAAAATTCATTTATCCAGAAAAGTAATCCTTGGCTTTACGTGGACTCCTCTTTAATGCTCTTGATCACTTTTATAGCTTTTTTACGCTGAGCTTTTATCAGTTCCAACTCATCTAGTAGCGGAGTTTTATCTTCGCTATCCCCTATTGATTCCAACTGTCGCTCAATCGCTTTAGTCCTGCCCTTCAATCGTTTAAGTACTTCCGTTATTTTTTCCTTCCGTTCGACCTGCTCTCGATAATCACTATCAAGAAACACCTTGATTTTAGTCAGCATTTTTTGGACCTTATGTTTATCTGGCATCTTGTATACCTTTATCCTTTGATGATAAATCTGGCTTATCATCCCGCTGACCTATTTCTTCAATCACCTCTGATATTTCACTCGCATCTAGGGTCAACTCAGAATCTATCGCGCTATCGCCAGTCGATGAGGCACCTTGCAATAACTCTACCATCGTAATGAGTTTTTGCCCTACTGCATGAGCATAGTGAAAGTCGTTCATCAAGGACGTCACCACACTTCCTGGAATGGCCCCTTGCCGAATCAACTGGTCAAGCTCTCCGCTACCCGCAACATCAGCCTTCTCTAAATGCACTCTTGCCCTATCAACCGACAACAAAGACCCTTTATCTGGGCGATTTCTAATGAGTGTTATCTCACGAATGAGTTTGACAAGATCATGCCGCAAACGCTCATACTGTTCGATCACGCGAGTGTCGTCAGAGAACATCGAACGATGTAGGTTTTTCCTTAAATGCTTAATGTCCTTAAGAGCTTCCACTGCATTACGGCAGGCAGTTTTTAGCTCAAATACCAACCGATTCTGAGCTGGGCTCATTTGAGGCTGGGATTTGGCCGCAAATTCAATAATGTCACTATAAACACCTTTTATTTCAGTTTTATATAAATCATCAATATTTTCACTAAATAGTTTTTTGTCAGATACAGTCATAATCGATTCAATAGGCTGGTCTGATTTAACCGCATCAAAATTACAGTAAAGACCATAGGTAATCACCGCTAGCACTCTATCAGCGAGATCATTCACTTCCTTAATAAGCACGTGTAACGCCGTATCAGGGTAGATCAATGATGCCGGCGCTAAGTGACGCGCTCGGCGCACTTCAGGCTGTGGTGCTGGAGTATCAGTAATAGCAGAAACACCACTGGCGTTTTTCAAAAGTAACTCATTGGTACTCGCCTCTTCAGGCAACAGTTTTATCAACATCGTTTCGAGTCGTGTAATAAAAGGCAGCATAATTAACACCCCCCCTACATTGAATAACGTGTGAAACAACGATAGCTTCAATGTAAAGTTATCATCTGCAATATCCAACAATAACGCTGTTTGATCTACCATGTGCTGCAATGGTGCAATAAGTATCAACGCCACAGCACCCGTAATGACGTTAAAAACCAAATGAGCCCCTGCTAGTCGTTTACCTTGAATATTAGCGCCCAATGCGCCCAGTATCGCTGTAACCGTCGTCCCCACATTGGCGCCAATCGCCAGTGCAAGGGCATTGGTATATTCCAGCTGACCCGACGATAACGCAGTGATCGTGATCACTAACGTGGCATGACTAGACTGCATAATCACCGTTGCAGCCGCGCCCAGCAGAGTGTAAACCAATAGCCCTTTGATACCAGGAAGCGCATATAGCGTGAGATCGATATTGCCTCTAAAGGCATCAAACCCCTCTTTCATAAAGTGAATACCGAGGAACAAAAAACCCATCCCGGCCAAGATATAGCCAACGCCCTTTATGGGTTTTGAACGCTGATAGACAAACAGGGCACCGAACACCAGCATTGGCATTGCATAGACTGAAATATTCACTTTCAGGCCTACGCCTGCTATCAACCAAGCCCCCGTGGTAGTACCAATATTGGCACCAAAGATAATGCCTATACCTTGGGATAACCCAATCAACCCCGCGGATAAAAAAGAGATGCTAATCACGGTGACTAATGAACTAGACTGCATTAAGCTGGTCGTTACAACGCCAAAGCCAATGCTCTTCCACAATCGGTCTGTTGTCGCTGCCAGCAATTTTTCAAGCACGCCTCCGGTAAAAATACGAAAACCGGAATCCAGCGATAGCATTCCAAACAAGAATATAGCGACTCCGGCGCAGATTGTTTGAAAGTCAGGACTCAACCAAAAACCATAACCAAGAATGATAATGATACTAGGCAAAAATATTCGTTTTAACATAGACTAAGCAGCAACTAAGAGTAAACACAGAGTTTACTTAAGAGTAGCAGTTATCTCCTCTGTTGTTTTGCGCCATAACAAGAATATTGAACTGGAATAAAAATGGATTTTAGCTTAATTGCCAGCCTGCTAACACTTATCTACTTTTTAGCCCTGCTGTGCATATTTCATGTATTAAAAAATTTTCAGACCGCCCAAGGCGCAATAGCCTGGATTGTCGGTTTAATATCGTTCCCCTATATTACCGTTCTACTCTACTTTTTCTTTGGCCGAAGTCGTTTTGAAGGGTATGTAGAAGCGCGCCGAATTGGTGACAAGGAGTTGTCACATATATCCGAATCTCTTTCAGCGTACTCAGAAACCTGTATTTGTCCCTCCCCCAGTGACAACCGAGAGCATGATGTTATTACCCAGCTCACCACCATGCCATTTACACAGCACAATCATGCCCAATTATTGGTAGACGGACTAGAAACGTATACCAGTATGTTCAGTGCTATTCGTGAGGCTAAAGAGTATATCCTAATTGAGTTTTATATCGTCAGACATGACAGCACCGGCGAAAAGCTAAGTACACTTTTACTAGATAAGCTCGCTCAAGGTGTAAAGGTCTATTTTCTATATGACGATATCGGTAGTGCCAAACTGTCTAATCGATATATTAATACATTAATCTCTGCCGGTGCTCAGATACGCTCCTTCAATACCACTAGTAAACGCCGAAAACGCTTTCAGATTAACTTCAGAAATCATCGAAAAATAGTCATCATCGATGGTCATATAGGGTTTGTCGGCGGCCTGAATATCGGTGACGAATACCTGGGGCTTCACTCAAAACTTTCGCCTTGGCGAGATACTCACCTTAAACTCAAAGGGCCCGCAGTGCTCGCACTTCAGATAAGTTTTATTGAAGACTGGTACTGGTCCGCCAATAAGGTTCCTGAGCTCAACTGGACCCCAACAATAGTCTACGCGCATGAACCTGAATCGGAAGACGCCTCTGTGTTGATTATTCCTTCTAGCGCTGCAGATGAGTTCAACACCTGTGAGCTATTCTTTCTAAATTGCATAAACCATGCAACCGATAGACTTTGGATAGCCAGCCCTTACTTCGTACCAAGTATGAAAATAATGAGCGCCTTGCAGCTAGCGGCATTAAGAGGTGTAGATGTACGGGTTATGATCCCTGACAACCCTGACCAAATTCTGGTCTATTATGCCGCATTCTCATATCTCGAAACGGCAGACCTAAGCGGCATTAAAATATTCAGGTATAAAGCAGGGTTTATGCACCAAAAAGTAATGCTGGTCGATAACCGCTACGCATGTGTAGGAACCGCAAATCTGGATAATCGCTCAATGCGCTTAAATTTTGAAGTAACCGCGTTGGTTTGCAATACCCAGTTCATTAACGAAGTGGAAACTATGCTCACTCATGACTTTAGTGGCTGTAGCCAATCGACAGCACAAGACTACCGTCAACGTTCATGGGCCTTTAGGATCGTATGCAGAGGAGCCCGTTTGTTTGCACCTATCCTCTAACTAAATAATTGGAGTGCAAGAGAAATTGCCTTGAACGATTAAGGTAGATAGTATGTCCAGATATTATTATCTAAACTGAAAATCAATAAAAACAAAGCGGATATACGATGCAGTTCAAGCCAAAAGAGACCCTGACTGAACAGGTGGCCACTCACATAGAAAACCTGATTGCATTTAATCAGTTAAAAGGAGGGCAAAGAATTTATGAAGGCCCTATGGCAAAAGAGCTGGAGGTCAGCCACGGCTCTGTTAGAGAAGCACTTTTATTGTTAGAAAAAAAACATTTGGTCAGAAGCACTCCACGCAAAGGTACATTTGTCACCGAGCTTGATGAGCACTTTGTAAAAAGTTTATATGAAGCCATGGTCATGTACCTAACTAATACCAGCCTCAAGCTCATCAGACAGTGGAAACAAGAAGATATTGACCAGATGGAAAACCTATACACTCAAATGGATGAGTGTTTTCAAAAAGGTCAGTTAGTCGAGTTTCTTGATATAGGAATAGAGTACACCCAAGCGTCATTGGCCTATGCCGACAATTATTTCATTGTCAGTGCAATACAAGATTTATGGCCGTCAGCTAAACGTTGTGCATTTGTTGCGTTGCAACAGGGTACACCGGTATTAAAAGAGAACTTGGAACACATGCGGCATTCTCTAGATACGATTAAAGAACGAAATGAAGATGAGCTCATCAAAATACTTACAGATTATGCCAACCAGCAATGCCGACAAGTGTTACAGTGCATTGCTTGAGATTAAATTAGAACATAAATGCAGGACCCATTTCTGGCTATGTCGGTAGCAAAAACACTTAAACGTTGTCTTTCCTCTCTGTGGTTTCGCTCAAGCATGCTGCTTGTTTTAACGTTATTAAATGGCTGCAGTACTAACCCCGCTCAGACAAGCCCCGACTCCGCTAAAGAAGCTGACCGACCTTCATCTATTGACACCGGTAAAGCCCAACCTTTATGCGTTTACGAAACCACCAAAGGCATTGCTGAAGTCACTGAAATAACGGCGAACAGCATCAGATTTAAGTTTTACCCTGGCGATAAATATTTCAAAATTCCGCTAAATGAAATATCGTTTACAGATATCAAACTGGAACAGGAAGTGAAGGCCATCACAAGAAGCCCGATATCAGGCGCCTGTGGAGGCGATGAGTTCGAACTATTAACAACCATTGAATAAGTTAAAACATCGTGAAGAAATCTGTTCCAATAGAAAGATATATTGCTTGATGGTCGCTATCAGCGTAGCTTGCAGCCAGAGTAACGGGGCCTATAGGTGTGTCACTGCCGGCAAATAACGTATATGAATCCAGCACCTGCCCCCATGACGCTTCAGTAATATCATCCCAGACATTCCCTACTTCATAAGAGAAACCTGCCATATAAGGAATGAACGGGCCTCCGAATTCTCTATACACAATCATATTGGCAAAACTCCCATCTGGCCCTGAAAACTCATTTCGGCCATAAGCGGATAAATTGAACAACCCTCCCAATGTGACAAAATCACTAATGCCAGCACTGTTTTTAGTAACGGATGAAGCGCTGACGCGCCCAACAAAGGTGTAGCGCTTTAATGAGTACGCACCGCCTAAAAGAGCAGTGACTCGATCATAGTCATGCGATGCGTTGAACTCATCCCTTGAGACGCTCCACTCTCCTCTAGCGATCACTCCGTTATGGGGAAGAAATAAGTTATCTAGCGAATCATAAGTAAAGCTCGTTATAACACTGCCAATATTCTCATCAAACTTATTAATGTCCTCTTTACCTATTTCAAGCTCGGCATCTGCTTGACCTACTTGATAGTAAACTCTTAATTCAGAAGTATTACCAAACTCTCTTCCCAAACCCGCCGAAACATTGCCATTGGCAACATCCCACTCTGATGTTTTATTGCCGTCTTCATAAATATTAACATCTTGCTTTTTATACTCGCCTTTTAATGAAAGAAAGTAGGTTGATTCATAAGTGAGTGGTTGAAAAAACTCCGTTTGTATAAATGGCTGGCTTCCAATTCGTGCGGCTGTTTTCCATTCGGCGCCCAAATCATTAATCGCGGTTTGATCTAGGTAAAAGGTAAGGTTAAAACGCGTGTCGTCCTTAAAGTTTTCTTCAAATTGCAAACCAAAACGCAAGTAGTTTGGCCCCCAGGACTTCTTTTCTGCATTGATTTTCAGGGTGTTTTGACCATCCTCATTAATAATGTCGTAAGACACTAATTCAAAATAACCTAAGCCATATATTTGATCTAAATCTTTCTCAAGCTGGGCGATATCTAACGGCTCCCCCTCTGACTGCTCAATACGTGAAGATATAAATTTATTTGCAACCCCCGAATTATTAGCAATCTCTATTCGATCCACAGGCTGCTCCTGCCTAAGGTTCTGACCTCTTTTTAGCTGGTATGCAATCCAGGTTTGATTATCAACTGAGAGGCCTTTTAAGCGCACCGCACTAGCTCTTGCTGCCGTCGCCCCCATTTCAACCAACTCATCGCCCCGCCCAAAGTCACCAGATCCAGCGTCCTCCAAGTTAGGTTTAAGTAAAATATCTTTTTCGGTTAACGTTGCCAATTGAGCGTCTACATTTCCACGTGTCAGTAGATTAGTTAATTGCTCAACCACGCCAACCAAACTATTAACATCATCACCCTCTAACAGCGGTGAGCTGATATCAACGGCAATAATAAGCTCTGCCCCCATGTCACGCGCAATATTAATAGGCAAATTGTTTGAAATCCCCCCATCTACTAGTAGATGATCTTCATATTTAACAGGCGGGAACGCGCCAGGGATTGACATACTCGCCCGCATCGCCAATGCAAGGTTTCCTTTATCGATAGCGACGGTTTCGCCAGTTTCGATATCCGATGCAACCGCACGATAACGAATGGGAAATTGATCATAATCTTCAATATGAGAGGCTTGAAGGGTAAGGTCGCTCAATATAGTCAACAGCTGCTGCCCTTGAATCAGCCCCTTACGAAACTTAAACCCATCAGCCCCCACCCCGAGTGTTAAACCTGTTGCGAAGTCATAGTCATCTTGTTTACGCCTAAAGGCTTTATCTTCTCGAGGCGGCTCATCCGTCAACCCCTTATCCCAGTCCATCACATGAAAGCGTTCTTCAATTTCTTCAAGCGGCATCCCTATCGCATATACCCCAGCGACAGAAGCACCTGCGCTGGTACCGACAATAATATCAATGGGTATTTTCATCTCTTCAAGGACTTTTAGAACGCCGACATGGGCAATGCCTTTGGCTCCGCCACCACTCAAAACCAAGCCTATAACAGGTCGCTGCCCCCCACTGCTACTAGTAACGGAATGAGTGCCACTTAACGAATCGTGATGAGAAGATGTTTCAGCGGACACATGAAACGAACAAAAAGCAATTACCAATACAACCCTAAGCACCAAACCTGCCATGAAAGTATCCCCAAAAACTACTCACTAGCCACATGACGCTTAAACGGCTAAATAAATAGTCTATCTTATTGATTATCGGGCAGATCGTCCAGTCTAAGGTGGGAAAGGTCAGGCACCTCTATTGCTTCATTTTTTTTAAGCTGTCCCAGGTCACTGCCAGTCGGAGCGATAGAGATACTGCTCACATCAGGCACAATCGGTGGCACCTCTTCTATCGGGTCAACTAAGTCACTGCCTGTTGGTGCCAAGGAGATACCATCAAGCTCAGAAAAAACGGGGATATCAACGTCATGATGCTCTGATAATCTAACCCCTTCCGGGTCAAGACCAAGATGGCTTTGCTGCAAAATATCATTTACCTCGTCCCCTGCCAGATTGATGCCTGCTTCATGATGTTCACTGCCATTACCGGGCACTGAGAACCCAGAAGATAACGGTAAGACTTTTAGTTCTTCGGCAGAATTAGCTATCACTGGTTTGGTGGATTTGGAAGGCGTGGTTGGCTGAGGTACCTCAGGCACTTTAGACGCTGCTTTTGGAGGGGCGGATGCGGGCTGCTGAGCAACACCTGCAATCCCCATTATATCAGCCTCACATACCAAGCCGTTTTTCCGCATAACCGCGATATATTTATCAGCGGTGGCTTTATCAAGTTTATTTCGAATGACCACTCTGCCACCCGCAAACATTTTATCAACCTGCGCGGCGGATGCCTTAAACAGTTTTGTTGCATTACTTTTAGCGGTATTTAGGCTGACTCCGTCAACCAATCGTCCGGAGAATGCTAACTCGTAAAGAGACTCACTCATTACACCAAATCTTCCTGTTATTCGATCATCGTTCAGTAAAAATATTACACCGTATTATATAACTATAGCTAATTAAATGAGATTTTCGCTGCAAAGCGTACTTTAACACCCTCAACACCTACTTTTTAATAGCACTCGCTCACAACTCAATTTCAAAACATTACATTTGTCTAACAGATGAAATTCTAATTCACTGCCTATACTGTATTCAATTGTGTATATCAGCAAGTGCACTCAACTCAATACTACTGCCTATAGCGGTGGTTACAGTAATAAAAGATAAGCCATGAGTTCTTCACAACTTGCCTTCAAAGGCGTTGAAATCTTAGAGCTACTATCGCGCCATGGGGAGACCTGTGCCTGGCGGGCTTATGACCTTAATAATGATCAGCCGATCATCATTAAATCAGCACACAGCGAGACACCACCTCTGTTTTTAATGGAACGGCTTCGTCACGAATATGCAATTGGGCGACATTTCAACCACCCACACATTATTGCCTACAGAGGGCTGCTGCAACACCACCATCGCTCAGCGATTGTAACAGAAGACTTTAACGGAAAACCGTTAGCGAAGTGTATTCCTGAGCAAGGATTCCCAATCGGCACCTTTCTGGATATAGCCCTTCAAATTGTAAAAGCGCTGATCGAAGTTCATTCCCAACAGGTCATACACAAAGATATAAACCCTTATAACATTGCCTATAACGAAAAAAAGCGATTAGCTAAAATTATTGATTTTGGCATGGCCTCAAAGCTGTCCCAAGAATCACCGACCTATATGAAAACCACCTTGCTCGGCGGTAACCTCCCCTATGTAGCACCCGAGCAAACAGGCCGACTGAATCGTGTGGTCGACTATCGTACCGATTTCTACGGACTGGGAATAACACTTTACGAAATGCTCTGCGGGCAGCGCCCTTTCAACTCCCACGACCCTTTAGAGTTAGTGCATGCTCACCTGACACAGCCTGCACCCAAAATTTCTAACTGGCGCAAAGACATTCCTTCATTATTTGATGAAATTTTAGCTAAGTTACTCGCTAAGCATTCCGAAGACCGCTATCAATCGGCCAAAGGCATCAAGCATGATTTAGAAATATGCCTTAAACAATGGCAAACGACTCAGCAATTTGAAGCCTTCGAAATGGGGACTTATGATCGTAATGAGCAACTATCGATCCCTCAAAATCTATATGGCCGAACAAAGGAGATTGCGCGTTTAAACCAGGCATTTGAAACCGCCACGACAGGGCTCACCGAACTGGTGTTAGTCAGCGGGTTTTCAGGTATGGGAAAAACCGCACTGGTAAATGAAACACGAAAGCCTTTACTCAGTCGCCGAGGTTATTTTATATCCGGTAAATTTGAGCCACTCAAGAAAAACGTACCACTCAGTGCGATCACCCAAAGTTTGCAAGTGCTCATTCAACAATTACTAGCAGAGCCAGAAGCTCGGGTGGCAGAGTTCAGGCATCAAATTATCAGTGTACTCGGCAATAAGGCCAGTATGTTGATCGAGCTGGTTCCAGCGCTCGAAACCATTATTGGACCACAGCCCTCAGCACCCGACTTAGGCTGCAACGACCGAAAGCAAGTGTTTCTAAGGCTGTTACAGCGCTTTATCAAAGTGATTGCAGTAAAAGATCATCCCTTGGTGATCTTTATTGATGACCTGCAATGGGCTGACCCCATTAGTCTGGACTTTGTAAAGTCACTACTCACTGAACTGCACGATTGCCACCTTTTACTCATCTGTTCCTTCCGAGATAGTGAAATATATGGTGGTCACCCACTCATAGATACGCTTAAACATATCCGCGAAAACACCCCCAATGTTAAGCAGATACACCTTGAACCCTTAAAAGGTAGCGAAGTCACCCGACTTATTTGCGACTCACTACAATATACAAACCAACAAGCGGCTAAGCTATCACGATATATCTTTGGTCGTACACAAGGCAACCCGTTTTATGTCACTCAGCTATTAAAAACCCTCAATCAAGACGGGCAGCTGTTTTTTGATACTGAACGCCGAGAGTGGCGCTACAAACTACCGGACAGAGTTAAAAAAGTCACCGATCATCAACTCGTAGACATGGTCGTTAGCCGAATCAACCGCCTTCCCGCTGCAAGCAAAAACTTACTACAGTTTGCTGCATGTATTGGCAGTCGTTTCAACATCCAAAACCTGACTCGTATCATCGCCCTGTCAGAAGAAGGCCTGACAGAAACCGATATTAAGCAACGCTTGGTACCTGCGATGGAATCAGGGCTGATTATTTCTAAGAACCAATGGTCTGACAGTGACCAACGAACATCAAGCCCAACCTCCAGCTATGAATTTCTCCATGATCGAGTACAACAAGCCGCCTACGACCTAGCGCCTGCCCATAAGCAACAACAACATCACCTGCAAATTGGCGACTACTTACTTAATCACCTAACCGAAGAGCAACAGCAAGAGCAGCTATTTGATATCGCCAACCAATTTAACTCAGGTATCGAACAGCTGCCCGATAAAAGGCGGCTCAGTGCTGCCACGGTATGCTTACGTGCTGCACAAAAAGCTCGTAAAGCAACGGCATTTGAGTCTGCAGTATTTTATGCTGAATTAAGTATTCGTCTATTAGATAGTCCTGACATCTGGGTCCAACATCATAAGTTGCGTTTTGAGCAAGGATTAGTGCTTGCGGAGTGCGAAGGGCTCTGCCGTCGTTTCTCACAATCAGAACAGCAGATAAACGAACTACAACAACATGCACTATCCATTGAAGAAAAAATAAAGCTGCTGCTTATTAAGATGAATCTGGTTGAGTTACGGGGGCAGTATTTAGAGTCGATTGACGTACTACTTAGCGGCCTGACACTTCTAAATGTCAATATTCCAAGAGACCCACAACAACAAGCGGACGAATTAAGCCAACTACTACAAGAGCTCCCCTCTCGGTTTGAGGATATAAACACTCAAAACCTTATTGAGACCACCGAAACCGAGAACCCTCGCCATTTATTGGTTATGCGGCTGCTAATGCGTTTATGGACACCCTGCTACATCACTGGCCAACGAAACCTACTCGCCCTAGTCTCAATTTATCTCGTTAATTATAGCCTTAAAAATGGCCGAAGCGAGATCACGCCGTTTGCCTACTGTTCTTTTGCATTGGTTTACGGATTTTTAAAAAATGATCACTGTCTAGCCTATCAGTTCGGGCTTGCCGGCGCTGAACTAGCAAAGGAGTGCGATAACTTAATCGTTCGAAACCGCAGTTACTTGCTATTTTCGATCTCGATCAATAACTGGCAGAACCCTGTCAGCAAAAGCCGTTACTGGCTAGAAAGTGCGTTTGAATGTGCCGTGGAAGCGGGTGATCAGGTTTATGCCAGCTATGCTGCATACTACTTGATCACCGATGGTTTCATTCAGGGCAGAGCGCTTACCGAAGTCGCAGCAGACTGCCGCCAGTATTTGACCTTTTTAGAAAAAGAAAGCACGCCTCTCTTCAATGTCGCACTATCCTTCTGTCGGACGATTCAAAACACCTGCGATGAAGATGTAGGCTATACCTTTGATCAACTACAATTTCTGAAAGATCACCAGCATATTCCGGTATTTATGGCCGGTTACGATTTCGGTTCACTTTGTAGTCGATTTTGGAGCGACCAACAGAACGACTTAGCAAGCATTGCTCAGAATACGCTCATGAGTGTACCTGTTAACTTGCATGGTACGTTAAAGGTACCAGAAACACTTTTTTTGAGTTCGATGAGTTTTCTACAATGCCATTCCAGATCACCGCTGGAAAACTGGGATGAGTTGCAGTCCATCATTCACGGTAATCAACAACAATTAAAGCTATATACCGACAACTGCACTAATAACTATTTACATAAGTACCTACTTATTCAAGCAGAGTTGGCTGCACTCAATAGTCAGCCACTTGACGCGATGGATTTGTTCGAAGCGGCAATCGCAACCGCAGGTGAAAGCCATGTCATTCATATCGAAGCTTTGGCAAACGAACGTTATGCGCGTTTCTGGATGTCACAAAACCGCAAACAAATTGCCGCCATCTACATCAAACGTGCACACTACTTATATTTTCACTGGGGTAATCGCGCCAAAACCCAAGGGTTGGAATATGAGTTCAAAGAGTTACTGAAAACCCAGCCTACCCCTCGTTCAGCAGCCATGAAAGCACTGAAATAGTCAGCACACAAACCGATACCACGATTTCACACTCTCAAAGTCACTCATTAACTACGTAAAAAGAATTAGAGGCCCACAACTGGTCGCTGACGTACGGGCAGAACAACGTTTTTTCCCTATAGAATATCTACGCAACACCAAAGTTCAGTCAGCAATGGCTATCCCTTTATCTGATGCAGGTACACAGGTCGGTTTAGTCTACTTTGAGAACAATCAGATGGCCCATGCATTCACACAGAACCGAATGTTATTCCAAGACCGACTACACCAGTCTGACTTGACCGCTAGCGTTCGCAAAGTACTACAAGACACTCAGTTCCCGCCAGAAAGACTAGAGCTCGAAATTACCGAAAGCCTATTGATGCAAAATCAGAGTTCTGCCGTACAAACCATGAACCAGCTCAAGCAACTACAGAAAATGGGATGCGACACGATTCAAGGTTACTATTTTAGCCGCCCCATCAAACAAGCCGATGTAGCCCGCTGGATCAGCAACTCGGGTATCGGCTCTGACAATGAAATCGTGATGATTTAAGTGCTCATTCTCGGCGGGTGCCCGTCTGAATGATTGCATATAACCCCCCTTTGCGTTTAGAATCCCCGCCGAAGACGGTTCTCTTAATTGAGATTCAAAGGGAACACGGTTAAAAACCGTGGCTGCCCCCGCAACTGTTAGCAGAGAGTATGAGCTCTTATACCACTGGGAAACCGGGAAGGTGAGCCAAATACCACGACCTGTGAGCCAGGAGACCTGCCGTCAGAGTCGTCACCTACCATCAAGCGGGGAGCTTGCCTGGGCGGATTCCGTAACGGTGGCAATAACATAGATTATTGTTGCTGGAAACGAATCGGTAAAAGGTCCCCCTTCTCTGAATTCTGTCCTCCGAGCGATACCATGATCCAGCGACCTAAGTTTGCTGTCTATACATGGTTCGCAAAGACGCATTTCCAGCTCCAAATTTTAAAATTATTAAGGGGCATACCTTGCAGTATCCAGCTTTTTTTAAGACCTCAATTTTAGCATCGGCCATCACCACATTATTACCATCTCTGGCCCATGCGGAAGAGCCAACCGAAACCCATAAACCAAGAGAAGTAGTCATCAGTGCATCGCGTATTGAAATGGCTCGCGAAGAATCGGGAAGTGCTGTCACTGTTTTAGATTCAGACTACCTTGAACAGAATCAGGTTCGTCTGGTATCTGATGTACTAAGAGATATAGCCGGTGTCGCTGTTAGCCGGTCAGGCGGAGCAGGTGCGCCGACTCAGGTTCGTATTCGTGGCGCAGAAGCCAACCAGACCCTCGTACTAATAGATGGTATTGAGGTTAACGATGTAGCCAATGGCGGTGAGTATAATTTTGCTAATTTTCTCAACCTCGAGATTGAGCGTGTTGAAGTACTCCGAGGCGCACAAAGTGCCCTTTGGGGAAGTGATGCCATGGGCGGTGTAATCAATATTGTCACCAAAAAAGGGGACGGCCCGTTAAATGGTAAAGTAACCCTGGAGGGAGGGAGCTTTGCAACACACCAAGAGACCCTTAGCATCAATGCAGGTACCGATGACTATCATTACGCATTAAGCGGTACGTTACTGAATACTGATGGCATTTCTACCGCTAGCGAAGCCCGTGGTAATACCGAAAAAGATGGTTATGAAAACGCCACCATCAACTTTAAAAGCGGTATCAATGTATTGGATAACCTTTCTGTAGACTTGGTTTTACGTCACATGAACGCCGATGTAGATACCGATGGTTTCATAGGTGGCGTGGGCGCTATTGATACCGATGAAAACGTTAAAACCACGCAGCAGTCAGGTAAGCTTTCTGCGAAATTGGATTTAATGGACAACCAATGGACTCACAAGATCGGTTTTCTGCCAACGACACCGATAACAAGTATTTTAACGCCGGTATTCGTAATTACACCAGCGAAGGCAACAAGCAAAAATACGAGTATCAAACAGACCTGTTTTTGAGCAGCGGTCTAGTAGCTAAAGACGATCTTGATCACCGTATCACCTTCGCCGCAGAGCATGAAGAAGAAGACTTCTACAGCAAAGGATTCTCTACCACAGATCAGGAAATGGATATGTCTGGCTTCGTACTCGAATACGGCGCTAATATCAGTGACCGATTTTACGTCACTGTCGCGGGCAGACGCGACCTCAACAGTTTATTTCAGAACGCTAACACCTACCGTCTGACCTTCGCCGGCTGGGTCGTTGATAATGTAAGAGTTCATACCAGCAAAGGCACCGGCATTAAAAACCCGACCATGTTTCAGTTGTTCGGCAGCACGCCTACTTACACAGGTAATGCCGACCTTCGCCCCGAGAAAAATTCAACTTGGGATATAGGCTCTGAATATCATTTTGATAGGGTTGATGGCTATGTAGACCTTACCTATTTTCACTCCGATATAGACGACCTAATTGTTGGCGCGGGGTTGAGTTCCACCAACATCCCTTCTGATTCAGACATTCAGGGTGTTGAACTCAGTGTGGTATTAAACCCCACTCAAAACCTACGTCTTGATGGCAGCTATACCTACACCGATACGGACGACGGAAATGGTAATGAGCTAGTACGACGCCCTAAACATTTGGCGAGCATCAATAGTAGCTACCTGTTATCCAACCAGAAAACTCGGTTAACTGCGGGTATTCAATATAATGGTAAACAAGATGACTACGAATATGATGTCTTTTGGAACACCACCCAGGTATCCCTTTCAGACTACACCCTAGTCAATGCCGCTATTTCGCATCAGTTCAACGAGCATATAGAACTGTTTGGCCGGGTAAACAATCTGCTTGATGAAGAGTACGAAGAAGTTCTGACCTATGGCACCATGGGCATTAATGCTATGGTAGGCATCACGATTAAGGGCGGTTTGTAAGGGCCTCAGCACCTATGTTCGGAATATCCAGCCACCACATATTGATTGTCTTAGCCATTATCATCGGTGGAGTAGCAACTATGGAGCTGGATATTCACGCTGAAATTTTCAACGATCACGCATTACGGCCGACCATTATTAAAGGGGAGCAATTCCCCAAAATTTTGGTCGACCCGATTGGTGAAGAGTATTCACTTAACGAACCTCCCCAACGTATTGTCTCAATAACGCTTGGAACCGACGAAATACTGTCCGTATTAGTCGATACTAACCGCATCACAGGCGTTACACACCTCTCTGACATCGCCAGCATGTCTAACATTCCCCACTGGTACCCTGAGCAGATTAAACGCATCCAAGGGGAAGTCGAAGAAATATTGTCTTTAGAGCCAGATTTAGTCTTTGTCGCCTCTTATACCCGTGCAGAAACCGTTCGTTTACTGCTTAGCTCAAGTGTGCCCGTTGTACGCCTCAGACATTACGATTCTTTCAGAGACATTGAAGAGAACATTCAGCTTGTTGCCAAGGTGACAGGGAGCGAGCAACAAGCCACAACATTACTCGCAACACTACGTAAAAATGCTCAGTCGATAACACAAAAGGTTAATGGTCTAGATCGCGCAAGAGTGCTTTATTACAGTCTCGACGGTTACACCGCCGGAGCAGGCACTAAGATCAATGAAATGATCGAAATGGCCGGTGGCTATAACGTCATCAATGAAACCAACATAACCGGTTCACATAAAATCAGTGAGGAGATCGCCATCGGGCTTGAACCCGATGTTGTTTTAATGAGTGGCTGGTCACCCGAAGGCGAAATAGTTCCATCTGAGCGGCTGGCCGCACGACCCGCATGGCAAAACACCCCCGCAATACGGCAACAACGGGTTTATGATTTACGAGGTACATGGGTGCTGTCCGTTTCACAATATAGTTGGGATGGAATCGAAGAGATAGCAAAACTGCTACATCCTGAGGTATTTGAATGACGTTTTTGGCCAAACCTATGCGTATTATTTCGCTCATGCTACTAACGCTATTGGCACTCATGACAGCGGCCATTTTTCATGGCCCATCTGATATTACGCTGAAGACAGCGCTAGCAATATTAAGCAACGCCTTAGGTTGGCCCACACACCTTGAAGGCTTACGACCATGGATGCAAAGTGTCTTGATCGATGTACGCATGCCAAGAGTACTGGTAGGCGCCCTTGCGGGTGCTTGCCTCGCGATTAGCGGTGCGGTCATGCAGGGGATGTTTCGTAATCCCTTAGCCTCACCTTCAGTGCTCGGCGTATCGTCTGGTGCCTCCTTAGGCGCGGTTATTGCCCTTTACCTGGGGCTGGCCTCAGTATCTGTTTGGGCGTTACCCCTAGCTGCATTTATCGGGGCAAGCTTAACGATTTTTTTGGTTTACCGAATTGCTAGCCAACGAGGCCAGACCGCTACAGGTACTTTGTTGCTCGCAGGGGTGGCAATAGGCGCGTTGAATGCAGCTGCATCATCATTGATTCTCGCGTTATCCCTGAACAACTGGGAAGTCGGCCGCATGATCGTCTATTGGACCATGGGAGGCCTCGATGGCCGCACCTGGGATCATGTATGGTTGCTATTACCTTTCGCAATAATGGGTATCGGCATGCAGCTGTTTTTCTCTCGCAATCTCGACGCACTCTTACTGGGCGAAGTTCATGCGGCCTCAATTGGCATCGACGTGATCAGTACACGAAGATGGCTGCTGGTTATTACTGCGTTGATGGTGGGGGCAACGGTCTCGGTATGCGGGTCCATTGGCTTTATCGGGTTAGTCGTCCCTCATATTCTTCGTCTAATGATGGGGCCTCATCACCGATACTTACTACCCGCCTCGGCCATCGGCGGAGCCATTACGCTTGTCGGAGCAGACCTGTTGCTGCGCACCGCAACACCCGAAAAGGCGATACCACTGGGTGTCGCAACCGCGATGTTGGGCGCGCCCTTTTTCTTGTTTCTGTTAGTTAGAAAACGTTGGTCGATACAGCTATAAAGTGGAACGCATGGGATGACAACACAACTAGAATGCTCGAACCTAGGCTTCAGCTATGGCAAACAACCGGTTATTAAGGAAGTTAACTTATGCTTTGGCAAAGGTGAGTTTATCGGCCTTATTGGCCCCAACGGAGCCGGTAAATCAACCTTACTCAATCTGCTGATGGGCATGATAACGCCATCAGAAGGTCACGTTGCGCTTGCCGGCCAGCCTCTCAAGCACTATAAGCAGCGAGACATCGCCCGCCATATATCGCTGGTACCGCAAGACGTCTCGATTAACTACGCGTTTAGTGTTAGAGAGATTGTTGCCATGGGCAGAAACCCTCATTTAGGCCCATTTCAGTCTGAAAGTAACAGAGATCGCCAACTGATCAATCTTGCGATGGAGAAAACCGACTTGCTTCAGATGGCAGATCGTCGCGTCAACCAACTGTCAGGAGGCGAGCGACAACGCGTATTTATCGCCCGAGCCATCGCACAAGAAGCGCCCATTCTGTTGATGGACGAGCCCACTGCTAGTCTCGATATCTGCCATCAACTCGAAGTGCTAAATCTGGTTAAAACACTAACAGAAGAAAACCACCTCGCCATTGCCGCGATCCATGATTTAGAGTTGGCATCGCGCTTTTGTGACCAGCTAATACTAATAGCAGAGGGGAAGGTCATCACGCAGGGTACACCTGCCGAAGTACTGACCAAACAAAACCTATATCAATACTTCTCTATCGAGGCCGAGGTAGAGCCTTATGGTCACGGTGAACAGAGCGTTAGAGTTACAGCACTAAGATCATGCCATCATCATTCAAGTACAAACCTGAATAGAAATGATTGAGTCGACGCGATAGAGATGCCATCTTTCATTGCGGGAATAAACCGCTCTTGTTCTGCAAACCTTATGACCGACTCATCTAACATGTCATAACCACTACTTTCTATTAGTTCAATGTTATCGACATACCCGTTTTGATCGACTAGAAAGTTAACCATCACTCTGCCCTGCTGATTGCGAATAATCGCCCTTCTAGGGTATTTCGGATTATTACCAGACAAGGGTTGAGCAACCACCAAAACCCCTATTGGTTTCGCAACACTTTCTTGATACGAAGCCGAAGAGAGGGGCGGTTGATCATTGACAACCACTGGGAGCTCAGCAGCCTTAGTTATACGCTTAATCGTCACGGATTTATCTAACACCACCTTACTTAATCTGGGTTTAGGTGGGCTTGTATTAGCCTGTTTCGGTAGCATCTGCGGTTTTGTAGAGGCTTGTTTTTGCGCAGGTTTGTGAACTGTAACTTGAGCCTCTACTCTCGCTAGAGGCTTATCAATGCGCTTGTTAAAATCACGAGTGTTTTTTTCAGGTAGCCGCACAGGAGTCCCATCAGTGCTGCTTGACTGTGGTGGTATGGAGGCAGAGGGCTGACGACTCGCCACCCGCGCAAGCTGCACTGAAACAGCTTGATGACCTGACTGCAATCGCAGCTGGATAGGCTCAAGTATCGGCATCAAAATCATCAGCAATAGCGCGTGTAACCCTATTGCTAACGAAAACCAGACAACGTAGCGGTTTAGCAATTTCAACATGCCAGCATCATCAATAGCATTGTGATTTCTGCTCAATCAAAAAATATTCTGGTGATTATAGGGAGCTAATATCTACAGAGCAATTTAATAACTAGACAGCGTTTCATTGACCCTCGATGTCATACGGATAATCTGCGGCCAATCATAAGAGACTATATCTTGCCCATGCGCGAGGTTGTTACGTAGAGATTCTACTTCTTTAATGGCTATTTTAGCTTCTCGTTTGGAGTTATACCCAAACCGTTCCAGATGCTCCGCATCTTCAAGAAGAATTAGTGCTTTGTCTGATAGCTGAACACAATCCAGCAAATTACATTGTTGCCCTCTTCTCTCTCGCTCTTCTTTTAGTTCTTTTGCTTTTGTAAGTCGTGCAGGAGGGGCAAACTTAACCCACTCATCATTTGGCCATGCCTGCTCTATCTGATCGGCAAGATATTGTTCGGTTAAGGTAATTAAACCAAAGAGCCACATACGCACAACGGGTTTTTGAATATCACTGCGAGAAATGACACCTGCGACTTGCCCCATACTGGTCACAAAGCAAAACTGATGATGTACAAGGGCGGCAATAACATTGATCAACGGGGTATCAATATCGACCAACTGAGCATCCATAAAGCGCCGTTTAAGACAGGCGGGCTTTGTATTCGTTTCATCTAATAGAACATAACCATAAACAAACCCTGATTTTCTGAGGCCTATCACAGGGTTAGCGCTCAGGTGACTTAACATATCCTTTTCGAGGATATCCCAATCATAAGACGGAAGCGACTCAGCAATATCCCGAGCACAAAATGTTTCCCCAAAAAGGCGTTGCAACTTACGACTAGAAAACAAATTATTAGTCACGTGAAGATTAGCGGGGGCTGTCCATTTAATGTCAACAGAAGGGGGTATTGACCATTTTTCTGCCCATTTTTTACTAAGGCGCTCTGCTCGTTTAAAAAGCCGTTCATCGCCATCGGCTAAATGAGGCAATAGTTGCTGCATCTCGGTTACAAACACACGACCAAATCGCTCGTCATGTTTACAGATATCAGCACAATTATCGATTAGATCAGCGAGTTTTATTGTTTTAGCCGCAGGAGATGCATGACTAAGGTGATCTCGATCTATCGCTTTACGTTGAGCTCGGCTACCATCAGAGGGTCGACTCACGTCCGTCAAATCAAACACAAACTGTAAAACTCTAGAACCGAACTTAAGCTCTATATCCTCAAACGTGGCCGGTGTATCTTCCACGGTATCATGTAACCAGGCAGCGGCGATTACCTCAGGGTCATCGGTCACTTCAGATACGATATGCGCCACTTGCTTTAGGTGAACCTGATAAGGCTGTTTGGTATATTTTCTTAAGTGATTTATTTGTGTATGCGCCTGAGTGGCAAACTGTTGTGCTGACTTGACTAGCGGTTCCATTGGCTTACCTAATCAAATTGAATGTGGTTTAGGTAGATCCTACAGGCAATCTTTATTCTCTGCATTAGATTATTATGTTCGACGTTTTATACCAATATAGAGGTTTATCTAATACTGCAACCCACTACTCTGTTTGTGAACGATTGCAAAATCAGACCAGCTTGCCTGTTACATACCGTTACTTTCTGACACTTTATGCGATAATTAAACACATAAGCATTCAGTTTGATTTATATATTTAAGCGTAAGGAAGTAGCTATGAAAACACAGTCATTTATTCATTCAGTTGTCGCCATGTTTTCAAAACCCCGTATAGCCAACCTACTTTTAGGGGCGTTATTATTAGGTGCATTTAACGCTCAAGCAGTAGCAGATGAGCTTGAAGCGGTACTCAGCAACGCTTACCCTGCCCAATCATCCGTTGTATTTGTAAAGCATGAAAGTGTTGTACAGATAGCAAACAATGAAAACGGCACTGAAAAATATATGGTATTAGACTTTAAAGTAGATAATGAGATATTAATCGAGCAGCAGCTACAAGCCAGCATTCACTCTATATGTAATACTGTATTAACTGACTATTCGCTTATTGAGCAGCTATCAAACAATGGCTACGATATGATTTCAGTCTCGTTTGACGCACACAATCAATATGACTGCCTTTGAACTAAATCTAAGGTGAACCGTTAAACGGAACTTCAATGGGGTGGCGCTTAATCTGCTACCCTTTCTTCAAAGCTCTCCATCAAACGTTGCATTTCATCCAAATCAAACCCTTCAGCAGCGGCCTTTAACTCATTCGCATACACTTCAAGAATAGGTAAATTAGATACTACCGAAGCACTATGCAGCGCTTCTGCAAAAGCCCCCACTGCAGCAATATCACCTGTGCCAACCACCGACTGCCACTGGGCAATAAAAACATCCCTTACCTCTTGCCGCACACTACGATCGTATGAAAACGGTAAGCTTTCGTTTGCCCCAACCGTAGATACCTTGCCACCAAGAGTCGCTCTATGATCACCTCTCACCTCATTGCCATCAATGAGTGCACTCTCGCTAACCACTGAATGAGGCAGAAACGCGGCCATTCCGGCATAGAGTTCGCTGCCACTCACAGGTTTCTTTAAGTACCCATCAAAGCCTGCATCTTCTATTTTATGCTCGTCCTTACTCATGACTGAAGCCGTTAATGCAACTACGGGAATCGACTTTGTATCTGCACTTTGTTTCAATTTGGAGGTTGCTTCATAACCATCCATCACCGGCATTCGAATATCCATCAGAATTAGATCAGGCTGCCACTGCTGTGCAACCGTTATTGCTTGCTCTCCGTTGTAGGCCTCTTTTATAACAAAATCCGTGCCTTCAAGCAGGTCTTTAACCAACTGTCGATTGAGCGCTACGTCATCAGCCACTAAAACCTTAGCCGGGTCAAAACGATACCGGGAACTATCTGGCAGTTCACTGTCGACTAGTTGGTCAGCACTGGCAATCTCGACATTGCCAATGGTGACCTTAAAGCATGAACCTTTACCTGCCTCACTCTTAATGGATAACTCGCCTCCCATCATCTCAACCAGTTTTTTGCTAATGGCTAAACCAAGGCCTGTCCCTCCATACTCTCTCGTGCTCTGGCCTTCTTGTTGTTCAAAGGCTCTAAATATCCTTTCTTGCTGGTCGTGAGGAATACCAATCCCGGTATCTTCAACCTCTATCGTTAAATTTACCTTGCTCACGTCGGTCGAAGGCTCAGACATAGCCCTCACATAAATCGTACCGGTATGTGTGAACTTGATGGCATTCCCCACCAAATTAAATAGGACCTGCCTTAGCCGTGTTTCATCCAGCATAACTGCATCAGGGATAGTCTTCGATAGCTCAACTGAAAACTGTAGTTTTTTACTATCGATCTTAGCCGTGAAGATTTTCTGAAGTTCATCAAATAATGGACTGATCGAAATAGGGCGATACTCGATATGGAGCTTGCCCGCCTCTACTTTTGAGAGGTCAAGAATATCGTTGATAAGGGTCAGCAGAGCTCTGCTTCCCGCCCTAATAGAACTTAAATAACTTTTTTGCTTTTTATCCTGCACCGCCGCGGATAGAAGTTCGGTATAACCCATTACCGCATTCATCGGCGTTCGTATTTCATGGGACATATTAGCCAAAAAAATACTTTTGGCCTGGTTCGCTTCATCTGCTTTACGAGCCATTAGTTCGGCCTCATACGACGCCTTCCGTAACTGTTCCTCGCTGTTTCGTAACGCATTTTCAGACTTTATACGATCACTTACTTCTTTAGATAGTTTACGATTCCAATACCAGAAAATACCGATAACAAAGATAGAAATAAGCCCAATACGACGTACAATCCGGTAGTCGACCTTCACCTTCATATCTGTGAATATCCACTCTTTGTAGATTTCGTCAAATGCTTCTTGAGGAATATTAGCAATCGCCTTATTGATAATGGGCACGAGTTCTGGGTAATCCAAATTGATACCGACACGCAAGTCATACACATAAGGGGTAATGCTCGTTAATCGAACATTGTATAAGCCTAACGTCTTGATTAAGTGACTGACAGAAGGAATGTTACTGACAAACACATCAAGATCACCATCAGACAGGGCTTGCAAACCCTCTGTAACAGTATTCATCGTCTGTATATTTAGGTCGGGGTGATTAATAATCAGATAGTCGTAGGAGGCATAACCCTTCACAACCCCTACGCGCTCATCTTCAAGCTCACGAAGGTCAGTCACAAACCCTAGACCTTCTCTTATCACCAATACGATAGGAAACGAAAAATAAGGCTCAGAGAACAACATGTAGTCTTCACGTTGAGGCGTTTTGGCAATGGCCGTAATGCCGCCAATCTCACGGTCGATCAGGCTATCAAGGGTTTCATTCCAGCTATCTTTATGGTCGATATCAAAACGATAGCCCAATTTTTTTTCTATTAACGCTATAACATCACGAACCATTCCGGCATAGTTACCGCGATCATCAATAAACTCGAAAGGCGGCCAAAATATATCGCCAGAAAGGACTAAATTCGGATTGTTTCGCAACCACTGTTTTTCTTCCGGGGACAAGAAATCATTGTAAACAGGCTGAATGGTACTATGTGGTTTTTCTGCAAGATCAGCGAAGGTTTTGGCCTCCTCCGCGTAAACCTCTGCCGGCAGGAAAGTAACCCACAAAACCCATAATAATACTGATGACCACTTCAACACTTAATTAGAATCCTACCTGAATATATTGATGACCAACCCGCAGATAGTCACTTAACCATACTGTAGACACCTAACATACAGTATGTATCTACGCGTCTTTATTAGGTTCAGAAATTTCGACTCGATTGCGGCCATTTTCTTTAGCTTTATATAAAGCTTTATCAGCCAACTCAAAAATTCCGTCAGATGTATATTTATCCTGAAAAGGCGCAATACCAAACGACATGGTAATCTGAACACGCTCATCCCTAAAATGAAAGGGTAAACGTGAGATCATTTCACGCGTCTTCTCCATCACAGGAATTGCATCTTCTAACGTCGTTTCGGGCATAATAATCACAAACTCCTCACCGCCATAGCGGGCTACAAAATCTGTTTTTCGTATGCGATTCGATAGTTCTTTGGCAATGATTTGAATAACTTTATCACCCGCTAGGTGCCCATAATCATCATTCACACGTTTGAATAAATCAATATCGGCCACCACAATTGCAGCCGGCTGGCGATAACGTTTCCAGCGTTCAAACTCCATCAAAAACCGCTCTTCATATGCTTCACGATTAGCAAGGCTCGTGAGCACATCAGTGAGCGCCTTGGCCCTTTCGACTTTTAACCGAGCTCTAATTTCTCCTGCTTCCGTTTCCATCGTGACTAAACGGTTTTGCATTGCCTCCATCTGTTTATTCATCTCTTCGATGCGCGTGTCTTCAGTCGCTACAAAGTCATCCATCGAGGCGATAATTGTTTCAATATGAGACGTCACTGAAACCTTAAGATGGTCAATATCATTCGCCTCTAACACCTCTTGAGAAATGCTATTAACTTGATCCCGCACCTGACGATCCAGATCACTACTCGAACCACGCCAATCCAGCTGCTGGGCTTGACTCTCAGCTAAATACTCCTGCAGTTTAGCCAACCGAACATCCAGATTCTGTAAAAATAGTTCGAAATCTTTTTGGCCTTTTCCGACAGCCGAAATGACCAAGTTAGCGACGTCATCAATGGTGGGTCCTAACTCATACCAGTTCAAACCACCACTAATCGTACTTTGGATTTTCTCAGCGGTAGGCTCAGCGGTAGGGGGAATGCTCAACTGCGTAATTAAGTTACTCAACGCAGAACTCACATGCCCAGATATAGCAGAAAAACCGGGCATAAACTCACCCTCCACACTATCAGGTGCTATATCAAGGTTCGTAGCGTCTGAGTCTGGTAGAGAAACGTTAGTGTCTTCTGATGTTTGTGAAGATAATGTCTCAGAATCACCCGCCAGATCGGAGTTGGGCGCGTGCTTGGAACCAAAAAATCGCTGAAGAATACCACTCTTGTTATCTTGACCCATCATGTCAAATTGGTGTTTCAGGGCCCCCTCTTGCAAATGAGCATACTGCATTAACAAATTTGGGTAGTCTCTTAAACCGTTTTTCTTCCCCTTAATCTCCCTAGACAACTGCTTAAGTTGCTTTTTCTGCTTTCGCTCTAGTTCTAGTTCTAGTAACTGTTCTACCAAGCTTTCAAGCGCATCTAGTAGCTTTTCTGTACGCTCTGACTTCTGTTCATCTAGCGCCAATACAGCGGTTTCAACTTTCCCTAGTCGGCTAGCTAATTCAGTCTTACTGGGAGAGCCTTTTCTCAACTGATCTCGAAGTGAGGATAACTCATTGTCCAAGTCTTCATTCAAGCCATCTGCGGCTAGACTGACCCTGACAAGGAGGCGCTGTAAAAGATCGACATGATCCTCGAAAGATTTTTCCTGCTGCTCTAGCTCTTCTGCTTGAGCAAAGCACTTATCTTTCCATCGCTTTAGATCACTGCTGGCCGTTTTTGATCCTGACATGAGCACCTAATCCCACTTATTGTTATTTATAGAGGATGACTTATCCCTTCAAGTATAGCCTATTTAATCATGCTGTTTTCAATCTGGCCTATCAGTTTTGGTATTTCACTCAAACAGTTAGCAACAGCACTAGGTACTGGCGCTTCACCTATCGCTGTATCATCAGACACTAAACCACTGAGCCATGGTTTTTCATCAAAATTAACCCAAATCGTATGAAAACCTGCAGTATAAGCGCCGACAATATCTTGTTCGGGATGATCACCTATATGAACCACTTCACTTGCATTAACTTCCGCCCTTTCTAGTGCAGCTAAAAACATTTCAGGGTGTGGCTTTTGCTTACCAATATCATCCGCAGACAAGGCAAAATTAAAATAGCGATCTAGACCAATAATCGACACATCTGCATTGCCGTTGGTTAACGCCGCCAACTGATATCGCCGACTCAGGCCTTCGAGCAAGCCGTCGGCATAGTCAAATAGAGTCACATGTTGCCTAGCCGCATGAAACACATCAAATGCCTGTTTTGCTTGCAGTTCAGCTTCACACTTGCCATAGCCTGCATCCAGCATGGCTCTTCTTAATGCTTCAAGGCGCAACGCACTAACCCGATGCAGCAACGCAGGATTATCAGCCACAATAGCGGTTTTATAGTCACGCATTGTTTCCATATTATAACGAGCAGCCAACTCAGGGCAGTTTGCTTGTAGCCAATTGTAGAGTACTTTTTCTGCCTTAACCAATACAGGGTCTGCATTCCATAGCGTATTGTCGAGATCAAAAGTAATGAGTTTAATCATAGTGGTGTTGTTCCTGTTTTGACCATACTACACTGAGAATAATGTTATTACATAAATAACTGCCAAACTGAAAATGAAATTAAACTCCGTTAAAAATTGTAGATGCATCCCGATCTAATCTCTCTTTGACTGCCTTCCAGTCAGGCATCACTTGATTCATTAACCTGTAAAAGCGCTCACTATGATTATGTTCCGCGATATGACAAAGCTCATGCAAAATCACATAATCAATACAATCACGCGAGGCTTTTACGAGATGAGGGTTAAGGGTCAAACAACCATTTGGGGAACAACTTCCCCATTGCGTTTGCATGGTTCTAATTCTAATAGGAGGGGTCTCAGACACCCATAAGGTTTTGGGTAACATTTCTGGCAATCTCTTTTGAAAGGTTTCTTTTGCTCTTTCTTTATACCAGGCGAGGAGAAGCTCACGGACCTTTTTAGGTGATTTAGAGCGAACGGTGACAACAATTACACCCCTGAAGAGTTTAACTTGCTGCTTCCCCGTGGTTTCAACCTGTACCTTCAACTGATATTGCTTCCCGAGATAATAATGCCCCTCTCCGCTGACATATTGCCTGGGCGTCATATAGGCCATTTGCTCTTTGAAATGTTTAAGCTGAGTCAGAATCCAGCGAGCGCGTTTCTTAACCGCGCCAACAACATCACGATCTGAAGCACTACTTGGAGCTTGCACGGCAACACGGCAATCAGGGTGTACTTTGATTAACACCCGGTTGGCATTGCTCTTCCTAAGGGATCGAACAAAATTTATTTGCTGATCACCATAGTTTATACAAAGCGTAGTGCCTTTGACTTCTTCGGGTGGCACGTTTAGAGAGTTAACCTCCCTAGCTGATTTAGAAATTAACACACTCACAGCGCATTAAATCCCACTAAAGCCAACGCGGGTAATCTGAATAACCAATTCTACAATCGCTTTTGCCTGGTCCATTCCAGCACCTTCAGCCTTACACCCCTTAAAAACTATGGGTAGTACCTTCTTACGGATATCAGCTTCAATATTTTGCGGGTTGATTGAGTTTTCAGCGACCGAATTTTCAACGATCTCATCAATAGTAAATGCAAGCGTTACCCACTTTTCAGAAGCATCTCCTTCACTACCTGACAGCGCATCAGGCATCGCCTTCTTAAACACCCCAAAATAAGCCTGAGCGTGTTTATTGTCATCAAAGACATCAGGTATTTCATCCAGGTTTCTTTCTTTTACCTTCGCCTCAAATTCCTGGAAGAGCATGTATTGCTTTAGAGGATGTTCAAATAACTGCTCAGCCTCTTCAATAGCTTCACGTAACAGTTTAGAAAACGCTTCCTGAGCATACGGGTCATTCTGTAACTCTTGCTCAATTGTTTTGGTCACACGAGTTTTAATTATATCCGTTTCGTTTCGAGTTTTATCATCGCTCCACGTATCAGGGTCTTCTTGCTGCCCCATTTTACCTACTTCATAAACGCCTTCAGGCTCACGAACCTCGACCCCGACGACATGTTTATCCATTAGCTTCTTAACTTGTTCAGCATACTCATCATAGCTAATGCTTTCGCCTGAGTCCTGTTTCACTAACTGACGCAAGCTTGAAAACTGTTTTACTGTCTCTTTGTAATGACGTCGATCCTCATCAGTAAAGCTAGTATCTTCAAAGAAGCTTGCGGACTGCAGAGCGACTTTAAGACAACTAGCAAACTCACTTAATGCTTCGTAAAAGTCTTCACGTACTTTTAAGTTAACATCGACCATTTCACCATTTTGTTCTTTCGTTCTAGGCACCAAAACTTGCCGTAGCTGTTCAATATCATTCTTATTTTTTACATCACTGAAAATAGCCCATAATGATTTATGCAGCATTGGTAGGCGCTTATATTCAGAACTCATTGCATTGTAGAGTCCTTCAATATCATTAATGTCGTAACCGCCTTGAGTACGAGAAGCCAAGTCCTGATACTTTTGAATCGTTGTATCTAACTCAGACAAAATGCCTCGGTAATCGATTAGTAATCCGAATTTCTTTTTAGGGTGAAGACGGTTAACTCGCGCAATTGCCTGAATTAAATTGTGCTCCTTGAGAGGTTTGTCGATATAGAGCACCGTATTTTTAGGCTCATCAAAACCAGTAAGAAGCTTATCGACAACGATCAACATGCGAAGGGAATCGTCTTTGTCGAAACGATCTATTAAATGTTTCGTATAAGCCTGCCCGTCTTCGCCTCCTACATTATCTTTCCACCACTTAGTAACCTCTGGCATAGCATTGTCGTCAATATCCGTGTTGCCTTCTCGCGTATCAGGCGAACTCATCACAACAGCAGATTCAAATAAGCCCGCTTCATCCAGGTACTTTTTATATTTGATTGCGTTCGCTTTACTATCACAGGCCAACTGGCCCTTTAAACCTTCATCAATATTCTTGATAAAATGATTGGCGATATCCAAAGCGATCAAACGGATACGATCATCAGCCCCGTACACCTGCCCTTTCTTGGCAAACTTCTTCTTAAGGTCCGTTCGCTGCTCTTCAGTAAGGCCTTCGGTAATACGATCAAACCAGCGATCAATAGCGCGTTCATTTACATCCAGATCTGGGATACGTTCTTCATATAGCAAAGGGGTTACTGTCTGGTCCTCTACCGCACGCTGCATGGTATAGGCATGAACAATTGGCCCAAACTTATTGATGGTCTTATCGTCTTTTAAAAGTGGCGTACCCGTAAACGCTACAAAAGAAGCATTCGGCAAAGCCTGCTTCATTCGGATATTTCCTTCACCACCCTGGCTTCTGTGCCCTTCATCAATTAAGACAATAATATCGGCACTCGAATTCTTACACTCCGGCAGTTTTGTCGCGGTATTAAACTTCTGAATTAATGAGAAGATAATCCGTTCGTTACCACGACCTATTTGCTCCGCTAGGCGCTTACCTGACGTAGCCATCGCGGCATCTCGGTCTTTCTTGCCTGCTAACTCGCCACCAGAAGCAAAGGTTTTACTCAGCTGATCTTCAAGGTCTACCCTGTCTGTGACGACGACAATACGACATTGCTTTAGAGACCGATGCAGTATTAAAGCCTTACTCAAGAATACCATGGTAAAAGACTTACCAGACCCTGTCGTATGCCATATCACGCCACCTTCACGGCCACCATCAGGCCTTTTATCATTGATACGATCAATCAGCCGCTTAATGCCAAATACTTGCTGATAACGGGCAACGATTTTGCCAGCCTTCTTATCGAACAATGTAAAATACCGCACCATTTCTAATAAACGCGCAGGCGACATCAAACTAATCAGAACCTGATCCTGACCAGTTACAGCCAGTTCGCCACCATTGACCAAGTTTTCATACCAATCGAGATCACTTTGGGAACGATAGCCAAATAAGCCCTCTTTCTGCTTATCACTTAAGTCCTTATTCTTGGCCGAGAGCATTTCGGCATCATTAATGTCCTCTTCACGCCAAGCAGCCCAGAATTTTGAAGGCGTACCACAGGTGCCATATCGTCCCTCTTTGCCATTAATAGAAAGCAACAGCTGGCTATAGACAAACAATAAAGGAATCTCATCATGACGTTGGTTTCGAATACTCTGTGAAATCCCTTCCTCAATGGTTGGGCCTTTCTTAGCATTGCCATCAGGTCGTTTTGCTTCAATCACAACTAAAGGAATACCATTCACAAAACACACAATATCTGGTCGTCGCTTATCCTGAACCGATGAACCTGCACCACCGGAACGGGTAACACTAAACTCCTCTGTAAATAAAAAGCTGTTGTTATCTACTCGATTCCAGTCAAAAATTGGGATTGTCGGACTAACCTTCTTACCACCCACAAACTCGGTCACCGATATGCCGTAAAGGAAATGGTTATAGAGTTTCTCGTTTGCCGTTAATAAACCTTCATTCAAGGCTGGGCTACAAATTTCAGAGATAATATTATCTATCGCGCTAGCCGAAAGCGGATAGTCATTCCCCGCATGAGTAAAACGACGCTTCGCTAGCTGTTTATGTAGTTCATTGCGTAACACCACTTCGTCTAGTTTATTGTTACGTGCTTGCAAAGCCTCTTCAGGCGATAGGAACGTCCAACCTAGATTGACTAACAAAGACAAGGCAGGCAATTTGGCACTATATTCCTCTTGGAATTTTGGCGTGTAGCTCATTTCCATATTGGATGTTCTCTCCATTTTTCAGGCATTCCCATTGCGATACGATATTTTGGTGTAACGACAATTGGCGCTAATAATTCATTTAAAGATGCAGCCCACTCATCACCATTTCCGGTAGACCGGAGCAGATCCCGTAGGATCAGTAAAATATAAAAAATTCGGTCATTTCTTGGTGTAATAGGTCTTGACCATGAAGGGTCACGGTTTTGATCTGGCCGAATCGCTAACTCCCGGTTCCACAAGCGGCTATGATGAGCACAGACGTTTCGAACATAGGTTAAGGTATGCAACCACTCGGCTAACCTTTTATGGTGTACATTAAAGCGGTCAGCGATAGCTTTTTTATCTTCAACACATTCCCGCCGATTATTCTTTAGCCCTTTGTAGAAAAGTGATAACGAGCCCAAGCTCATGACCTCTGTCACCATCCAGATAGGCACTGTCGGAAAGCCTTCATATTTAGACTTATAATGGCGAATAAACTCATCAGATGAACGCTCAGTTTCTTGCTCTAGCTTACTTAACCACTGAGCATGCCTAAAATTAGGATGGAAATTACCAGAATCATTATGAGCAAACGCACCGTAAGCATGCGCCATGTGATAGGTCAGCTGCGTTCGGATTGCCACTTCTACGCGCTCAATCGCATCCATCACGCTCAATCGAAGGTGTCGATCAAATTCATACAACTTAATTACTTCATCTAATGGCGTGCCAGGCTGTAAAGTACTGAGAACAGAGCCGTCTGTGTTTCTCTGCCTAAATGGGAACCAATAAGCACTCAAACGATAGTAACTAATGGATGACAACGCAGACAAAGCGCTATCTCTATCACGGACCTCAAGACCTCTACTAACTAACTGATTTAGCTGATCTTCAAAGGTGAGTGCTTGTTTATGATAAACGTTACTCAAAGGCTACCTCCCGAATGGAAGGCATAAAAAAACCGCCAAGGTTGCGCGTTGCCCAAGGCGTCTGAGACGACAAAGGTACTAAGCGTGGCGGTTGTGTTAGGTGAAGTATAGTGAAAGAGGCCATAAATAATCAAGCTAGCCTTTAAAAATTGGAGTAAATATTTAGTACATTTTACTCGTGCCATGCTATTAAACCACCCCGAGCCCAGATAATAACCCTACAGGCGGTATTAGTCGCTGAACTTTCTGCTGCGCAGTATCTTCATACCCAAGGCTAAGGTAGAGCTTCGTCTCTTGAACCAATTGATGCGCCCGATTAACCGCATCTTTTTTATATTGAGGGGCGAAAAAGTCAACCTGTAGTCCCCCTAAAGCATCAAGAAAGTAGTCTTTCAATTGCCCACTTCCTAGAAGCCCGCCAACTGAAAAATACGATCTCTCTGCGAGCATCTTTTCAAGTTCAAATGACTCAAACGGGCGATTATTTGCGGCATTCCAATATTTTAGCAACCTAATCATAGGTTTAATCATATTCTGATAAGTTTGGTTTGCGGAAGTTAATGTTTGATTAAAGTCATTCGGGTCTGTTGATATCCAGTCATTGTAGTCCGAACTTTTTGCAGGTATCTGAACTCCCCCAAAAAATGACCTCGTTGCAGGGACAAGTTCAAATTTAATGTGATTTAACGACAGGACAATTGTTGGGTGAGACTGCGATATCTCAGAGCTTGAGTAATAGTAATTAACAAAACGACGCAGCTTATCCAAGTACGTCTGAGGCTTGTAGGCTCCATCACTAAAAACCACCATGTAGTCGATATCTGAATTGCTATCCATAGTGCGCGGTAAAATTGTACCTCGTGTATACGAACCAAACAGGAGATGCCGACTCAATTCATTCGGAAAATAGTTATTTAGACGCGCCTGCATTGTTGATATGGATCGCTGAATACTTTCTTTTTCAGACTCACGAATGATCGCTTGGCCTGCAGTTTGAGTTAAATAACTATTAACGCTCATCTTTTATTCTCTCCTTGTCTACTTGGTATCGCGCTCTTCCAGAGTCAATATCTTTCTTGGCTTTTTCATACGCAGCCCTAGGAATACTTGGCATCGTTGAATTTAACTCATCACGTCTCGATGATAACTCAAGCAAACGCTTCCTAATGCTTTTCTCATCATCCTCAAACTCAAGGTCTATTTCTCTAAATAATCTTGTTTGGTTTCTCAATGCTTGGTAAAAGCTTCCTGCATTTTTATGACTGTCTGATTTTTCGGAGGGCTTAAGGAAAGTCATACATGTTACAAGCGCTGAGGCTAAAAGTGCTGTTCCAGTAATCGCGGCCTGAGAGCCATCAGCCGCAGATGTTCCCCCAGCAAAAGCTCCTAGAAGGGCTGCAGGCAATCCCAAAGCCAAGTTAATATGAGACCAAAATTCAGAAGAATTAAAATGTCCTTTAAAGGAATGCTCTGCATCTTCTTCGATTCTATTGCTCTCAGCAATTATGGATTTTTTTAATTCTTCTAAACTCATTTCATTCCTCCCACCTCAAACGTTAACATCCGAGCTACTTGTTTCCTCTTCCTGCTCTCCATCAGTAACAAATTCTTCACCTTCAATCTGCTCATAGAGCTCTAACAAAAAATGCATTGGAAACGGTAACCTGTAATGACGACATGCTAATAAAAGCATCGGCCAGTTCTGATACTTAATGACACTCAACTCATTGAAATGAGGCGAGTTCTTGCACTCGGTAAAAACCTCATTCAACAAAGCATCACCATCATCTACCGTCAGGTGTGACAGGACACCTCCGTGGTTATCGTCATTTTTGTATAAATGCAGCTCCGAAGCTTCGTCTAGAAACCAGGCCTGGCAATTACAGTGCCCCAAGAATTCACTTTTTAATGATCCCATTAAAGATAGAAGGTCAGTAAATTTTAGTACCGATGCGAACGCTGATAATAAGGGGTATAAGATGCTCGCTTTGGTGACACTAACCCTGTACTCATCCGTATCTTTCTGAGGGTGTTCAATTAGCTCTTTGTAGTTTCTTATCGTTGAAGGGTACTTACCATTAGTTTGAAAGAGATATGATGTTTGTTGAGTCATTTGTGTTAACCACGCATTCAAATCGGCATGGCTATTTCGGTCCAACGCTAAAAACCAGGCTGCGAGAGCAACATCAATAGCTTGATCATCTTTATACGGAGTAAATAAAATGGGGTTATTAGAAATCAGCTGTTTAATTGCTACACGGTAATTTTCAATAGTCTTAGAGAAAGCTTTGACAATTTCCTTGCCCATATCTGAATCATCAGATTTAGCTACATACCAATAAGCCCACAGGCCACACAAAGCCAATCGCCCAACAATATCAAATAGCTTAAGGTTTACATCGACTCCACATGAAGGACGGACAGCCGCTGACAAAGCATATAATTTGTCCGTGAATGGTGTAACTTTAGTTTCAAGAAACAAGCTAGATACCTGTAAATTCAACATTTGTATTGAACTAAGCGTTTCTAGAATAGCGGTAGAGACCTTGTCCGACTTTTCGAATGCTATTTTGGACGTCTGCCACGACTGCAACAAAGCAAACTCTGTAGACAAATAAGCGCTTTCTAGATTGTCTTCTTCTCGACACCAAGAAAAAAGCACCCACAAACACAAATAAAGTTGTCTGATAGAGGTCAAAACCTCCTTAGGGGATTTATCTGTATCATTACAAAGGAATAGAACTAGTTGCCTAAAATGCCTGAGGGAGGTTTCGGGCTCATCAAGCATAGCCAGAGACTTGCGTAGAGATTGCCTACAAGCTTTTGGCAGAAGTTCTTCCTTAAGAAAATACTTTTCAATATATCCTGATAACTTCTCGCCGCCCCACTCACTAAAGCTTAATAGATCAGTTTTATATTTCTCTTCATAAGAAGAAACATTCAAGCGAACATCTTCTTTCAAATTACCGCCAAAGCAAATACAAACTTCAATTGGCTTATCTTTGTAAGCGACCGGCAAATAATTAGGAATATAAACATCTCTGATCTCATCTAGAGAAGGTTGAAGGTCCTGAACAGAACCACTATTCCAATCCTTACGCCCTAGATTCCCAGATTTTACTGAGAACAAATAGACCTTTTCTTCGCCGCCTTCAATCGAGCCAAATGCAGCGACGTCCACACCATATTGTCGATTACCAATTCCTGGTTTAGAAAAAACATCTAGCCCCATTTGAGACAACAAGTCAGGCAACAAAGCGTCAAGTTCATTTCGTTCCCTTAACGAAGCCAAGTACTCTCGGATGATTAATTTCATGACCGGCACCCCTCTATACGAAACCTACGGATGGCACTGTCTAACCCGTGAGGATCCAAGCATTCCAGAGAGGGATACTCTACCGAGTGGCTAAACATTTGAAGCGGGGTTTCCTGCCTTGTTTTTTTGTCACCATGAGAAATATAGTGAATAGAACTCCTTCCATACAGAAGTACTGATTCAGTAGCAATCATGCTGAATATTGAAGACTTTCGAGCTCCCTTGTATGAATCATTCATAAGACGGTTTTGATATCTAGCGTAGGTTTCCCGATCCACTTCTGGTGGCAACAACTCTTTAATTTCCTGAGTAGCTTTGAGCCCCTCATGATAAGCCTCTAAACGTTTCCTCAATTCCTCAATCGTGCTCTGGACTATAGAGTTTGAGTCATCATAGATTGAGTCAAAATAGTCGCGAATAGACCCAGGATAACTGATAAGAAGCGGGTCAAAAATTACTTCAGTAATCTGATCAACCTCATCTTCAGAAGCCAACTCGATACTAGAAAGCATAAGGCTCACTGCAGACACAGGTCTCATAAAAAACCAACCGCACGCCTTTCTAGCTAAGAATAGAAAAGCACCGCTTTCTAAACCTTTTAACTGTGGAGAATCAATTGCGAGAGGTATTCCTTTATCAGTAACGCTATTCAACATTTCAAAACAGAATCGCCCTAGTTTTACCTTTTTAGCAAGTAGCCATTTAGTCAACAATGGCTGTAGGTAACCCTCTTTATTTTGAAATAATTCTCGAACGAAACTATCAAATACAGTGACATCAATTTGGTAATCACATTGCTCAAACAACTTCTCAAGGAATAAAACCACTTGATCAAATTTTCCATTCTGCACCATTTTCTGAAGCCCATAATCGATATGATCAATTGTTCCTCCATTCTTCGGCAACGTATGAACAAGTATTGCCAAAAGGCGTTCGAGCATATCGTCTGTAATCTTATCACTTTCAAAAAACAGAATGTCCGATGCAGAATGCGTTAGCCGCTCATCAACCAACTTTGATATCGAATCAACAATAGATAAAGCCTTTTTTTCGACCTCTGCATGTTCCTGACTCAATGCAAATAGTGTTTTTAAAATTTCTGCATAGATAGCACCATCAGTTAGTTCTTCACTTAATAGGACGACAGCTTTATAAGCTTGGAAGACCAGAGTTTCATCCCCTTCATAGGTTACCCGACCTAAAGCGTGAACCGCACGGCGCTTTGTAATCAAACAATCATCCCCACATAAGGAAATCGCCTTGCTAACAAATGCATTTAAGTCATGACTAGATCCAGCCAGAATTGCTGGAGTCACAAAATCTATTTCTTGGTCAATCTCTTCAATTGCATAGTTAAGCACTTCATCTGGTCTGGTTTTATCTGCCTTACAATATTTAATAAACGGTGAAATTAAAGCTCCGGCCGCCATATCATTACCAGCCGCCAAAGTAAGATGTTTGACACACTCCAATACTTCTCTTACCGGGGCATTAATCGTCGGAAGCGCATCTTCCAGAGCATGCCTTAACATAAAAAAATCTCGTTTCGAATCGTCACGAGTTAACTTTCGATATTCTTTGATGGCATCAACCAAACCTTTGTTATGAACTTCAGAAAGCGCATCAGAAACCGTCTTGCGTTCATCCCATTCCGCCCTATACATTTCATAGGCAACTTCTAGCAACTCACCTTTTTGAGCAGCCTTAACCAGTCGTGATTGAGTATCATTCATATTAATTCCCTAAGCCTTCACTCGACGCTTACCCGTCAGCAGTTGCTGCATCAAGGCTTTCTTTTCTTGCTTTAAAAGATATATTTTTTTTATCAACTGATTAATTTCTTCGTCTGCACTCGTAAGTATTTCAGCAATTTTCTCTTGTTCTTTGACCAACAATGGAATGGTTATTTTCTCCTTTAAAAACATTCCAAAGTTAAACGTCATTTTCTCTATATGGACCCCATAGCTACATAAGAAGGCTTTGTGGTACATAATCTTCTGTTTCGAAAACCATGCAAAGAAGTTCATGTTTAGCACATCAGTATTTTTTGGTATAAGGCAAATATAGGAACCCGAAATATGACAACCATCAAACTCTTTGGAAACCAAGCCTGAAGCACCGTGCACGACTTGCATCTTAGAAATAAGGAAATCGCCTTGAGAAGCCACTTTCATTTTTTTTGTCAGTATCTGACTACCTTGAAGCACTTCTCGAAGAACCACTCCTTCGGAACGCCGCTTAACACTTAGAAGACGATATTCATCTTCATCATCCCAAACGACTGGCCTTTTGACATCTTTAACAAGGTCATTAATTTGATACTCCTTCCAATCCCCTTCAAACCGATTACCATTATCATCCAGTAAACGCACCTTTCCCGTCAGCAATTGCTGCATAAGCGCTTTCTTTTGCTTTTGGCTATTCGCGAGTAACTGTTCAGTAGCAGTAATCGCCTTGTCCCAAGTAGACAGTATTTCAGCGATTTTCTTTTGCTCTGAGTAAGGAGGAACCGGTACACGAATTGACTTAACAAGCGCCCCACTCAAGTTACTTTGGCCTGCTGAGTTGCTTAGATTCCTAATATTTTGATACTGGCTCAGTAAGTAGTTAAAGTGAAACTCTGAAAACTGCTCCTCTCCAAGAATGATCGCTGCGCAATTCTGGTTAGTCGCAGCCTCGAACTTCAACAAACCAACTTGACCACGTGTTTTCCCCTGACCAATCATCGCTAGTAGGATAGTTCCTGCCGGAAATAACTTAGCCGACGAATTTTTCAAGCCTTCCGACGAAATGAACTCTCGCACATCATTTGGGAAAATATGGCAATTTTGTACCTCAGTAGTCCTAACCCATGGAACATCTCCATCCCAATAATTTAATTTACTGCGACTCGGGGTGCCTCCTGAAGTAACTGTAGCAAGGTCGCTGAGCTGCTTAACGTCCCATCCACTAGGCACCATAACCCAACTCCTTTAGGAATCCCGCCATCTCACCTTCAAGCTCATTCAATTTAGCTTTAAGCTGCTCACGTTCAGCGCGCACTTCCATCAAGTCAATTTCTTCTTCCTCTTCAAAAGTATCCACATAGCGGGGGATGTTGAGGTTGTAGTCGTTTTCCTTAATCTCATCCTTAGTTGCTAGATAGGCGTACTTATCTACTGTGGCGCGATTCTGATAAGTATCAACAATCTTCTGGATATTTTCTGAACTTAATAAGTTCTGGTTTTTACCCGCCTTAAACTCTCGACTTGCATCAATAAATAAAACGGAATCATCTGACTTAGACCGTTTGAAGAGTAGAATGGCTGCTGGGATACCAGTCCCGTAAAACAACTTTTCAGGAAGGCCGATCACGGCATCTAGCAAGTTTTCTTCAATCAGTTTGGTTCTAATTTTTCCTTCACTTGAACCTCTAAATAACACGCCATGAGGCACCACAACGCCCATACGGCCGCCCGTCGGTTTAATCGTTTCAATCATGTGTAGGATAAAGGCATAATCACCTTTGGTCTTCGGCGGTACACCGCGTCGAAAACGAGCAAACTTATCGTCTGAAGCTTGGTCATGCCCCCATTTATCAAGAGAAAACGGTGGGTTAGCAGTAACGATATCGAAATGCTCTAGCTGGCCATTTTGATCTAACAGTTTCGGATTGCGAATGGTGTCGCCCCACTCAATTTTGTGGTTATCTTCGCCATGTAGGAACATGTTCATTTTGGCGAGTGACCAAGTTGAACCAATCGCTTCCTGGCCATACAGTGCATACTGTTTACTATCGTATTTCTCTTTGATCTTTCTGCCGCACTTCATTAGCAATGAGCCAGAGCCGCAGGCGGGGTCACAAATAGACTCGCCTGGCTTAGGGTCAAGCAACTCAGCGATCAAGTCTGAGACTTCAGGAGGGGTATAAAACTCGCCTGCTTTCTGGCCACCACTGGCTGCAAAGTTTTTGATCAGGTATTCATAGGCATTACCAATCACATCTAGTGAACCAACACGACTTGGGCGTAGGTTCATGTCTTCGTTTGCAAAGTCTTCAAGCAGATGGCGCAGTATGGTGTTCTTTTGCTTTTCTTCACCTAGCTTGTCTGTATTGAAAGAAATATCCTGAAACACGCTTTTACCGGCATCCTTCAGCTTAGTGCCATTTGCTTCTTCAAGTTCATGCAGGCAAATATCAATACGCTGTCCATTACCGGGCTCATGGCGACGCTCCCATAGGGAATAGAATGTCGCCTTAAACGAATCAATTACCTCGCCATCATCGTTCTTCAACTCGACCATAGGCACAACGAAGCGCTCGCTCTTCATCATCTCTTCGATCAGTTCAGGTTCATCGCCATATTCAGCCTTATAACCGTCGTAATGGTCTTGCCAAACGTCTGAAATGTACTTGAGGAACAACATGGTTAGCACAAAATCTTTGTAGGTATCGGCGCTGATCGTGCCTCGAAATGTGTCGCACGCAGACCACAACGACTTGTTGATAGCATCCTGGCTTATCAATTCTTGTTTCGTTAAATCACTCATTTAGTTCGTATTCCTTTGTGTCGGTATTTTTTAAGACAATGACAGCTTATTGAGCTGGTCTATTCTTTACATTTATTAAGTAGGTCTTTGGCGATACTATTCATTAAGGTTTCGCCGTTATCTATTAATCTTTCTACCAGCTGCCGCTCTTCTGCTAGCGTTTCAGATAACGCGATAATCATTTGTTGCCTTTCTAGCGACGGAACAGCAATGGGCGCATCTTCCAACACATTACGACGAATACTCTTCGTCAGCGAGCCCTCAGCATTTTGTTCAAAATATCGCTGGCAAGGTTTCTGATTTAAAAACCAAACCAAATATTCAGGCAATATTAATTCACTCTCACAGCGAACTTGATAGAAGTGGGGCGACGCAACTGATAGTGCACCTTCCTGCTCGGACTTCCCACCCACCAAAGCGGCATAGTTATGCGAACCTCGTGAGGCAAACAGGATATCCCCATGACTTAAAAAGTCTGGCTGACGCTTTCCCTCAAGTGTGGTTTCGATACAGGTAGCCCAGTTCACACCGGTTACCGGCGATACATCTTTCATTTGAACAGCGACGATACCCGAGCCAGAGGACTCTTTAATCTTCCCTCTAAACGGATAACCCGCACTGATACTTGCAACGTGTTTTAGCTTCAAAGCACTTCTCTTCATAAGCGATGATGCAGAAATAATGACCTCCCCTTAATCTAATGTCAATTTATATTTTGCATCATTGACAATAACGCAAAATACGTAAGATTTTGATTAGAGAATCAACTACGTTATAGAGGCAAGCGAAAAAACTTTAAAAAAGACTTCAAGTATCAAAGCTAGACCCAATCACAACCAACTTATGACCAAAGTTAAGTGTTTGAATGCTATGCCACTTGAATAACGAATAAGAAAGGATAATGCAAAAGAGAGGCGTTGTTGATGTAGCTTGGCAAGCCCTCTCTTTTACTGAGGGCCTGCCAATAGAGCGATTTAATCTAACAATGAGGCGACACTCTCCGCTTTTGAACCGGCCTTTTCTCGCTGTAATAAGGGAGGTAATAGACGACTCAGGGTATCGCTAATATACGTTAAAAATAACGAGCCCATGCCACTTTCAAAGTAATCTTGTCCTTTACTACCGAGACTAAACATACCTAAAATCTCAGTGCCTCGTAAGGGTATTACCGCTGCAGAAGCAACTGCAGTAGTGGTTTCTGGAAACAAGCACTGCAACTGATCGTCAGTAAAACGTCCACAAACTGCCCGCCTACTCTCTATTAACGTGCCTAAAACCGTTTCAGCTTCAATTTGAGAGATCATTTGCACGTTGCTAACCGGATATTCAACCCGGTCACCAAACAACAGCATGCTACAGAACTCCAGACCAAAGTCATTCTGCACACTATCTTCGACCACAATAATCACTTCATCCAGGCTTTGAGCCTCAAGTAAATTCATTAGCAGGCGCTTACTCTTATCAAAAAACTGGTCGTTCTGTTTGGCTATATCAATAAGGTCTGCAAGCTCGCGCTGAAGGTCATCACGTTGCTCTCGAAATACATGAACCTGTCGCTCTGCCAGGGATATTGCTTTTCCACTTTGATGAGGAAGTTTTATCTCTTTAAGAAGATACCCATGATCTGTGAAAAAATCTGAGTGGGTTCGGAGATATTCAACAACCTGTTGCTCAGTGATCTCTTTTGGGTTTTCAGAAGTGACTACCTTATCTGTCATTGAAACTCGACTCCAATACCATTACTTTTTAATTATTATCTGCGCTAGCCATTTTAATAAGCAATACTCAAACGCGAACCTGACCATCAAATACTTTAGTTGCAGGGCCTTTCATCATCACCGAATGCCCCTCACCTAGCCACTCAACTTGTAAATTCCCACCCGGCAATTTTACCTCAACACTGGTATCTAGCAACCCCCTGACCTGGCCTGCTACCACTGCCGCACACGCACCAGTACCACACGCCATTGTCTCACCGACACCACGTTCATATACACGAAGATGCACAAAGCGCCGATGTATAATTTCCATAAACCCAACATTAACCTTGTTAGGAAAGCGCTCATGACTTTCGAGTAGTGGACCAAGCCTTTCTACCGGCGCGCTTTTAATATCGTCGGTCAACAAGACACAGTGCGGGTTACCCATCGATACAGCGCTAACCATTACCAGCTCGGTGTTATCGCCAGCCAACGAGGGCACGTTTATCTCGTATTCAGCGGACATACTGTCTGCCACAAACGGAACGTTCTCAGGTATTAATATAGGGGGCCCCATATCGACTATAACACGACCATCTGGCGTTACTTCAAGTTCAATAATACCATTACTGGTTTCTACTCGAATACGATCTTTAGTGGTCAGCTTATTATCAATAACATACCGAGCGAAACAACGTGCTCCGTTACCGCATTGCTCCACCTCACTGCCATCGGCATTAAAAATACGATAACGAAAATCAACATCTGGTCGGCCAGGAGGCTCTACCAACAACAACTGATCAAAACCTATTCCAAAATGGCGGTTTGAGAGTTTTTTAACCTGCTCTGCCCTCAAGTGCGCATGCTGACTAATCATATCAACCACCATGAAGTCATTCCCGAGGCCATGCATTTTAGTAAACTTTATTAACATCTCTAAACCTTCTATTTACCCCTGCGGATAATCGCTTAAGTACTAAACAACTTAAGCACAAGTAGCTTATTATTCAGCTATTATCTTTTCTAGTGCAACCTGATCTGCAATCGACTCACGACGCCTAATCAAGTGTGTTTTATCACCGTCAACCATCACTTCAGCTGGACGGTTTCGGCTGTTGTAATTAGAGCTCATTGCAAAACCATAAGCCCCTGCAGAACGAACGGCTAACAGGTCTCCAGCTTCTAGTATCATCTCTCGATCTTTACCTAGAAAATCACCGGTTTCACACACAGGGCCAACCAAATCATATTGCCTTTTCTCGCCCGTGCCTCTTGGCGTAACAGGCACTATATCTTGCCATGCTGAGTAAAGAGCAGGTCTCAAAAGGTCATTCATAGCACCATCAATAACCGCAAAGTCGCGATACTCAGTACACTTCAAAAACTCTACGCGGGTTAACATAATTCCCGCATTAGCCGCAATTGAACGCCCTGGTTCCATAATGAGTGTAAGCTCTCTGCCTTTCAGCTTAGCAATAACATCACGGGCATATTCACTGGGCTCTGGCGGCGTTTCCTGATGGTAACGTACACCCAAGCCACCACCAAGATCGAGGTGCTTCAGCTCAATACCCTTTTCTTTAAGGTTATCCACTAACACTAGTACTCGATCCAGCGCATCCAAAAATGGACGAACCTCTGTCAACTGCGAACCGATATGACAATCCACTCCTTTTATTTCGAGATTTTTTAGCCCTTTGGCCAACTCATAAACCTCAGGCGCGCGCTGGATATCGATACCAAATTTATTCTCTTTTAGACCGGTCGATATGTAGGGGTGTGTTCCCGCATCAACATCTGGGTTAACCCGTAAAGAGATCGGCGCAATAAGCCCCATATCAGCGGCAACATCATTTAGCCGGTATAACTCCGCTTCAGATTCAATATTAAAGCAATGAACCCCAACCTCTAATGCACGATGCATTTCATGTGACTGTTTGCCAACACCCGAAAATACAATCTTAGATGGCTCACCACCCGCTGCTAGCACTCGCTCTAACTCGCCAATAGACACAATATCAAAACCAGACCCTAGTTTGGCCAATACATTAAGTACCGCTATATTGGAGTTGGCTTTTACCGCATAACAAATCAAATGAGGGTGGCCTGTCAAAGCATTATCATAAGCTTTATAGTGCCGCTCAAATGTTGCTCTTGAATAGACATAACAGGGCGTACCGAACTCTGACGCAATCGTCTCTACAGGTACGTTTTCGGCAAACAACTGGCCATCTAAATAATTAAAATAATCCATGATTCTCTCTAGGGCTAACATCGACCTGCAGTTATTGAACTCAGGCCTTGTATATCAAATTTACTCACCGTAAAACAGTTTAATCAGTCGTGGGAGGCTCGTCTTGTTGTGTCGCTTTAATCGGCTTATCTTGATCAGGGCCAACCCTGCCTGATTCAACCGTTTCTAATTCAGCAGCCGGCTCGCCATTCTGAGCAGGTAAGTACAAGGCGCCTTTTTGGCCACAGCCTGCCAACATAACAAAGCTCAATCCTAATAATAGGGTCAAAACGAGAAAACGCTTCAGCATAGCGGCCCACCATTGAAAATAATCAGGCCAGTATACCCGTTAGCGCCCTGAAACTCTATTCCATCCATCATAACAAATCACCGTTATTTCCTGCGTCATTCGCAATGTTTACCACTCAGTTGGTTAACTGCATCAAAGCTTGATTGAGCTTCTCCTCTAATGCTTTTTTGTACTGTAAATACTGTACAGTCTGGACGCTGCTTTGATAATCATGCTGATCAAACCCTTGAGGAAGACCCAAGTCAGTCAAATAGCATGGATAGGGCTCTCCGGGCTTGCGTTTTGAACGGATGTAATGAGCAACAGCAGGAATCAACCGCTCTCCATACTCCAATACCGAAAACTCCTGTTGATCACAATAAATATCAAACCGTAACTCGCCTTGACCGTCATAATTACCAATCGCCTGAACATCAACAAACAACGCAATAGCGTCTGGAGAGAGGTTCTTTTTGTCGACCGTATATTCCATCGGTGACTTACCTACTTTGAGTTCATAGAACTCCAACTCTAAATCTGCAGAAAATGCTTCAATCGACTGATGCATTTGGCGCCGCTCAAGTATAGATGTAAAAAAACGATAGAGCGGGATAAGTAGAGATTGCTGGCTGTGATATGGCGTTAAGTAGGAAAATAGCGAACCATACTCATCAACAATATACAGGTCAGCTACATCGTTTTTAACATGATAGAAGACCTGAATCGAGCCAGATCTTGAAGTCTCAAATACCAATCTCAATTTCGGTTGATCTAACAGCGCATAGTTATCAACCACAACCGGTGCATATGAAGACTGCGCCTGCTCCAGGTGGGATAACAGCAGAGGCAAACTCTCAAAGCCAGTAAATCTTGGCTGCTGATTAAAAAACTGGACCACAAAAAAACGACGATCCATTTCGATAATATAGCGAACGGGCAATATACCTTTAGCACTAAAAAAAGCGTTTACAACATCAGAGAATAACGTATTGACCCTTTTGGCAATCGCCATGGCTCTATTGGGACAAAAACAACGCACGTCTAGCTTGGGCATAGGGTGGCCCCCCACTTCAACCAAGCACGCTAAATAGTATTTAAGGCACTGAATTAACGTGTCACCCAACTCATACCGCTGAACCGATAGCTCATGCCAGCTATTGATACTCACCTGATCTAGCGTGGTTACTAGGTTATCTTTAAACGAGCTATACCCTAGTGAGTCGTTTCGATCACTGAGCTTGTGTACTCCACGAGCGCTTAACTCTTCCATAGGGTCAACCCCTACATTAACAAACAAGATGGTATGAAGTGGATAGTGGTTTTGACGAAACATCTTTTGAGGAACGGGCGGCAACGGGTATGAGCGCAGTTGATCAAAGGTAGAAATGATATTCTTCAGCTCAAACATCGTCATGGCACTTTTACCCGCGATTAAACTAAGGCGTGTACCTCTGCTCACAATGCCATTGAAGTAACACCATGCGATAAGCTCAACAATACTGGTTGAACGCTTCAAGACCGGATGAAAAGCAACGTCAGTAGATGAGTCAAGCTCTCTATATAGCAACCAGCCATTTGCATCAGCCGACAGCGGTTGGCTACTTTGGTGATGGAAAGCCAAATGATCCTCATGCAAGGAGGGCGCTATTCCCGAGTTAATCAGCTCAACTTTACCTGCCTTACGTTGAAAAACGGCGTATAGTTTTCGCCCCAAAATAGCCATGTCATCTGCATTGATATGCACTTTTAAACTATGGGTTCGGGCAAACTGCGATAAAAACCGGTAGCTATGGGTCAACTCGCTCACCACAGCCTTTCGCTCTTTAACCACCTGAGGCACACGCCAACGATTTCGATGATCTAACGATAGCAGCAATGACTCTGGCCACTGCCAGCCCTCAACCAAATTCATCATTACTTTGCGCTGCCATGACCCGGTTCTTGTCGAAGGTTTACCTGTTAGCTTCTTCCCCACTTTAAGATAAAAACTTCTACGAATTAGCTCTAATCGCTCTATCTCACCACGCGCTTTTAGGTAGTCCTCCAATCGACGATAGACCATGACATAGGGGTCCAGATCATCAGCATCTAGCTCGTCATTATAAATAGCCTGCTTATATTCAAGACTCAGATTTAACTTTTCAGGCAGTTCTTGTGCATAAAGCTCTGTTAGCAGCAACTTAATCACTGACTTATAAGGCGCATCAATCCCCTTGTATAGCTGCCACATACCCGCCCCCACAAACTCCTCTTTCGGGATATGCGCTAAGCCACCAAAATCGATGACATCTGTTTCACGAATAAAACGTTTTTCAGTTAATAGCGCTGAAAAAGTATCATATTCATCTTCGTCACAAACAGGGATCAACCACCATAAGGGGTAACAGCCGGCAATTAACACACTGGTTCGATAAAACTCATCCAACAATAAAAAGTGCTGCGCTGAGCCACTGCTTTCCTTATCGACACCTCCAGTCTGACGTTGCCTGAAGTGATTCGCGTCCATCAGAAAGAAATGGACTTCTAAGCCCCCTGCATCAGCCCACTCTGTAATAAGGTCAGCCTTTCGTTGCAATAGGGCTAACTGATCATTACTTAGACCTGAACGGTGACAAAGCCAAATATCAATATCACTGCTCTCAGATTGTGCAATAGTGCCAATACTGCCCATCATAAATAGCGAAAGAATGTCGGGTTTGAGTCTTTTTTCCGGCTTATACTTGAAGGTTTTACTGAACCTCTGGGCGGCCTGAAAAACCAGCTTCTCAGGCACATAGTTCGCTACTCCACGGGGCGTGTCCCGCGATACATAGCCTGGCAATAACGGGTGATTGACCTGAAAAAAGAGCGGAAGAAGATCTAGTGTAGCTTGATGCCGCAGGGAGAGGGCTTGCTGAGTGCGCTCAAGTCGACGCTGATTAATCAATAAAAAACGGTCTCGCAATATATTCAGCTGCTTACGATCTACACCCTCTCGATAGTCGGGCTGAATAACTTTTTTTAGACCCATTGAATTTTCGTTCTCTCTTACGCTTAATTACTATAAATAGAGATATTAATCTCTATAACACCGTGTCCAGATAATGAACTTCACGGTAACATCTGGTATAAATAGCACCCAATAAAAATAATCGCAAAATAAATCTGAAATCACAGTAAACAATCGTACCGCAAAATATGTCCATAGCGTCCAATCATACGCATTCGGTGCGAACTACTGAGAAACTGCTCACAAAACGACCAGATTCTCGCTAATTAACAATGACTATCCGTCATTTAGCATCTTTACTTGATGATGAGTTGTGCTTTTAGATAGGCAAGCAGGCATGAATACTATGAAGAAGTACGAGATCAGCCGTATTCGTAACGATGATGACCTTGACGCTAGCGAGGGCGACACATGCGAGCCCGCAGCGGTGATTATCGATGACGATAATCACATTGTACAGCTTTGCCCTCTTGCTGAGCGCTGGTTTGGCTATAAGAACCTGGATATTATTGGTCAGCACTTCAAAACACTTGCCGCATCGACTTTTGATTACCCTAAGCCTATCCAGCAACGGGAGATGATTCAGAACGACAGAACGATTCGAGTGACTTTCCGCCATAGAACAGGCTATTTCTTTCCTGGAACCATCACCATAAAAGATGCCACCGATGACAACCAAGAATTTTTCCAGCAGCCAATAACCCCTTGGTCTCACAATAACTCTGAAGCCGCACAACGCTTACTAGGTGACAACACCTTAACCAAGCAGTTCGAATTGGCCGGGAAAATGGGAGGCTGGCAGCTCGATGTAGGGTCTAATCAAGTTAGCTGGACTGATGGCGTATATGCTATTTTTGCTATTGATAAAGGCGAAGACATCACCACAGAGCACATGCTTTACTATTTCCACGAAGAACAACCCCGCATCAGAGCCGCATTTCGACACTGCTTAATGTCAGGTGAATCTTTTTCAATTGAAGTGTCGATGCTAAATGCCGATCAACAATCGGTTTGGGTTCGAATTACCGGTAAAGCACACCAAAATAATGGACAAATAACCCACCTTTCAGGTTCCGTTCAGGATATTTCGGAATTGCATAACGCTAAAGCCGAGCAAAGTCAGCTAGGCAATTATTTGGCAGGCGTCTTAGAAGGCACTGAAGATTTAGTATTGGCCCTTGATAATCAACTAAAGGTCATTACATTCAACAATGCTTATCAAAAACAGTTCAAACAAATATTCGGGTTTGCCATTGCTGTTGGCGACACGTTGCCAGAACTACTTGAATCATTTCCAAGTGAACGCCGAATCCATCAACGTCTTTGGGAGCGAGCCCTGGAGCGGGATAATTTTTGTGTAGAAATGCCTCTAGCCCAACGTGAAGAGGATATTCCCATCTATGAAATTCGCTTCAGCCGCATCACTAACAATAAAGGCGAGCGACTAGGTGCAGCTCATATTGCACGCAATATAACCGATCGAGTTAAAGCTCAAGAGAAACTCAACTATCTCGCCAAACACGACCCCTTAACAGGTTTATTTAACCGTCGAGAGTTTCAAAGCAGGCTTACTCGCTGTTTAACCAATGCACAACAACGCGAATCCACTCATGCGTTACTGTATATGGATCTTGATCAGTTTAAAGAGGTCAACGACCACTGTGGACACAGCGCAGGGGACGAATTACTTCGCCAAATAAGCCGCATTATTAACGACAAAATACGTCAACGAGATGCCTTTGCGCGAGTGGGTGGCGATGAGTTTGCCGCTATTCTAGAAAACTGCTCAACCGAAGAAGCTCATCGTGTAGCAGAAAATATCCGTGATGCAATCTCATCTTACGAATTCAAATACGACGAACAGTATTTTAAGATTGGCGTCAGTATTGGCCTCGTCCCTATTACTCACCATAGTGAAAGCACTGAACAGCTGGTAAAAATTGCAGATAGCACCTGCTATGCCGCAAAAGCAGCGGGACGCAACCGAGTGCATAGCTACAACATACACCGTGAGCAGCGAAAAACAGAGCTAAAACAGTCAAAACAGCAAATTCAAATGATACAAAAGGCCGTTCGTGGCGGAGACAGTCTTCAGCTCAGTTACCAGCAGATTAGACCCGTCAACAGCCCTGTTTGGGGCGACTACTTTGAGGTGCTAGCGCGCATTAAAGATACTGACGGCAACCTGTTTATGCCATCTCAGTTTATTCATATAGCACAACGGTTCGATATCATCAGAGCATTCGATCAAGCGGTCATTTATAAAGTCATGCAATGGCTAGCCCAACACAACGAACTCGAACACAGGCGTAAACTCTGCTCTATCAATATCGCCGCAGAAAGCATGCTTAATCCCAAATTACCCGCCTTTATTAAGCGTCAACTGAACCAGTTTGGCCTTGAAGCGAAAACACTCTGCTTTGAACTCGATGAACAAAGTGTCGTAGAACACTTCGACCAAGCAAAAGCCTTTGCCAACACGATCAACGAGCTAGGTAGTAAAACCGCTATCGATAAGGTAGGTAAAACCAGCACTGGATATCAGTATTTAGCTGAGATTCCCGCAAGCTATATTAAAATAGACGGCGACTTGATTAAGTCGATGCATGAAGACCCGATTAAACAAGTGATTGTCGAAAGCATTCAAAAAATTGCTAACCTAACCGGCAAGCAAACCATCGCCGGCAACGTAGAAGACCAATATGCTCTTGGTGATATCCGCCGAATGGGCATACACTTCGGCCAAGGATTTGGCATATCGAAGCCTAAGCCATTAGATGAGATGGTGGCTTAAAGGGTAAGCATGATGAATGCGCACAGGTGTCTAAAAAGGTGCTCGCCAAACTGAAACCGCAAATAGCCCAACCCTGATTGCAGTCGTACCTCCTTTCATCAAGGCTACAACTTATTATATGCACTTGCGCACCAAACCATGCTAGAGATCACGGGGCAATACGCTTAAGTAAGTGCTATTCAGACCTGACATATTTTTTGTTTTTTTCGACACCTTTTTTTCACATGGCTCTATATTCACTAGGTGTGATACCAGTGACGGCTTTAAATGCTCGCGTAAAGTTTTTAGGGTTTTGATATCCGAGTTCTAAAGATATATCAATGATGCAGAGAGAAGACTCACGAAGTAATTGACACGCGAGTTGAATCATAGCTTTACTTTTTATTTCACGATAACTGGTTCCTTCCGTTTCAAGCGTTCTTTGAAGTTGTCTACGGTTTATTCCTAGGGCGCTAGCAACATTATCAAGGCTTGCATTTTTCTCAAATACTCGATTGGATATCATCTCAGTGAGTAGTTCTAACGTTTGTTTACCTGATTGCTGCTGATGTGATGACGGATGCACTATTGAACGGTCGATATCTCGACTGAAGTGACGTTTGTCTATTGCTATAGCACCATGCGGCATCAAGTAATTGACACTAATATCCTTAAAAGCATTTTGTTTATCAATGGACTCCGGCGCTTGTACGCAAATGAATTCTGGAGTCCAACTGGCTCCCAAATAGCTTTTAATGAACGAAATGAAATAGCTCAATACATACTGTTCCATTTGCCATGCACCCACATCAATACCCGGTGTCCCAACTCGGCACAAGAAAATGTATCGCGTGTTTTCACTTAACCAATAGTTCTGATAGTTGGCATATTTGAGCAACTGAGTAACCAGACACCTTAGTGCTGAAATCAAATTAGTTGATTTCGCCATTTCGATCCCTAGTTCATCAAAGCAGCTTTCTCGCTCTACCGAAGCGACGAATATCCCTAAATTATCAATGCTTTCTTTTTGGGAGATAATGTCGACCATATGCCATGCCGCGTACTCCGGTATCATTTTTGAAGAGTTTTCAAGAACGCTAGGAGAAAGTCCGACTGCTCCAAGAAGAGGATTTATAGGAGTACCAATTTTGACAAAAGTGTTAATAAAAGGTGTCAGTTGTCCAGCAGATATCTGGTAAATAGCCTTCACGATTTTTGGTCCTATTAACTGCTAATGCGTTGATAAAAAATGGTGTCGTAAAATGATACCCATACATACTATCTAAATCACTGCTATGATAAGTTAAGGTTAATTAACAAATAATACACATATAGAAACAACTAGAATATAGGGCTTAGCACGTTACGTACACCCTGTAGGAATTAAATCGAACTCTATAGACGCAATGGAAGGCACTTTTATGCCGATTCGATACTTAAATGGAATATTAAGATCAAGCTATAAAGCACTTTGTCCATTACCAATTATTGCCCTCTCAGCCAATGCATTAGCTGAGGCCAATTTTGGTAGTCCGGACGCGGTAGAAAACACAATACAGGAAAATACCAGACCAAAACAAAGTTGGCGTGAAAGCCTTGCTTCTGAGAAGAACCTTACTTTTGGTCTGGACTATCAAGTCTTGGCATTATCAGCGTCCGACCCTACCCAAGGAGGAGAGGATAGTGCGACGTCTGGAGTTGCGCGATTTTACGGTACATGGAATTTTAATGGTGCTGATCAAAGTGATTTTGGCAGTGTCACCTGGAAAGTTGAACATCGGCATGCCTATACAGATCTATCACCTAAAGAGTTGTCCTTCCTCGGTGATGGACTTGGTTATGCTGGAATGATAGGACCGGCATATAGTGACCAAGGCGCTCGCCTTACGAATTTGTATTGGAAGAAGAAAGTAAGCAATGGACAAGGCACATTAATGATGGGGTATCTAGATACTACGGATTATGTTGATGTTTACGCTCTTGCTAGCCCTTGGAATGGGTTCGTCAACTTAGCCTTTAGCACGGGTGGCGGGACCATTGGTTTGCCCGATGATGGTATTCTGGGTGCAGCATTTGGTCATATGCTAAATGAAAATTTCTACGTGGTGACAGGAATCGCTGACGGTAAAGGAAAGTCTGATGAACCGTTAGAAGGGTTTGATACCTTGTTTAGTGATGGAAAGCTCTTTACTACTTTTGAGTTGGGTTGGACCGCATCTCAAGAACAAATTTATACCGATAATATTCACATTACTGCATGGCATCTTGATGGTGGAACGCAGCATAATCTTACCAATTCCGATGGTGGACAGGGTGTTAATTTTTCCGCCAGTTATTTCGCTAATACACAACTTATGCCATTTATTCGTGGAGGACTCTCCGAGGGTGATGTCGCACTATACGACAAGTCGCTAACAGTCGGTATTGGGTACTTTGGTTTGGCGAGAGAAAAAAATAACTTAGGCTTTGCCGTTAACTGGAGCGAAGTAAATGACAATCTCGAAAACGCGTACGGTGTTGATGACTCAACTCAATTCACAAGTGAGTTGTACTACAACATGCACATAAATGACTTTTTCCAAATTACTCCGGATATTCAATATTTAAAAGACCCTGCTTTTTCATCGGAGCCTAGTTCTTGGGTTTTTGGTCTTAGGGCAAGGCTATACCTATAACAAACGAAATTCAGAACGGAAATGAAGAATTAGGCAATACACTCACCGGAGTGACAGATTAGAAACGCAAATTAAATGGGCTTAAACTCAATATCGAGAGGTTACTATGATTAAAAAACTTTCATTGGCTGCGATGGCTATATATTTATCCATGGGCACAGCATACGCCAGTATAGAGAGTAAAACATGGTCAGCATCAGATGAGGCCAAATCCTTCCTGCAAGACACTATTGTCATTGGTATGTTGGCGAGTCCTTACGGCGCTGGATGGATGGATGATCAACAGCTTCTGGACTATTTTAAAGATGCTCGTGATAACGGTATTACAGGGCATGAATATACCATTACCGCAGCAGATCATAATTTTGACGACTTCCTCTTTCATCATTATAAGCATCGTAATGCGATGGCAAAAGAACCCGATAATTTCATCGTAGTGCATTCTAATCAAGATATAGAGAAGGCACATGTTGAAAGAAAAACAGCCGTACTTTGGAACAGCCAAACTGCAACCATTCTTGAAGAAGATGTTACTCGTATGGCCATTCTTAAAGATATGGGGTTAACAAGTATGATTTTGGCTTACAACGATATATTCCGTACAGGCTCGGGTCAGTTAGCTGCTTATAATGGTCGTGATATCGGTTTAACTCCATGGGGGCAATCTGTTATAGATGAAATGGTTAAATTTAACGTTATCCTTGATCTAAGCCATACTGGTTCTAAAACAGCGAATGAAGCGATGGATTACATGGAAAAGAAACATCCAGGGACACCATTTATTTATTCACATTCTGTGCCTGCCGGACTTTACAAAAATGAATCAGAAGCAACGCCAAAGGGGTGTTATCGCGCAATCCCGGATGATGAGGCACTTCGCGCAGCGAAGTCTGGAGGTTATGTAGCCCCAACATTTACCGAATGGATGATGGATGGCGTTTGGCCTGAAGATATATCTCCAAAACAAGCCGCTGATATGATCGACTACTATGTGAAACTAGTCGGTGTTGACCATGTAGGTATAGCTACCGATGATATGTTCTCAACCGAAGGCGTCGTAGACTTTGCAATGAAAAATGCAAAAATGTATGACGATGGTGGTTATATGATTAAGGCCTTCGATAAAGGTGCGACAGGTAACGGAGAGTTATCGAAAATTTTAGCCGCAGTTACTGATGACCTTTGGGCAAGAGGTTATACCAATGAAGACCTAGTTAAGATTTATGGTGGTAATAAAATGCGTGTATATGCCCAGTTGGCCGATGGTATCGACCCCAAAGCATTCCAAGAGCAATATGCACAAAGGCTTGAGATACTGACTAAGATGCGCAACGAGATGAAATAGCATAATCAGTTGACGTAGTCTAAAGAGGGGGCACTAAATAGTGCCTGTCTTTATCTTTCTTTCAAACAACGCTAAAAAAATCAAAAAAGGTGTCAGATCTATTTTCCATAAACAACCTCCTTCTTTGGCCTACCTTGCC
>CAJXUY010000012.1 GCA_913060665.1 uncultured Oleiphilaceae bacterium
GTAGTAAGTTTTTCCCACGAAAGTGGGGATGATCGGTAAGATTGATTTGCTGTAGAGTAATATTTTCCTACGTATGTAGGGATGAACGGTAAGAATGTTTTGCTGTAGTAAGTTTTTCCCACGAAAGTGGGGATGATCGGTAAGATTGATTTGCTGTAGTACAGTTTTCCTACGTATGTAGGGATGAGTACACAAAAAACAAAAGGTCTTAATAGGCCTTTTGTTTTTCTAATGAAATAATATCCTCTGTCCTGTCACCAACACCACGCTCGTCAATTTCACTATCAACCCACCCAACAGCACGAGCACCTAGTGATATTTGTTCTGGAAACTGCCCCTCTGAAATGTATTTATAAATAGTTGAACGACCTAGCCCAGTTGTCTTCATCACTTCTTTCAATCTCATTATTCTCATTTTTAACACCTGAAATTAGACTTAATAGCACTACAGTTATTCCGGATAATAATTGGCAAATAACTCTCTTTAAACGGTTAAGGTAAAGTCATCTAGCACACCCAGAAAAACCTTTATCTCACATAAATAGTTACAGTTTGCATTTCTCTCTCTACTGGTAAAGTCATGATTCCTTAATTAACAGGAGATAACCAATGACAAACCGAACCACAACCTATGACTACGACACATCTCGCTGGATACAAGAAACAGGCTGGCCGACTCACAAACAGGATATAACTGAGGCGGTTAGTATTTATGCAAAATGGAAGGATATATCACCTCGCTGCCCATTTACTGGAGCCCTTGATGATGATCTGTTGATAGAGATGATTATTAAAAAAATGAAGTACCTACACCCACACTCAGATAGGGATGCCTATGTTATTTCATCAATACTGATTATTCAGTCTGCATGCTTTGCGCGAAGAGAGGGGGTTTCTGTAAAGTCATATACAGCATAAATGTTGCGCTCCTCTAAAGAAGCTATTTTGGATTTAGAGGTGCGCAAGAACGAAATAGTAAAAGTGCAGCTATTTTAAGTTTAACTCGTCTTCCGGTGACACATAATCAACAAAGGCTCACCGAATCACGCAAGAGTATTTTCTCTTCAATGTCATCCATTTTTTGATCATCACCCAGTGCGATAGCTGCCATTTTATCAATAAATAATGATTTCCCAGGATATTTCTTAGAAAAGTCTATCCAGCAATCAATTATCATTTCCTGAGCAGCATCTAGCGCATTCTCGAACTGAATTCGTGTTTTAATCGTACGAATATCAATAATAGCTCTACCAAACAGCATTCCATAAAACAGCCACCCGACAGGCGTAAATTCTAGCTCCCCTCCCCTAGTAATCGTCAACTCTGACTCATCATTGTCTGGGTCTATCTCAGACAACTGCTTTTGCATAAGAGCTGTGTACTGAGCCTCGCTCGCTTTATGTTCTGCATAAGTTTTAACAGAATCAATATCCACACCTATTTGATTAAACATAAGGCGGTAAATTCTTCGTCCTTGTGCAGTATACCTAATAACCCCTTCGAATAACTGATATCGTCTGTATATATGAAAGTCTGTAATATCCATGATCCCTCTCTAAACATTTGGTTTTCGCACCTCACGATACCAGGTGTGAAAAATATGCAAGCAAGAGACCCCCTACCGGTACAGATAGAATTTAAATGAAGGGTTATTAACTCAAATAAGGTTAGAAAGAATGAAGGTGGTTACACCTACTAGGTTAACCATTCGTTTGTATCGCCCCATTTACCTCTGATATATCATCAAAGACTATCAAAAATATATAAACAAATAAGCAATACCAATCAACACCAATACAGCTAGCGCAGCACTGCCAGAATCCAAAAAATCTTCAACTTTCTTCCCGCACATAGGGCACCACGAAGCTCTGGGCACCTGGTTTTCAAATGTCAGTCTTGGTACTACTCGTCTTTGACAGTTTGGACATATGACTCGATCATCCTGGTAATTATCCATCATTCATCTCCTAAAAGCTCAATGATAGATAATCTAGAAATTATGCAAGCTACTATTAAGCTTAATGGTGAGTTGTATTTCTGTACCTTTATGATGTTTATTAATACTTCACTATTCTAGGTGTACACTTCTCCCGAGAATTAGCGATTAGCTATACTGTAAAGCTACGATTATTTTGATTAGCCCAGTTGAGTACAGCCTACCTATTAGCTACAGTAGGAGTACCTTCCAACTTCATCAATAATATAAATAGTAAAGAACATGGATTTCATTACATATAAGAGTCTAGTTACCTCCCTTACTCACGGGAAGAAGTTACCTGATGCCGTTTACCTACACCAGTGTTCATTAGGTCAAGTAGATGAAATTCTTGCAGATCTTACACTCCGTATTGCTAGCGCACTTAAAATAGAAGATGGGGAGTGGAATATTGTTAAGTACTACAAACGAGACTATAAACTTGCATTGCTAAACTACCCTACATTTTTTGATTATGCCTACCCAAGCCTCCATACAAGCTTCACAATTGATCTTGCAAAACTATCCCTAAGAAAAGCATCGTATAAAAAATCAGATAACCCCCCAATTCTTCACAGAAAAGAAACATTTTTACCTTCAAATCATGAGGCAGTTACCTTATTTAAATCCTTTACTGAGGAAGGCGAACGCTTAGGTCTGTACGAAAATTCTCGAACTATTGGGTTTAAAAAAAATTGGGAAAGATTAATATCTAACAAAGGCTATTTTATTGATGAAGAAGGCCATATAAAACCTAAAGCAGAGACCTCTCCAGAAGAAGTCTCGTCTCAAATAGCTGTTAATGGCGAAATTGACAGACATAAAACGGCAATAGATCGAAACCAACTATCACAGCCGATGCAAATTTTAGCTAAACATAATTACTTTGACGGTAATTGGTCAATTCTCGACTATGGGTGTGGAAAAGGTGACGACTTAAGGGAGCTAGAAGCACACGGCCTTAATATTTCTGGCTGGGACCCTGTACATAACCCTGAAGGGGGATTATCTAACAGTGACATAGTGAATTTAGGATTTGTCTTAAATGTAATTGAAGACAGAGAAGAACGTACCGAAACTCTAAATAGGGCTTGGGAATATTCAAACAAGCTTCTCGTAGTGTCCGTCATGGTTGCTGGTGAAAGCGTAATTAGTCAATTCCAACCTTACAAAGATGGCATAGTCACCAGTAGAAACACCTTCCAGAAGTACTATTCTCAATCAGAAATACGTAGCTATATTGAAACAAGCCTCCATGAGAATGCTATTGCCGTTGGACAGGGTATCTTTTTAGTTTTTAAGGATAAGTTAGAAGAGCAGCAGTTTTTATCTGATCGACAGCATATTCGTCGAGATTGGCAACAAAAGACTAAGAGAGAAATAAAAACTCGTGAGCCTGCACTTAAGAAAGACTTTATTGATAAGCACATAGAAATATTTACTGATTTTTGGGAAACATCTTTAGAACTTGGACGAATACCCGCTAACAGTGAGTTCGAATTTTCAGAGCAATTACGCCGTATAGCAGGATCTCACATTAAAGCCCATGAAGCGCTTAAAAAACACTTTGGAGATGCATTGTTTGAAGAGGCACATAAGTCTAGAAAACAAGATCTTTTAGTCTATTTTTCACTTGGTTTATTCGAAAAGCGTAAAACTCAAACTAAGATGCCTGATAGCCTCAAACGTGATATCAAAGCATTTTTCAGTTCATACAATGCTGCTATAGATGAAGCTAAAGAATTATTATTTTCTGTGGGCTCTAATGAGATCATATTTGAGGCCTGTAATCAGGCTTATAAAACACTTCAATGTGGGCATATACAAGAAGGTCATAGCTATACTTTTCACAAGAACTATTTGGGAGACCTCCCCCCCGAGTTAAGAGTTTATATCGGTTGTGCAACACAGTTATATGGAGATATAGATGATATTCATCTTATCAAAGCACATATGCGATCAGGCAAGGTTAGCCTGATGCGCTATGATGACTGGAGTAAAGATACGCCAATGCTTGTAGAACGAATTAAAATCAAACTACGCGACCAAGATATTGATTTTTTTGATTATGGCGAAAGGTTTGAACCTTCACCACTAATAGATAAATACAAATACATGTAGAGCTCTAATTCTTTAAGGCTCCACATTCTCTATTATTAAGTGTAAATAAATAGATTCTACTAGTCAGTTATGTAGTTTACTCTGGATTTATACAAATAAACTCTTATAAAAAATCATATTTCGCCCTTAAAAATCTACATCAATTTCTTCAGGATTGTCAGCCTTGTTTTGTAATCTTTCATTTACAAGAACTTGTTCGAATATTTTATTTGCTAAGGTATCTACACCAACATGATCTCCAGGGTTTTCATCCAGCCACAATTGAATTTCTTCTAAACCGGCATTGCAATACTCTTCAAAGATTGTAATTGAAGCAGGTAAGTTATCATCTTTTAAGCAAGTTCCATTTTTTTCTGTCATAAGTGCTAATAAGTAGATAAATGCATCTTTTTGATCAGTACCATAGGTTTCTAAAATAATAGAGATTCCATCACTACCCAAAGGTTGCCTTTTACCCTTTGAATAACCGACCATCGCTGCAAATACCATTAGATATTTAATCCGTAAAAAAATAGCCTTATTTCCATCTTTATCAAAACATAACTTATCGACTAAAGGCTCATGCTTTCTATCACGCTTTACCGGTAGTTTTTTCCAAGCTTGTTTATCTATATTTTCACTAAACATAAGAACCTACCTTTTCCAATACTGTACGATCTACAGTTTGTCCATAACGTACAGTCTCATACTCTTTATCCAAAATATTTATTGAGTCGTGACTTTTACCCTTAGCTTCAGATGTTTCTTCTAAAACCATATTGTATTCGGCACCAACTTTCTCTCTTATATTTTGCTCAACTGTGCCTTCCCAATGACTTGAAGATAAAAGAAAAACAACCTGCTCTACAGAGTCAGGAATTGCTTTAGCTACATGTCCTTTGTATTTATTATCCAAGTCACCAAAAGGTGCATCAACAACAAATGGAGCTATCGCACCTGGTGTTAAAATCTGCCCTTGTGCATTTTTTCTTTCTCTAGATAGTTCTATTAGTGAAGAAATAAAAGTTAAACTTAATAATAATGCCTGACCATCACTCTCAGGTACGATGTCATTCTTTGTATCAACTAAACGAATATCAAAGGTGACAGGGTTTAATTTCGCGGTATAGTCTTGCCTAACAAACTGTTTTAAGTATTTATTAACTTTTTCAATTATTCTCAACTCGACATCTTTCTCAGACTTAGAAAGTGTTGACTTTAGAACTTGCTCTACTTTTTCGGAAAAAGTCACCAAATCTTGAAACTTCTTAACTTCAGAAGAGAAAGTATCAAGTCGACTTAACTCTCCTTTTTTTAAAGTTAGATTCCTGTCATCATTTTCAATTAACATCACAGCTCTTTCAGATGCCCTTTCATCTTGAATCAAATTATTTCTAGCTCTATTTCTCTCATTTTCGAGACCTTGGATATCTTCAAGGCTTTCAGCACCTTTAATTTGAATATTTAACTCGTCAAGATCATTCTTTAGCTTACTAATGGCAGCTTCAGAGTCCGATAGCATTTTAATATTACTAGAAAATCTACTTTTAGCCTTTATAGAATCGTTTTTAATCGAAGTTAATTGCGATCTTGCCTTACGAATTCTATTTTCTAACATAGGATCAGCAGCTTGCTTGAGCATATCTTGAATACGGCTAAAAGCTTCAGTGCCTGGATTAATATCACTACCACAAATACAAGTACTCGCCTTTAAAATATCTGTTACCAATTGCTCATTATATGGGGCAGGGACAGTTCCTTTGTATTCCGCTTCATCAATAAAATCTAATGCTAACCCTGATAATTCAAATCCAAAAACCGTTGTAGCAAATTCTGAAACCAATGAAATTTTTTCTTTTTGTGCGTTAAATAAAAGGCTTTTCTCTCTTGCTAATTGAGATTCTGTAGACTTCCTTTGGTTATGGATTTGTTTAATTACAGCACTGTCAGAGTTAGATAATTTGTCGTCAATTTCCTTCAACTTTTCACGATACAAATTTATAGCTTTGGCAAACTTTTGTAGGTTCTCTTGATTTCTTTCTTTGCTACTTTCAAGTGACATAATCTCATTCTGTAGCTTAGATAACTGTCCTGATTTATCTGCATTAGAAAAAGACCTCTGATATTCTTTTTTAATCTGTTGGATGTCCCTTACAGCCATTTCTGCAATAGTAAATCCTAATATTTCTCTTACTGCTGTTTTTACAACCGAGTCACCTTTAGAACCAGACATTTTGCCAATGCCTTCACCTTGGAAAAAAAAGTACTTTGCCATATCCTTTGGAATTACTGAATTAATAAATGAATTAGGCTTATCTACTTCTGTATATGAGTCATTTATAACTTTGAACACTCTAAAAACCTGACCATTCAGCCCAACGGCTCTTTGGACTAAAAAGACTTCTTCTTTATCGTCTTCAAATTCAATTGAAACACTATAACTTCTAGCGTTCTCTTTTTTTGCAATTTTATTGAGTAAGGCTTTCGGGTCTTTAAAGTTGTTGGTTGTTATCTCATAAAAACACCATAGTATTGCATTTAGAAATGCTGTTTTACCTGTACCGTTCTCAGCATGGATTAATGTTATATTTTTGGTTTTACTAGTTGAAAAAATTATACTTTGTTCTCCATAAAACTGGCGAAAGTTCTTCAGCTCAACCTTTCTAAACTTCATTTGAACCACCTTGCTTTACAGCCCTATTTATTTCTTCTCTAATTTTCCCTAACCTCTTCACTGAGCTTTCATCGCCATAAAAAGACTGCCGCTCGATGTTAACTAACTTCCTAGCGATTTCATGGTACTTGTCTTGAGGCTTATTTGCTTCTTTCTCAGCATCTAATAACTGTTTCTTAAATTCGTCATGTGAAGTCATAAGTTAATCCGTGCTCCTCAATTATTTGTTCTATTTCCAATTTATTTACTGCCAATAATGCAAAATCATTGATTCTTTCAGCTTCTGATAGTTTCAATTTTTTTGAAGCAGGCCCCTCGTTTGCCGGTAAAACTACAAAATCATAGATTGTAGATAAGTGCTTGTTTTCTGACTTTCTTAAAATTCTTCCTCTGCGCTGCACATATTGCCGAGGGTTTTTGGTACTTGCCAAAATATAGGCAGTTTTACACGCAGGTACGTCAATACCTTCATCAAGTACCTTCATAGCAACTAAAGCGTCTATGGTTTTGTCTTTAAAAGCGGACATCAAAAATTTTCTTTCACTTCTTGATACCCCTCCTGTAAATTGAGAGGTTTTCCAGCCATTTTCATTTAATACTTTAGACACTTTATCAATAACTTTTATATCTTCTTCCTCAGTATCTCCATACGGTTTTCCTTCACCTGCATAAAAAAGTGTATGGCTTTTATTGTCATCACTAATTTTGGCTGTTAATTCTGAAAGTTTTGACAGTTTATTTTGAGCAGAACCCAGTAAACGGCTTCGTTGTCCACAACATATTGTAAGATTCGCCCTATCTTGCTGGCTTAACCCTGAACTTTGCCGTTTAAGCATAATTTTCGTTATTTTATGTGAAAGTTCTTCATATTTTTCCTGTTCTTCAACGGTGAGATAAATAGGAATAATATGATATTCGTATGGGGTTAATACCCCATCATGTATCGCATCATCTAGGCCATAAGTCGCAATAACATCGCCATAATAAGAAAGTAAACGCTGTTTAGCATCATTAGGAAAAGGGGAGTCTATTTCGTCATCATCACTTCGAAAAGGGGTTGCAGATAGTCCCATTCGATAATATGCTGCAGGCAATGCAGCATTAATGTTTTTGGAGCCATGATTATGACACTCATCGCCAATAATCATTAAGGAACTACTATCAATTGAGGAAACTAAAGATTGAAAAAGTGGAGATACTAGAGTTCTATTTACTACAACTGCGGCACAAAAATCACTTACTCCAGCTTTAAAATAATTAACTTGATTTTCAAATGATTCCGCCCACGAGCTTTTAGAATCAAAACACTCATGGGCAGTTATACCAAATAATCTTAAGTTCTCTATCCACTGAATAGCTAATTCAACATAAGGTACGGCGACTATCAAGAATAGTTGCTGCTGTTTTTGCTTCTTAGCTTCAAAAATTTTCACTGCACCATAAATTGACGTGATTGTTTTTCCTGATCCAGTCGCTAGCTTTAAAATCCCTTTAAAGCTATTGCTCTTCCATGACGCCAAAGCTTCTCGTTGATGGTCATATATATTAAATGTGTTACTTCCAATTTTAATTGGAATAAAGGGGTCTAACTTAGCGAGATTACGTTCACGTGCCTCAATCTCTTCTTCAAATTCATTTTCTACGCTAAAGGTACTACTTTTATCTTTTGCATTATTTGATATTTTTTCGTATGTTCCTGACGGTACATCTAAAGTTACCACTTCAGTCTCTTCATTTAGCCAAAGTCTATTAAACCCGTTAATAAACTCATTTCCGTAAGCTGAAAAGATTTGCTCATCCCAGCTTTTATAAACACTTATTGATTCAGCATTAAGGGTGGCGACCATACCATGTGGAGTTTCATTAGCGGAGCCTTGAAAAACAACAACATTACCGTCCTGATCTCTAAAAATTCCAATTTTCTCGTGGTACATCCCCGCCCTTCGTAAGGCAAATTTAATTTCTAGTCTCCCGGAAGCGATTAGCCAAGAAAGTAATTCTAGTCGGGGGTGCGCATTGTCAGAATTAATTAATATTTCTTCTAGCTTAGAAGATAGGTTTAAGGTTACTTCCTTTAAAAGCAAACCATGCTTTACTGCTTCGAATTCATCATTTGAAAGAGGGTGACCTATTATTAACCTCATATCCCCATTTGAAAGAATTAATTTACTTAAACCCTTTAAGCTCATAGCTAGAATCTCCGAAGAGAAATAACCTACAGCCCGGTCGTACGATACCGAAACTGATAGTGATTTTTTGTAAAAATCACTATACAGATCATCTTTACCTGTACGGTAAACATTCTTTAAGTTAAGACTTTTCAGTGATGACATGAAACTCCCACTAGTTGTCATATCAAGGTTCAATTTTTTACTTGATAATATTTTACTCAAAACCATCAGAGCTTTATTATCGGACAGAGTAAACACCAATAAATACACCGATAGTTTATAAAGCTACAAAGCAGTCAACACTTAAAATTTATTAATTAAAGCAACTGCTTAAACACAAAATATAAATGTCATTTTTTATTTAATAACAACGAGTTGCATATCAACACACCCGTTAAGAAATCTTCACTATGATTAAAGTGAACAGATCAAACAAGCTTGATCTTCTGGATCATCATCATCCTGCCCCTTCAAAATATCCTGCCAACGACCACTACTATCTGATGACTTAGCGATGATTCCTTGTTCTTTTTCTCGTTTCTCTGCTTTTGCTACAAGTTCATCTAAAGAACCCTGGGAACTCCAGGTATAGCCGTAACCACCAACATCAATAACACCATCTTTCCAATCAAATTTTTCACGAGTTCGCTGCTCAAAAGCTTTTGCCTTTTCGAACAATTCAGGGTGATTACGCTTTAAGCCAAGCCACTCATCCTGTCTTTGGAAGAAGCAAAAGTAGCAACCAGAGCGAGAGCGCCACTTGTAGTACTCTGGTATGCCTACTGTATCTTCAAGCATTCTGAATATATCTGCTCGAACAAGCCCATCTTCTATAAAAGGAAATACAGCCTTAATCGTCTCTTTTCGACTGATATAACCTTCCCGGTTCTCATCAGCTCGAATACCTACATATGAAATTACTGCATCATCACCTACAAAAGCTTCGAATGGCTTGATTTTCATTGACTGAGTACACCAGCGCTGCTTTGCTGAGGGTAAGTATTCATTATGAATTTTGAGCCATTCTTCAAATCCTTTGTCACTTCCTAAACGTAAAATAGGCTTGCCGAGGTAAGCTTCCAGCTTATCTAGAAACTCATAAATTTCTTTTAGTTCGGCTCCTGTATCTGTGAAGAAGTATTCCACTTTTTCATGTATTTCTGGGTAATGATCCTTTATATAAATAGCTAATGCAGCACTATCTTTCCCACCGGAAATACCCACTACGTGCCTATATTTCGGGTCATTTATATGTTTCGAAAATGATTCACTCATTGGATACCCCCTTTAACGACTCTGAACTATTATTTGTAGGCGTTTTAGTTTCTTTGCTCTGGCGATAAGTTCTTAAAAACGAGTCAACTGTTTCTGCTAGTACGGCTAGCCTGAGCTCTTCATCAGGTAAACCTGTTAATACTTTTTCTATTGAATCTCTAACTTCACTTAGTGCGGAGCTACTTTTAGGATCTACAGCAACAACCTCATCTAGAAACCCTTCCCCCTTCTTCACACTTCGTAAGAGATATACATCAAAATCTCCATCAATTTTGGCCGTACAGTCCTTTTCATGTAAACGAAGTTTCTCAAGATCAATAATCCTTCGGGTCAAATCATTCAAGCGGTATTCAGCCGTGTCCTGATCACTATCAAGCCATTTATCACTTGGTTTATGTCCAAGAAACATCAAAACGTTCTTCAGCCAATCGTTGTCTGACCCAGTGTTTTTAGTAACATGCATAACGAAGGCTCTCAAGCCTTGGCTATCCACTGTATAGTTTTCAAGTCCATGACAATTTACAGAAACAATTTTTCGTAGTTCTGCTAATGAGAGCTTCATGTCGACATTGAAAGCTTGTGATAGTAACTCCTTCTGCCTATCCAGCATTGTTTGATAAGCGTTATTCAGTTCTCGTAATGACTCTTTTAATTTACCTGAAAATTCTTCACATTTATTTTCATCACCATCTAAAGCAGCTTGATCAAAGCCTAAAGCTTTGGGTAATGCACTAAATAGGAGTTGCTCAGGAGATTTTGCTAAGTTAAATGCAGCTCTGATATCTATAGCCTGCTTTGATAATCCCCTTCGTGTTTTTTGGGTATATTGAGGCAAGCCTCCCATAAAGTTTGCTAACGGCTTTGCCAGCTGAAGCAAAGTGCGTTCTTCACTGTCACCATGAATAACCTGAGAGTATTGTTTAAATATAGAAGCTCTCATGCCAGAAATACGGAAACGCTGAAAGCTAAACTCGTCTGGTCGCTTAACAAACTGCTCTAGCATCTCTTTAGTGAAATACGGGGCATAACGCCTCTTTTCATATAACGCTAGCTCATGCTGGTACACAATATATACAGCAACGTATAAAATTGGCAGTACACCAGCCTTTACGCCGTAAGGAGGGGCTATAAGTTCCGCATTTAGATCTGCAAAAGACTTAGCTTCTTTTTCTGTACTATCCAAAAACTTATCAATTCTGGCCCATACATGACGAATATTACTATGGTCATTATTCTCAAATGTCGTAGGCTGAGAAAAGCCCCAACCATTTAGCTCTTCACTTGGTTGATGCACTTTAGTTGCCAATAGCAACGCACGATAAATAGCTTTCTCTGCCGGAAACTTTTCAATGCCTAAATCTTTCTCTTTAGCATTTTCGAGCATCGCAACCAATAATTTATTTCTTGCAGCATTTGCCTGAGCAGATGGTTTATCTCGATTTACCAACTCATTATAGATACGTGGCGACTTTGTATAAACGGACTCTAGGGCGGATGATAGAGAGTGTTGAAGCTGGCGTTTATTTCTAATAACTAATTTTTTATTAGAATGGTACCATTCACTTTCTTCCGGCCTATCCACAAGATTTTGCAATAGAGAGTCCGCAGATTGCTCAGAAGCAGTATACCGATCATCAAACTCTTTTTTAGCCACGGGGTCGGCATTCAGTTCTTGCCTATTTGAAAGAACCCGGCTTAAAGATAAGGTTTCTGACATTGCCTCCCTAAGTTGCATCCCGCTTAGACAAAGAACAACAATATCTAATTTTGAGTAATAATTAATGGCTGCTTTCTTAAAAAGCGCTTCATCATCTTGAGCAGAGGCAAGATAGAAAATAATTCTCGCTTCTTCACCTTCGGTAGGTAATGATTTGTAATTTTGCGCATCAACAAAAACAGGCACAAAGTAACGTAGTGTCCCATTTTTAATAGTGTATTTACGCGCGACAATGGGAAGCATGGACTTTGCGCTGTTTAGCTCATCTGCCAGAGAGAAATTGCCTAAATTGTTTAGTTCCTCTTGTACTGCCGCTTCTAAATCAAAATCACTCCCCTGCCATACTCTGTATTCACCACTAAAGTGTCGATAAGTAATAACTGATTGACTAGTAAGAGTCTCGATAGCCTTTTCAAAAAGCACTTTAGTTTTAAAGCAGGACTCCAAAATCGAGCTAGAGGCTTTAAACCCTCCTTTCCCACCGATGATATTAAGAATACCAATGGTTTTTAGCAAATTAACCGTATCTTCATCCACATCACCCAGCCGCTCTATAGCCGTTACTACCTCTGCCCACCTGCGATGCGTAAGATAATCCCCCATAACCGCTGGCTGATTAGTAATAAAGTAATCATATATATGATGCGGTAGGACAAAATCACCTAAGCACTGCAGCTTAACTAGCATATCGTGAAGACCAAAATCTTCATGGCTTCCTAAGTAACTAAATAAAGTTCGTTCATTTTGAGCTACCTTCTGACACAGCAATGGCAGTAAAAGAGCACTCACTGGATGTAACGGATAGCACCCACTAAAAAGCTCTCTAGCCTCTGAATGATTTAAAGCCCCAGGCAGTGCATTCTGGCCTTCAAGAATCGTAATAATTTCATCAGTAATTTTCGATAAAGTTATACCTTCTTTCGAATTCAGATTGTGATTAAATGCGGCAGAGACTACTCTCAGTACTTGCTCTGCAGACTCTAGAAAAGGTACCTCTTCAAAACGCCCTTGAACTTTAGACCATTCACTTTTAAGGCTTTCTCCTAGCCCTTTTGCATATTGTTCAAATGACTGATGTAAAAGCACAAACAAAAACAAGTTTACTTTTGATCCTTTGCAGGCGTGCTCAGCTAAGGCCTGTAATAAATAGATGTCATTAGCACCGTAATGCCTGGCTTCGTACTCTAAGAACTTACCTAGCTCATCTATAATGAGCATAATTCCAGAACAGCCTTTTTTCTCAAGCTGCTCTTGCAAAGACTTCATCAAACTTACAATTTCTGTTGTTGATATCGCCTCTTGAGTAAGAGTGTCCTTAAGTTGAATTAGTATCTTGGGATTTTTACCCTTACTCCCTTTCCAATAGTTAGCTGCAGCATCACACATTCCTTTAACAATGCGTTTTCCTAGTGGTTCAGGTGCACCGGTTATTAAAACTTTTAAGTAACCTTCGGTTTTAGTTTCCTCTGTGAATTGCTCCCCCAAACTATCATTTACTTTTGTAAGAATATTTCGTGCTTCACAACTTGTAGCTTCATTCGGGCCAGACAAGAGGTGCGATAAAAAAACTGAAAAGGAAGACTTCCCTGAGCCATAAGGTCCAACCAACGACCAAGCTCTAGGCGCCTGCTGTTCGTGGAATGCTTCTGATACTTTAGTAAGAGTACGAAGAGCTCTAGAAGTTGGTATATATGCTCGAACAACCTCAATGGAGTTTGCATCACGCTCAAGGTTGATCGAGCGAGTATAGTGCGTATTAACACCAATTTTACCTATTAAACTCATGCTGCAACCTCCGAATTCTCAGTTGCGTAATGTTTCTGAAGCCAGGTTTCCGGCTCAATAGCTTGTATTTGGTAGAGTTGGTGTATTCCTGCAGTTTCACGGATTTCATAACAACCTGGGTTATCATTTATCAAACACTCCAGCTTAGTTATAAGATCACTTTCCGTAAGCCTAAAGACAGAACCTGGCGCGGCATATTCATCTCTGCTATACATAAGCTCTTCAACAGGAATAGACACAACCTCTTTACTTTTCATGAGTTGTGATACAGCAAACCCAACAATAGACACAGGTAATCCAGGCCTTGCCATAGGTTTGCACTGGTAACTTTTCGCGCTACTCCCTTGATTTATCAATCGCAGCAAAGAAAGAGGTGAATCAAGTGCCTCTTCTATGGCTGCGCGAGAGTTTATCTTTACTTGGTTATACATCCGAGGAATAAGAGCTGCATCATTCTTTAATGTTGAAGGAGAAACCTTTGCCTTAGCATTTTCTTTGACCCAATCACTCAGTGCTGTAGAAAGCTCTTGAGCAGTAAATTCTGGTTTGTGATATTTATTAAAGAACCAATACCAGGAAGTAGAAAGTTCAGCGTTAGTAGCCAACAGCCAATGCACTAACCAAATAGTAGCTTCATCCTCAAGATACGGGTCAAACCCACTTTCTTCATCAAAGATGAGATTTCCAATAGGTAGCAACCGAGTATCTGTAGCTGACATCAACTGGCAGGCGCGCAGCCAATACTGAATTGATGCCACCATATTCTTACCAACTCCAAGCGTAACAGTAGCTTCATCGTCTTTGAATATATTGGCATTCTTCTGTACAGCCTGTATACCTTTCGATAACCAGCCATAACGGAGTGCAAAGGTTTCATGACGGCCAAAAGCTGTTTTACCAGGATTAAATTTCATCCGATGTATCACCTCTTTTAGTGGAAATTTCTCCAAATGACATCACCAACTGTCCCCTCCCCTCTAAGAACGTTTCAACATTGCCCAGAAACCAACTTTTCAAACTTTTACTTTCTTTAGACAATGCTTCATACAACTCTTGTTTAAGTTCAGGTTCAATCTCAATAACTATCCTACCGCTCTTGCCAACACTCATAACTCATCCCATGTAACATAACATATAGATGTTATGTTACATGAAACACCAAATTAATACTGTTGCTTTCAATACTCTCGCCAACAGTAATTACTCTAATATGCATCAGCTCAGCGACTCACAACTTATAGCCTACCAATCAAAACGACAAAATATGTCGTCAAAATACAAAAACTTCAATTAATTTATACTTCCCCCTAATCTAATACAAAGGAGATAAACAGGCATAACCCCCTCCTATTATGGGTAATAACTAAGTATTTATAATGAGTTATATCAAACGTAAAGGTCTGGAGCTACCCAGAAGTTGAAAGAGCAACATCAATCTAGCAGTTAATTCTATAAACCATCAATTTGCTAGATTGATAATGCACTTAATATTGTGATGGAGATGAATAATTAGGCTCTGGATATTTAGATATATACCAGGTTGTTAATTTGCACCCCAAATCAAACCAAACCAACCAAAACAGCAATAAACACTTAAAACAATTCATATTTAATCAATATATTTGTCATTGAATGCCTTGAATTTAATGCCTACCACGAATCCAGCTTATAAAAAGTCTATTTAGTGCCTTAATACGCAACCATATAAAACTTTGACCCTGTTGAAAACCCATACAGTAGTTCTTGTTAACTCAACACAACTAATTAACAGGACATATACTATGGAAAATAACGGAATAATAGAGCTTGAAGAAGCCGAGCTCATCACTCAAATATCAGGCGTTAATTCTGGCATAATTTTAAAGGGTCTGGCTTACGCAACCCAAACTGGGGATAGAGTGTGCATTTGCGAATGGGCCAGCAGCGAAGAAAACTATCTATTTGGTGATGCACAAGATGCATTAATTTATCTTGCTGAGTATTGCTATGATAAAGATCTGCCAGTGTTCAAAAATTCATCTCAGATTACAGCATCTATAAAGGACGAACGGCTTAAAGAACAGATAGAAAGCTTATACACCTTAGACTGCTCTATTAAGGATATGGTTAAGCTTTCTACATATATAAGCTCTAGCAGCGTGCCTCCTCAAGAAAAACACGACCTAGTTACAGCCTCAATTGATTGGCAAAAACCAACCCTCATAAAAAACAGACTATTGCCTGTTGAACCATTTAATTCAGACCTATTACCAGAACCTCTAATTGACTGGATTGCAGACATATCTATGCGTAAAAACAACGCCCCTATCGATTATGCAGCGGTTACTGTAATGGTCGTTTTAGGAATGCTTATTGGCAAGAAAATCTTAATACATCCAAAAAAATATGATGACTGGTTGGTTGTTGTTAACCTTTGGGGATGCATTATTGGCCGGCCGTCAATGCTGAAAACACCAACCCTAGACGATGTACTAAAATCACTTAAAGACTTAGAAAGAGAATCTAAGAAATTATATGAGGAGGATTTAAAACACTTTACAACAGAAGCAAAACTTAACGATTTAGAGAAGAAAGACGCCGAGCAGAAAGCAGGGAAAGCTATAAAAACTGGCAACCGTGCTGAAGCTGAACGACTGTTAAAAGAGGCAAATGAAAGCACTCCGCCTACACCGACAAGAAAACGGTACCTAGTGAATGATGCCACCATAGAAAAAATGGGTGAACTATTATCTGAAAATCCAAATGGATTATTGATCAACAGAGACGAGTTATCAGGGTTTCTATCCACTATGGATCGTTCAGATAAAGCGCAAGACAGGGCTTTCTATCTTGAGGCATGGAATGGGACAGGTAGTTTTACTTATGATCGTATAGGCCGAGGCACCATAGATATAGAGAGCTCTATTGTTAGCTTAATAGGGGGGATACAGCCAGGTAAATTGCTTGCATATATGAAATCTATGTTTGACGGTTCTGGTGATGATGGATTGATACAACGCCTGCAGCTGATGGTTTTTCCTGATATAGGGGAGTTCATGCATATCGATAGATCTCCTGACCAGGAAGCTAAACGTAAAGCTTATAATATATTCACCACCCTCGCTGAAATACCTGAAAATGATGAAAGCAGGGTTTTACGTTTTTCCCCAGAAGGTCAGCATATTTTTGATGAATGGTATTCAGAATTCATTCCTAGACTGAGAGATGAATCTTGCCATCACCTAGAAGCGCATCTTAGTAAATATCCGTCATTAATGGCCAGCCTTGCTCTAATCATTCACATAATAGAGGACGGTGTTGTTGATGGCGTATCAGGGGATGCTGCATTGAAGGCCATTGCTTGGTGCGAGTACCTTGAGAGCCATGCCAGAAGGGTTTATGGGCTTGCGAGTAACACACCTCAAGGGGCCATAACTTTATTGTCAAAGCTCAAGAGCCTTAACAACCCATTCAGGGTAAATGACTTCAACAATAAGGGCTGGTCAGGCTTAAAAAACGCTTCAGAAATACATCCAGCAATAACAACCTTATGTGAGCTTGGTTATCTTCACCCTGTGACCGAGAAAACAACTACTCGACCAAAAACACTCTATTACATCAACCCTGATATTTTAGAGGATTAATGTGATGGGTAAATACGCAGATAAATTAAAACAGCGAATAATAGCTAAACGAGCAGGTACCCACGTGATAAATTCTAAAAATATAGATTTATCGGGTTTATCGGGTACCACTAACAGTGTTCTGAATAAAAATAATATAGATTTATCGGTTTTATCGCCTCCCCCTCAAAGCATTCTTAATAAAAGAAAGTTGATAACGCTTGTTGATGTTCTTGCTGGCACTCAATTTAATGAGGCAATGGTCAATGATGGAGTAGCACGTTTTATGCAACCATTTGATGAGCACGACATATGTGATATTGAAGAAGGCCGACTTAGTAGAGAGCAAGTCTCTGGTTATTTAGATTTATGGATCACTCAGAATGATGAATTATTCAAAATATTAAAAGATCTACAGCCTGCTCAACAAGACATTAGTGAAGCATTCAATATTACTGATGAACTGGCTATGCAGGGGATATCAAGCCCACGAGGTGATTACCTTTATATAACAAAGAAACTAGCCAACTACCCACTCAGCAAGAAAAGAGAAATATTAAAAACTTATGCCGCTGCCTGGTTAGATGCATGTATAGACGAGCCAGTAACATCCAAGAAAGCTAATGCAGGTAGACGGACTGCTAATATATGGTTAAGAACTGAAAACTTTTTATCTGATAATGCGCATAGACCTACCCGATAAAACCGATAAATCTCTCTTGACTACTCATCAAGTAATAATCGAACGCAGATAATAGACAGCCTAAAACAACGACTACTTAACAAAGTTGGCAATATAATTTCATTGCCTAACCGTTAACAAATATAATATATATCCAATAAAATCAATCGTTCACAACGGATGTGAAATGAATATTAATATATTTGAGTTTCAGAAGGAACTCAAAAGTCTGTCGCCAGATGAGTCTACTGAAGTTCTTTTTCAACAATTGAATAACCTGGGGTTTAAAAACTGCACCGTTCTCGCTCTACCAAAATGTATTGGCCTCTCACTAACGGGTAACCTCTGGCTACATACTCAATTTAACACATACCTTGAAGACTTATTTAGAAGCGATCTATGTTTCTACGACCCTGTTTTTAAATATTTTATTGATGGGAACAGGGATCCATTTTTGTGGGGGAGACACAACTTCAAGGGTAAAGACAAAGTTATGGTTAATTTATATAAACTTTGGGGTGCAACAAACGGCCTAGTAATCCCTTATTATTGCACTAATATAGTTGGCATATTATGTACATGTGCTCCTGGAAACGAGCAAGACCATGATGAACTATTACTAAAACAAGGCTCAAATGTAGTAGCCCTGGGAAATATGTATTTCCAGCATATCGACATCAATGGCGCTGTCGATGAAATGTATCAAGAAAAGGGTCTTTCAGATAAAAGTATTACCTACCTGAAATTAAAAGGGGCTGGTCTCCTAGACAAACAAGCTGCAGATCAGCTAAACATATCCCTCGATGGTATTTCCTATTATAAAAGACAGATAAAAGAGAAGTTAAAAATTCGAGATGTTAATGACGCAGCTATCATTGGAGCATCTCAAGGGTGGATAAAAATATAACGTGCGCCCTACACTACAAGTTCTTGTAGTCGACATTTCTTGCATTATTTTTCAAACTGTTAGGGTTATAGGACTCAACAATTGAAACAGCAAGGAAGATAAAATGAACGCAAAAATTAGTACACTTATTCCAATTTTCACGATATTTATAACCGCCTGCAGCGGCGGCGGCAGTTCAGACTCTCAACCAGCCACCACATCAAGCGCTAATCTAGTTACTGAAACCAGCGCTAGCACTGAGCGTCTACTGTTTATTGATAGACCATCATCCGGCTCATCACTGCGAGATATTTACTCTGTTAACCCTCAAAATACGACAGATAAAATTCAAAAACTAAATATTGAACAATTTGTTCAATACGCCACCTTTCCAAGCCTACCTATTGATGGAAGTACCACTGTTCATGCTATAGCGTGGATTAATGAGAATACTTTATGGGGAGCAGATTCTTTATCAGAGTCTCCATATAAACTCGCCGAATCAAACATCATAGAAGGCACCTGTTCTATAAGATTTAAAACAACAATTTTTGATGGTGCTCATAATATAATTTTACTTAAAGATAACGGTGAAAATGGAATATGTAATGATGGCGATGACAATTACTACAGCGTTAATATCAACCGTTCAACGCCACAAAATCTCACTGCATTACCTGACGAAATTGTGTCAGGGTTAACCGGTGGTATTTTTGTTTCGAACACGACGCCTGACACTTATAGCACATTCATAGATAGCAACAATAAACTCGCCATCTTTAATCAAACAACCTTATCGGTGACTAGTCGATACGATATAACATCAAATATTCAATGGGGGCCAAACGCCAACGGGGTGAATTATGTGATTTTTGAAAAGAAGCTGTATGAAGTGCCTTTTAATGAATTTGTTAATGGTAGTTATACATTTACCAGTGGGTATGATGTTGGTGATGGTGGCTATAGGCTCCTGACTGTTGATACATCAGTATTTATAGCGACACCAAATAGTTTATTCGAATTTGATACAATAAATAAATCTTTACATGAACGAGCCGTTCTTTCTTTTGACGAGACAAGTATTGTTAGTATTTCAGACGATAGCGCCTACTTAATTAATAGCGTTGGTAACGAATCATATGTTTACTCCTGTGACCTAGAAACAGGGAGTCTCACTGAGATAATGAGCTCCAGTGACAGGTATTTTTCTATATTTCACCGTGATAATAAGTTATGGGCATCAGACTATTCGACCGCTTCTTTGTATGACATAGCCACTGAGGTTACAACCACAATAGATGATGGAAAGTTTTCATTTGTAACCTCTGCGGATTCCATTGATGTTGCACTCATCAAGAAGCCAGTATTTGATGGTGTGCAAACAATTGATGGGTATGTTGCAAAATATGACACTTTTACAGGTCAACAAACCCTGAACTATGGATCATATTCAACGCCGTACGTATACCTTGGTTGGAGAGGTGACCCATACCGTTTGGCCGTCGATCACGATTACTATAAGCTTTATCAAATTAATTTTGAAGAAGCTGATTCACTAGATGAAATTTTCGAATCAACAGGCGTTATCACTATACCTTTTTAATTCAGAGCCTCAGCAACCAGTTCCAACAACAATTAAACCAGTCATCTTTCCACATATGATTAAGGCCAAAGTAGTACTTTTGCTCTGGCCTTATTTAACAACAATTGATTATTGCCCAAAGCATGAAATTCACGACAAAAAGAACAACTTATAAAAGCTGATAAATCATTATTCTGACAGTTCCAAACTTCAAGTGGCGCATATCATGTCAGAACAAAATTTAGATACAGCTAATCAACTCATATCAAACCTAGCGCTAAGCGACGAGTTTTCAAGCCTTAATGCGACAAAACTGCACCTTCATGAAGAAATCCATACTTGGTCGGGGCGTATTCAGCGCGAGACAACAGCTTCTTTTCAAGCGTTAAAAATGGACTTTGATAACTGGCGCACAGAGCGTAATAATCAAGTTGAGCCTTACGAGCTTCTCTATCTCACACCAATGCTTAAATATGTAAATGACGGAGATACCCCCTATCATTACTATACGTGGGGCCGTCTCGTGAATAGTAATTACCTCAAAAGGTCTGGCCAAAAAGGTGATTGGAAGGCGCGAGAAATATCTAAGCGTGGAGCACAATTCACCAAAAATGATTTTAAACGTGCTCTCAATAATGCCAACGTTAACTCTCTGGATAAGATTTTAGAAGCTGAACATGCCTTAAGGCTTCTGCGCCAGCAAAGCGAGCTGGTCGTGAAAATGCGTTCCGTCAGTCGTGCCCTTCGCCCTAAACAAGAACTCCAATTATTGCTTGGTAAAAATGGTGTGAATGATTGCACAGGTGCGGATATTGAGAGGCTGAACGAGCTGCAATCACAGCTATTAAGCGGCCAATTTTCAGGGGACCCTCTGGGATTACCAAAGTCAAAAAGCCTAGTCAGTTTTGCAGAACAAAACGCAAAGCCTATCGTTGATGAGTTTTAACGTTATGAACTCTGCCACTCACACAAAATACCACTGGAATTTGCAGAATAAATAGCTAGTGAAGTAAGTGTTTTTTATGCCGTGATTGATTTAAAGATAATTCAAATGGTCTGCTATTACTTGTCTATTTATTCTGCAAATATCAGACTACTTTTTATAGAGTGCTACACAAATTTATTCATAATTTGCATAAAGATAGGATATCTGTAAATACAGGAGTGGGATGATGAGTAGAATAACAGTTAATCTACCGGTTGGTTCATCATCCCAAATCAAAGATGATAGGCTAACTCTAAGGTGTCGCTTTAATAGCGCTATAGGTTGGTATAACAAATAAATTAACTTTATGATTATTTAACACCAAAGGCACTTTATCTACATAAAGAAACTGGTAAAACCATGAAGGCATGTGATTCGCAATTTCAAAATATGTTTTATTAATGTCCTCATCCCTTTTAAGGGGAAGCATATTAGATCTTCCCACTATATGATAATAGAGTTTCTTACTAGGGAAAGGGGTATCATCTGTTAGCCAAGTTTTACTTTGGTCAACAGAAACCCCTCCTCTAATAGGGAAATTATTGCCCAAAGACTTTTGTTTTGCATAAATATTTTTGGAATCAATGTATACGTCTGAATTTGTATAAAAACTTATATAAGTTGTATCGTTATACCGTTTTATCGGCGTTTCAATATTGTCGAACTCATCGCCTGTAACCTTTCTAACAGCCTGAACATAACTATTTAATACGAGTTCTTCGGCTTCACGTTTAGATGACACAATATCGCTAGGTACCCAAGCGTGTATCGTTTTATTTAGTACCACATTGATATAACGCTCATCTCCACCTATAAATGCATTTAACAAAAACATTGCGCCTAAGCCAGAAGAGTTGATATGGAAACTGCTTGGTAAGGACGCGCCATTTGTTAAAATGTCAGCCCCCATTAAGGCTGATGTAATGGGAGATCCAGAATCAATACCATTACTCCCTTTATCAGCATCAGTTGGGGGTACATCCTTAAAATACCCAGCTTGACCTGATATCATCATCACCTTCATAGCTAATGACATGCTCTGGTTGTCGCCAATGTCATATCGAGTTGGTTTACCTGAGCAACCAGACAGAATAAGTATCATGATCACTAAGGTCGATAGTTTTAGTTTCACCTTATATTCCTTTATGAGAATTAATTAAATCGTATATAACCAATGCTGACCAAATCACAACCTTGGAGTAGAGAGCACACCTCTGATTTTATTTCTAGTGTTATCGGCAGGGTTGAGAATAAGGCTGTGAGGTCCGTTGTTGAGGTTGCCGCATAGGTAGGTAAGGTTGCTGGTTTGTGGCAGGTTATTATATGCTCAGTGCTGTATTTACATGTAGCACTTGATTCTAATGTTTCGGCGATGGGGTTTGCATTCAATGCAAATATGCTCGTATTAGAGCTACCTTCAGATAGAAAGAAAAAGTTATCAGAGAATAATGCTACATTAGCTGAAATTGACCACCCGAGGGTGAATCCATCTTCGCCAGGGTAGACATCTAAGGGGCTTTCAGAGGAAGTGCCTTCAAGAATTTTTGTTTCAAAATTATCTGTTATACCGATAGAGTTTATGTGGATGTTAGGATTGTTATCTTCAATATATAAAAGTTTGTAAACGTTGTTTGTTTCTTCTGCTTGTTGTGTTGTATTTGCTTGCTCTGTAGCTTTTGTATCGTCTCCTGAGGGAGATGAACTCGAGCTTCCACCACCGCATGCTGCCAGTGAAAGAGTAAGCGTGATAGGTATAATATAAGCGCACTTTAACTTCGTCATGTAAACATCCCTGCTGTTTCAATTATTGAGTCCTAGAACTCTAATAGTTTGAAAAACAAAACAAGGAATGTCCACTACAAGAACTTGTAGTGGTAAGGGTTACGTTATTTTTACACCCGTCATCGGAGATGCATCAATGACCTCATCGTCATTAACATCTCGTATTTTGAGCTCTTCTTGAAACTCAAATATTGGATTCAAGATTAAGTTTGTTCCCCCTGCTCTAACCCATATCTAAGATAAACAACCCTCGTCAAGTCGATTTATACCTTATATCTACCTCATACTGTTATTAAGTTTAAAAAACGCCGAAATACGTCATTAATAGCTACAAAAGGCAAGTTCATCTGATGCTCTAATAGCTACATGCAGACGAGGTCATGCATATAAACATAAATCAATATCTATATATTAAAGGGTAAATTCTATGAATTGGGTATTTCTTAAAAAGTATTGTGAGTTGTCTGGTGAGAGCCGTGACTCATTTAATTCGAAACGCAAGCGTGGGCTAGTTGCACAAGGAAAACATTACCGCAAAGCCACTGATGGTCGCATCTGGGTCAACATTAAGGAGATGGAAGAATGGGTAGAAAAGTAATGAAATCACCAATTGCAGCAGCAAATATAACTTGGAACAAAGTTTATACCGAAGATATTCCCTTGGAACTTTTAGAACATTTTGGGAAAGCCGTTACTATCGCATCTGAGAACTCAGGGGCAAGAGAGAGAATAATTCGCTCTTGCATTCTTTGTTGTATTTTCCAACACGATTTTGTTTTGACTCAAACAGATTTAACACTCCTATCTATTGAAAGTATTTGTTTAATACGTGCAGTGTTAGAAGTTTCATACTACGGAGATATTAAGTTTCTGATAACAAATTTTGACGTGGTTTTTAACCCGATACTGAAGGATTACATTCTGATCACATAACCCAAAAAGGGGATCTATAACTAATTGCCTTGAGCTAATGGTTTGTATCATTCAGGGCAACCCTCTCAGAGGTATTTATACAGCTTTCTCGAATGGTGTCTTTTCTCGCAACCACTCGAGATTTCTCTAAATATTTTGTTGCAGAGCAGCTAGGATTAAAGTCTTTTAAGTATATATAAGATGTATTCCATAAACCCCAACAAAGCAGTGCCCAGTAGTAAGTTTTGATAACCGAAAACTGAACTTAGCCAGTATGTAATAACAGACACTGAATCAAGCTCATTCACATATAAATCAACATTCAATTACCCCTCCCAAACAGCCCATAACACTTATTTTAACAAGCATATTTAAGTTATGTTGTTTATCTACTTTTAGATGTTCATGTTAAACAATATTGGAAGCCAGTCAGATATCCCAAGATTGCACGCAATTTAAGCCAGTCAACCGTTTGGCAAGCATCATTTTTGAAAGAATTCCATTTAATTTAAAAGGTTACGTTTTTCGACATTATAAGAGAGAAACCCCCTCCCTACTCAATGCTCTAATACCCACATGCAGACAAGGTCTTGCATATAAACACACATCTATAAACTGTTCATAAAGGCAATTTAATGACTTGGATATTACTCAAACAATATTGTGAACTGACCGGCGAAACCCGAGAGGGTTTCAACTTAAAACGTCGTCGCGGATTAATCGCGGAGCACAAACACTATTGCAAAGCCGCTTACAACAAAATTTTAATCAACATGCAGGAGATGGAACAATGGCTAGAAAAGTAAACAAAATGCCTGTTGGCGTGACAGATAGAAACGGAATATTGCAGATAGCATTTTCACTGAACGGACATGAATGTCGCCAATCTTTGGGTATTCCAGTCAAAGATAACTTGAAATACGCGTCAAGTAAGCGCAGTGAAATACTATTATCTATAGAAAAGGGTAAGTTTTCCTGGACTGAATTCTTTCCAAATTCTAAGCAAGCAAAAGCTGAGATAGCTGTGCAGAACCCAGCTGGCGATTTACTCCTCAAGGATAACCTTGAGGAGTTTTATGAACGCCATGAAGGACCGCGTCTTGCGGCTTCAACCAACAAGGCAAACAAAAAAGTGCTACTGCAGCTAATTACTGAATTTGGTGATACGCCTACTATGGAACTCAAGCCTTCTCGTATTGCAGCATTTGTGCAAGCGCGCGCTAAAATTGTCAAAATGAAAACTGTGCGCAATATACTCACCCCACTAAATAATATGTACAAAGAAATTGAAAAAGATTACGGGCATGCAAACCCAGTTAAGAAAGTTGATCTGAGTCTTTACTACTCCAAGAAAATTAACGACGAACGCCAGGCAAATAAGGATGAAGATGGACAAACAATCAACCCTTATACGGGCGCACAAGTCAGTAAAATTATTAATTGCGCCGAGGGCCAAGTTAAAAATTTGATTCAGTTTAAGTTTTATACTGGTGTAAGAACAGGTGAGGTCATCGCCTTGCGCTGGAGCGACATAAATCTAGAACAGGGAACAGCAACTATTTGTCGCTCAATCTCCGTAGATGTGGAGTCATCAACTAAGACGGGTGAGCGAAGAATCCTTAGACTTCTACCAAAGGCGATTGAAGCGCTAGAAAATCAAATCGAGCACACAAAAGATTTGGGAGAGTTCGTGTTTCATGATCCCAGTAAGGGTGAACGTTGGAAGGATGACCAAGCTATTCGAAAGAAAGCCTGGAAGCCGACCGTAACTGCTGCTGGCGTAGGGTATCGAAAACCCTACCAAGCACGTCATACCTACGCGACACTATTACTGATGGGAGGAGAGGATGAACGCTTTGTGGCCAACCAATTAGGGCATAGTAGCCTTGAAATGATTCATCGCCACTACGGCCGCGTTTTGCCTGACAAAAATAACCCTCAGAACTACAAACTCCGCAATAACTGGGATTCGTTTGAGGAGGCTGACAAGAATAGCTAACGATGAAAGGACATTACTTGAGTTTATAATATCTAAAATAGTTAAACCGTTGGTTTAACTATTGCTTATTCTCAACTGCTTTAAAGACAACTTTGTTAATTTGCGCTTAAAACTGGGCTCTTGAATGTCTGTTCACTTTTATTGCCTGTTCATTAATGAACAAGGCCAGCATACTTCAAATACTACATCTACACTTACGATTGCCAGCCTTTAATATGACACCTGTAGTTACCATAAAAACAAAATATGATAACCATAGTGACCACACAATAATTTTCGTGTATTTCTAGATTCTTGCCCTGATCGCAGGGGGAAATTAAGCTCATAACTTATCTCCTAACAAGCCTTGCCACGGATCGTCTGATAAGCTTTTCGACCCACGTTCGGTGTGTTGAACAACTACGTTGGGTGACTCACTATCAAGAATTGCTTGTACAGCATTTAATTTTTCTTTAGGTATGAGCATTAGCTCGCTATTAAGACCTTTAGCAACTAACTCCAGCGTATCCAACCTCGGGTTTCCTTTAGATTCCAACCGCTGATATTGCTGACGAGACATGCCGAAACGCAACATCATATCGCTTTGCTTAAACGATAATGCAAGCCGGCGTTTTTTTATTGTCTGAAGTAAGGAGCTCATAATTTGTAAACAAATATATTGCTTTTTAAAGATTAAGAAACATATTAGTTTCTATTTATATAGTAGGCAACAGGTATGTTTCTTTTCTCTACCCCCCACTCAGAATCAGCCTAATTGACAAAAGGCACCGTTTTGACGTACATTAATATTATCCTATCTCGACTACCAGGGTATACACCATGAGCAACGCAGCACAAACTCAAAATGACAGGATTAACCTCCGTCTAAAACATAGCGCCAAGCTAATGCTTGAACGAGCTGCTAGCTTCGAAGGTCAAACCATCAGTAAGTTCGTGTTGAGTAGCGCTTTGGCCAATGCCGAAAAGACAATTCAGGAACATGAAGTCATGAGCTTGAATACCCAAGATTCAGAAACCTTCTTTAATGCACTTGCTTCACCTGTTCAATTTAATAATAAGTTATCTGCGGCCCTGGAAGAGCATGATGAGCGTGTAAGCAGAAAATGACTAATTTCAAAAACCTTGTCATTTGCGCTCTGGACAACACTCACGACAGGCCTGCTTTTCAGTGTGGTAATGATCAGTTAGACCATTACCTTAAGAAACAAGCTAAACAAGATATTAAGAGACGAATTAGCAGGATCTTTATAGCAACACTTCCAGAAGAACCTTCTACCGTTGTGGGGTATTACACTTTAAGCTCCTTATCAATTGAACTAGATCAGCTACCTGAAGAAACCAAACGAAAATTACCCAAGCATCCTATTCCTGGAGCTCTAATAGGCAGACTAGCCGTTAGCAAAGACGCGCAAGGCCAAGGTATCGGGAGACTACTTTTGGCTGACGCCATTAAACGCACCTTAGCTGTCAGTCAAGAAATAGCAATTTATACGATGGTAGTTGATGCTATTGATAAACAAGCCGCTAGTTTTTATCGACAATACGGTTTTTCTACTTTAGTCTCTCATGAGAATCGGTTGTATTTACCACTTAAGTCATTATGATATTTCTCAAAGTGGGGAACTGAATCGGCGTCTAACAAAGATCATTTAAACCCTACGCTTCGACTCTGTCGAACCAATACTTTGAAGGACTCAGCCAAAAGTACAGAATAGATCTTAAATTCGCACAATATTCGCACACCAGAATCCAACTATTAATTTATTCCTTTAATAACAGCTAGTTACAAGTCGTGAACGGCGCATTCGATCCCCGCCGTCTCCACCAAACAAAGGTCCATTAAGGGCCATATAAGACCCGCAAAGCCTTTAAAATCAAGCTTTAGCGGGTTTTTTTATGTCTATAGCGTCCATTAGTGTCCGATAAAATCCATGACTTTTAGTAACACTCTTAGTAACATCACCTTAATGTTACTAAGAGTGTTACTATGGCTCGTAGAACCCTCCCACTATCCGACACTCAAATAAGCAAGGCTAAGGCCAAAGAAAAGGAATACAACCTTTCAGACGGTGAAGGTTTGATGCTTAGAGTTAAGCCTAATGGCTCCAAACTATGGCTATTCAATTACACCCGGCCTTTTACTAAAAAACGAGCGAACATAAGTTTCGGTACTTATCCTGATTTATCTTTAGCAAAAGCACGAAAGAAGAAAACAGAAGCAAGAGGGCTACTTGCTCAAGATATAGATCCAAAAGAGCATAGAGACGACCAGGCAAGACATTCAGAAAAAGCCAATAACAACACCTTCAGGCACGTAGCACTGCAACATCACGAAGTTAAAAAAACAACCATAAGCACTGACCATGCGAACGATATATGGCGCTCGTTGGAACTTCACCTATTTCCTAAACTAGGCAACATTCCTATCCATAAACTGGACGCACCTAGAGTCATTGATGTTCTCAAGCCTATTTCTGCTAAAAGCCTAGAAACTGTAAAGCGTCTATGCCAGCGCATAAATGAAGTGATGGTTTATTCGACAAACACAGGGGTAATACATCACAACCCGCTCACAGGAATTAGTAAAGCATTTGAAACACCAGAAAAGAAGAACATGCTGACAATTAAACCTGACCAGCTACCCGCTTTAATGAGAAATCTCAGCAAAGCCAGTATAAAGCTGACCACGCGCTGCTTAATAGAGTGGCAACTTCACACCATGGTTAGGCCAAGCGAAGCTGCAGGAGCTCGGTGGGACGAAATGGACATAGACTCTGCCCTATGGAATATCCCAGCTGAAAGAATGAAAAAGAAACGTCCGCACACTGTACCTCTGACACCTCAAGTACTCGCGTTGCTAGAAGAGATAAGGCCCTTAAATGGTCGTTCTGAGTACATTTTTACAGGTGACAGGAACTTCAACAAACCAACCAATAGCAGCACCGCGAACATGGCACTGAAGCGCATGGGTTACAAAGGGATATTGGTAGCCCACGGATTAAGGTCTCTAGCTAGCACCACTTTAAACGAGCAAGGACTTGATTCAGATTTAATTGAAGTCTGCTTAGCCCACGTTGACAAAAACGAAGTAAGAGCAGCTTATAATCGCGCTGAGTATATAGAAGCACGCAGGGAGGTGATGAACTGGTGGAGTTCGCATATAGAAAAAGCCGCTGAAGGGAATATGAGCTTAGCGGGAGCCACAAGTAATAAGAAAATAATGATCAAGCAAATCTAAATCATTAAGATTATTATTCTCAACTAGATTTAAATACTTAAATTGAACTCGGCTGTTAACGGTAATGTAAAACTGACCCACCTGAGGCAAAATATCCACTCTTTACTCCGTAGATCATGCGATAGCCAACATAGCACAGCCCAACCATAAGCGGTTCATCTAGTGTTACATGCATATCAAATAGTGGGGCCAGTGCTGGATAAGTGTTTGTTATTTTGCTCATGATAAATCTTTGCCCCAAGCCAACTTGCTCATGCCTCTTTGAACGCCAGGTCGCTTCTGTAGTTTTTGCATCCAACTAGCCACATGTTGGAAGTCTTTTTCAAGATTGCTATTCAATGCCTTAAGACCAGCCCAAGCTGATTCGATCCAGGGATAAGAGGCGAAATCTGCGATGGATAGCTCTCCAGCAATGTAGTCACTATCTCTCAGAACATTGTTAAGGACACCCAATAGTCGAAAGCTTTCTTTACTAAAGCGTTCTATGGCCTGAAAGTTAACTTCTTTTGACCGGGTTTGAGCTAGATAGTTATTAAGGTAGCTTTCATCTTTAGCCAACGCTGAAGCGAAGTGTGAGAAGTTCCCTAGCGCCGGCCCAAGTCCACCGGACTGCCAAAATAACCATTTGATGACCCGTACTCGGTGGGCAGGTTCGGTGGGTAGGAACTTACCATTCTTTTCTGCGAGATAAAGTAATATTGCTCCAGTTTCGATAATGGGCTCAAGATTATTATGCTTATCAACTAAATCTGAGTCTAATAAAACAGGGATTTTACTGTTTGGGTTTAGTCCTTTAAATTCTGCACTGAACTGCTCTTGTTTCTCGATGTTGACTGGTTCGATCGTATACTCAGACCCACACTCTTCAAGCATGATGGAAATTTTTCTAGCATTCTGTGTTGACCATGTTAGTAAGCTAAACATAACTTTCCTCCATGTTTTTGAAGGTTATGTATGAATTAATCGTTTCCTGAAATTCATCCTCCGAAATACCGGAACGCCTGCATATTAACCCTGCGTCCATGTGAAACACCTCCTTGCTGATGCGATTGTCGCTGAAATGAAATTCAAGGAAGACGGGAATAGTAATTTTTGGTGTTGTCTTGCCTGGTATATGAACGCTTAGTGTCACGGTAGCGGTCGCTAACATTAGCAATCCGTTGATTGCGTAATCCTCTAGAGTTACCTGATAATCTGGAAACAAAAGAAAAAATAAACCCAGTTGCTTTTCGACTTCTTCACAGCCAACTGCTGCTGCTTCAAAGCTGGGTGATATCAATTCAACTTCTGGATGATAAATTTCTAGTGCTGCCAGCACATTCTGCTCACTCTTGACCCTCGCAAGCTCATTTACTAACGCTTTCATTTCTTTTTCGTTCACGGGAGAACCTCTTTGTGTTCGTCATTTTCGAAGCAATAGATTATCGACCCAATCTCCATGTAAAAAGAGTCTAACAAGGCCACATAAAGGCCATATTGGATATTTTTCTTAAATGTACATTTAGACCTCTATAGGGTCTAATTAGACCATTCTAAATGCCTGCGCTCTTGTGATAGGATTTGATGTAATTTAACCAAGAAGAAGTGTAACTATGAGAGTTGGGATAGTCGTCACTGAGCGCTGCCAAGCATCGAGTTTGCACACCACTATCGACCTTATAATTGCAGCAAACTATGCGTTTCAATCCTATTTTTCTTCTAGTACACCTTTGTTTCAGTATGAGGTTATTGGACTCAAAACCTCGACAAAGGCCTATAGCGGAAGCGTGGTCTGTGGTATCACGCCAATAACAAAATATAAACGGCCTGAGATTGTTATATTACCGGGTGCTTTTGAATCAATTCTGACAGCTGATCAGGCAAAAAGTCAGCTTTCCAAATTAGCGCCTTTGATCAAGATACTACAAAAGTGGCATTCAGAAGGGACTGTCATCGCGAGTATCTGTACGGGCAATTTCATTATTGCTTCGTCTAGCATCGCTAATGGCCGACCATTAACCTGTCATTGGATTTCCGAAAAAGCTGCAGCTCTGCTTTATCCCGAAGAGCAGTTTGTGAGCGACAAACTGATTATTGATCATGGTGATATTGTCAGTGCAGGCGGAGCGATGGCTACCGCTCAATTAGTACTCTATCTCGTTAGTCGTTTTCACAGTCGAGAATTGGCACTCGCCACTGGGAAGCTAATGCTAGTAGAGCTAAATTTTGATTCACAGAGTCGCTTCGCAATATTCCGCCCCAACCACAAACACGGTGATGCCTTGGTTTTAAAATTACAGAAGCACATTGAAAAAGCTTATTCTGAAGGGTTAGACCTAACGGATTTCGCTGTTACAAACCTTATTGGAGGAAGACAACTTAGCAGGCGTTTCAAGAAAGCAACGGGAGAGACGCCACTCAGCTATTTGCAACTGTACAGGGTCGAACAAGTTAAGATTGGATTAGAGACAACTAACAATCCTGTAAACACCCTTATATGGGGTGTAGGATATGAAGACCCTACCTCGTTTAGACGTTTGTTTAAGCGCCTAACGGGACTAACGATGAAAGAATATCGAAACCGATTTTCTTCATTTACAAGTCGCCGATATGCAAAGTTTAATGCTCAGTGAGGAAGGAATAGTCTATCTTGATAAACAGCAAGAGAAGGAAAACAAACAGGGGGCGCTGCCATCCGATGGGATCCGGAGGGTACGACCCTGTACCGCCATGTTGTCAGCCTAAGGAAAAAACAGACTTAAAATAGTAGCCCATACAAGTGCTGCACGCGATTTTCGTCGAGAGCGTAGTCTCAACCTAGCCAATAGTTTCTTTAATTGCTTGTGCCACTTGGCTTGGGTGCGTCAATTGGGGATTGTGACCCGCTCCTGCAATTTCCACTACACGCTGATTTGTTTCAGCTAGTAGCGGGTCTTTTTCCCCTGCAATCAACAACACGGGAATATCAAGCTGCTGCAATAATTGACTCATGTGCTCTCTATGCTTTTGCTTTCCTGCCAACGCCAAGTTTTGAAAAATACTACTTCTTACGGAAGGACGTGTTAACGCGTATTGCGAGTTTGCTACCGCAGCATGCTTCATGCCTTGAGGGTGTAAGCCCGAAGTAATTTTGTCGTAGTTGATAAATTTTGAAAATAGCTTCATCAACCATGCTGATCGAGATAACCATCCTGGCCGGCCTTGCAGAAAGTAGGGTGATATCAGTACTAAACCTTTTACTTTATCTGGTGCCGAGAGTGCATACTGCAGCGCAAGACCCGTACCCAATGAATGACCAACCAACACCGCAGGATCGTCAATTAAGCTGTCCAACCAATCATAACTCTGAGTTAACTTACCACCAGAACGACCTAGTCCCGGTAAGTCTGGGACGATGGCTGAAGTGTTTAACCTGGTGATCATGTCATGCCAGCTAAGCCCCTCCAATGGCAAGCCGTGCAAACAAACCAACGAAGTCCTTGACGAAGACTTATCTTCTATATCGTTTCTTGATTTGCCATCTACTCTACGATAATTACGTACATAAACCCCTTTATGATAGCCCCCTGAAAGTCGAAAGTTTGGTGTTTCAAGGCTTTCTATTTGAGCTAGATGACCAAAACCTTGATTAACCAGGGAATCAATCCAGCCTTCTATATTCGTGACTGGGGCCTGCTCACAGATTCCCATTTTCGCACTGAGTTGTTGAGTACTAGTAACGTCGTAACTATCATCCGACAAGAACGAAAGCGTTTCTTTTGATCCAGGCATCAGTTTCTCGGGCACTCTTTTCAGTACACTCACAGGCACAGAATACTTGGGCGTCTTTAGTCCCATATGATTTGCAAAGCTATTGATTAGCTCGGGCAAAGTCGGGGTGTTCTCGTCAAGCAACCAGTACTGTTGACCGATAGACTCATCGAATTCAAACACTCGTGCCGCAAACTCAGCAACAAAGTCAACATTTGTTAGAGGCACAAAGGTTCTATCGTTTCCTGGGATAGCAGCTAACTCACCATTGAACATTTGCTCTACAATTTCTGCTACCCCAACAAATTGACGAGTGTCTCCAGTGGTACTATCACCAATCACTGTGGAGGGATTCAGAGCGGTCCATGGGATATTCAGCTGATCAGCCTTTGCAATAATATTTTTATGGGCGATTAGCTTTGAAGCCTCATAGGCGCCAAGCGACTGATAGAGCTCCCGTTCGGAGAGTTTGCCTGCACTGGCTACACGATACCCTCCAACCCACAAGAAGCGCTCCAGCTTATCTAGCCCGGATAACCAGTCTAATAAGTTAAGACTACCATCCACATTTTGCTGATGGGCTGTTTTGTTTTCTAAACCCCAAGAGAAAGCTGCTGCCAAATGATAGACCACCTGTATATCGCGACCACCATTCGGAAACTCACTTTCCAATTCGACGACTTTTTCCAAATCAAACTCAACTACTTCCAGCTTGTTTTTGATATCTCTTGATTCTTCAAGACGCCCCATGATATCGGCAACATAGTCCGCTTTCCTCTGCTTCGCATGGCGCATAGCTGCTGTTACATGGTGGCCTCTATTTAACAGGGCCGCCACTAACCAGAACCCAATAAAGCCGTTGGCACCAGTAACAAGAATTCGTTTAGGTGAAGTTGTCTGTTTCATCAATTTACTCCATTCCGCGCCTATTAATAGACCGGTCTATATATTAATTTATAAAAAAAATGCTAAACCAATCTGTCCGTTATGGATTCACTTGCCCATGATAAAGAGGTCGTATCGCGATTAACCTTTGCTAGAGTTAAAGCTCCCTCTATCGTCGACAAGACTATCGAGGATTCTCGTTGAGCGTTCTGCGTAGTAAGACCAAATAGTTGCAATCCATTCGTGATACTTGCCAACCATAAATGATATGCCGCTTTGCAGGCGTCACGGACTTGTGGGTGATCGTCCGCTACCTCGAGTGCAACCGTGGTTACCGGGCAACCTTTGCGATACCCCGATTCAACCAACCTCTGTGTGAGCCCTGTAATTATCATATCAATGGCCTGGGGAGCACCTTCTGCCGTCTGAAATGCCTGATTGATCATTTGGTCAATCAATTCTGCTCCATTAGCTATGGCCATGGCTACGATTTGGTCTTTGCCTTCCGGAAAATGAAAATATAACGACCCCTTGGGCGCACCGCTGGCCTTGATAATCTGCTGTAATCCTGTATTATGGAAGCCTTGAAGTTCTATCAGCCCTAAGGTAGCCGTTAGGATCTTTGTACGTGTTTGCGCGCCTTTAGATTTCATAATCAAATAATAGACCGGTCTCTATATTATGTAAAGACTTAGTTTGAGGTACACCCTCGTTAAATGAATTTAATGAGGTCTGATTAAAGATATTTCCTTGGCTGCACCAGGTAAACGGGAGGAAGCATCTACTTTAATACTTTCAGAAAATGAAAACTATTTAGACCTGAAGAGGATTGAACACAACCTATAAGGCGACTTGAAGTAACATTCGCAAACCAGTGATAAGCAGCACAACCGCAAAGATTTTCTTCAACTTAGTCGCATCCAACTTTGCTGCTAACGATGCCCCCACAGGTGCGAACAATACAGTGAGAGGCACAATACAAACAAAGCCAATAAAATTAACTAACCCAAACGTGCCCACTGGGGCGTCGCTTGGTGTACTACCAAGAACCAGCATGGTCACCGCACCGGGTAAGGAAATAATTAACCCGATTGCGGCTGCGGTACCAACGGCTTTATGAGCTGGATAGTTATATAAGGTAAGCAGTGGAACGGAGATAGTTCCACCACCAATACCAACCATTGAACTGAAAAAGCCAATGGATGAACCCATAATAGTTTGCCCCCCTTTGCCGGGTAGCTCTTGAAGCAATGCTGATTTTCCTGCTCTGAAGAGCATATTCAAAGCGGATAAAGTCGCAATCACACCAAACAACACCGTAAGCCAAGTACCATCAACGCGGGTCACTAACCAGCTCCCCACCAACACACCAACCAAAATGAACACAGCCCAACGTTTGAGCAGGTCAAAATCCACATTCCCCTTCTGGTTATGAGAGCGTATTGAGCTAATCGATGTGGGTACGATCGTGGCCAATGAGGTGGCGGTCGCAACCGCCATGGCAGACTCAGGCGAAACACCAAAGCTTTGAAATAGAAAAAATAGCACAGGCACAATAACGATACCCCCGCCAACACCGAGCATCCCAGCTAGAATACCCGCAAAAACACCTGTCACAAGCAATGCTGAAAAGGTCGTAAGGTTATGTATTACAAACTCTATGATACTCATTATTGATTACTTCTATTGTTAAAAAGATTCTTATAAAACTCGTTAGGCTTTTTAGGCCGCAGCTCTCTTCTAACGATCTCCGCACCGGCGCGCAAGGCGTTGAGTTTGTCTCGTGCGATTTGACGAGATAACGGCGCCATACCACAGTTAGTACATGGGTATAGCTTGTCGGCATCAATATATTTCAACGCACCTCTAAGTGTTTCAGCTACTTCTTCAGGTGTTTCTATATTATCAGTGGCGACATCAACCGCCCCTACCATCACTTTTTTACCTCGAATAAGTTCAAGTACTTCAAGGGGTACGCGGCCGTTATGACATTCCAATGAAATAATATCGATGTTTGACTTTTGTATAGCAGGGAACGTCTCTTCGTACTGACGCCACTCTGAACCCAAGGTCTTTTTCCAATCCGTATTAGCTTTGATGCCATAGCCATAACAAATATGTACTGCGGTTTCGCATTTAAGCCCTTCTATGGCTCTTTCTAAGCAGGCAATACCCCAATCATTGACCTCATCTATAAAAACGTTAAATGCAGGCTCATCAAATTGGACAATATCTACACCTGCTGCTTCTAGCTCTCTTGCCTCTTCGTTTAAAGCCTTGGCAAATTCCCAAGCTAGTTTTTCACGACTTTTATAGTGGTCATCATAGAGAGTGTCCACCATCGTCATCGGCCCCGGTAGCGCCCATTTAATCGGTTGTTTAGTTTGCTGACGCAAGAACTTAGCGTCTTCGACAAATATCGGCTTTTGGCGGCTCACGGCCCCCACAACGGTCGGCACACTGGCATCATAACGATTGCGGACCCTCACGGTTCTGCGGTTTTCAAAATCAACCCCACTTAGATTCTCGATAAATGTCGTCACGAAATGTTGTCGAGTTTGTTCGCCATCACTGACAATATCGATGCCGGCGAGTTCCTGCTCTTGCAACGTCACTCGCAGAGCATCTTGCTTTCCCACGACTAATTCATCACCTTCTAATTTCCAGGGCGACCAAAGCTTTTCGGGCTCAGCTAACCAAGAAGGCTTGGGTAAACTACCTGCCGTTGAGGTGGGTAATAATATATTCATAATCAAGTTCGCCTTATTTGATTAACTAAGCTGCAAAATTTGATGAAGGACTGTTTTCAGACCACTGTTTTAGGACAGTTTGATAGGGTTTAATAAAGTTTTCCTCAGCAAATTTCCCTTGTTTAATCGCTAGCTGATTGCGCTCTTCTCGATCATAAACAATTTGAGTCAAAGAGTGATTAGAGTCTTTTAAGTTTGGTTGATAGCGATTTCCTGCCACTGCATTAGCATTATAAATCTCAGGTCTATAGATCTTTTGGAATGTCTCCATCGTGCTGATAGTACTAATCAGTTCAAGATTGGTGTAGTCACTCAATAAGTCCCCAACAAAATAAAACGCCAATGGAGCAACACTATTTGGCGGCATGAAATAACGCACTTCAAAGCCCATTTTCTTGAAATATTGCTCCGTCAAAGACGACTCATTTGGCAGGTATTCGATACCTAGTACGGGGTGGTGATTATCGGTACGATGATAAATTTTGTTATCTGACACGCTCAGACATATCACTGGAGGTTTATTGAAATTCTCTTTGTAAGTATCTGAATAGATGAAATCCTTGAACAATTTCCCATGTAAGTCACCAAAGTCGTCAGGAATGCTGAATTGAGTTTGATCTCTATTATGGTCAAGCAAGAGCACGCTGAAGTCATAATCTCGTACGTAAGAGGAAAAATTATTCCCTGCAATCCCTTCAATGCGTTTGTTTGTTAAGTGGTCAACAATATAGGTCTTTAGAATTTCAATGGATGGGAAGTGTTGGCCATTACCTTCAATATCCAAATCAACAGAAATGATTTCAAGATCAATAGAGTAACGATCCCCTTTTGGATTATCCCAATTAACCAATGCATTGAAACGACTATCAACCATTCTCAAAGCATTACGTAAGTTCTCTTGACGACGCTCCCCTCTCGCCAAGTTAGCGAAGTTGGTCGTCATCCGCGAACTATCAGAAGGCTGATAATTTTCGTCGAAACGAACGTTCTTAATCCTGTATGTAAAGCCTTTATTCATGATGACCTAGTCTCCTGTGTAAATGCAGTTCCGTTTAGAGCTGCATATATTTATACCGAGATCACCACATGAATAAAATTGATTTTATTTAATTGATCCATGAGATTTATTCATGAAACAAATAAAATAGGGGGTTGAAGGTATTTAAGGCGTTATATATAAACTCAAATATGCACCTCTTCTGACGCTTCATAACTACTAGCCAAATCGATAAACGCATTGAGATACTCAATATCATCATCACCTTCGCGTGTACCCAAATAGATCTGTTTTGAGATACCTTCTTTACCTAAACGCACCACAGCTAAAGGTAGTTTTGTACAATATTCTTCTGCCAACCAACGAGGCAAGGCAGCAATACCACGACCACACGCGACCATTTGCAACAATATTTCGGTGGTTTCGCTAGTCTTATGATACTTGGGCACAACCCCTTCTGGAGTAAGAAACTGGGTAAATATATCAAGCCTGTCGGTGGCAACAGGGTAAGTTAGTAAGACTTGGTCGCGTAAATCTTCAGGTTCTACATACGAACGGCCAACTAAGCGGTGACTCAGAGGAACAACCAAAACCTGCTCGTAATCAAATACAGGCGTAAAACTGAGACCGCTCTTATAGAATGGATCCGGAGTCACCAGAAGGTCTATTTCATAGTCCAGTAAAGCCCCAACACCGCCAAATTGGAATTTCTGCTTTACGTCCACATCAACATCAGGCCATGCACCCAAAAATGGAGAAACCACCTTCAATAACCACTGATAACAAGGACTACACTCCATACCAATTCGCAAAGTACCACGTTCTCCTTGAGCAATCTGCTTCAGCTTCTCTTCGGCATGATCGAACAAGGGAAGTACACGTTTGGCGATATTGAGAAGATAGCGACCGGATTGGGTAAGCCGCAAACTGCGCCCTTCACGTAGCCAGACGGTAGTCCCTAAATTATCTTCCAATTTTCGAATCGTATGACTTAGAGCAGATTGCGTAACACACAACTCCTTAGCAGCTGCGGTCAATGAGCCGTACTCTTCAACTGCGTGAACAACTCTAAGGTGGATACGTTCAATCATACTAGTGTTCTCTATACATAGTTAGGATCTCTGAAAATGGGTGTTCAACGCGAACAACACATGAATATAATTAATTGATACGTGAAAATATACCATTTTCACTCATCATTAAAGTGCATTACGCTTTCTAGGCTGTTTACCACTACCTCAATTATGGCTTTGTATATGAATAGAGTTAAAACGCCCCCCACTCCATCAATCGTCTCCCATTACTGCAACGTAATAAGTTCAACTCGCTTAAGTATTAATACATTTGAGATTGAACTACATGCACCTAGGGGAACAGTTCTACATTACCAAGCAGGTCAATACTTACAGCTCGCTTTAAATTTAAAGGGAGATGGGCAACTCCAATCACTATCTTACTCCATTGCTAATAGCTTCAACCCTGAAAAACCAGAGCGCCTACAACTTTTCATTCAGACTGGGGGTGAAACAGCGGATAAGGTTTTGAAACACCTTTTGGAACAAAGGGAACGCAGCCGACCTATTAAAGTGGTAATGGCAAAGGGACTTGCATTTTTACAAACAAACCTTAACGTTCCCCATTTATTGATTGCGGCTGGCTCGGGTATTTCCAAGATTAAATGCCTAACTGAAGAAATTCTAAAACAGAGACCCGATGCAAATGTTGATATTTACTGGTCGAATAAAAATATCGATGACTTCTATCTCCTCGACGAATTCCAAAGCTGGGTTGATAAAAACGAGAACCTTGGGTTTATACCAGTCTTAGAGGCTTCAAACACAGAGTGGTCAGGTCGTTCAGGTTACCTCTATGAAGTGATCGAAGAGGATTTTGACGATCTAGATGGCACTCAAGCTTATCTATGCGGTTCACCACAAATGGTATACGGAACAATAGATAAGCTCAAAGCGAGCAGACTCAAAGAGCACAACTGCTACTCAGATGTTTTTGAATATGCGCCACGAGATCAAAAGGAAGCGATTTAAATAATTGCTTAGCGAATCAGCTTTGAGCCACCGTATCTTTCGGAAAGTGAGGTTCGGTGGGCTCGGCTAAACCTGACTTAAGCTCAAGCAAACAATGATGACATAAACAGCCTTGCCAATGTTCTGAGATAAAAGCTATTTGTTCCCTCGATAGGTGGACCTTACTGCAATGACAGATAGTGATCGACCCCATTTTGCATTCAAACGGTGATCCGCAACGAGGGCACTTTATTTCTTCATGATTGGGCATAGTTCTTTTTCAACGCGTTTAGACTACGATTAAAGAGTCCTTCGCTAGAAAATATCACCAAAAACAGCGCAAGAAGAGGCAAACAGCAGACACCTGCTTAAAAAGCTCAACTAAGAACTGCCTTTTGATACCTTATGTTCGCGAAGGCATGAAAATTTATCTGTCAGGCGACAGATAAATTGCTTTGGCAGGTCTTCGGACTCAGGGGCGATTTTAATTTCCTACGGCGACGGCTTCCCGAAATTCACTTCAGTGCCTCGTCTTGATGTGACATCACACATCAAGCATGTCGCTTTCGTTCCCCATTACCGCTGCGCGTCAGTTCTGGATTTTCACCAGATTCCCTCTTAGCACAACCCGATCGAATACTTTGAAGTATTAACTTAGTAGGCGTGAACCAATGCCAAATCAGAATATATATTCTGATTTGGCATTGCAACCATAGAGCTAGAATCAAGCCCTTTCAAAACCCAACAAATTCATCATAATGATCTAGAGAGGCACAGGGCTTCCCCTTTTTGATTGTAGCTCCATAAGGTGCCTACAAATCCAAGGGCGAATCAGTGTAAAATTAAATATCACCTGCCCATGATGTAGCCAGAGGCCCATTTTAAATTAAAGGAATTTACCTAAAGGATTAAACATGGCCGCAGCCTATTTATTTCGCTTTTTATGTCGTATTCGTTTGCCGTTAACAACGTATGTTGGGGTATTGGTATTTTTTTCTGCTCACCTAATGGCTCAAGGGGGTAAAGAAACGCCCCCCCAAACCTCTGCACAAAAACTCCCCTTTGGCACAACACTCTGTGCAAATGAGCGAAAAAACTGCACGTTACCCGGAAAGAACCCGGTATGGGTCTATTACGGCGCTAAAGACAAGTGGACTGGAAAACTCCTAAAAGGACAGGTGAAATGCAACAATACGACCTTTAGTGACCCAATGCGAGGCGCGAAGAAATCTTGTCGCTACCTACCAGAAGCAAAAGCAAAACCCGGTAAAGCTAAGATTGGATATGTAGACCTCAATTTCGAATTTACTGATGCGTTTCTACAGCGCTACCTTCCGCTCGTAGAAGAACCTTTCTTAAGAACCCCCTCCTCTCCTCAAGGCGTTCTCTGTCAGCCCCAAAAGGGAATGTGCAATGCACTCGAAGGCTCATGGGTGACTGTTGGCCAGCAAGGCAAATGGGTTACTTTAAAACAAAAGGGGCTATTTCAATGTAGCTCATTACTAGGAGGTACCCGTCTTGGGCCAGGGCAAAATCAATGCTACATCTCCGGGTTTGAGTCTATTGCCCCTGCTGGTAAGCGATGCGCTAAAGAAAGGGGAACCTGCGGGCCAGCTACAGATTTTAACAGCAATAATATCGCATCGATTGGGCAGTTAGCGACAGGCTATACCATTTATTACGGCGCTGAAGATCGCTGGGTTCGAAGAGTTCGCCCTCCAGGCAGCTCAACCCCCTGCACAAACGCCTTTTTTGGCGACCCAGCTCCGGGGAAACAGAAGTCATGCCATCATACTATTTGGAAAACAACAGAACCGACTTGGACTCGTGCTCAATTTGACTTTCATCGCAAGCGCTCTAAAAGCGGTGTCCCCTGTCATCGAAAAAAGAATGGTGACACGGACTGTAATATCCTTGGACCCGCAACGGTTTATTATGGAGAGGGAAACAGCTGGATTTCGAGTGATTTAAACTTTAACGGGAAGTTTGCATGCATAGGTACTAACTTTCCTTTTGACCCTGCATTTGGCAAAGCTAAAACCTGCTATGTCGACCAACCCGATATTCTCAGCTTAAAAAAACCTGAAGGCTTTGCGATTCCAGAAAAAGAACTGCAAATGTTTATCACGTGGTCTGTAGGAGAAATGGCCCGACAAGATTCACCTGCATGCTGGAAAATAGCACGCCCTCCAAAAAACAATCAATGCTCTCGCGGGTCTTATTTTGACGGAGCCAGCACCTGCTGGACTGACTGTGACTATGCAGGGGTTCATGACACCGACTGCGCGGCTATGTGTACAAAGTCCACCAGCAGCTGCGTTGCTGAAACAGCTAATATGGTGGTTTCTTCAGTTTCCCTGCTAGGTAACATCGTAGGTGCAGGCGCTGCGGTAAAAGGCATTAAAACTAGCGCAAAAGCAGCCAATAAAGCCAATGACATGGGTAAGAGAGCACAGGTTATTCAGGACATTGCCAGAGTTGGAAACAAGGTCGCCGCAAAAACCCAGTCACGTTTGCGCAAACAACTGTCTAGCTGGGTTTCAAAAACACAGAACCGATATAAAAACGTTAAAAAAACCTATGACAGAGCAGATGACTATCGCAAGAAGGTAGAATTTGAAGCTTATGTATCACGCCGCATTGCAAAAGAGCTAGTGTATGGCGAATTGAATCAAGACCCCAACGCACGAGAAGTTTTAAAAGACATCACATCTGGATTATCGATTGTAGACCCCACCGGCATTACGGATGTGATGGATGCATTCAACAAGCCACTATGTGAGGCTGCGCCACTGAACTTTTGATAGAGGTCTTGCAAACCTCCACTCTACGCTTCGACTCTCTCGAAATAGGATGTTGAAAGGCTTCAGCCAAAAGTGATCATGGCTGACCCTTTTGATTCCGCCTAAGGCTTACCTCAATCAAATGGTATAATGACAGATAGCATAGAATAACAGCCCGCCCTTTTCTAACCACCAAAGACTATCTAATATTAATGATATATTGTAACATAAATAACTTAACAACGGACCCATCGTTAATCAAATACTAGCTTGAGATAAGAAAAATGGACAACGTAGAAACCATTATCAGCCATGCCGAACGATACTGTACCAATCACGGTTCTCGATTAACAACTAAACGAAAGCGAGTACTGGCATCACTAGTGAAATCAGAGAAAGCGCTTTCTGCTTACGATTTAATAGCGCTATGTGAGCAGTCGTTTGGGGAGAAAATTCCCGCCATGTCGGTGTATCGAATTTTGGAGTTTCTTGAAGCAGAGAACCTTGTACACAAGTTAAATTTGGCGAAAAAGTATGTCGCTTGCTCTCATATCACGTGTGACCACGACCATGGTGTTCCGCAATTTTTGATTTGCGGAGAGTGTAACCACGTTAAAGAGATCAGCATTAATAAACAGACGATAACAGAGCTACAAAAAAATGTAGCTCACGCAGGCTTTCAACTGGTTAGCCCTCAGTTAGAAATGAACTGCATTTGTAATAGCTGCGCAGCGAAAGCCGCTTAATAGATAAGAGGAAGTTGTAGTGAGAACGGCTCGAGGCATAACCGGCTAAATTTCAATCGGTTTATCACTGCTAAACACAACATTATTATGATTCGCGATTATTTTCTCAAACTTGAAACACATGATACTAAACGACCGATTGAGTTAACAGAAGTCATTGAGCAACTTGCATTTAATCAACAAGGGTTGATTCCGGTCATCACGCAAGATGCCACCAGTCACGCAGTGCTCATGATGGCATGGATGAATAAAGACGCTGTTCTTCAGACCCTTGCCACTAAACGCATGACCTATTGGTCCCGAAGCCGAAATGAGCTGTGGGTTAAAGGTAAAACAAGTGGCCATATACAAAGCCTTGTTTCAATGTCATTCGATTGTGATGGTGACGCAGTACTATGCCAAGTGAACCAAGTAGGTGCCGCCTGCCATACAGGACGTAAAGATTGTTTCTATCTAAATGTCGATATTGAGAACGAACAGATTAATGTATCGAATGATACTCCTGCCCATTAAACACCGAATGAATGATATAGAGTTAATTCAATGAGCACTAAGAATGAAGTGGTACAACCGGTCCCCACTAATGTCATCACAGGATTTTTGGGCGTAGGAAAGACATCTGCTATTTTGCACTTGCTCAAAAACAAACCTTCTGACGAACGCTGGGCGGTACTGGTTAATGAGTTTGGTGAGATTGGCGTTGATGGTAGTTTAATTGAAGGCCAACACTCACAACAACAAGGAGTCTTTATACGAGAAGTGCCGGGTGGTTGCATGTGTTGCGCAGCCGGTTTACCGATGCAGGTGGCACTGAATCAGTTGCTGGCCAAAGCCAAGCCTGATCGTTTATTAATTGAACCCACAGGGCTGGGCCACCCAAAAGAGGTGCTGGAATTACTGTCAGCCAGTCACTACCAAGATATTCTGTCACTCCAAAAAACACTCACGTTAGTCGATGCACGTAAGCTGTCAGATACGCGCTATACCGAACACGATACCTTTAATCAGCAGATAGCGATAGCAGATACCGTCGTCGGCAATAAGACCGACCTATACGGAGGTGAAGATAACGCCAAATTAGCAAACTACATCAAGCAGCATGGCCAACCCTTTGTGAACATCATATTTACACAACAGGGAGAGGTAGAGCCATCTCAACTAGACGGCTCAACATCCGTTAGTGTCTTAGCATCACACCACCATCATAACGCTGAAAAAAAATCACAGCTTTCGGACCTCCCCATTCCTGAATCTGGTTTCATCAAAGCGGTTAATGAGGGAGAAGGTTTTAAAAGTATCGGCTGGCGTTTTGCGCCGGATAAGGTATTTAATCACGGTAAACTCTATGCATTTTTAACCGGTATAAATGCGGAGCGAATGAAGGCGGTATTTATTACTGATGTTGGAATATTTGGCTACAACCTAACCGCTGATGCATTAACCGAAATAGAGTTGGACGACTGCATGGAAAGCCGTATTGAAATTATATCTTCTGCCATCAATGACTCGTTAGAAACTCAAATACTCGACTGCCTTGAAGTCTCAGCAATAAACTTGAGCGTCTCACACTAACCTCCCCTACCGGATGATATGATTAAGCTACTTTAATTAAATCACATGGAGTGACTTAGACGTATTATCCATTGCAAGGGGGTTCAGAGGCTTTGCGACGAAAAAGCAGTCAGTAAAACAATACCTAATACTAATGTGTATTTATTGATCGTAAGCGCTTAACCACTCAATCAACACATCTGGTTTAACAGGCCTTGATAAAAAGTAACCTTGAATATGATCACAATTCATTTCTCGTAACATGTTAAGTGATGCTTCGTTTTCGACGCCTTCAGCCACCACCGATAGTCCAAGCTTGTGGCTCAGTTCAATGGTAGAACTAACGATCTGTTGGTCTTTTTCAGACTGGTCTAATTCCAGAATAAATGTTTTATCGATCTTTAACTCATCAATCGGCAGCTGTTTTAGCTTTCCTAGTGATGACTGACCGATACCATAATCATCCACCGATATTTGAATACCCAGTCGCTTTAGTTGGTTTAAGCGGCTAATAACCAAGTCTTCATTGGTCATAATGTCACGCTCGGTCAATTCGAGGGTGATCAGGTTTGGGTCTACCCGATAGGTGTCGATTTTTTGAAATAGAAAATCAATAAAATCTGCATGTACAATATCTTGCGCAGAAATATTAATCGCGACTTTAAGCTTAACGTCTGACGCTAACCAAGCTGCTTGCTGCTTTAGAACACTATCCAATACCCAGTGGGTCAGCTTTATAATCAAGCCAGACTGTTCGGCTAAATCGATAAACAGTTCGGGTGATACAAACGTTCCGTCAGCCTTAATCCAACGAATCAGTGATTCAACTTTTTCTATTTTTTGAGTCTTTAAATTAAGCTTGGGCTGATAAACCATAAACAACTCTTCAGTCGTTCCAGCCATCACCTCTCGTAAATATTCAACCAAGCTTAAGCGCTCTAAATAGGCTTCATCCTCACCTTCTTTATACAACCTAAACTGCCGATGTTCGCTTTTTGTTGCATCTAGCGCGATGGTTGTTCTTCTTACGAGCTCTTTAGCACTATTACCTTGAGACGGATAGAGACAGGCACCGACTCTAAAATTTAGGTTTAGCCGCAAATTGTGCACCTGAACAGGCGATTTCAGCTCTACAACAAACGCCTCAATCAGTTGCTCGTAAGCGCACTGATCGTCATAAGGAATAGCAATGAAAAACTCAACACCCGATAACCTACCCGCAATAGGCTGCCTGTCACTGTAAAAACCACTAATACGCTTAGCAACAGCCGACAGCGCAAGATCACCCATGTCAGAGCCCAGTGTGTCATTGATGCGTTTGAAGTTCCTGATATTTACGCTCATAACAAGTAACTTATTCTGACTTTCACCCTCGCTTATTTGTATATAGCTAGATAAAACATCAATCAAGGTAGAACGATTATACAAGTCTGTAAGCGCATCGTGCTCAGCCTGATAACTGATTTTGGTTTCACGTTCGAGAACCTGCTGCCCCATTTTGACAAAGCTATCGTAAACATCATTAACCTCTAGGCTGCCTTTTATATTCGCCTTATTGGTTTGGTAATGCCCTTCAGCAAAGGCATTGGCAAGATCGGTCAAATTGTTCAGTGGACGAGTTAAACTTCTCGCCAGAAAACTGCTAGCCACAACCGCTAAACAGATGATAAAAATAGACAACACGAGAATGGTCATTAGCAGTTTATCAAGCTCTTGGTAGCTTGGAGAAAGGTCTGCTGACAACAGAGCAAAATACTGATCGCCTTGAACGCTGTTGACCCCTACACGCTTGTTTTCAAAAGCCGTTCGCTCCATGAACAACCATGCGGTTGTTGTTTTATTAAGTCCTGAGTCTTCAGTGTTCAACGGCCTTTCAAAGGTTGATATAAGACGTTCGTCATTATGATAAAAACTAATATCAACAGCCGTGAGACGCTTTAATTCATTAACAAATACCTGGTCGATTTTGAAGCCGATAATCGCATAACCGATTATACGTGGAGCTTTCACCGGCAATACAATAAGCTGGTATAGAGCAGCATCCACTTCAGCAAGTTGGGTTTTGTTGGTGTTTAGTTTTATGGCATTAAGACTCGACCTGAACTCAGGATTGTTTAGCAATGCATCCTCATTTGAAGAGATTAATTGACCCTCGGTATCGGTTAGAATCATTAGGCTCGCATTAATACGAGCACCTTGATTCTGCAATACACTCTCAATGGTGCCTTTATCTTGTGTTGCAACGGCTTGTTTAAATCCAAAGTCGGCAGTTAACACTTTCGATGCCGTCACAAGCAGATCTTCTTTTGCCTTGAGGTACTCTTTAAGCACGTTCTCAGCATTACTAATTCGCTGATTAATCTGCTGCTCATTAAACCTAACGGTATTCCACAGAGATACGGTCAACAAACTAAAGGCCGTTAAAACAACCAGAGCAACGCAGAGCAACGTTACCTGTTTATACAGTGTAAGTTTAGAGGTCATATTCGCTTAGAATTCAGAAAGGTTAATGATCATATTCCAATACATTATGTAAGGTTTTTCGAGGTTCCGGCGCCTGAAGCGAAAGCGCTATTTCAAAGACCTGATTACCGTCGCCCGATGGGGTTAGATTGTCTCGCTGAACAATTGTAACCGTCATATGACCACCTGATTGATACGGGTGCCATACTTTTACACTCTGATAGATAAGGTTTGGGTCTATGAATGCCAACCCCTCATCATTAGTGACCTCAACGTATTCAGTTTTTGCCACATAGATATACCCCACCATGGAGTCGTGAATGTTGCAGCCAAGCACTACAATACCTGGTTTTTCAAATGTTAAAGGGTCGTTGGGTTGACCTGAATATAGTTTCAACTCAAAGGGTTTAGCAGGTGAGAAAGAGTAAACATGGTGTCGAATATTATCGCTATTCGGAAAACTCACATCATCATTAGCCTTTATAACCAACAACTCAGGTACAAATTGTTTGTTAATTTGGTCCATCACCACAGGTTGATTTTTATCGACTATTGGAGAACTGCCTTCTACCTCCGTTAGCTCTATAACCGCGCCTTTAATCGGCGTGCCATTCTGGTCTAAGATGAGAAATGTGTCTGCAAAAACGCCTCGACTGAGCCAACATAAAAGAGCAAATACTAACTGAATACTACGAAGATGAAACACCATATAAACCTATTGCATGACTCAAGAAAGAAGAGGGGGTTACTTCAGTATGGCACAGAGCGTTTATTTGGCAAAAATGTCGCATTTGAGGCGAATGAGAAATGGATCAAATTCGATAGCAGCCTACTCAAACCACCAACTATAAACGGCAACCAATTTATCAATTGATAAGCCAGACAAGCTATTTATCATGTTAAATTCTACATACAGTACTATTGCTATCAGTTATTTCATCAATAACTTGAATTGAACAGCCAACTAAACATTGTGATACATGGGGTCTTATGAAAAAGCACACATGGTTTCAGCTTGAAGAACACTCTGAAGTGTATTTTGGTCAATACATTGTGCCGAACTTTATGTCCAATTCCATTGCAATTAGAACTTCAGAACACCATTGGATTTTAATTAGCCCTGGCGAAAAAATGTTAGCAGAATGGATTGAAAGATGGAAAAATCCTGAGACCAAAATCAGTATTATTTTGCCAAATTCGTTCCACTACATGGGGGTTAACGCTTGGCTAAAGGTGTTTCCTGATGCCCTCCTCTATGCTAGCCAGAAAGCAAAAAAGCGGTTGCTCAAAAAAGGGTTTCACGGCATCTTGGAACTAGAAAGTAACCGGCCTGAGCTGCCGAAAGGGTACGACGTGTTAATTCCACCAGGTCATCGTGGCGGTGATATATGGATTTCAAAACAAGGACATAACAATAACAACCTTTGGATTACCTGCGATAGTTTTTTAAACTATGACAGGGTTTCAAACCAGCCCGTAGCACGAGCACTACAAGCCATTTTAGGTGCAGCACCTGGGCTAAAGATCAGTCAGGTAATTAAATGGTTACTGCTAGATGGAAAAATGAAATTTAAACCTTGGGCTTTGAGTCAGCTAGAGAAGGATAGACCGAGTATATTAATACCCAGTCATGGCGAGGTTGAACATGATGTTGCGCTTACTGAAAAACTGCGGGAGTTAATAATGCTCAGGCTATAACTCGCAACTCATAGACTGGTTTTAATCGCAAACCGATAGAATCAGTTTAGTCATCGAATCCAATGAGCCGATATGAGGGACTATATCAATAGATTTATCAGGCCATTTATCCATCGCTTTCGCTACTTCATGGGGTACATCCTTTGCCACATGTGTACCCGCTGAGAGGAAATAAGGCAATACCAACAACTCTGAAGCACCCGCCTTATAGCAACCGTCAATAGCCTCTTCTATAGATGGAGAAGCAAGCTCCAAAAACGCTATTTCAACGCCGCTAAAACCTTCAGGTAAGTTCTTTTCTACTTTAGCCGCCAGCATCTTTACTTCTTCGTTTGATGCTTGACGCCGACTACCATGAGCCACGATTACTAAACATTTCATGCTATTTTCTCAAAAATTTAATTTTGGTCGTGTCCACCTGATATGGCTTTCAGGTGATCACTGTTCGTTTATTCGTAATTACCCTAGGTTTTAGTTTATTGTTTTAGTAAATCTGAGAGCGCTATTTTTAAGTCTGGAAAGGTATATTCAAACGATGCTGCCAGCAACTGCGTCGGCTGAACACGCTGACTCCCTAGAAGCAACGCTGAAGACTCACCCAGCAATAATTTCAATACCACACCGGGCATGGGCAGTATTGCCATACGGTTAAGTGCTGATGCCAGCTCATTGGTAAACTGCTGATTACTAACAGGCTTCGGTGCCACCATATTAACGGCACCGTTGATGTTTTTAGTATTTAACAAAAACGCCATAGCCTTCACCATATCGTTTATATGAATCCATGACATAAATTGACGACCATCTGCTATCCGCCCTCCTAAGCAAAGTTTAAAAGGAGTTAACATTTTTGCTAAAGCACCACCTTTTCGGTCAAGCACGATGCCCGTTCGCAAATAGACGAGTCTTGTATAAGGTTCAGCCTGCTTTGCAGTGGCCTCCCATTGCTGACAAACAGATGTGGCGAAATCATGCTGAGTCGCTATATCACGCTCTGTAATATCAAAGTCACCATGATCTCCATATAGCCCAATAGCCGAACCACTTAGGAACACTGAGGGAGGGTGCTTACTTTCACGAAATAGATCCACTAGGTGCTGGGTGACATCCCATCGACTATCGCAGATAATGCGCTTTTGTTTATCTGTCCAACGTTTATCAACTATGGGTTCACCGGCTAAATTAATAACTCCATCAAACGCATCTAAATTATCTAGCTCAGACAGGCTATCTAATAGTATCACCGAATCAGGCAACTGCTGTCTGGCCTTCTCCTGAGAACGAGTCACCACCGTATAGTGATGCTCGGTGTATGTTTGTATAAAGTGGTTCCCGATTAAACCTGTACCGCCTGTTATCAAAAGCTTCATACCGCCTCCGCGTGTTAGTCGATCTAGAGTCAACGAGCCTGAACTGCTACACGAAGACATTGATCCAAATCGTTAAAAACCTTTCCCTTACTTTCTAGACCTGCCAACAAACCTGCCGTTCCTACCAGCATCAGATTATCACTTGAACTTAGCAACTGAGCAGCCCTCTCTGCTTCATGCTGACGCCATTGTCCATCTTGATAGAAAACACACAGTGAGTCTGGGCATTTTTGAGTTATTTCGCTGCACGCATCCATGCCAAAGGGCCGTGTAATCAACTGTACTTTTAAGCCCGTATCTGAAAGCTCCATCGCCATTAAAGCCAATCGCCAAAGCGGAGTATTGTCACCACAAAACAGCATCAATGGAGACTGGTGTCCATTAGCCACTTTAGCACTAAGCCGCAGAACGGTATAACGAACCAATTCACTCTCTACAAACAGCGTCGTAGCATTTTTATTTTCAATCTGCGCTAACGCTTCAAGTGTTGGCTCAATTAATCGCTCACGACAAACGTTAGGCGGGTAATTTAAAAAGTACTCATCGATAAGGTGCTCGATTCGGCTCGATGAGAACGCCTGAATAGCATCGACAAGTTTAACAATTGGCTCGGCCCAGGTATCAGTCTCATCATAAACATCTTCATCACCACCTTCAGCTAGCAGGTTTTTCACCTTTCCTAGAGGAACGCCACGCGCAACCAATGCCAGAATTTTCTCGACTGTGGCCACATCACTATCTGAGTATAAACGGTGTCCTTTACTGGTTCTCTCCGGTGTCAATAGCCCATAGCGCCTCTCCCAAGCCCTGATGGTTACGGTGTTTACCTTAGTTCGAGCACTCAACTCTCGAATAGGGAATCTAGTCAGTTCATGTTGATATTCTTGCTGAGACATACGCATTTCGCTCTTATAACCACATCCTACATTTACGCTAATTATTATACAAACTTAATAATTGTACAAGATAATAGTTGTACAATTAATTTTAACGTATAAGATAATACCTATACAAATATTTAAAGTGTACAAGTATTAATAAGGGTAGAGTCATGAAAAACGCAACGATAGATGTCGCTATAATTGGAGCAGGAACTGCAGGGTCTATAGCTGCCAACCAACTAACAACTGCAGGTTTACACTGCTGCATAGTAGAAAAAAGTCGCGGTTTAGGTGGTCGCTGCAGTCGAAGAGGCATACTCGATGGCTTCAGTATTGACCTAGGGGCACCCAGTTTCTCTCTGCCTTACACAGACCACCCTAATATTATGAATAACATAAACCAATGGCTTGAATCAGGTTTTTTGAGGGAGTGGCTGTTTAACTCAAGTGACTTTAAAGCCCAGTCACCCGCGATGAAGAAGGTAGAACTCTGCGGCACCCCTTCTATGAATGCTTTCCACCGTCACCTTGTAGAAGGCGTTGATTGCTTAACACAACGCCATGTGGATCAATTACAACACAAAGAAGGGACATGGCAACTGCTGGACAAGTCAGCGCAACTGATCATCGAAGCTAAAGCCGTTATTGTTACGGCACCTGCCGAACAGGCATATCACCTATTAGCCCCGTTTGATCTCACGGGTCTGCATGAACAACAGCCTAACCCTATACTCAGCGCATCAGAATCAAGTCTACCGCAATATGTCTGCGCAATCGCCTTTGATCAACCTCAAACACAGTTATACGACGTATACTCGGGTAAGCATTCAGTATTTTCAAAAGTAATCAGGGCTAATAGCAAACCTGCACCAGACCACTCTGACACAAAAACACCAGAAATATGGATTCTGCACAGCACCTATGATTGGGCTAAGCAACAACATCAAGATGCAGAGATCACGGCTAAAAAAATGGCCCGGTTGTTTTGCCAACACTTCAACATTCCTGAATTAGACACCCTGCATGCCTTAAAAGTTGTCGCGAGCCACTATTGGCGTCTCGCTGATCATGATCATTCCATCATCAAAAATAGTTTTGCTCTACACCATACAAATAAACAGCCATTTTTATGGGACGAGAAGCTAAAGCTAGGATGTTGCGCAGACTGGCTTTCAGGTGGCGGAATAGCAGGCGCGATCAACAGCAGCCAAGAACTGTGCAACCATATTACTTCACAGCTAAAAAAGAGGTACAACGGATGAAGCATCACACGATTATCGCAACCGATCAACGCACTGATAACACCATAGAGCTCTCAACCGTACCTTCTAAGATTAACATCGGTTTGAGCGCTTGCCTCGCAGGTCATGAGGTTCGTTATAACGGAGGCCACACTCAATCACGGCTATGTCTTGATATTTTAAGCCAGCATTTTACCTATAAGACATTTTGCCCAGAGGTGGCCGCAGGGTTTAGCACCCCTAGACCTACCATGCGACTCACAGGCAACCCAAATAAGCCTAAGTTATCATTCACGACTGATGACCCTGTAGACTTAACCAACCAACTAACCGATGGTTTTAAGGATAAACTCGCCCAGTTTGAATCACTTGATGGCTATATTCTTATGAAGAACTCACCTAGCTGTGGGTTAAGCAGAATAAAAGTGTATCAGGAAAATGGTTATCCACATGAAACAAAGGTGTCAGGATTATTCGCCAACGCATTGCAAAAACAATATCCCTTAATGCCAATTGAGGAAGAAGGCCGTCTACACGATGCAAAGCTATTTGAGAACTTTGTTCTGCGAGTTTATGCCTATCATCACTTTCGCACAGACGTTTTAGCCACGCCGAGTATGGGTAACCTCATTGGTTTTCATAGTCGATATAAATATGTACTTATGGCCCATGATCAAAATGCATATAAAAGCCTGGGTCAACTATTGGGTAAAGCTAAGAAGCCAGATATGACCGTTCTCGTAAACCGATATTTCGAACGGTTTATGTTGGCACTATCAAAACCCGCCAGCAAAAAAAACCATACCAACACCCTACTGCATATTTTAGGCTACTTACGAAAATCAATTCCTTCGCAGGCTAGGCAAAATATTGCAGACGTTATCATTAAATATAATCAGGGCGTGCTACCATTGATTACGCCGTTAACACTGCTAAAGCACTATCTAGATCAATATGGTTCGGCGTATATTCGTAATCAGCGCTATCTAGCGCCCTACCCTGAGTCATTAGGTTTGGCTAATCAGCTGTAGTGAGAGTAGTTTCATAATACATCCTTGATTCCGGTCGTACCTCCCTGCATCACGGCTACGGCCTCAGAGCCCTTGTAGCCGTGATGGAGTGAAAACGGAATCAAGGGAATGGCGACACGTGACATCAACGCATAATTGATTTATAACATCTCAATCTTTTTCTGTTATCAAGGACTTAATAATGAAAAAACTATTCGTCGCACTTCTATTGGTAATCGTTGCTCTCGGTGGTGCCGCTTATTACTACCTAGGGAACATTAACTCTATCGTCAAAGAACAAGTTGAGAAACACGGTTCTAACGCACTACAAACCACCGTTAAGGTGGGTGGCGTTAATATTAAACTACTGGATGGTTTTGGAGAAATTACGGGGTTCTCAATCGCTAACCCTAAAGGCTTTAGTTCCGCAACCGCCATCGGGTTTGATACCGTTAGACTCGATATTGGAACTGAAAACATCACTGAGATGCCTATCGTCATTGAAGAAATTCTAATCGATTCCGTATCGACACTTTACGAACTAAACGCTCAAGGACAAGGAAACCTAAACGCCCTACTCGATCAAATAAAATCGCAGAGTGGCGACAAGTCATCAAGCACTAACGAGCCCGCAAGTGAGCCTTCAAGCAGCTCTGATATTCGCTTGGTGGTTAAGAAACTGGTCGTTCAAGATACCCAGTTAGTACTCGACCTGACAGCGCTGGGCCAAGAACGATACGATGAAACGCTACCTACCTTCGCCATTCAAAATGTTGGCGGCACCAACGGGTTACCTCCTGAAGAACTAGGACAAGCGATTGCTAAAACCATGCTAGATAAAATCATCAAGCAAGCAAAAGAGAAACAAGAACAAAAGCTAACCGCTAAAGCGAAAGAAAAGCTCATGGAGCAGCTAGATGAAAAAGATCAGAAAAAACTTAAGGGGTTCCTGAATAGCTTTGGTAACTAAAAACTAGCACCATCAATAATTATAGGGTGCGCCTGCGTACCCTATAGACTATAAGGGCTCTATTCAGAGCCCTTAGGTTTAGTCTTGGGTTTAAACTGAGTCGCTTCGATACCATATTTTGATAGCAGTTTATAAAAGTCTGTCCGATTCCGTTGGGCTATTTTGGCGGCATTAGCAACATGGCCTTCTGTCATCGTCATCAACTTATTCAAATAGTTACGCTCAAATTCTGATCGTGCATCACTGAACGAAGGCAAATAATCCGCCTGACGTTCTAATGCTTGAGCCACAAGCGAAACCGGTATAATGGGTGTAGTCGCAAGCGCTAATGTCTGCTCTACAACATTGATGAGCTGCCGAATATTGCCTGGCCATGGCGCAGCAATCAACATCTGCATTGACTCTGGGGAGTAGCCTTTAATTTTGCTACTTTTCTTTCGGTCAAGTAAAAAGCGTACTAACGCAGGAATATCTTCTGCGCGTTCTGCCAGTGTGGGAATTTTCAGTTTAACGACTTTCAAACGGTAGTAGAGATCTTCTCTAAACCTTTGGTGCTGCATCGCTTCTTCAAGGTTAAAGTGGGTCGCCGATAATATCCTTACATCAACGGGTATCGAGCGTACACTCCCTACAGGACGAACCTCTCGATCTTGCAGTGCTCTCAATAGTTTTACTTGTAATGTCGTAGGCATATCACCTATTTCATCAAGAAACAACGTGCCGCCGTCAGCGGCCAAAAACAGGCCAGCATGCTCGCTAATAGCGCCTGTAAAGGCACCTTTAACATGCCCAAACAACTCTGACTCTAACAAATGCTCAGGCAATGCTCCGCAGTTAATCGCAATAAACGGTTTATTATGCCGAGGGCTGGCTTTGTGGATCGCCCGCGCCAGTAGTTCTTTTCCGGTTCCACTAGGGCCTGTTATTAATACACTTACATCACTTTGAGCGACCTGATGTGCCTGCCCCAGCAAGGTTTCCATAGCCTCATTGTTGGTGACTATTTCAGAGCGCCAGACCTCGTCTACCTGAGATGTTTGTTGTAGCGCTTCTCGAATTGAAGATAAGAACTCATCACGATTAATCGGTTTTGTTATAAAACTAAATACGCCCTGTTGAGTGGCCGCAACCGCTTCAGGAATAGACCCGTGAGCGGTCATGATAATAACCTGCAACCCGGGCTGGAGTTGCTGAATTTTACCAAATAGCGCTAGGCCGTCTATCCCCTCCATTCTTAAGTCAGTGATCACAAGATCAACTCTTTTTTTAGCGATCCATTGCAGTGCCGACTCACCACTATCGACACAATCGACCTGATAATTCTCGGTTTCCAACCGCATCGATAGTAATCTCAACAAACTAACGTCATCGTCCACTAACAGTATTTGAGGAGAACGTTTCATGGTGATACCTCAGGGTCGACCTTCACTGAACGCGCTTTCATGCGGTGTTCTATATTGGTCAATGCTTCTATCTTCTTCTCTAATTCTGCATTCTCGCCAGCTTGACTTTCAATAGTTTTGTTTTGCTCGTCGATTTGGCGTTGCAGTAGAACCACCGCTGACTTTCGTTTTTGCAACGTCTGATTAAGCTTGAGAATGTAATCTATAAGCTCATCTGATTGACACCCATTGACTCCGTCTTCGCTCAACGGCAGTTGGTTAAGTATTAAATCTTCAGCTTCTCTCAACTCTCTATAGCTTGCGTCGCTATGGGTCAATAAAATAGCCCGCAACGAAACCTGCTCTATATTTTCAGGCTCTTCAACGGTACTAAGCGCCTCCACCCTTAACTCAGTCGATAATAGAAACGTACCAACCCAATCTTCTGTGCGTAAATCAACCTCACAATTAGCCACTTGCGTTTCAACAGCCGTAGGAGCGTGCCCCAGCACATGCGGATAGTGACTACAAGCAGTTAAGTTAACGACTATTAGGCCCATAAAAAAAGCGTTAAATCTCATGTAATATTTACCTTTCTATCTTGGGAGGCTTTACTTGAATGATGCTCAGGCTCTTCATTAGAAACCTCATAAGAACAATCCTTTGATACCAGCGGCATCTGTAATTGAAAGCAAATCTCTGCCTGAGGGTGGCTCACTAGGTGTAAACTGCCGCCGTGCATTAGGGCATACTCCTTTGCGACCGATAAGCCAATACCAGAGCCTTTAATGGTGCCTGATCGAGGTTGGCGACCTTGCTCAAAAGGCAGAAAAATACGTTCTTGGTCTTCTTCAGGTATCGCATTGCCATGATTCGCAATTTGCAGTATTAACTCGTGCTCAGTGGCCCTCCAGCTAAGCCACATTCTTGATGGAGGCAGACTGTAATAGGTTGCGTTAGATATCAGGTTTCCGAGCAACGTACGCAGTTTAACTTTGTCTGCATTGAGCTGCAGTGGCGCGCCATCTAAGCAGTAATGGAGGTCTGCACGCTGGATATCCAAGCGATGCTCATGCAACACTTCATCCACTAATTTACGTAAATCAAACTGACTTACTAAGATGCTGCGTTGATACTTCAACCCATTAAAGTCGAGCAGATTTTCAATGATTCGCTGCAGCTGCAACCCTTTGTCCTGCAATATCATCACGATTTCCCGCTGAGAGTCAGTCAAAGGCCCCAGTATCTCTTCTTCCATGAGGTCCGCACCTTCACGAAGACTCGCAAGCGGTGTTTTGAGCTCGTGAGACATCTGCCTGATAAAGCGTAACTTCTGCTCCTCAAGGGCCTGCAGTTTTGATTGTAGCCAATGAAGTTTTTCCCCTAGGTTATTGAGCTCTCGGGGCCCATAAACTTCAAATTTTAACGGTGCTTGTCCTGAGCCCAACTGCTGGATAATTTCCTCTAATCGGTGTATCGGTCGTATAATCAAAAACGTAAACAATACACTCATGACAATACTAAGTGGCACCAAACTGACGCCCTGCCATAGCAACCTTGACTTAACCGACGCCGCATCAGCCGCTAACTGTTCAGACTTCAATTCAATAAGGTGCTGTATTTCTTGAACCAGTTGTTGTGTATGAGTCGAGAGTAATTCAAAGTCGGCGAGGGCGCTTTCATAAGTCGCAGAATCATAAGGCGCGTCACTCAATGTATCGATTAAACGGTGGGCACTACTCGTCAGTTTATTGCAAAGCACCAATAGGTTTTCAGAAAGGTTTTCTTTACAAACGCCCTTAAGATCCGCATTAAATCGCGATTCCGTCACTTGAAAGATGCCTTTTAACTTAGGGTCACCCAGTACCTGATATTGTCTTGCTGAGTGTTCCATATCTAGCACAATTTCGGGCAGGCTTTGGCTGCTTTTAGCCAGCGATGCAATTTCAAGCGTTGCCACACGCCCTTTCATCGAAACACTCTCTAGTGCCTGCATGGCTTGTATCAGCAATGCACCGAGCGGCGTCAATACCAAAACAAACGAGATGACCACTAATTGCAGCAATGAACGAGGACGAAATAACATGACAGGTTTCTGCATATTGAACTGTGTAAGTGTTCGTTAGTTTAATGCGAGTTAATGCCACCACCTAATCATTAAGACAATTTCTCGTCGAAAAATAAAGTGTCGCAAATACAAGACACGTAACCTATTGTTTTATATTAACTAGCGAGTCATATAAAAACAAAGCGTCGCAAATATGCGACATATAACACTCTAAAACACCGTCCATACAAATAAAAACAACGCCAAAACAATCTAACACATTGAATAGTATGAATTAATTATTATTGGCATCTTATTCGCTAAATAACAATACAGTGAGTTGAGGTTTCTCAAACTCTTGGATGTTGTAATGATATTATAAAGGAGAAAGATTATGGCTATTCGTACTATTTTGGCAGCACCTGCTGCAGCCACTGCACTATTTCTATCCCTCAGCACAGGCGCTATTGCTGAAGGCATGACAAAAGAAGCTGTTCCAATTGATTCTAAATTTCAGGAAGAGTTTTCAGTACTGGATAAAGACGGTAATGGGACGTTAACACAGGAAGAAGTTAGCATCAGTCCAGAGCTTGCAAGCGCATTTGTAGAGTTAGACGCTAATAGCAATGGCGATATCGATATGAGTGAGTACGTGCTTTATCACAGTCCCGCAACCGCTGCTGGTAACCCAACGCCTCCAACAGATTTAGACGCTACACAAGCAAACTAATACAGTCACCAATGAAGCGCCCCTACCGCTTAATTGGAGTTTAATTTCGTTTTCAGCACACCCCTTTTATACTGTCTTGACAAGCCCCCCTTACAAGGCAGTTTTTTATTTTTTTCTTTGGGCGCATAGCTCTAAAACAATAGTTCTAGGCTAAAGGAAAGGTAAACATAACAGTATGGCTATTGTTCGCTTTATGCTCTCTCAGTGTAACCCCATGGGCATTTAACACTTCGTTAACTATATCGAGCCCAAACCCCACAGAACCGTAGACTTTTCTATAGCTAATATTTTCAGCCTCGTTGCTTACATCAACACTATTGACCACTTTTAATTCACATTCGCCGTCTTTATCAACAGCGCTCAATAAAACCACGCCTCCCTCCGGCGAGTATTTGACGGCATTAATCAGCAAGTTACTCATAGTTTGTTGCATCCGGTTGGAGTCGCATTCGATGTTTAGGGAGGGGTTACAGTTATATTCAATCGTAACATTCGAACCTTCAATGAAATGAGCGACTGATTTTACCGTTTCTTCCAGCATTAACTGTGCGGAAACAGTACTCTTATTCAGGGTGATTTTTCCGGTTCCTAGTGCTGCATATTCGAGAATGGTTGATACAAACTCAAGCGCTTTCTCGGCTGGGTCGACCAACGTACTAACGATACTCTGCAACCTCTCCTTGGTAACCCCCTCTCTCATTCCCAGTTTGGCAAGACTAATAATCGAACCTAACGGACTTCTCAAATCGTGAGCAACATAGCCCACAAGTCGTTTCATCCGTTCATTTAATGCAATTAGCTTCTCATTCTTGCTACGGAGTAGTATAAAAGCACCAATTGAGTTCGCCATCAACTTAATTAAGTTATGCTCATGAGCCGAAAAACCTCGCGCCCTTGGTTTAGTTGAGGTGAAATTGAACGTCCCAAACAGCTTATCTCCCACAAAAATAGGCGCGGATAAATAAGCCTCTAGTTTGAGGTTCTGGTATACAGGGTGGCAATTCATAAAATCTAACTTACCGACTTCAGGAAAACCCAACACCTGATTGCTACGAACAACTTCCCGACAATAGGTGTCATTCAAGTCAAATATCTGATCTTTTTGCAATACATCCAATGGACTTACCACATCACACACACGGTAAGTTCCATCGTTTTTAATTTCACTCACAATACCTGTTTCTAAGCCAAATACATCTATACCGGCAATCAAGTACTCTCTGATCAGGTCATCAAAACTCTCAAATTTATCGGCCGTTAACAGGTGAATGCGCGTGAGGTTATTGAGCATCGCTCGTAGTTGCTCGACCTCTGGTACAGTTTCGTCCATATCAAGGTAGAGTTGATCTTCTACAAAAGGAGGGTATTCCATAAACCAAGCTCCGCAAATCCTTTAACAATCATAAAACTATAGCAGTAGGACGTTATTTCATACAATTAATACCGTTAAACACTATAAGTTGTTGATGACTGGTAAAGCAGGTGTGCTCACCCGATGCTATAAATGTGTTCAGCAATCAACCACGATGAAGCTCTACCCAAGTCTTAATATCAGAGAAACGATACTGCTCGAGTGCAGCAAAGCCCGTTAGTGAACGGGCTTTTAGTCGCGTAAAAACAGGGGTAGTAAGCCCGCATAAAAAGCGGCTCACCAACACGGTAGAAACTGAGTCACCTAATTTGTTAATAATACTTTGGCTTAAGTGTGCAAAGTTATACTGCTCAAGAGGCGGTAGTGCTGGCAGTGGTGGTAGGCGTGCCGGATCACCCGCACAAACAGAACAATGACCACAGTCTGCCTGCAATTGGTGATCGGCAAAGTACTCAGAAAGCTGTCGACTTAAACAGGTCCCACTGGTAAAAAATGCGACCAACTGATGAATACGATCAATTTCACTCTGCTCTTTAGTACGAAACCGCTCAAACAGGGACGCAGCTAATGCAGACTGATCAAAGTGAGGGGTTACCACATCATAAACTTGAGTCATTTGTTTAGTCTGCAGCTCAATCATGCCCTGTTCATCAAGATACCCCAATGCAGTCAGTGCTCGCCCTCTATCACTTGGATAACACTGGTTAAGCTGCTCAAAATTCACCGTCGCCCAAGTTCTAGCTTTATCAGATGACTCAATAATCGCATTAACGAAGTCCTGACGCTCACCGTTAAATCGTGCTATAACATCTTCTTGTGGCTGCAAGAACTTGTATTTATATTCTGCAAAATAGCTATAAACCGGTTTGATAATGTTAGAGATTTCGAGATAGACCAATAATGTTTTAAGGCTTAGCGGTCGTATATTGGATTGATTCGACAGGCTATTGAGCAGTATCTCCCACTGCTGTGCTCCCTGAGACGTACATTGAACAATCTCAGTTAATACATAGTTAATGGCCGATAACTCCGGGGTGTCACCGTAAACAAAATTCTCAAGGACATTGAGGTTATCCCCGTTAGCCAGTACTAAGCAATCTGAAGGCAGACCATCACGGCCTGCTCGGCCTATTTCCTGAGCGTAGTTTTCGATAGATTTCGGCAGGTCGTAGTGAGCTACAAAACGGATATTACTCTTGTCGATCCCCATACCAAACGCGATGGTCGCGACAATAAGACCCAGCTCACCCGCCATAAACTGACGTTGAATCAACTGTCTACGCTCACTATCCATGCCAGCATGATACGCCTGGGCGGGAATGCTCTGCTGTCTGAGCTGCTCTGCCACTTGTTCAGCCGTTTGTTGCAGTGTGACATACACAATACCAGACTGCTGAACACGGCCACTGAGCCACTGAGCCAAATATGCAATTTTGTCGTGAGACTTTACCCCTTGAACAGCCAAGTTAAGGTTCGAGCGGTAAAAGCCTGTTAGGGTGATGTCATTGGAATCAATCCCAAACTTTTGCCCCATATCCTGAATGACTTGTGGTGTCGCGGTAGCCGTTAAAAGAAGCGTTTGTTTAATATTAAATGCTTGACGATACTGTGGAAGCTTGAGGTAGTCAGGTCTAAAATTATGCCCCCACTCTGAAATACAGTGAGCCTCATCAACCACTAACAAAGAGATCGGCACCTGACTCATAAAGTGCCGAAAACGTTCATTATTCAAGCGTTCAACTGAGACCATTAGAATCTTTATCTGCCCTGCCCGAACTCCGTTCATGACATTGACAGACTCTTCCCTGCTCTGCGTTGAGTCAATACTCGCGGCTTGAATGCCTTTTTGTGCCAGAAAAGCCAACTGGTCTTGCATTAACGCCAATAAAGGAGACACCACCAACGTGAGGTGCGGCAAATGCAACGCGGACAGCTGATAGCATAAAGACTTACCTGAGCCCGTCGGAAATATGGCCGCAGCACTTCTACCCTCAGCAATCGCGTGAACCACTTCCGACTGACCCGGACGAAAAGACGCAAAGCCAAAATGCTGTTGCAATAATGTGTGTAAATCAGCGGTCATATTCTTTAGAGCCTTATCAAAACAGTTAGAGCCTAGTGGTCAGAATATAAGCGATAAACAGAGCCCAAGACGTTAACAGTAAAACCCAGGGTAAACGTGGTGTTGTTTCGCTAGCCATTTCAAGAGGTAAGTCGTGCTCTATCTCATGCATTGTATTAGCGGCTTTTTTAAGTCGTTTATTAAGCTCCCGAGACTTAGCTTTATGCTGTTTTTTATAGTGATCGATACCCTTTTGAATACCTTGAGCAATTAACTTCGTCTGCTCTTTAGTTTGCCCAGGTCTTTGGGTCGCACGAGCCGCTTTCATTGCTTCTTCTTGAGTCTTTTCAGAGACAAGCGTCTGCTTTTTTGAGTATTTAGCCATCGAGTATTCTGTTCCGTCGAGGTCACTAAGATAGGTTTCTTTGTAGATATATTAACAGAGAATAATTGTACCCTGTGATTTAATCCAAGTAGAATCAGTATTTGCATAACACCTGCATTTGTGAGCCTTAACACTCATAAAACCAGTGATCTAACAATAAGAGAGTGTCATGCCACAAAAAATGCTTGATGGCGCCAAAACACCAGCCTCATTTCGATCACTATTATCATTTAATAATTGGTTTTGGCCGTTTTGCCTGAGTGAAAAGTTCAAATTTGCCTCTAAAGTCGCCTTAAGCCTAGCATTGGCATATCTAATACAAATGGCCATGGGTTGGCCACAAGCATCAACAGCAGCCACTACCGTCATGCTGATTGCTTCAATTAGTAGTCAACGAGAGTCTTTAGCAAAAGGAACTTTCCGGGTAATAGGTACTGTTATAGGGGCCGTTATTGGGCTTCTACTCGTAGGGCTGTTTGCTCAAGACCGGCTGCAGTATATGTTAGCGGTATCGATTATCGTCTCAATTGTCTTTTATATTCGCAATGCCTACACAAAAGACCCCACTCTTTTTATGCTCACTGGCGTGATGATTTTAATGATGTCCAACGGAGGCAATGCGGATGGCGCGTTTCTGTACGGTGTTGATCGGGCATTTATGACCGCGTTCGGTGTTGTGATTTATACGTTGGTAAGTGTTTTCTTGTTTCCCTCAAAAGCAGAACAAAATCTCAAACAGCTTGCAAACGACCTCAGTACGCTACAACTCAAAGTTTTCAAACGCATAGCGGCCAATGGCAATGACGATCATTATGATAGCGATCAGGGTCAGGATAAAACTAACGACAGGCTATTAATACAGCAACTCTATGGTGCTCAGGACGCGCTGGAAGCACGCTACGAGTTACTGCGTAGCGAGTACACCGATCTCACAGTTTATAAAAATGAATGGGGCTCAGCCCTATACTACTATAAAAAACTTACTCAACTTTTAGTATCCGTGGCAGAAAATAATGACGTAGAACATCTTGATAGATCAAAGTATATAGTCGATTTCACCCAAACAATTTCAAACCTTGAGTCGCTATTTGAGTCAACGCAATCAGCATGGAATCTAGAAGAAAAAGCATCATCTCAAACGGAAAATCAAGACATTAAGCAGCCTCTAAGCGTCAAATACCATAAAGAAGCACTCGATAGCGGTTCTCATTTTCAAAAAGGCAGCATTATCACCTTCGGCTATCTTTTGAACTCACTGCAAGAAACCCTATCAAACCTTGTAGAGATTATCCGCTGCATAGACTCTACAACAGCGCTGGAACCCTGCAAAGAACCGCCGACGGATAAACCAGGGATGTTTTTATGGTGGGATGCAGAAAATGCCAAAACAGCGATAAAGGTATTTGTGAGTTATTGGGCAGCTGCCATTTTCTGGATCTACTTTAATCCTCCGGGTGGTTATAGCTTTGTTATTTTTTCGACTATTTTTATTTCGCTTCTCTCGTTTTTACCCGTCCACCCAGTGCTGCTGTTGGTACTGTTTACGTTTGGGTTTCTGTTTGCTGTTCCGTCATATATTTTTATTCTTCCCCAACTCACCTTAGGGTTAGAGTTAGGTATATTTCTTTTTATCTATACGTTTATCGCCTTTTACCTATTCAAAGGGCCTATCACCATATTCTTTTTATTAGGCTTATTTATACTCGGTATCGACAATACCATGGCGTATAATTTCGGTGTTATTCTAACCATCATGTTATTGTTTTATATGGTAGTACTGATGATTATTATCTCTTATTACCTGCCGTTTTCATCGAAACCTGAACACCTTTTTTATATCATGAAAGAACGGTTTTTCCGTCATGCTGCTGGCGTAATGCGCTATAGCCAGTTCTCACATCCCTCAACGCCTAAGTTCAGCTTGACTCACCTTCGATATCGTTGGCATGCAAGAACGATGAGTGAAACCGTTAATAAGCTCAAAGTCTGGGGAGCTAAAACTAACCATCAATACTTTGGACTACCTTCAGCGGAACCGTTAATGGCTTTTGCAGATGCCTGTAATTTACTTCGCAATCAGCTCAATACCTTCGAGATGGCACAACAAAAGCTGAACCACAATCGTTTAGTAAAACAAGCAGGCTCGGCTTACAACAAACAACAGTCAAACCACACAGCAGTCGCATTCATAGATGGGTTAGCATGTGGAAAAAACCCCGACACATTGAACAAACTGTTTAATGCCTACTACAATGACTATCTAAACACTGAAAGAAAACTCGAAATGTTCTTTAAAAACGTTGATTTAGGTTGTTGTTCTCACACAGAAATATCAGGTTTCTATATACTGTTACACCTTAAGAAAAATGTCTTTGAAGCGATTAATCAATGCAAAACGACCTATGAGGGTGTCTATTGGGCAAGTTTGCAACAAACGAGATTTTAATGCGGTCTTTCATGCATAGCACCAGCATTACAAAAAACTGTAAACGGTATCTTAGATCGGCCTTGTCAATATTGCTGATCTATAACCTCGCCGCCTGCAGCGTCGTAGGCCCGAATTTCGAGCCAATCGAGGCCGCGAGCCTGCCTAAAAGCTGGAGTCAAGCCGATACTCAACAAGCCGAAACAAAGACCGCTCAATGGTGGGTACAATTTAATGACCCAACCCTCAATAACCTGGTCGAAGCAGCCAACCAGCAAAATCTCGATATTGAAGCGGCGGGGTTACGCATCCTGCAAGCTAGGATGGTGTACGGCATTTCAGATGCATTGAGCTACCCTCAAGTTCAGGTGGTGTCTGGCCAACTGGCAAAAATTTATACTGATGATAAGTCATACAACAATGCTGCACTGTCATTTGACGCAGGCTGGGAAATGGATGTCTGGGGTAAATATGCTCGCGGTTTAGAGTCTGCAGAAGCAGCCTTATATGCATCAATCGCCTCATATCACAACATTACCGTCAGTATCACGGCAGAAGTCGCCCGTAACTACGTTAACTATCGAACCTTTCAAGAACGCATATTACTATCTAAACGTAACACTCAAATACAAGAAAGAGTCGTAGAGATCACCCAAGTCCAGTATGACTCAGGTAATGTCACAGAGCTCGATGTGCAGCAGGCCAAAAGCCAACTTTATGGTACTCAGTCAGCACTACCTGCACTGCAAATTGGGATGATGCAATCGCGCAATGCACTAGCCGTTTTGCTAGGTATTCTTCCTAGCGGGGTTGATACGATTCTAGACTCAGATGATATTGCTAAGCGTATACAGACGTATCTCACCAAATACGATAATAATGACGCCAAACGAGCATCCGCAAACAATGACAACTACTCGCTTGTACCTATTCCACCCGCGATAGATACCGCCATTGATGCATCACTGGTTTTGCGACGGCCTGACTTACAGGTAGCGGAGCTTCAGGCTCACGCCCAAAGTGCACAAATAGGCATCGCTGAAGCCGCACTGTATCCCAGTTTTTCGTTATTTGGTTCAATTGGGGTGAACAGCACCGAAGAGTCAGCCACCAGCTTTAGTTTAAGTGACTCGTTAACACTCGCTGTTGGCCCTTCATTCTCATGGAATATTTTTCAATATGGTCGAGTCAAAAACAACATCCGCTTAGAAGATGCGCGCTTTCAGGAGACACTCACCAACTACAACAAAAAAGTACTACTCGCCATTCAAGAGGTAGGCAACTCACTCTCGTCTTATCAATTTTACCAAGCACAAGAAACACTCAGGTTAAAAGCCGTGAATGCCTCTGTTCGAGCGTTTAATATTTCCATGACACAATACGAAAACGGCCAAATCAACTTTGAACGACTACTAAGTTCAGTGGAGAAAATGACCCGCAGTGAAGATAGTCACGCCCAAACCAAAGGCAATATTGCCAATCAAGTCGTTGCACTATATAAGTCGTTAGGCGGGGGATGGGAAGCTAACAGTGGTAAAGCATTTGTCAGTGACGCCCTGATAGAAACCATGAAGGCACGAACAGACTGGGGTGCCCAACTAGACTCACCGCAAACACTTCCGGTTCAAACTAACAGCCCTGAGCGGTCTTCACAAACCAACAGCCCTGAGCGGTCTTCACAAACCAGCCCTGAGCGGGAGGCACCATAATGAAAATGCCTCACGAGCTAGCAATCGGCGATGTTTACTATTCCCCCCTATTATTGGTGATAGTACTTTCTCTGATCGCAACATGGGTCACTGTCGCTCTTTTAAATAAAACCCGTCTATCTCGATTAATTGCGTTTCCATCCATTTCATTTATAGCCATCATGCTTCTATATGTGGTTGGCATTGATCATTTCTTTATACAGTTTTAGGTGCAAATTTGAACATGGCAAAAAAGCTATTCATCATTTTGTTAAATACCCTCATTATTGGAGGCGCGCTCTATTTTGCCTATCAAAAGTATGAAGCCTATTTTAATAACCCCTGGACACGAGATGGACAGGTACGAGCCAATATCATCAAAGTCGCCCCTCGTGTTTCAGGCCCGATTACCGAAGTAGCAATCAAAGACAATCAGTTTGTTCGTCAAGGCGATTTATTGTTTCAAATAGACCCTAGTACCTATGAAGTCGCATTAGCCCAAGCTGACGCGTCGCTTAAACGTGCAAAAGTAAACTCCCGTGGTAAAAAGATTGAATACGATCGACTCAAGGATATTAGGGCCAAAGACAAAGGCGCAGTATCCCATAAAGATCTTAGTCGTCGCCAAATCACTTATGAAGAATCATTGCTCGCGATTAAAGTATCTGAAGAACAACTAAAGGCCGCTAAGCTAAACCTGAAGTTCACACGTATTTATGCAACAGTGGACGGCTATGTCTCTAACGTCGATATACAACTCGGTACACAAGCCGTTGCTAACCAGCCACTTCTAGCGCTTATTGATAGTAATAGCTTTTGGGTTTTTGGCTACTTTCGCGAGAGTCAGTTGCCACAAATTAAAGCGGGTAATAGCGCTATGGTGACATTGATGTCGCACCCAGACCAACCTATTGAAGGTTATGTCGAGTCCATCGGCTGGGGAATCGCCCCTAAAGATGGTAAGGTCGGCTATAACCTATTGCCCGATGTAAACCCAGTGTTCCAATGGATTCGCCTGGCTCAACGTATTCCTGTGCGTATATCTCTAAACGCATTACCCGATGATATTGATCTTCGATTCGGACTATCGGCCTCGATTATGGTAATGCAAGACGAAAAAGAAGGCGAAAAAGAAGGCGAAAAGTAGAACAACCTTATGGAACAGAAAATCAATCAGCAAAATAACTTCTTCTACCTCACCATCGCACTCATATTATTACTGATGAGCTCATCATTAGTCCACGCCATTTCAGGTGGGCTACTAGAGTATATTCTGCAGGGGTTTACGGCACTCACATTTATCATCTGCCTAATGAGTCTTCGTTTTGATAAAGGCTGGTATCGTTTTTTGACGAGCTTAGCCTGCTGCTGGTTAGTCGCGATACTCATTCGTCACTTGGTAGGCGCTCAACAGCTTGATGCTATCATGCTGGTCTTAATGTTCGCGTTTTTCTTTGGTACCTTTAAGTCCATTACCAAACAAATATTGTTTACCGGCCATCGTGTAGATAGTAATAAGATCATCGGTTCTGTCGCGCTATTTTTGTTGTTAGGGCTGATGTGGTCAATCGCCTACTTACTCATTTTGGAGTTTTCACCGGAATCGTTTACCGGTATGACTGACAAACCATGGGGAGAGAATTTCTCTAGAATGGCCTATTTTAGCTTTGTCACATTAACGACATTAGGTTATGGCGATATAAGCCCTGCTTCACCATTTTCTCAATCCATCGTCTACATGGAGGCCATTGCCGGGGTGTTTTATATGGCCATCGTGGTCGCAAGTTTAGTCAGTTCAAGTCAACATAACTACAACAAATAGTACTACAACCAATAGCCTGGAAGCCAATATGGAAAAGCAAACGGAAGAAGATCAGCGAAAGCGCTTTATCAATAATATGATGGAGTCAGCAATACGAATTGGGTTGTTGGTTATGCTGATCGTATGGACCTACGACGTTATTAAACCCTTTATCATTCCTGTATTATGGGGTGCCATTTTAGCCGTTGCGCTCATGCCGATAACTCAAAAGTTTGAAACCCTATTAAAAGGCCGACGCGGATTGACCGCCACTGTCTTAGCAATCTTATGCATTACGTTACTCATTACCCCTTTTATTATGGTTTCGGGGTCTATTCTTGACCTCGTCGCTCACCTGACTGAAGTCTTTAAAAGTGGTGAAGTTCATATACCCGGCCCGACTCAACGGGTTGCAGATATCCCGGTCATCGGCAGTAAGCTCTTTGAGGTCTGGTCACTGTTTTCAGACAACTTAGAAAAGGCGGTCACTCACTTTTTACCTGAAATAAAAAATGCAGCTGCAGCATTGGCCTCCATGGTTGGCAGTAGCCTCTCTACCCTGCTGATGTTTATTGTTTCGTTAGCTATTGCAGCAGGCTTTATGACCCACGCAGAGGCATCCGCATCAGCCCTAAAAACCGTTGCTGTTCGAATCGCAGGAAAGAACGGAGCTAAGTGGACAACTCTAACCGCCGCAACTATCCGAAGCGTATTGCTGGGCGTAGTCGGTGTTGCACTCATTCAATCCATCTTGATCGGTGCGGCCTTATTTACCTTTAACATACCGGCAGCGGGGCTAATTGCGATTGGTATTCTGATATTAGGCATAGCCCAATTACCTGCTTTGATTGTGGTGCTTCCCCTTATCGGCTACGCGTTCTCGACTCAAGACACGACACCTGCCACTATTTTCAGCATTTGGGTATTTCTAGCAGGGTTGTCTGATAACTTCCTAAAGCCATTATTGATGGGCCGAGGGGTCGATATACCGATGCCCGTGATCCTCTTTGGCGGAATGCTCTCGGCAGGAATTATTGGATTATTCTTAGGCGCAGTAGTACTTGCGATCTGGTATGAGCTATTTTTGGCATGGGTTAAAGCGGGCGATGAAGAGCCTATAACCCACCAAGATAACATCGACTCGATTAACCAAGATCTAGCGCCCTAAGAGGTGTGTTAGCACTCTAGAACCTTAAGGATACTGGAGTGCTAACCATTTACCAAAATGTCACCGACTGCTAAGATATTGCAAGCAAACCGCTGCAGCAGTAGTTCGGTTTTCGACTGATAATTTACGATAAACGGGTTCAAGGTGCTTATTGACCGTTCGTGGGCTCATAGACAATATCTGCCCTATCTCACGATTGGTTTTGCCTCTAGACAACCAAAATAAAACCTCAGTTTCTCGCTCTGTAAGCTCAAACCTCTCTTTTAACGCCGCTCGAGCCACCAGCTCATCATCATCAAGCAAACGCATCAGAAACTCCCCTGGGGAAGGTCTACCTAACAAGTTCATTTGCAGCGGTTTTTCGAGTCCTTTCAATTGCAAACTGCTATGTTTTTCTGGTCTATGAGCGAGCCACCCTTTCACCTGTTCAGGAAACTGAGTATCCAACCATTCCTGATCACGGCTACGGGAGGCGAGTAACTCTCTAGCATGAGTAGTAGACCAAACAACACTTCCGTTGATGTCGCATGCAAATGTTAGCTGTCCAACTTCATCCAGTGCGACTCTGGCACTTCTTGTCATGCGCGCATTGTTTAAGTGCACCTTAACTCTTGCTAATAGCTCACCCAACTTTATCGGTTTACTAATATAATCAACGCCACCTGCTTCCAAACCTTTAACGACATCTTCACTTTCACTTAGACCCGTCATAAAAATCACGGGGACATCACCCAGCTCACTATTTTGTTTCAGTGCTCTACAGGCTTCAAAACCGTCCATGTTTGGCATAATCGCATCCATTAGGACGATATCAGGCGCCATGCGATCAGCGATCGCTAAGGCCTGTGCGCCATCCATCGCAACAAATACAGTATAACCCGCGCCTACGAGTGATTCGTTCAGAATGCCTAACGCATCAGTGGAATCATCAACAACTAATACGATGCCTTTCGACTCATTTTCAGACATCACAACAACCCCTTTTTACTCACACTAATAATTTCTGAGAATTGATAGTTCCCCAAATACTGCTTGACCAACGCCACAAATGATGTAGCGTTACCTGATTGCTCAAGCTGGGCTAATACCTTATCTATGCCGTCTATAAAACCTAACTCGGCCATCGCCACCAGCTCTCTCAAGTCATCGTTGGATACGCCTTCATAGCTCTGAACGTTGGTCTCAGCCACATTCAATTCAATGGCATCTGATTGAATCACGGAGGGTTTATCTGCCTTGTATTCCCATTCGATATTTAGCATTTTTGATACCTTTTCGAGTAAGACCGTATCACGAATGGGCTTAGTGATGTAGCCATCATTTAACCTAATATTACTCTCTGACAACATTGCAACATCTGGGTTCTCATACGCATCTGCAGACACCATGACAATAGGCGCCTTAATACCCCGCCCCCTTAACGTTTTTACAAGCGTCCAACCATTCATCTCAGGCATTGAGATATCTAATAAGAACAAATCAATATCTGCGAGGTTTTCAACACGAAGACAGCTAATTGCATCTGGAAATTCAACAACAGAGAATCCCAAAGGCGTCAGAATTTCGCCAATGAGCCCTCGATGGAACGGGTCATCATCTACCACTACCACCGATTTTCTCTCTCCTGCATACGACACAATGGGCTTAACAGAATCGAACCGCAGATCAGGGTTCGCGACACTCGATAACATTAACGACAACTTGAATGTACTCCCAACACCTGGCTGGCTGATTAATTCAATATCCCCCCCCATTATTTCCGTTAACAATTTACTAATGGTTAACCCTAGACCTGTTCCGGGAAACTGCTGAGACTTGGCGCTGCGCACACGCTCAAACGGCTCAAAAATTCTGTCCGCATCAGCAGCTGCTATTCCGACACCAGAATCTGAAACCGTAAACTCCGCGACCTGATTGCGGTAACGAACCTCAAACCGAACCTGACCCTGCTGCGTAAACTTTACGGCATTAGACAAGAGATTAATCAAAATCTGACGAAGGTGTTTATCATCTGCGACAACTACGTTCGGCAGAGGGCTTTTCTGAACATACTCAAACTTAATGCCTTTTGCTTCTGCCTGCAGGCTAAACATTTCGATGAGCTCATCAATTAGACTTTTCAACAACACATGATCTCTTCGAAACTCAATTCTCCCTGCCTCTATTCGAGAAATGTCGAGCAGCCCTTCTATTAAATCAGCAAGATGGTCACCACTACGCTTAATGATCTTGACTTTTTTAGCATGTACATCGGCCAAACCCGGATCTTTTTCCAGAATTTGTGCATATCCCAGCATTGAATTAAGAGGACTTCTCAACTCATGACTAATGCCGGTCAAATAGCGACTTTTTGCCTGATTGGCCGCTTCTGCAACCTCCTTTGCTTGTTGCAATGCTCTATCTGTGTTTTTGTGAGCGCTCACTTCAGCGTTGAGTAACTCCATCTGCCTTTGTGATTCTTGTAATGCGAGTTGTCTACTTTCGTTTGCTAATACAAATAGCCATGCCAGTACACCGACAACAATAAGTAAGATGAAAAAGAGTTGAAAAAGCGTAGATGAGATAAGCGTTTTGAGCTCAAGATTGATACTAGGAACCTGAATATACACAAGCATAAAGACTGTCCCCAATATGCCTGCAATAAGTAACAAAAGCCCGGAAAACTGCAACAGCCTGGCATTCATCAACGATACGAGCTTACGAGGTAAGATCAAAGACATAAGGTGAGCCAACTGATCACCTAAACGAGCCTCTGTCTTACACTGATCATGGCAACGAGCATCTAAAGAACAGCATAACGAGCAGATAGCACCACCATAGGCTGGGCAAGTGGCCATATCTTCAGCCTCAAAACTATTCTCACAGACCTTACAAGAAAGAGTCTCATGATCGCTAGCAACTATCGAGGCAGGGCGAGCGATGTAGTATCGGCCTTTAGTGGCAATCGCTATTATGGGCGACGCCAAAAAAGCGGTAAACAGAGTAATATAGGGTGACAATGCCTGAGCTAATTCACCAAACTCCCCTGCGTAAGAGGTAATACCCATTATAGACGCAAGCAACATGGCCCCTACGCCTACAGGGTTTATATCGTATAAATGCGCCCGTTTAAATTCTATATGTCGTGGACTCAACCCCAGTGGCTTATTAATCACCAGATCAGCAACTAGCGCCCCCACCCAGGCGACCGCCGCGTTAGAGTAGATCCCTAGTATATTTTCCAATGCAGCATAAACGCCTAACTCCATCACCAACAACGCAATGATTACATTAAACACCAACCACACAACTCGACCTGGATGGCTATGAGTCAATCGAGAGAAAAAATTAGACCAAGCGATAGAGCCCGCATATGCATTGGTCACATTGATCTTGAGCTGGCAGATCACCACAAAAATCCCTGCTAATGCAAGGGTTGCCATAGGCGACTGGTTTAAATAGCTAAAGGCTATTAAATACATTTGAATGGGGTCATCCACGAGATCAGGCGCAACACCATGGTTAATTGCCAGTACCGCTAAAAAAGATCCCGCCAATATTTTAATCGCCCCCACAATAACCCAACCTGGCCCTGCTGAGATCATCGCAGCCCACCAACGCCACCGATGCTTCTTATCGTTTTGTGGGAGAAACCGTAAAAAGTCGACCTGCTCTCCGATTTGTGCAACCAATGAGAACAACACCCCTGAGGCCGCACCAAAAAAGATCACATTAAACCCGCTACCTTCTTCAGATGCGATACCAGGATACGCTACCCACTGATCTACAGCAGACCACTCCTTCGACAAAATAAATACAAAAGGTGTTAGCTGCAACACCAACCATAATGGCTGACTCCATAACTGAAAACGACTGATAAGCGTAATGCCGTGAGTGACCAACGGAATGACCATAAGAGAACTAACGAGATAACCAATGCTCAGCGGTAGCCCGAACAAAAGCTCCAAAGCCGAGGCCATAATGGCCGCTTCAAGCGCAAAAAATATAAATGTAAAAGAGGCATATATTAATGAGGTTATTGTCGAGCCAATATAGCCAAACCCGGCACCACGACTTAACAGATCTATATCAACCCCATAGTGGGCTGCATAGTAGCCAATCGGTAAACCAGTTAAGAAAATAATCAACGATACAACCAGAATGGCTGCTAGGGCATTATCAAACCCATACTGAATCGTAATAACGCCGCCAATAGCCTCTAAAGCAAGAAATGAAATCGCGCCTAATGCTGTATTTGAAACTCTGGCAACAGACCATTTTCGTGCGCTTTTAGCAGTAAAGCGTAAGGCATAATCTTCTAATGTTTGGTTGGCCACCCACCGGTTATACCGACGACGAGTACCTGACACATGCTGTTCACTCATTCTCGCTGACTCCAAAATACGACACCCTAGCGATATTCACGTGTAATTGAGTGCATAAAGAGTACCTATTTATAGGTATGAAAATCAATCATCAATACGTCAAATGACGTAGCCTAGTAGTGCAATCAGCTAATTTTCGCCCCCTGTCGACTTCTTCATACTTTCTTCCGACAACGCAATTGTCTAACGAGCATTTGTTTGACCCAGAAATTATCAAGAGGCTATATCATGAGAAAAACGAGCACTTCTCGCCTGCCCAGCATTATGCGCAGACGCTTCGTAAAAGGCTTGATGGCACTGCCAGCAGCTATTCTTTTATCCAATATGAGCCTATCTGTATCGGCCGCAGAGGTTAATACAACAGGGCTCGCAGTAACAGATGACACAGTCACAGTGGGGATCTTACACTCACTCACCGGTACCATGGCCATTAGCGAAACCGGAGCACAAGAAGCTGAAAAACTTGCGATAAAACAAATTAACGATATGGGTGGAATCTTAGGAAGACAAATTGAGATCATCCAGGAAGATGGCGCTAGTGATTGGCCAACCTTTGCCGAAAAAAGTAAGAAGCTATTGGTAAAAGATAAAGTCGCTGCTGTTTTTGGCGCATGGACATCCGCCTCACGTAAAGCTGTTCTACCGGTATTTGAAAAAGAAAACGGCCTTTTGTATTACCCCACCTTCTACGAAGGATTGGAGCAATCAAAGAATGTTATTTACACCGGACAAGAAGCCACACAACAAATACTGGATGGTCTGAATTGGGTAGCCAAAGAAAAAGAGGCCAAGACATTCTACTTAATCGGCTCCGATTATATTTGGCCTAGAACCTCAATGAAAATTGCCCGTAAACACATTGAAAACGTATTAGGCGGCAAGGTTGTTGGTGAAGAGTATAAGCCTCTGGGCAATACTCAGTTTGGTTCAGTAATCAATAAAATTCGCCTAAAAAAGCCTGATGTTATCTACGCTGCAGTGGTAGGCGGAAGCAATGTTGCCTGGTTTAAGCAGCTTAAAGCAGCGGGCATCACGTCTAAGAAGCAAACCCTACTCACTATCTCCGTAACAGAAGATGAAGTACTGGGTATCGGTGGTGAAAACCTTGAAGGGTTTTACTCCATCATGAAATATTTCCAGAGTCAGGATAACGAAAACAACAAAGCCTTTGTTAAAGCCTTCAAAGAGATGTGGGGCGAAGACAGTGTAATCGGAGATGTAACACAGGCGGCCTACCTCGGCCCTTGGTTATGGAAAGCAGCGGTGGAAAGAGCAGGTTCTTTCGATGTAGACAAAGTGGTTGCCGAGTCTGAAAAAGGTGACATCGAGCTTACTACAGCGCCAGAAGGCTACGTGAAGCTGCATAAGAACCATCATTTATGGAGCAAAGCCCGAGTAGGCCAGTGGAAGAAAGATGGACAGGCGACAGTGGTGTATACATCCGAGCTAATAGAGCCTGACCCATTCCCAGCAGGTTACCAGTAAGTTAATACCGTTTAAGAATCAGTCATATTAAACACAAAAATCACGAACAAGGACGTTCGTGTATCCATCCAAAGATTAACGATAGTAAACGTTAGGTCACACATAAAACATTGCCGCCTTAACATTTCAATCGTTTGGCTAATTGGGGAGATAAATAATGGACGGTTATACAAGTAGCGAATTGGTATCCATATTTGCCATGCAGGGCTTCGCTGGCATTAGTTTGTTTAGCGTTCTCCTGCTAATGGCATTAGGTCTAGCCATCATTTTTGGCCAAATGGGAGTCATTAACATGGCTCATGGTGAGTTCATGGCCGTCGGGGCTTACACGACATATTTCATGGCAACACTCACCGAAACTTACTTTCCTGCATTTATGCCTTACTATTTTGTATTGGCTATTGTGGTCGCGTTTTTCGTCTCGGGGTTATTAGGTTACCTCGCTGAGTTCGCGCTTATAAGGCATCTCTATAAACGCCCACTCGACACTCTGTTAGCCACTTGGGGGTTAAGCCTTATCATGCAACAGTCGTTTCGTTCGTTGTTTGGAGCAAGAGAAGTAAGCCCAACTTTACCTGAGTGGTTATTAGGCTCCTATCAGCCCACCGAGATGATTGATATACCGCTGAACGGAATGTTTGTACTGGGCTTAACCACCATAGTTACACTCGGCGTTTACTACCTAATGTTCAAGTCGCGATGGGGACTTCGCGTTAGAGCAACAACCCAAAACCGGGTCATGAGCGATGCCGTAGGAATCAACACTAAGAAAGTTGATCGTTACACATTTGCACTAGGCTGCGGTATCGCAGGTATCGCTGGCGCAGCATTCACAACGATAGCGTCAACAGGCCCAACAACAGGTACCTTATATATTGTCGATACATTTATGGTGGTTGTTTTCGGTGGCGCTGCAAGCCTATTTGGCACTATCGCGTCAGCATTTTCCATCGCCCAGGCACAATCTATTTTGGAATTCTTTATCAGCGGTTCAATGGCAAAGGTTTATACCCTCCTCGCCTTAGTACTTATTTTAATGTTCAAGCCAGAAGGACTATTTGCCAGTAAAGTACGCCGCTAAGGCGTTCTTTACTCTCAATATAAAACACGACAGCGGTAAGTCACACAGATACTTACGTTGACTTTAAATGTGTATTGGAGAGTGTTATGAGCTTCGTATATGAAAAACTAATGGGTGGGAAGAAAGGCCTAATCGGCTTTATCATTCTTGCCGCGTTAATACTGGTGATATTCCCACTATTTCTGGACTCTTTCCGTCTTAATTTAGTCGGTAAATATCTCACATATGCCTTTGCAGCCGTCAGTTTGGTGCTGCTATGGGGTTACGGCGGAATACTCAGTTTAGGCCAAGGAATATTCTTCGGTTTAGGCGGTTACGCCATGGCGATGTTTTTGAAACTTGAAGCATCATCACCTGAAAATACCGCTATTCAGTCCACACCAGGAATACCTGATTTTATGGATTGGAACCAGATCACCGAGCTACCATGGTTCTGGGAACCCTTCACTAGTTTCACCTTTACCGTTCTAGCCGTATTGATCATACCGGCGGCATTCGCTTACCTGATCGGCGCTGCAATGTTTAAGCGTCGAGTCGGTGGTGTCTACTTTGCCATCATCACGCAGGTTATAGCAGTTATTCTTACCGTGCTTATTGTGGGCCAACAAGGCTTAACAGGGGGCATCAACGGCATCACTGATTTACGAACATTAAACGGCTGGGACATTACGTCAGATAGCGCGAAGAATATATTCTACTTTGTAAACTGTATTCTGCTGCTGGCCGTTATTTTGGCTTCTAGAGTTATTCTCACCAGTAAGTTTGGCCGTATCTTATTGGCAGTTCGCGATAAAGAGGACCGCGTCAGGTTTTCGGGCTATGACGTTGCCAACTTCAAAATTTTTGTTTTCTGCTTTGCAGCCATGATATCCGCTATTGGGGGGGCGATGTTCACCCTTCAAGTCGGGTTTATGTCTCCCTCATTTGTCGGAATCGTACCATCAATCGAAATGGTGATATTCGCCGCTGTGGGGGGGCGTATGTCACTCATTGGCGCTGTCTACGGGACACTGTTGATTAACTTCGGTAAAACGACGTTTTCAGAATCATTTCCAGAAATGTGGCTGTTCTTGATAGGCGGATTATTTATCGCCGTAGTAATGTTATTCCCTAATGGCTTGGCAGGACTATGGGATGACTATGGCCACCACATCACCCATAAACTTCGCTTCATCACAAAAGGGGTTAGCAAGTTAATACCCCAATCGATGCTACGAAAAGTGGAGGATACACGCTCATGAACATGCTCACTAACACAGACTTTACCTTATCGATAGAAGACCTCACCGTTTCATTCGACGGATTTAAAGCCGTCGACAACCTAAACTTTTATCTTGATAAAAACGAACTACATGTCGTGATTGGACCTAACGGTGCAGGTAAAACAACGGTTCTTGACCTAATTTGCGGCAAAACAAAAGCAACATCTGGGAGCATAAAATTCTTAAACCATGAGCTTACTGGTTTATCAGAACACGCCATTGTAAGAGCCGGTGTAGGACGAAAATTTCAAACCCCTTCGATCTATGAAAATTTAACAGTACTTGAAAACTTAGAGGTCTCTTACCCATACGGTAGAGGTGTATTTGGCTCACTGATGTTCAAACGTAACGAAAAGGTACTGAACAAAATAAATGAAATAGCCAAAGAGATCATGCTTGACCATGCACTCGATACTGAAGCGGGCTTACTGAGCCATGGCCAAAAGCAATGGCTAGAAATTGGCATGCTGCTGATACAAGACCCTCAATTGCTAATGCTCGATGAGCCTGTTGCTGGCATGAGTGTAAAGGAGCGGGAACAGACCGCTGAATTACTGAACAAGATTAGCCAGGGACGCTCGGTATTAGTGATCGAACATGATATGGAGTTTGTTGCCCGTATTGCACACAAAGTCACCGTACTTCATCAAGGGAAAATTCTGGCAACAGGCGATATGGAGACGGTTCAAAACGACCCTAAAGTGATTGAAGTGTACTTGGGCCACTAAACCTAAACGTCGCCCTATTGACCCTTAAGACCAGAACAACACGCTTAAGGCCAGAACGAAAGCCTTAAAGTATTAATAGGTGAATATATGTTAAACGTCTCAAATTTAAAAGTGTGTTATGGGCAGAGTGAAGTCATACGTGATTTGAATTTCACCGTACCCAAAAATGAAACACTGGCCATTATGGGCCGAAACGGAATGGGGAAAACCACATTATTCAAATCCTTAATTGGTATTTTACCGGCTGCCGGCGGAACAATTGATGTCGATGGCGTCGACGTAACTAAGCATGAAAGTTATCAACGTGTTGAGAGCGGCATCGCTTACGTTCCTCAAGGACGCATGATATTCCCCAATTTAACCGTTAAAGAAAATATTGAAACAGGTATGGAGGTCTCAAAGCTGAAAGAGATACCTGATGATATTTATGCACTATTCCCCGTTCTAAGGGAGATGCGTAACCGCAAAGGCGGCAATCTTTCAGGTGGACAGCAGCAGCAACTAGCCATCGCCAGAGCACTGGTGACAAATCCAAAAGTACTGCTGTTAGACGAACCTACTGAAGGCATACAGCCCTCAATTATTAAAGATATCGCCAACATACTTAATGAGATTAAAAAACTACGAGATATAACCATTATTGTTTCGGAGCAAGTGCTGAGCTTTACCATGGCTGTCGCCGACCGAATTATCGTAATTGATAAAGGCGACTTTATTCACGAAGACATGCGAGAAAACGTCGATAGTGAGCAAATTAAAAAGTACTTATCAGTCTAACAAGAAAGGTTTAACACTCACATAAAAAAACAAAACCATGTACCGATAAACCCATAAAAAAGTATCACCCTTGGCTAAATTAGGAGCCTAAAATGACTGAAACCATTATTAAAGTTGACCTAAAAAAATCAGCCTATGAACATGACAATATTCATAACCGGTGGCACCCAGATATCCCTATGGTATCGATGGTAAAACCTGGTGATGATTTTAAAATTGAATGTATAGACTGGACCGGTGGGCAGATTAAGAATGATGATGATGCCTCAGATGTAAGAGATGTCGATCTTACACAAGTTCACTTTTTGTCAGGCCCGGTAGGTGTAGAGGGCGCAGAGCCTGGAGACCTATTGGTTGTTGATATCTTAGATATTGGCACTTTTGACGATAGCCAGTGGGGCTTCAACGGTTTCTTTTCAAAACAAAACGGAGGCGGATTTTTAGACGAGCACTTCCCCGAAGCTCAAAAATCGATATGGGACTTTAACGGCATGTTCACCAGCTCCCGTCACGTTCCGGGGGTTGAGTTTGCGGGCCTAATTCACCCTGGGTTAATTGGTTGCCTGCCTTCAAAAGAGATGCTCGAAGAGTGGAATACTCGAGAGAAAGAACTGTATGACACAGAGCCTGATCGCGTACCGGCGTTAGCGACACTGCCCTATGCTGAAACTGCTCACATGGGCAGAATGAAACCAGAAGATGCGAAAATAGCCGCGGCAGAAGGCGCTCGAACAGTCCCTCCACGAGAGCATGGTGGTAACTGTGATATTAAAGATCTATCTCGTGGGTCAAAAGTGTATTTCCCGGTCTATGTTGAAGGCGGTGGCCTTTCAGTAGGCGACCTTCACTTTAGTCAAGGCGACGGCGAAATTACGTTTTGCGGAGCAATTGAAATGGCGGGGTGGATTCACCTACGAGTGAACTTAATCAAAGGCGGGATGGAAAAGTACGCGATTAAGAACCCGATATTTAAGCCCAGCCCTATTACGCCCAAATATGATGACTACCTGATTTTTGAAGGTATTTCCGTTGATGAGAAAGGTAAGCAACACTACCTTGATGTAAACGTGGCCTACCGGCAAGCGTGTTTAAATGCGATTGAGTATCTTAAGAAGTTTGGTTATTCCGGAGCACAAGCATACTCCTTACTCGGCACCGCCCCTGTTCAAGGACACATCAGTGGGGTGGTCGATATCCCCAACTCCTGTGCAACACTCTGGTTACCGACCGACATCTTTGAGTTTGATATCAAGCCTAATGCAGATGGGCCGACTAAATTCCTTGACGGTAGTGTAACGATGCCTCTAGCGCCAGACATCAAGAAATAAGGAGATAACTCATGCCAGTTTATGATTATAAGTGCGCCGAGCACGGTCTGTTTTTTGAGTTAGCCAGTATGGACGACCATGCGAAGCCTGCCCCCTGCCCTAAATGTGATGCGCTGTCTGCACGGGTCATCATCATGTCGCCAGGCATTCTGGATATGGCAAAGGAGAAAAAACAAGCGATTGATCGTAACGAGGCGGCAAAACACGAACCCCAGCACTCGACGGCCGATACCCGTGCTGAGAATGCCGACAAACTAAAACATGGCTGTGGCTGCTCCCATAAAAAACGCAGCTCTAAACTCATGTATACCGCTGACGGGAGCAAGATGTTTCCGTCAATGCGGCCATGGATGATTAGCCACTGACTCCTAGACCGACTTGCCCCACAACTGGAGTGTGGGGCTTTTTTCACACGACTTTATCTGCCGAACGCCATGCCTCGGCACCCAGCCATATTAGTCTTAACTTCTTCTCCGTTCGATCTACAAACTCTTGTAGATAATCCTGTGTCGATTCAGTCAGGTCAAGAATATCAATCGTCGTTTCAGCGAATGTTGATACTATTAGTTGTGAAATCATGTCCAAGTCATCGCTCCCAACATTAGGCAACATGACAGACTGTCGAATATCAGACACCAACTCATTAGCAAAAAACTTCAACTCGTTACGAAGGGCATTTCGCAGTGCTTGCGTTCCTCCCGTTCTACTTTGAGCCATAAAATAAAAGTGATTAGGATGTTTGATAACAAAGTCGACATACACATCGATAGAACTACGAATAAAACCATCGAAGCTACCGTCATGCTGGCGACTAGCGCGCATCAATTTTCGCAGCAACATACCGAGCTCATCAACAAGATTAAGACCCAGTTCTTCCATATCGGTAAAGTGTCGATAAAATGAAGTCGGAACCACACCGGCATTTTTAGCCACTTCTCGCAGGCTAATACTGGAAAAGTTATCGCCCTTTCCGACCAACATCAATGCGGCATCCATTAACGACTTTCGGGTTTGACGCTTTTTATTTTCTCTGCTTAACATTCATGAATTCCGGGAGTTGTGCTAATAGAGCAAACCTATGAGTGTTCACTTGTACACTTTAATGCGTCATTCGAAACCCCATTAAGAACAATGTACACGATGGCAACATAATATCGGTAATAGTGACGATTTTAAAGACCATTTTGCATTGCCCCCGTTTCTAAAGATCAAATCATATAGGCACTAAACCTTGATTCAAATATTTTTAGTGTACAACTGTTGACTGAAATTATTTTCTGCATTACATTAGTGGACAGCTGTACACTATATTATTTTTTGACTAGGGCAATTCCATGCAAAACCCACTATCTAATAACTGTGCGAAAATATGATATACCGTATAACATAGGGTCATTCGGGAGCCAGTTCAAAACGGTACTGGCGAGAATTGTTCACTATTCACTCCCACCCAAAAAGTCAGCGACTATTAGAATAAAATCACTTAGGATACCATTATGGCAAACCTACTCCAGAACCTAGAGCTAGCCAAAGACGTTGCACAAACGGCTATTGATAATACCGTTACAGCCGTTGAAAGCGCTCATACAGTGATTGCAGATACCAGTTACAGTATTCTCAACCAAAGCGTTGTAAACGAAAAACGTCTCAATACACTAAAAGAAAAGCACGACCTTTCGGCCAGTAAAGTTTACTCTGCTATCAGAGATGTAAATCAGAACTTAGGGCAATTGGCATCAGACTGTTTTGGTTCTCTCGAAGACAGCGCCCATGCATCAGAGGTCATGACCCAGAATAACCAGAAAGACAAAAAGACCACTTAAGAAATCAGCTAACTGGAATTAACGTATGGCTAAGAGCACACAATCTCCTGAAGATATTGCAAGCCACTTGCTTGAGCTTCATGTTCAACATGAAATGGCAGCGTTGGACAACACTACGTTTATTAAGTGGCTTGAAGATGAATCAGAAACGGCTTTTAAATGGTTAAAGAACATTAAGCTTAACCAGATTGTAACACAACAGTCTATCAACGAGACCATTCACGCCAACGTAGTCGAACGAGAAATCCCTGGTAGCATTGCCGAAGTGACAGGTGAAGCAGCCACGCAGCTATTCAACTCTGCCCAGCATAAAAACACATTGCTTAATGAGATCATGACCACTAAAGAAGTTGAAGAGTTTGTTGATAAAGCGCTTGAACTTAAGGAACATCGCCGAGAAGGGCTCAACCGAATTATTGATCTCCCAGTCTATACCGACCTTATTTCTGGCGTACTCTATCAAGCTATTGTTCGATACATTTACGATAGCAACATCTTGAGTAAAAAAGTACCCGGTGTTTCATCAATGCTCAAGTTTGGCAGCAGTGTTATTAGCAAAACCGTACCTAAGTTTGAAGGTGCTGTTGAAGACAATGTTAAAAGTTATATTAGTAATAATCTTGGGTTGATTATCAGTGAGAGTAAGTCATTTCTGGAAAACAACATGACTGATGAGGAGCTCAAAACGTCGACGATGGACCTATGGGATGTTGTAGAAGGAAAATCACTGGGTGAACTTCAAACCGGTATCGACAGCCTGGATCTATCAGAGTTTGTCGTACTGGGCTATGAGTTCTGGTTACGATTCCGGAAATCTGAATACTTTAAGCAAAGTTATGAGCTAATCGTAGATTATGTTTACGAAAAATACGGTGATGTAGAACTGTCTGTTTTATTTGATGACTTTTTGATGACGCCCGAGCGGGTTAAAGAAGAAGCTGAGCGATTTGCGCCTCAGGTATTAACAATATTGAAAGAAAGTGGGCAACTAGAAGCTCTACTGAGACGGCGTTTAAAATCATTCTATACCTCCAATGCAGCATCGAAGTATTTAGCTAAGATCAGTTAAACTCTAACCTTCAAAGCACAAACGTTTTAGTTCGCTTGAAACCGGACTCGACCAGAACAGTCGGCGTGGCGTTCGCAGAACCTGTTGTTTGGGAAAGCACGCGATGTAAGAATCTCCTTTATCCAACACCCAAATATTGCTAGCTACCATTTTGGAAGAGGCTTTGTAGTCACTCAATAGTTGCTTCTCAACAATCGCTACTTTTAGCCCTTTATTTGCTAGCCCAAGAGCCGTGCAACAACCCGCAACACTAGCGCCTACGATGACTAAGTGAAACTGAGTGTAAACCATATCAACGTATCTCAAACCAAAATACAGCGCGCAAAAAAAGGCCCTCAGTGACAACATGTAAAAACTAGGTATACACTATGTAAAAGGGCCTGAGGCTAATCTGTAAAGCGCATCAACTATATATACGAACTAAAAACCACACCAACCAACAAACCCCATTGATTTTCACCACATGCTCAATTAACTTAGCTATAATCAAATAATTAATTTTTTCATGCGCTGAAATCAATATTCCTAAACATTTTATTTCTCATATTTTCCCCAATGAGGCAATAGGCACTCAATGCTACAAAGGACTCCCTTATTTTCAATACTATTACTGTATATTCGTAAAGCGACGATTTTTGCTCTTATCGCTTTCGTCCTCAACAGTATCACAGCAGGGCCAAGTATGGCGGTTGAAAAAAGCGCCCCCCCTGAGAGACAGGTAATCACTAGTGGCTGGTCTTATCATTGGGGAGATTTGCCAACAAACCCATTGACCAAGCAGTGGGAATATATTGATGCGGAGTGGACTCCGACCTCCACACCAGGCGATATTCCGGGCCGAACTAATGAAAAGATAGTCTGGCTTAAAATTGACTTACCCTCAAACGGGTGGCGCGACCCCTATTTATTTGTCAGCAGTATCGACCTTACCGTACAAGCGTTTCAAGATGGCCAACAGATATATCATTTTGGTGATATAGACGCAGAGGGAAATAGTCATTTTGAAGGCTGGCCTTGGCATATTATTCGTTTGCCCAGCAACTATCTGCAGCACTCATTATACCTGCGCGTATATTCCGACTACCCCTACATAGGCCTGTCAGGGGAGATCTCGATTGGTGACCGATTTAGCTTGTTAGATGAGGTCTATAGCCGAGGCGTTGCTGGCTTGTCATTTATACTTATCGTATTGTTAGTCGGTATCATCAGCACCATCATGGGCTCTATCAAGCAAGACAGAGGCGCTGCAATTTGTACAGGGCTATTATCATTTAATTTAGCCTTAATGATGTTCGCGGAAAATGAACTCAGCCAAGTTGTCTGGTTCAACCCCCTATGCTGGCGATATATAGCCGCATTTTGCTATTTTTTAATCCCTGGTTTTCTTGCGGGCATCGTATTGGTCTGGTGTAAAGACAAAACGCCCAAAGTAGCCTATGGCGTTCTACTGGTTACCGCGCTATTTACATTAGGGGTCGCCTCTCTCTCTGCATTTACCAGTTTCAACTTCGTTAATGCCTACCCCTATTTTGATGTACTCTTCATTATATTGGTATTGTCTCTAGTAATGGGGTGCTTCAAACAGTTTAAGCAATTGGGTATGCCAGGGATCTTAATGACATTTGGCATCATGATGCTTTTTATCTCGCTGTTACTAGACATGCTGAGTGCCCATGACCTCATTGATTGGATCGGCCATTCCGGTCAGTGGGGGTTGGTCGCATTCACACTCACGTCTCTTGCTATCTACTTGGTGCAAGATTGGAAGCAGCAAATAGCACTTGCCACACTTACCGAACATTTAGAAGCAGAAGTAGAAGTTCGAACAAGAGAGTTACAATCGAATAAAAAACAGCTCGAACAATTGGCACGAGAAGATTTCTTAACCTCACTACTTAACAGGCGAGCTTTTTCAGAGTTGGCGATGGTAGAAGTTTCAAACGCAATTCGTTATGAGCGGTCGCTTTCGCTACTATTGTTCGATCTTGATCACTTTAAAGATATCAATGATCAATACGGCCATAGTGTGGGAGATCTCGTGCTTAAGGCAATCGCATCAACCACTAAAGAAACCTGCCGTGAGGGCGATCTGATTTGCCGATATGGAGGCGAAGAGTTTGTGATTTTACTGCACGCTACAGACTCAGACTACGCACAAATATTAGCTGACCGACTACGAGAGGCCATCAACAAAATAAAAGTAAACACTAACGATCTTAACGTTACGATTACCGCGAGCTTTGGGTTGATATGCCTGAATAAACCAGAACAATTTGAAGAAAGTTCAGAGCAACTATTAGAAAAACTCTTAGCCGCCGCAGACAAGTTGATGTACGAGGTTAAAGTATCCGGCCGAGACGCTATTAAGGTCTGCGAACTTAAGCCCAATATTGGACCCAAGACTCAGGTAAACTAAGCAAACCCTGATAACCATCACCCCATAGACCTCTCATAAGGATAGCCATGCGCAACCAACCATTTGACTTAATTATATTTGGCGCCACCAGCTTTGTAGGGCAACTATTGTGCCGTTATTTATTCGACCAATATGGTGTCGACGGCGAAATAAAATGGGCGGCAGCGGGAAGGTCACTGCCAAAACTAGAAACACTTAAAAACAGTTTAGGCGTAAACGCGAAGACCTTAACCCTACTAACTGCAGACGCGGCAGATGAAACAGCCTTAAAGGATTTATGTGACCAAACCCGTGTTATTATTTCGACGGTTGGGCCTTATGCGCTATATGGCGAACCACTCGTTAAAGTGTGTGTAGACACTGGCACCGACTACTGTGACTTAACCGGCGAAGTTCAATGGGTTAACCGCATGATCAGGCGATACGAAACAAAAGCACAACAGACAGGCGCTAGAATTTTACACTGCTGCGGCTTCGACTCTATTCCTTCAGATATGGGCGTTTTTCACCTTCAGCAACAGGCCTTTAGTCAGTTCGGTGCACCATGCACCTCAATCAGAATGCGAGTTAAAGCAATACGTGGAGCAGCCTCAGGCGGCACCATCGCCAGTATGATCAATATCACCAAAGAAGCCGCGAAAAGCAAAGTACTGAGAAAAGAACTTGCTAACCCCTACTCCATCTGCCCTGAAAATCACCGTTTTACAGCTCGCCAAGCCAATGTAACCACGCCGGAATATGCCCAGCAATCTGGTCAGTGGGCTGGCCCATTTATTATGGCAGGCATAAACACCAGAGTGGTACACCGCAGCAATGCCTTAAGCAACACAGCATATGGCACTAATTTCAAGTATGACGAGTCTATGCTGATGGGAAAGGGCACCAAAGGGCGCGTAATCGCCAGTGGATTTGGCCTGGGCTTAGGGCTGTTTTTGATCGGCGCTGCAATAAGGCCCACTCGTTGGCTGATGGAAAACTATATGCTGCCCAAACCCGGTGAAGGGCCAAGCCCTAGTGCTCAAGAAAAAGGATTTTATGATATTCGCTTTTTCGGAGAAACAGACAAAGGCGAAACAATACAAACCAAAGTGACCGGTGATCGTGACCCAGGATATGGCTCAACGTCAAAAATATTGGCGCAGGCAGGTATCAGTCTAGCCCAAGATATTAGCAAAGAAGAAAAAGGCGGAGGGTTCTGGACCACCGCCACCGTATTTGATCAACGCTTTATTAATCGATTAGAACAAAAAGCGGGGCTAACATTCTCGATTGTCTAAATAATCGAAATAACCTAAGTGAGTGGTAGCGAAATAGCATAAAGTCTTAACCGTCACCCTGCTCACTTATTGAACACATAGTAACTAAACGCACCAACACTAAGCAACTCGTACCTTCTATATTATCTCGCCTATCTTAGCCAATAAATAAATATCTATTTGAATTTTAAGGAGTTTTAATAAATCTACAAAGATATCTATAAAGTGGTATGCCTAATGCATTATCAACTATGTAAGAAACATTGGGCTGGGAGCTTTCAATAACCTAATCGTAGTCAAAGTCTCTCCACTCTATGCTTCTCACTAAGTACTATTTTTAACGTACTCAATAAATAACCAAAGTATTACTAATTTTTTCTCGGAGAGACGATTATGAAACGCGTAAAAGAAGGCAGCTTACTATTCACCCTAACACACCCTTGCGAAGCGACGTACATGAAAGAAATGGAAGCCTATTTCGATTCTATGTATTTTGCAAATTAACCTGTTAATCATGCGTTCTAATGCACTCGATACTAACGTTGTTGATGACGAATTTCAGGCATACGGAAAGCACCGACCAGGACGTCGAAAAGGAAAAAGATAGTTTGCTATGGATGGCATTTTTATTCTTCAAACAGCAGTGCATAGCACTGCTGTTTTGCGTTAAAGCCAAACCCGCCACACTGAATCATCACTAAATAGTTGATAAACCCGACAACCACAGATACTATTAACTGATTATTTATACAGTACCGGAGCAAATAAATGGCGGTAACCACGTTATATATGTCTGATCGAGACCCTGAAAAACGCACCTTCACCGATAAAAAAGAAGCTGACGCTCTAGATAAAAAGCTCGAGTTCGCTGAAAATCTGCGTGTATTTTTAGAAACACGCATTGTAGGGTTAGATGAAGAGAAGGCCGAAGAAATTGGGCTGCTAATCGCAGATTATAAAGATGAAATGATAGCTGCCCTCAAAGGGAAGCCAGAAGTATTGGCGAATATCGACCAAGACAACGGCAACGTTGAATCAATCGATGCAATGAAGAGTACCGGTTAAATCTTTAATACTTTAATGAGGGAGACCTTGTCCCTCTCGCTTACTTCGCTTTAAAAAATAACACCTGACACTTAACCATATAACTGTTTTTTCTTAAAGTTCTCACCTTCGCTGTCATCCAGCGTATCCCAATCTTTCATCAGCAAAACATTTTCGTCAGACCCAACGACTTCTTTTATGTCCTTCTCGACGTTTTCATTCACCTCTTGACCCAGCTCCTCCAAAAGCTTTTCGTTTTGACCAATCAGCTCTAAACACTCTTTAACGCCCAGCTCCGCCTTTTCAAACTCAAGATGTTTATTAAATTCATTCACTTCATTATTAAAATGATGAATCGCGAGCCGATACTCTCGTGCTTTTGAAGCGTTTTCACCTTGCACACGATAAAAATCCGTTAAACATTGGACGGCGAACCAATTAACTTGATTAATAACCTCATTAGCAGCCCCTTGCCCAATCGCACTGACCCGTGCTTGAATCTCGACAAAACGGCTAAACTCGGACAAATGAATTTGCGCATCCCGCGCATCTGCGGCGGTATTAATCACGGTAGATGCAGGCCGAATAAAGTTCTTTTTCAACTCTTCCAGCATAGTTTGATTACGTAACCTTTTAGCAGATACTAGCTGACTGCCTGGAACTTCCTTTTTTAGTTTATCTAAAAAACAAATAGCACGCTCTAGCAACAGTAACTTCGACTCACGAGTTAAGTATTGATTCGGTATTTGATGTAAGAAACGCTGGGTAAGACGATATGCATGAGTCAGCTGAGCGACTCGTCGCATTTTTTCTATTTGAGCGTCCTGATAGCATTTATATAAATGCAAGGCAATCGGCGCCACCACACAAAAGAGTAATACGATTCCACCAACAATTAGAGTAGACATAAATTAACCAGCAAGCCTCTATTCGAGTAGACAACAAAGAACAATAATCTAGTTACAGCTTAACGTAATAATTTCTATCATCTACCCTAAAACCGCTACAGTTTGTCACTGTTTGTTATTGAGACCTGAATCATAATATATACTTTTGAAGAGGCTTAGCAGTCAAACGATCATCACGTACTTCGCCCTCAATTAACTTACCAGAGGATACTTTCCGTACTCCTATAATGAACGAAAACATTAAGGCAGTTAGAAAAACGTATGGGAACTAAATTAAAGTGTAGCTCAAGGCTAGATAAAAAGGCCAAGTAGGTACGCACTAAAGTTGCTAATACTGACGGATAACCATCAATCAGTAGCGTTTTGAATGTGCATTAATTATTGCAGTCAATGAGCCTTCTTTATTCATCGCAGCAATTTGCTGATTGAAGGTGCTGATAATCTCAGTGCCGTTCTCATTATAAAGGCTCACCGTAATATGCAGACCATTGTCTGAAAGGGGTTTGGGTAATACCTCAATCTCTTTTATTTTACTAGGCATATAACTCTGGAGCTCATGTTGAATCACTCTATAGTCTCCTAAAGCCAAGTCCGCCCGCCCCTCCATCAATGTCAGCAACGATTGAATTACATGATTACTCTTAACCTGATAGATTCCCGGGTATGTTTCAAACTCGTCTCCATAGGCATAATTATTAACGGTTGCGATCATCAGCCCTTCAAGGTCTGCCAGCTCGCGAAACGTTATCCCACTTCCTTTTCGCTTTATAAAGTTAAGCTGGTTTGTCATAAATGCATCACTGTATATATGGAACCGAGCCCTCTCATCAGAGTACCAGTAACCCAAAATAACATCATACACACCCGCCTCAACGCCTTCTCTAACCTCATCCCAAGAAGGAAGCATCACCACTGTTGTCTCAACACCCGCTTGGTCAAACGCCTTAGTTACAATTTCAACCGCCATTCCTTGGTTAGGAAGATCTCGACCTATATACGGAGGCCAGCTTGCAGTAGCAAGTTTGAGCGGCTCTGCCGACACAAAAGGCACTAACACCAGACACAACAGTCCTAGTAATGATTGCAATAGCATGGATCTTTTCTGTTTAAACACTCGCATTTAGCTCCCTTCTGAACAACCCCTCGTGACTCACACAACATATCATCACAATGATTGCCGCTTTATTTTTGTTGTTGATACTGTTTATCAGCGCTTTGATCGCCTGTTGAAAACTGAAAACGATGGCTTTCAATATGATCAACACAGCGTTGAACAACCTTTTCCGGATCAGGAAACAGCTTGGCATCTCCAATCATGCCAAACTGCACTTGTCCCGCGTAACTGATGATACTTAATCCTAGACCAACCTCCCCCGTCTGAGGTACCCAGAACATCTGCTCTTTTATTTTTGCGCCTGCAAAATATCGAGGCTCTTTAGGGCCCGGAACATTAGACACAACCGCACTGGTTTTTTTCGCAAACACTTCCATCAAAGGTTTTTGAACCTGTTTCGGCATTAACCCTGCGGCAAACAACAAACCAAATGAAACACCGGGCTGAAATGATTTTTTTAAGGCAATCATGTCATGTTTAAGTTTATAAACTCTCTCTATCGGGTTTGATATCCCAACAGGTAACGGCACAAAAACGGTACCAAAGTAGTTTCCTAAAGCGTTAAGCCCTTCGTTGTCGTCCACCGGCCTAATATTTACCGGAACAGTTACATGTATAGAGTGCCCTTCAACATTATCACCGCACTCCTGCATTTTTTCACGAAGCGCCCCCGCTACACAGGACATCAATAGATCATTCACCTTACAACCCAGTCCATTAGAGATCTCTTTAATATGATCAAGTGATACAGGTTCAGACCACGCACACTTCTTGCGCGCACCAAGTGTGCCTTTAAGGGAGGTTTCTGGGTCGGGGGGGAATAAAGCCAATTTACCGACTTCTGATACTACTTTTAAGCAGTCATTCGCATAGGTTTTTACTAAGTCTGGGTCACGGAGCAGATGCACACCTTCTTCAGACGCTTTTAGCCCTACACGAGTATACTTTTCGACCCAATTTACGGCGTTATCGATAAACTGTTGATAGAGAGGCCAAGGGTAAAGTTCATCAGACCCCGACGATTGCTGAGTATTTGAGCTGTTTTCTGCCGTGTTTCGTGGTCCTGAATTGATCGCACTATTATTGGTGGCTTCAAAAGAGTTGATACCGTCACCAGGGCTTATGTCATTTCCGGTAAAAAATTTTATATTAGGGCTGTTGTCAGTAATAGCGTTGAACACCGAGACCAATGAAATACCGTCTGCATAGCAGTGATGCACCCTCAGAATAGCCGCAATTCCTCCTAAGTAGTTTTCGACAAAATGAATCTGCCACAACGGCTTAGTCGGATCAAAGGCCACACTCAACTGATCCGCCAAATAAGTTTGTAATGATGCTTTATCTGCTTTTCCCGTTAGGGCCACTTTATGAACATGGCTGTCTAGGTCAAAATAAGGGTCAGCTTCCCAAAAATACTGACCGGAGTGACATACTGGACGCTTTGTAAACCGACTAAAAGCAAGAAACCGATTACGAATTGTAGATTTAAACTCGTCGAAATCAATTGTGTCGATAATCAACATCGAATTAATAATCATTAAATTAGTCGGAGTGTCCATTCTCAGCCAAGCAATGTCGACGCCGCTTATCGGTTCGTTAGCTTCAGTGCTCATACCGAGCTCCTTGTTATTATTCGTTATAATTATAAACGATTCCCCTCCCGAATATAGGGTTCACCGTATAGATTCATGCTTAGGCGTAGCAATATGAACCTATGCAATTAACAGTTCAAGCCCCCTAAAAGTTATAAAACCGGAAGTATATTCTTGTAACAAAAAATAACACAAATGTGCAACTTAAAATCTTATAATAAATTCAAATAGTTAGATAATATTGTTAATGATTACACTCAACTACTCTAGAAATTCAAACACTACGAGTATCACAAACTCGAGCTAAAAAAACCGCCTTTATACTAAAGTAGTATAAATTAAGGTGGCTTCGTTTTAATAAGGCTATTAAAATATAATGATAATGAGGTATAAACTAACCTTATTGTGATATTCGACCGTCTGTAATGAAAACGTAACGGGTTGGTAGAAGCTCGGAGACAAGTATGTGCATCAGAAAACATCGATGCGCAATCTGTTACCCACATTGGGGGAGAAAGCTTAATGAAGGCCATTCACGCCCGAAAGCTAATAAAGTCCATCGATCAAACCTATACAGAGATGTTTTCGGGTAAGGTTTTTACGGTTGGGAAAGGCGCTGTATCTGTGCGAAACCACAGTGGAAAAGCCGAGAATACAGTCATTGGAGTGCACGGTTTTCTTGAAAATCACTGCTACTTTACGCAATCCTATCAAGATGCCACGACAGAACTAATACTACTCACTTGTAGTAACTACCATGTGCCTGTTAGCGGGCCTTGTCCTGAACCAGCATCTTGGGAACTCCCCATAAAAGCACTAGAAGCGACCATTGAATATGATGCAAGCATCTTAAATCAAGTAATGGAAAACTTACCGACCACCGAAAATATAAGAGTTCATGGCCATTCTCGTGGCGGAGCGGTGGTATTAGAAGCGATCAGGCAACGACCAGACCTCTACACTAACGCCGACATAGTTTTAGAGGCATCAGTATTGCCACAAGGACAACTCCACGCACTCGTTACGGCATTACTAGAGCCTGTCAGTCATGGGATGTGGCCTTGGGTGATCCGTTTTATCAATAGCACGCCAGCGTCATCTTACGGCCAAAGCTTTTTTGGTAAAATGAATGGCCGTAAAAAGCAGCTACTCAATAAGTTGTTTACGGCTACTAAAGACCATTTGACCATCGTTCGTAACATAGAAAATATTATGACGTGGATGGAAAAGACCTCATTCGACGTGTATGACCATATTAATCACGGCACATTCCTAATTCCAAAGGTTGATAGAATTCTCGATCGAGCAGCCATGCTGACCAGCGCCGAAAACAGCCCTAACTCGGTTAGAATCATAGAAACGGAAGCTATGAGCCATTTTATTACCCTCGATAGTAAAGAGTGGGTACCAGCGCTAGATACAGTGTCAGAAACCCAGTTACAAGCGACTAAATAATCACGCTATGAAAACCCAGCAAGCAACCGACCGGTTGCTTGCGACCTCAGAAACTTAACCTTCCTTTCCTGAAAATAAATATAACGTAACACACTCCTGAAAAACCAATCGTTGGTGTAGAATACGCCCTCGATATTCCAGTCTACGATCAGAACGCGCACAGCACACCAAGGAAATCCAATGTCCAAGGAAAAGCTATTAAACACAAAAGTCAAAACGGATAATGCCGAACGGCTCAGGCAACTTTTGCTCGATTATCATAACTTTCGTTATCATGAAGATTTATCACTTGAAGCACCGATGGCTGCGCTAAGCAAATGGCAAGCCGAGCGTTTAAAAGTCACTCACCAAGACCTGTATCAAGCACCTCGTTACCATGAAGGCTTAGAGTTTCTTCTTAAAGACCTGTATGCCCCAAAGGAGTTCACCCGGCGAGATGATGACCTTGAGCGCGTATTTCCTGTCGCGGTGAAGTTGCTACCAGACAACCTCCTTTATACGGTTAGTCTACTTGTTGAGCTTAATTTACTCACACAACAACTCGATAAGTCATTAGCAGATATTCTTTTTAACCAACTTAAGGTGAGCGAGATATCAGAAGCGTCATACTGTGAGGCCTACCGCCTGTGCGATAATAAAGCTCAGCGCTTGCATCAGACACAACTCATTGCGAATATCGGTAATGATCTTGATGTATACGTAAAGAGCCGCTTAGTTCGTTTTACCCTCAAAATAACCCGCTCACCCGCAGAAATGGCAGGGCTAGGCAACCTTCACAATTTTTTAAGGCGAGGCTTTAGCGCATTCCAGCAAATGGATGGTGTAGACGAACTGCTAGCAACCATCATCAGGCGGGAAAGCACGATTCTTGAAGCGATCTATAACAATGCAGACGCACCCCTAAGTATTGAACCGTCAGGCGCACACTCTAAAATTGATACGACCACCAGCCGCCAAACGTCTTAATAATGGTTGAGCTACCCATTACTTATTACATATATAACAGGAGCCCCTATGAACGAGCGCGTCACCTTAGAGATTATCGACAACATCGCAGTCGTCACCCTAAACCGTCCAGATAAACTCAATGCGCTAGATATGGGCATGTTTGACGGGCTCGCTAAAACAGCCAAAAAACTAACGAAAAACCGTGACATTCGAGCCGTTATTATACGCGGCGAAGGAAATGCTTTTTGCTCTGGGCTTGATGTGAAAAGTATTATGAAAAACCCTTTAGCCGCTGCAAAGTTATTGATCAAGCCAGGCCGCAAGATTTCGAATCTTGCTCAAGATGTTGGTTACTTGTGGCGTCAGGTACCTGTACCAGTTATTGCCGTTACACAAGGTAAATGCTGGGGGGGAGGTTTTCAAATTGCACTAGGTGCTGATTTTCGTTACACCACCCCTGACTGTGAGTTTTCTATCATGGAAATGAAGTGGGGCCTAATACCTGATATGAGCGGCAGCGTAACACTGAGAGAGCTGATACCCATTGATTTAGCCAAAGAACTCACCATGACCGCACGAATTTTCAATGGTCACGAAGCTAAAGAAATGGGACTAGTGAGCCGAGTATCTGAGACTCCTTTTGACGATGCAGTTGCATTTGCAAAAGAGATATCAACACGCTCTCCGGATGCAATTGCGAAGACTAAGAAACTATTCAACGAAACCTGGACCGCTACCGAGAAAGTAGCGCTTTGGTGGGAAACCAAATTACAAAAACAGCTGATCGGACGCTGGAATCAAAGAGCATCGATTAGCCAGAATAACCCTAAAGAAAAAAATCCGATGATATTTAAGAAGCGCGCTAAATAGCGCCTTTTCAAACGCCGCTACCATTATATTAACGTAGCCCGGGATACCAAAAACGGTTCCCATGAACACATTTTAATATTGCCAACTATCACACCATCAGGAACGGCCATAACGACCACCCACTGACAAACGAGGTGATCGTTATAGCTAAGCAGCATCTAATTAGTAACGATACTCACCAGTTTCAATATCTTTTTGAATATCAGCCGTTAATGGTACATAGGAGTCAGCCTTTGGTAGCCAAACATAAACAGGGTTGCTCTGCTTTGCAAGATCAAACCCGGCATCTTTTAGAGGTGCTTTTTTATGTTTAAAGGTTCCCGTGGTATCCACGCCCTCAGTGAGCCTAATAAACACCGGTACAGCATAGGCCGGTAGCTCTTGCTGTAAGAGTTCAAGCAACGATTTAAAGTCAAACTCTGACTCTTCACAATCCAGGCGAATAGATGCCATTCCTGCTCGACCATTCGTTTCTGGAATTTCCACCCCATATACGACCGTTTCACTTACGTGAGTACAACTATCAACAATATGTTCCACTTCAGTGGTAGACACGTTCTCGCCTTTCCACCTAAAGGTGTCACCTAACCGGTCTACAAACTGAGCATGTTTAAAACCCAAGTCCCGCATCATGTCGCCGGTATTAAACCAAGCGTCCCCTTTTTTGAAAACATCACGCAAAATACACTCTTCTGTTTTCTTAGGGTCTGTATAACCATGAAAAGGGGTCTTCTCAGTGATTTCACCAACCAACAAACCCGCACCGCCCTTCTTTACTTTACGCATAAAGCCATTCTTGCCCCTAATGGGTGCTTCGGCCTCTTTATCGTATTCAACAATGGCATATGGGAACGGTGACATACCTACGGTGTTATCGAAGTTCAACACATTGGTAAAGCCAATATTACCTTCACTGGACGCGTACAACTCCATTACACGCTCAATACCAAAGCGCTCTTTAAACGCTTTCCATATACCAGGGCGAAGGCCATTACCAACAACCACGCGAATTTGATTATCAAGATCATTAGGCATGTCGGGTTGGCCCATTAGGTAGCGACACAGCTCCCCAACATAACCAAATGCAGTCGCATCATAACGACGAACATCATCCCAAAAACGGCTTGCACTAAATTTACGCGCAATAATTAATCCGGATTTTCCTGCCAGCGCAGAACCCCAACACACCGCCATTGCGGTTGCATGGTAAAAAGGCAGCGTGACGTATATTCGGTCGGTGGTATTCAATTGCAGTGCGCCATAGCCAAATGCGCCATATGCTTTCATGAATCGACCATGGTTAAAAATAACAGCCTTGGGCAAACCTGTTGTACCCGACGTATAAATGTAAAAACAAGGATCTTCGCTAAATACTTGCTGCGTCTCTGGAAGGTTACTCTCTGAAAAGCCGTGAATTTCAGTTGAAAGATTCTTCCAACCTTTGGGGGCTGTTCCAGGATCTTTTAAAGTATCTTGGTCTGCTAGGAAGTAATAGCCTTCTTCAGCAACAACCAAGTCAGCTTTCACCTCGTCAAACGCTTCGACTAGCTCTTCACCGACAATGGCTAACTTTGGAGCCACTAAATTGATACTGTGCGTCAGTACCTTCCCTCTCAGGGACGTATTAATCAACGCATTGATAGCGCCAATTTTTGCACAAGCGGCTACACAGGCGAACAGTTCAGGTCGATTCTCAATAAGAATGGCAACAGTATCGCCCTTTTTAATCCCTTTTTTCAAAAGGTAATGAGCAATACGATTGGCCCAAGCATTATATTCGCTATAGGTCACATAAGTATCTTGGTAGATCAGAGCGTTGCCGTTAGGGTTTTTCTTAACAGCCTCTTCTATACAAACCCCCAAACCAACAGGTTTACTTTTGTTGGTATTATTACCAATTCTCACGCCTTTAATGGTACCCGGTAAGCTGGCTACTAAACCAGGAACGCGCGCTAGAAATTTGGGAAGGGTTATTACATCTGACTGGCTCATGACGTCTCCATTCTTTAATTATTATCAGAGGGTAGACTTATCCCTATTAAAACGGGTCGAGAATATAAACTAGCCAGCAGAATAGCAATGTCATTTTTGACCATTCCATCAGTCTAAAAGGGCAATTCTTTATTTTAAATTATAATTATCAATAATTACTTCAAAACGACTCACAAAAATTCAAACGATGAGGTTCAATACGTAACGATTTAACTTATTGCCCTTCTTCCAACATGCCGTCTAAATGGTTATGAATTTCTTGTTCAATTCGCCCCTTAAAAGGCCGAACAAGAAACCCTAACTCCATTTTTACGTGGATCTGTGTCGGCGCTACCGTCAATTTACCTTTGGCTCCGCTTCGCTTAAACGTTAATGTGTCACCCTGCCATGAATAGGCGACATCAAACCGTTCAGATAAACTTTTTGCCAGGTCTTCTGCCGTTGCAATCGCATCATCATGTTTTAAAGTATGGTGACGGGTAATATCAATAACAGACATATAGCTCCTTCAAGTTAAAAGCATTAACCGGATAAGTAAAATAGTAATGAGATAGAGTGTAGCGCGAAGCGCACTCCAAGGTCACCTATTTGAACCCTATGGTAGCAACACTACGGGCTACCGAAAAATAATCTGCGTTATTGTATTCCAAAAGTGACATAAAAAAAGACATTGCTTGAATGTGACGTTAGAATATAGCCCAATTAACGACTTTGATGATGAGAACGCCAACAGAGGCCCTAATGTCTAACACCCATCTACCTGAAGCATCTTCATCGACCCAAAAAAACGCTGATAGCAAAACTCACTTTGGTTACCAGCAAGTTAAAACGGACGATAAAGTAAACCATGTGGCAGACGTATTTCACTCTGTCGCCAGTAAATACGACATTATGAATGATCTCATGTCGATGGGTATTCACCGAATATGGAAACGCTTTACCATTGAATTAAGTGGCGTTAGAAAAGGCCATAAGGTGCTTGACTTAGCCGGTGGAACGGGCGATTTGACGATGAAATTTTCTGACATCGTCGGCCCCGAAGGCAATGTTGTTTTAGCTGACATCAACGACTCTATGCTCAAAGTGGGGCGAGATCGTCTGATGGATAAAGGCTACACATCAAATATTGAAGTGGTTCAGGCTAACGCCGAAGCACTTCCATTCCCTGATAATTACTTTAATTGCGTGACCATCGCATTCGGTTTAAGAAACGTAACGGACAAAGACAAAGCCTTACGCTCTATCACTCGGGTATTAAAGCCTGGCGGGAAATTATTGGTACTGGAATTTTCAAAACCAGAAAACCCTCTACTAACTAAGGCCTACGACCTATACTCCTTCACCGCGTTGCCCGCCATGGGCAAGTTAATTGCCGGTGATTCGGAGAGCTATAAATATCTAGCAGAATCTATTCGAATGCACCCCGATCAAGAAACCCTAAAGGGAATGATGGAAAAAGCCGGCTTGGTCAATTGCCGCTTCCACAATATGACCGGCGGTATTGTTGCATTGCATACTGGCGTTAAGCCATAGATATGAAAGATAGCAGTATGAAAGGAGACGGCATGAAGATCGACCCTTCGCTGATTACAGCAACCGTCGCAGCGGCCGAGGTGCTTGTTAACAACGCTCTATTGCTCGATTCTTCAGCACTGAAGAAAATAACCGACCTTAACGGGTCAGTGGTTAAAATAGTGCTGCCTCCCACCAATGTGTCATTCACGATTCAAGCCTGCAATGGACAATTAGCACTTTCTAGTAATACAGAAAAGTTTGCTGACAATGAAATCAATGTCACGATTGAGAGTTCTCCATTTTCACTATCCCGCTTGATATTCGAAGACGACAAAAATAGTTTAATTCGATCAGGCGAGATTAAGCTCCAGGGCGACACTGAAACCGCCCTACAGTTTCAGTCTTTGCTATCTGACTTGAGCCTTGACTGGGAGAGCGCCCTCGCGACTATTATCGGCGATATACCTGCACACTTTATTGGTCAAAAAGTTCGTCAAAGTGCGTCATGGGGCAAACAAACCCAGCGAAGCCTAACGGCCAACATAGAAGAACATTTGCACGAAGAGAGCCGCTTACTACCTAACCGAATTGAATTACAAGAACAGTTTTCAGAGATAGACCGCCTTCGCTTGTCAACAGAAAGGCTTGAGGCTCGGTTAGCAAAACTCAGAACCATAGCGTTACGCGAAGAAACTACACCCTAACAAAATAACGCAGTAGCAATCGACTATCATCAGCTCTAACCATCGTCAAACACCAACAAACGAGTAGCCTGTGTCACGCATTCAACGACTAATAAAAATTATCTGGGTTATAGGCAAATACCGACTCGATGAGTTTTTGCCCCTCACTCATTTACCACTCTCTTTACGACTACTGTTCATGTTGGCACCGTGGCACCTGTTTCCAAAGCCACAACAGCCTCGGGGCGCCCGTATTCGATACGCACTCGAAGAGCTGGGGCCAATATTTATTAAGTTCGGACAAATCCTATCTACCCGCCGAGACTTGCTACCCGATGATATTGCCGTTGAACTAAAGTACCTTCAAGACAATGTCACACCGTTCTCCGGCCAGACCGCAAAAACGATTGTCGAGCAAGCACTAAAACAGTCTACTGACGATATATTTCTCTCATTTGATATTAACCCCTTGGCATCAGCGTCTATCGCTCAGGTTCATGCAGCTCAATTACAAGACGGCAGAGAAGTAGTCGTTAAAGTGATTCGCCCCGGCATCACTCCCATTATCCATCAAGATATTGCGCTAATGTACTTAGTTGCTGGTTTGGCTGAAAAGTACTGGGAAGATGGTAAGCGGCTGCACCCTGTCGATATTGTTAACGATTATGAGAAAACAATATTTGATGAGCTTGACTTGCAACGGGAGGCCGCCAATGCATCACAGTTACGTCGTAATTTTGAAAACTCCAGTTTAATCTACATGCCAGAGATATTCTGGGACTACACCAATACCGATGTTATGGTGATGGAAAGAGTCTATGGTGTACCCGTAGCCGATGTCGACACGCTTAATGCACATGGAACCAACCTCAAAAAGCTCGCAGAAAAAGGCGTCGATATTTTCTTCACCCAAGTTTTTCGCGATAGCTTCTTTCATGCAGATATGCACCCAGGCAACATTTTCGTCAATGTAGATAACCCGGAAGACCCTCAATACATCGCTATCGATTTTGGGATTGTCGGCAGCCTGACCCCTGATGATCAAAGCTATTTGGCCCGAAACCTACTTGCTTTTTTCAACCGAGATTACAGACAAGTAGCCGAACTACATATTTCCTCTGGCTGGGTACCTGAAGATACACCTGTTAATGAATTCGAATCAGCCATACGAACTGTTTGTGAACCAATATTTGAAAAGCCACTGAAAGATATTTCCTTCGGTCAGGTTTTATTAAGACTATTCCAAACCGCCCGTCGCTTTAATATGGAAGTACAGCCTCAACTGGTACTACTGCAAAAGACGCTGCTCAACATTGAAGGGCTCGGTCGCCAGCTATATCCAGACCTAGACCTCTGGAGCACGGCTCAGCCTTTCTTAGAAGATTGGATGAAGCAACGTGTTGGCCCACCAGGGCTTTGGAAGAATGTTAAGCAGCATATACCCGGATGGCTGGAACAAAGCCCAGAAATACCTCAAATGGTTTATGATGCCATCAACCAAATTAAGAACCTCAATAACTATAGCCATAAGCAAGAACGCAGCATCAAAGCACTAAAGGAAGAAATGCATAGCAACCAAGGTGTCAACAAAGACTACTGGATTGCGACACTGGCATTTGGGGCCGCTGTATTGAGCCAGGATACGGCTGCGCTAGCTTGGCTTCAAGCACTCCCAGGGCAAAGCTGGGCATTGGCAGGTATTGGATTTTATTTTCTTATCAAGCGAAAATAGGCATATGATAGAACAACCGTTAAATAACTCAGCATGGTTAAATAAAATAAAGTGGACTGAAGAAGGCCTAGTGCCTGCAATCGCGCAGGACCACAAAACCGGCGAAATACTTATGATGGCATGGATGAACCGCGACTCACTCAGCCTGACCGTTGAAGAGAGACGCGCCATTTATTGGTCTCGCTCACGCCAGTCGTTATGGCGCAAAGGTGAGTCATCGGGCCATGTTCAAAAACTGCATGATATAAGACTTGATTGTGATGCAGACGTTATTTTACTTAAGGTCGAACAACTGGGTGATATAGCGTGTCACACAGGGCGTCGAAGCTGCTTTTATCAACAACTCAACGACAACAAATGGCAGGCGGTTGAGCCTGTATTAAAAGACCCAGACGATATTTACAAGGCATAACACAAACTATAAAGTGCTTTATAGGAAACAACTATGACAGACGTACTTAAAGAACTGGCAAAAGTATTAGAACAACGCAAGCAAGCAGATGCCGACAGTTCTTACGTGTCCAGCCTTCATAAAAAAGGTCTCAATAAAATTCTTGAGAAAGTGGGCGAAGAGTCGACAGAAACTATTCTGGCAGCAAAAGATGCAGAACGCTCAGGCGATACTAGTGACCTAATATATGAAACAGCAGACCTTTGGTTTCACAGCCTTGTAATGCTATCGCATTTAGATGTAGGCCCAGAGGCTATATTAGAAGAACTTGAACGTAGATTTGACCTGTCAGGGTTAGAAGAGAAAGCCTCCAGAAACAGTAAATAGGTCGCGTGTCTGCAGGCTAAATAGGTTATCCGAATTCATTGCTTGACAGAGGTCATAACGAACCCTCCTATTCTGCGGCAAAATGGCGGCACTTAATAATGTACACAAATATGACTAACCTCCTGGCTCATCACTAATGACAAAGGGCTTTTAGTGAATCATTTGGTGTACAATGGAAATAATGATGGTCGGCTGATTACGTAAATTTTGCGTACCAACCGATATAGAAAATAGATTCTTTAGGGGAGTAACCTGATGGGTGGCATTAGTATTTGGCAGCTAGTAATCGTTCTTGTAATTGTTATGTTGCTGTTTGGCACCAAAAAACTTCGTAATATGGGGTCAGACTTAGGTGGCGCAGTAAAAGGCTTTAAGAAAGCCGTCACTGATGAAGAGAAAAACAAGTCTCTCGATACAGATACCAGCGACGTTATCGACGCGAAAGTAGAAAAAGTTGAAGAAGAGAAGCCTAAAAGCTAACGTGCATTTCACTCGAGCATCATTATGTTTGATATTGGTTTTCTTGAATTAGTACTCATAGCAGTACTTGCGCTTCTCATACTGGGTCCTGAGCGGCTTCCCCACGCTGCTAGGACAGCTGGAAAATGGGTTGGCAAAGCAAAACGTATGGCGAGTAATTTAACAGAAGAAGTCGACCGACAACTCAAAGCTGAAGAACTGCGAGAGAGAATTAAAGACGCCGGCGACGATATCAAGGTAGAAGAAGTAGAAAAAACAGTTCGAGAAGCGCTTGATAAAGCAGAAGAGTTTAAACATATGGTCAATAAAAATGCATCTGTTGAGCAACTGGACACGGCCTCTGCTGCACAAAAAACGCCACCAGCTAGCGCTATTGACAGCACGACCCAACCTTCAATCGCTAAAAACTCATAATTGATTAACTGGAAGGCACTGAAGTAAATGGCCAATTCGTCATCCCCTAATACCGGTAATCAAGCTCCCGCAGGCGAGCCTTCTATAGAGGCAAGTGAAACGGTGGTAGAGCAACAACAACCGCTTATTCAACATTTGATTGAGCTGAGAGACAGAATACTCAGGGCTTTGTTAGTGGTACTGGTTATATTTTTAGGCCTGTATTACTTTGCAAACGACTTCTACTTGATCATCTCTGAACCTCTCCGTGCTTACTTACCCGAAGGCACATCAATGATCGCGACCGATGTAGCCTCTCCGTTTTTAACACCTTTTAAACTAACACTTGTCATGTCCATATTTCTGGCCATGCCATTTATTTTATTTCAGTTTTGGCGTTTTGTTGCACCAGCGCTTTATAAACATGAAAAACAGCTGGCGATACCGTTGCTCATATCCAGCGTATTTCTATTCTACTTAGGCGTTTTATTTGCCTATTACGTTGTGTTCCCTTTGGTGTTTGGCTTCTTTACCAGCGCAGGCCCTGAAGGCGTAACGGTAATGACCGATATCAGTAAGTACCTGGATTTTGTACTGAAGTTGTTCTTTGCCTTTGGGCTTGCGTTTGAGATTCCTATCGCCACCGTCGTTTTAGTAGCCACTGGGGCTTCCACATCAGAAAGCCTTGGCCAAAAGCGACCTTATATCGTCGTCGGTTGCTTTGTTATCGGGATGTTATTAACCCCTCCTGATGTCATATCTCAAACTTTATTAGCGATCCCGATGTGGTTATTATTTGAAATTGGTGTATTTTTCAGTCGCATGGTTGAAAATCGCACCCCCCCTGACCACTCAGAAGAAAACCAGATAGGCTAGCACCATTACTGGCCTATTCTCCCGACTATGAATATCGCACTGCTTTTTGAAGATGATTTTATCTCTGTTGATACGGTGATCCTAACCGATCGCCGCCTTCAACATTTACAACAGATTCGTGATATTAAGCTGGGAGACCAGATCGCCGTAGGGCAAGTGAACGGACTGCTAGGCGATGCGACCGTGACAGAACTGACCACAACATCAATCAAGCTAACCATCTGCTGGACTAAACAACCCCCTGCCCCGTTGCCTGTCACCCTTATTATCGCCCTGCCTCGCCCTAAAATGATCAAGCGAATCATCCAAACCGTAGCGACAATGGGTGTTAAGGAGCTTTATTTTATTAACTCTTATAAAGTGGAAAAGAGTTTTTGGCAGTCGCCCTGGCTAACAGACGCAAAACTACTAGAAAACGTTGTGCTGGGCCTTGAGCAAGCGATGGACACACAATTACCGACTATTCATTTAAGAAAGCGGTTCAAACCGTTTGTTGAAGATGAACTGCCGGAAATAGCTAAAGACACCCTGCGCTTGGTCGCACACCCGTCCAACCATCAAGACTGCCCGATACAAGTGAGACAACAAACCACCTTAGCCATTGGTCCAGAAGGTGGGTTTATTCCGTATGAAGTCGAAAAACTAGTGTCATGCGGGTTCGAGCCAGTCAGCTTAGGGGACCGTATTCTTAGAACTGAAACGGCGGTTCCTGTTCTTCTTTCGAAACTGTTCTAAACTCATTCCCATGACCATTCGTATCGCCCTAGCCTCTGACCTGCATATTGAACTCAGCCGTGGTTCTGTTCCAATACCCGCGTTCCATGATGACGCTGATGTAATTGTTCTCGCAGGAGACATCACTAACCGTTATCACAAAACGAAGAATCAATTTGAGCAGACCTTCTCCGCCTTCAGGCGCCGCTTCAAACAGCCGATACTATTTATACCCGGCAATCATGAGTATTACGGAAGCCACTTCCAAACACTCAATCAAGAGCTACCAGAGATTTGCAAACGATACGATATTACGTTGCTGCAGATGGGGTATACGGACATTCAAGGCGTCCGTTTTTTTGGTTGTACATTGTGGAGCGACTTTCTACTTCATGGCGAAGAAGAGATGCCCTGGGCTATACAGGCGGCTCAAAGAAAGTTAGCGGATTACAGAGCAATTGAATTCGGTGATAAACTAATTCAAGCGGTCAACACCCGAGAGTTATTTAACCAACATTTTAAATGGCTCAAGAACACACTCAACGAATGCCCAAGCAATATGAAAAAGGTCATTTGCACCCATTTTGGCCCCGATAAGAAATGTGTCAGTCCAGAGTTTGAAGGGGATGAACTCAACCCTTATTTTGTTAACAATTTAACTGACTTTATCGTCGAGCAAGCCCCTGACCTGTGGTTGTTTGGCCACACTCACTTTAATGTCGACTACCCGATCGGAAAAACTCGAATAGTGTCTAATCAACTAGGTTATCAACGTGAGAAGACACTGTTTGATCCCAAGCTTTGTTTGACTATTTAGAGGGCTCCGATCTCCAACCAAAGCGGTTGCGTTAAACAGGCTTTGCTTTACGGGGACATTTATCTGGGCTTTCTATTTAAACGTTACTCTGACCCTAATATTTTGAAGATCTAGCCCACAGGTTCTTTCTAGGGCGGTCATTGATGTGCTTGTTATATGCTGCTATAGTTTACAGTACACTTTACCGTACATGCACACTTTGGAGCTAACATGGACGCTATAAGCTATACATCTGCTAGAGCAAACCTTTCAAGTACAATGGAAAAAGTTTGCAATGATCATACCCCTATAATCATAACCCGTAAAAGTGAATCACCAGTCGTAATGATGTCACTTGAAGATTTCCAAGCAATGGAAGAAACAACATACTTACTACGCTCCCCTGCTAATGCAAGACAGTTACTAGAGTCTATTGCTGAACTAGAGTCTGGCAAAGGTACTGAGAAAGAGCTACTTGAATGAAAGTAACGTTCTCTTCTGCAGCTTGGGGTCATTACCTTTATTGGCAAACGACAGATAAAAAGGTCTTAAAGCGTATTAACCTGTTGATTAAAGAAATAAAACGAGAGCCTTACGAAGGGATAGGTAAGCCTGAACGCTTAAAACATGGCTTAGCAGGCTACTGGTCTCGCCGTATTAACGATGAACATAGAATCGTTTATAAATATAAAGAAGGCACGATACTTATCGCTCAACTACGCTATCACTATATATAACACCATACTAAAAATGAAGAATACGGTTTTCAAAGAAAAAATAGATAGATTTTATTGCGTAAAAGTATTTTTTCCCATGCGCTAATGTTTTCATCCCAGTGCGCCTCTACCAATGATTCAATGCCTTTAAGTTGTCGTTTAATATAAGCATAGTTCCTAGCTAATTAAATATCCGGTACCTTTGCATCAATTCCCATTGCCTGAGACACCATTTGATTCTTCAAAAAGGTCTGACTATTTAGCCAGCGCATCCCTGTATTCCTCAACAAACGAACTGTCAGAGAGTCTTGCGAGAATAGTTGTTTAAAGCCTTCCATTAAGCCCATCATGGCTAGATTGGGCCCCATTCGGCGGCGCTGATAGCGTTTCAACATCAACGAATCGTTCGCCGAGAGCTTTCTGCGGGACCCCTTAATTAGCTCATCTGCTAGTACCGCAACATCTTGCAACCCCAGGTTAACGCCCTGCCCTGCAAGAGGATGGATGGTGTGCGCTGCATCACCGACCAAGGCAATATTAGAGGTTACATACTGCTTTGCATGGCGCTGCCTCAACGGAAAGCTATAGCGCTTGGACACCGCTTCGATATTGCCTAAACGGTGTTCAAAACTACGCCCTAGTACCTGACAGAAATCTTCATCACTAAGCGCTATCAACTCATTAGCGCGCTCAGGAATGGCGGACCATACAATAGACGAGTAATGGGAGCTTGCAGCATGAGAAGCCGCAGTATCTGACACTAACGGCAACAAAGCCAATGGCCCTGTGCCCATAAACCGTTGCCATGCAGTGTTTTCATGGTGTTTTTCAGTCTTAACCGTGGCCACTATCGCATGATGTTGATAATCCCACTCACGAGTCGGTAACCCTGAGACTTTGCGGATAAGTGAATTGGCGCCATCTGCTGCGACAATCAGAGAAGCGTTAATATGAATGCCACTTTCTAACAGTAACATTGGAGAGTCACCCGTTAGTTCAACCTGACTAATTCGCTCACCCGTTAATAAAGTGATTTTATTATCGCTCTGTAACTGCTCGTACAATGACGCAATGGTTACCCGGTTCTCAACAATGTGCCCTAATGCCGGCTGATACAGTTCAGCCGCTGAAAACTCAATACTAGCGGTGCCATCTCCATCCCATACTTTCATTTCTTGGTAGGGGCTTACACGCTTATTGATAATCCTCGACCACACCCCCAAGTTTTTAAAGAAGGTTTGAGAGGCTACCGTGAGCGCACTGACTCGTGGGTCATATTGATCAACCGTTCGTTGGTCGACGCTATCATCTGCACCAGGGTTATTGCTGCAGTCGCCCGCCAGCAGCAGCCGCTCTAGTGGTTGACCTTCAACCACTGCAACACGATAGTCCGTTTTTGCAAGTGCACAGGCCAGCGTTGCGCCCACCATTCCACCACCCACAATGACAATATCGTATGATTGCTTTATCTCGTTCATTATAAAATTTTTGCCTCTGATCCGCCTAACCCCATTGCTTGCCTGGCAAATAACCGCTTGGCACCTGGCAGGATATCTAGCCCTACTAACCCCATATCTCGCAATAGACCAACACCTGGACTAGCATCGCCGAACAAACGGGTAATTTTATCGCTAAAAAGAATCGTTTTATCCTGATCAATATAGCGGTCTTTGATATAGCGCTGCAGCACTGTTAGCGACCCAATACTTTCGCCTTTATTAGTCGCACGTTGAATCAACTCAGCGAGCGACATAACGCCCCGAAGCGCAAGGTTATAACCTTGCCCCGCTACCGGATGCAGTGCATGAGCCGCATTTCCCACTACCACAATACCGGCTCGAACTTGCTCAGCAGACTGCGACAATTTTAGCGGGTAATGATGACGCACACCCACCTGTTCTATTTTGCCTAGCCGATAACCAAATCGACCTTGGAGCAACACCATAAATTCAGTATCAGGCATCGCCATCACGCTCGCGACCTGCTCTTCTGGCAGCGTCCACACTAGCGCGCAACGAGCATCAGTTTTCTTACCTTCAGCCTGATCAGCAGCGCCTAACGGCAACATCGCCATTGGACCGCTCTCGGTAAATCGTTCATAGGCTTCATAGCCATGGTGTTTTGACGTCGTCACATTGGTGACTAGCGCATGCTGGCCATAGAGCTCCGTTTGCATCTCTATCCCTAGTTTCTGACAGGTTTCTGACCGCCCACCATCCGCAATCACCACCAACTCTGCAGTCACCGCCTGCGAAGACCACTCATACTGGCCAGTGGCATCATTCCGCTTTGAAAGCTTAATGCAAGTAGCCGATTCTGTACGAGTAATGCCCTCTACCTTTGCAGGACAAATAAAATCTATATTGTTAAGTGAATCAAGAGCAGTAATCAGTGTTTTACCGATCCACTCATTGGGGACCACATAACCCAGTGCTTCAACATTATAGTCTTGTGCGCTTAATCGAGTAGCACCGAACCGCCCTCGATCCGACACATGTATTTTCTGAATAGGCGTAACATGCTGGGACAACTGATCCCAAAGTCCCAACTGCTCATAAATAAGCCGACTCCCCCAAGAAAGTGCTGTCGAACGTGCATCATAACTTGGTTGATAGGTTTTTTCGTTAATTCCTGACTCATCATTAGAAATGGGGTAAGGCTCAATAACAGCAATCTTAAGCTCACTATTTTTAAGCGCTGCCGCCAAGCTCGCACCGACCATACCCCCGCCAATAATCACAATATCGTAGTGACTACTCATTGATCTGCCCACCCCTAATGACTCTAACGATGATCAAGAAGAACTCCTCATTAAGGCTTCAATATCTGCCACTTCTTTCGGTGCGCCTTCTGATAATATGTGGGGACCCGTTTTAGTCACGACCACATCATCTTCGATACGAATGCCAATACCCCGCCAGCGTGGATCTACATCTTCGCAGCTAGGAGAGATATATAGCCCCGGTTCGACCGTAAGAGCCATTCCAGGCTCTAGCACTCGCCATTCACCACCCACTTTATATTCGCCAACGTCATGCACATCCATCCCAAGCCAGTGCCCTGTTCTATGCATATAAAAAGGCTTGTAGCTTTCTTCTTCAATTAAGGTCTCAACATCACCGACTAACAAACCATGTTCAACCAACCCTTCAACAATCGCCCTAACAGCAGCTTCGTGTGGGTGATTCCAGTGGTTTCCTGGCTTAACTTCAGCGAGTGCTGCTTTTTGGGCATTCAGCACGGTTTCATATAGTGCCTTTTGTTCAGTAGAAAAACGGCCATTAACAGGAAATGTGCGGGTAATATCAGACGCATAGCAGTCAAGCTCACATCCCGCGTCTATCAATACCAAGTCACCATCTTTCAATTTAGAGTCGTTTTCAATGTAATGCAATATGCAACCATTATCTCCGCCCCCCACTATAGAAGGGTAGGCAGCCGAACGACTTCCTGCATCCATAAAGCTATAGGTAATGTCTGCCTCTAACTGGTACTCATATTGCCCAGGCACACACTTTTTCATGGCACGTTTGTGAGCTTTTGCACTGATGGCTGCAGCTTTGGCCATGACTTTAATTTCACCAGCACTCTTGAACAGTCTCATATCATGTAAGAAGTGCTCAAGCGCCACGAACTCGCCCGGCGGATGGGCGCCATTCCGTACTTTGCTCCGAATAACGTTAATCCACTCCATGAGTCGGCTATCAAACTGAGCATCAAGCCCCATCGAGTAAAATACCTTTTCAGTCCCTTCTATCATGCCAGGTAAAATATCGTCTATATCGCCAATAGGAAATGCATCATCGACACCATACATTTCGGGCGCCCGCTCTGGGCCTGTTATAACACCGTCCCATAACTCTTTTTCAATATCTCTCTCTTTGCAAAAGAGTATGCTTTCACCATGCCCCCGCCCGGGAATCAACACCAACACCGCATCAGGTTCAGAGAAGCCAGTTAGATAATGAAAATCACTACTTTGCCGAAAGATGTAATCTACATCCCGGTTGCGAGATTTCACAGGAGCAGCGGGCAGAATGGCAATACAATTGTCACCCATCTGCTCAATGAGATTTTTTCGTCTTTTGGAAAACTCTTTAAGAGAGATACCCATAAAATTGAACACCCTAAAAGTTAAATAGCTAAACCTGCTTCGCACAGGCCGGTGATTAGTTGTTGTTATATCACTAGCGCATTCGTTAGTTTCTGTATAGTCATTGCTTAATGCAGCGTTTTACTCGGGTCGTCTTCAGACTCTTCCTGGCCATTAAACTCAGCAAACACTGTCACGACACCAATTCTGACATATTCAATAATTTCATTAATCTCTTTTTCGGCATCTTCACTATCTTCAGCCTGATCATCAATTTGAGAAATCGCAACCAAGTCTCGCAGTAACTCTTGAATATCAGATTCTGCCGTTTTTAGCTGCCCTTTGGCTGCTAGCGCTAGCCCCTCAAGAAACCCTCTAACCCACATTCCCAAGGCTTCAACTCGTTGATTCAATATAAACTCGTCATCGGGCAGCACTAGACTAAAACCCATCGCCATATCTTCTAGCTGCTGAACGTTATTAGTATATAAGTCAACAAGGTTAGTTAGTGCTTGCTCACTCTTATCGTCTTGCACCAATTGCTCTAAGCCCATGTGTTCAACCACAAGCTTTAACCATTCATCGGCATTAAGTCGCTCACCACCCGATAACCGGCCAATTAGCAGCCCATGTAACTCACAAGGGTGATTAATAGCCCCTTGGCTCGCGTAAAAATTGGCTAGCCAGTCAAAGTCAGACTCTTGCTCAATGTTAAAATCAGTCATAGATAAATAGTTTCCAGTCAATATCAGGTATATTTCTATTATACGGGTTGAGAAGAATGAAGAAACTAAACTGCAACGATTTGTTTCATTGGAGGATTTTTTCAACAAAAGCGCTATACTCAGACGTAAGTAATTCAGGCATCAAATCAATACATTGAGTGCTTTTTAGAGAAAAAGAGTTAAAAAGTAAAAAATATTCGTGATAAGGCACCTTATTGGATTGACCCATGGCAAGTGCCAAATTATAGTTTTAATAAACAGGTTTTCGGAAAAGTATTATGGCTGAAGCCAAACTTGAAGTACTGTCAGATAAAATCGATCAACTGATCAAATATTGTGCGCAATTAGAGAGCGATAATTCAGCGCTTCGCGAGTTACAAGAAGACTGGCATCAAGAACGATCTCAACTGATGCAGAAAAACGATTTAGCTCGCAATAAAATTGAAGCCATGATAGGCCGCCTTAAAGCGTTGGAGCAACATTAATGTCCGAAAGTAATACTGTCGAAGTTAAAATACTTGATAAAGAGTATTTAATTGCCTGCCCGGATGAAGCTCGATTGCAACTAGAGAACGCCGCAAACCACCTAGATAAAAAAATGCGTGAGATCAGAAAAGGCGGAAAAGTACATGGCACCGAGCGAATCGCTGTAATGGCCGCACTCAATATCACCCATGACCTTCAACAGGGGTCTCAACTGTCTGAAGATACCAGTAAAATAATTCAAGACCTGGATGAAAAGCTTGATGCTGCATTAGCTAAAGCATAACCAATATCTTAACTGAGCTATGGTTGTAACGTAAAAAAACGTTAATTTTTGTCTAAAATCATATAACCAGATTTAAACCTTCTGCTTGATCACTTATAATAAAGGCTAGTTTCCTGGTGTGTTAGCGAGTTGGATAAGTCCTCGAGCCGATAAGCGTTTTACCGGTGGCGACTCAGGGTAATGTGTGCAAGTCCCCTTATCTCTTCTGGAGGTAAACGGGGAAAGCCTAATTTATCACAGCTGCTACCACCTTGAACCATAGGGTTCAAGGCCATATTCGACAGCGGCACACTGGGAAATTTCTATTATTATGGATCATACCTCCCCCTCTCATCACGTTTTCGATAAGCCTTTACTAAGACGCGAAATGCGCCGAAAAAGACGCGCGCTATCGCCGTTGCAACAAAAAAATGCCGCTCAGAGACTAAAATCGACACTCACATTAAGCCCGCTATTCAATAGCAGTCAACATATAGCAATTTATTTGGCGAATGACGGTGAAATAGACCCAGTATTACTAATAACCAAACTGTGGAAAAGCAAAAAGCGGTGTTACCTTCCGATGTTACACCCGACTAAAAAAAACTGCCTTTGGTTTTACCTCTATACACCAAAAACAATCCTTAAAAAGAATAAATTTGGAATTTATGAGCCTTCAATTAAGAACAAAATAAGACTATCACCGTGGGCGCTAAACCTAGTGTTATTTCCATTAGTGGCATTTGATAGCCAAGGCGGACGCTTAGGAATGGGAGGGGGGTTTTACGACCGTACATTTGAGTTCACGCAAACAGATAAAAGCAAGGCGATAGGTTCAAGAACGCGGCTTTATGGGTTGGCGCACCACTTTCAGCAATTAGAATCCATTCCAGTAGAAAAATGGGACATTCCGCTACAGGGTATCGCAACTGACAAACAACTTTTTTTGACCCATAAATAACCAAACTAAGGACGCTTACTTAGTCTACAGAAAGCCCCTACGGTTTTTAATCTACTATCGAACAGGCCTAGTTCTCAGCGAGCGTATGAACGACAGCCGACTGAGCAATACGAGGCTCATCATCTGACAAAATTGATGCAAATCCCGTGGCGGCTAAACCAAGGCAAAACAAAAATACAAGTGCGACCATACTATCTGGCTTACGTTTCATAGATCCCCCATAGATCCATCATGTTATCTTTCTTATAGATTTGAGGCGCCTCCATGCACACATTATTTTTGTTGTTAGCTTCCTTGCCCTTAAATACACCTAAATAATTAGATGTATTCTAGTTATCAATCAGTTGAGTTGGCATTACAAACTGTAACACAACTTACAACTGTAACTTTAAGATATCCTATATTGGCAATATGTCCAGTTTTTTGGGTGAACTTCATTCAATTTCAGCATCATACTCACGTGAATCATCCAAAAGCACCATAAATACCCCAAAAAGCACTATGAGCAACCCAAAAACAACTTGTATGCAGGGTTGTCTGTTTCATCCCAATACCTGAACCCGACTTTATCCAGCATCTTCTGGAATTCAGGCAAATCATTCTCATCAACCTGAACCCCCATCAGTACACGGCTATAAGCAGAACCATGATTACGATAGTGAAACATTGATATATTCCAGCGAGTACCCAGTGACATTAAAAACTTCATTAAAGCACCCGGTCGCTCTGGAAACTCAAACCGAAACACTTTTTCGTTATCGGTCGCAGCTGAATGCCCCCCAACCATATAGCGGATATGCAACTTCGCCATTTCGTTGTCAGTTAAATCCAGTACCGGGTATCCATCTTCCTTCAGGCTTTCCACTAGCTCTTCACGGCCATGCCCACCATGCTGAATTTGCACACCCACAAATACTTGAGCCGCAGATAAATCTGAATAACGATAATTAAACTCAGTAATATTTCGCTTGCTTAACGCTTGCACAAACTGTTTATAGCTTCCAGGCCGCTCCGGCAACGTCACCGCTAAGATAGCCTCTCGCTTTTCGCCTATTTCAGTTCGCTCAGAGATATAACGTAAGCGATCAAAATTAACATTAGCGCCACTCACGACGGCTGCGAGGTTTTTCCCTTCTAAGCCTTCCCGCTCTGCGTATTTTTTTAACCCTGCAACGGCTAATGCACCTGCGGGCTCTGCAATAGAACGGGTGTCATCAAACACATCTTTAATGGCGGCACATATTTCATCGGCAGAAACAGTTACCACCTCGTCAACACACTCTTTAGCCACTTCAAATGGCAATTCACCAATTTGCTTAACCGCTACACCATCCGCAAATATCCCAACTTCATCAAGAATAATACGTTCATTGGCTTTTAGAGCCTCATACAAACAAGCAGACTCATCATACTCTACGCCAATAACCTTAACGTCTGGCCTTATGTACTTAATATATGCGGCCATCCCAGCAATGAGCCCGCCGCCGCCTACAGGAATAAATACAGCGTGAAGAGGCGCCGTATGCTGCCAAAGCAGCTCCATTGCAACCGTACCCTGACCTGCAATTACATCTTCATCATCATAAGGAGGGATGTAAACCATGCCCTTCTTTTTAACAAGATCTAACGCATAAGCGGACGCTTCATCAAACGCATCACCTTTTAGAATAACCTTGGCGCCTCGATTTTTAACCGAATTTACCTTTATTTCTGGTGTCGTCTGCGGCATTACAATCGTCGCTTTAATACCCAGTTTTTGAGCGGAATACGCCAACCCCTGCGCATGATTTCCTGCAGAGGCTGCGATAACCCCCTTCGCTTTCTCTTCATCTGTTAACTGAAAAACCCGGTTATAAGCGCCTCTAATTTTAAATGAGAACACAGGTTGAAGGTCTTCTCGCTTCAACACAATGTGATTATTGAAGCGCGAGGAAAGCAGCCGAGCATCTGTTAAAGGTGTTTCGATCGCAACGTCATAAACGCGTGCATCGAGTATTTTCTTTATATATCGCTGTGACATGAGAGATTTTTTCTATCTGGATTAAAGTGAACCGAAACATTAATAATTACGGTTAAAATACAGCACTCGCTAGTTAAAACAACCTATTTACTATAAAAACGATATGGCGCTACAAAAAAATTACACGATTACACTTGAGTTAGAAGACGACCGGTCATATATTATATTTATGCCAAGACCAAGAAGAAGTGAACATACGCGAGAAGCGTTAATAGAAAACGGTATCGAACAGCTATCATTAAATGGCTACCACGGCACTGGGATTAAACAAATACTCGATGCGGTAAATGTGCCTAAAGGGTCATTTTATAACTACTTTTCGAGTAAAGAGGCTTTTGTGGCCGAAATTCTCCGTGAGTATAGCAACCAGTATCTCAAAATTCTGGATGATTATATCGATAACGCTAATGAACAACCACTAAAGAAAATTAAGACCATATACGGCTTTATGTTAGAGCAGTTTTCGGGTCAAAACTGTCAACGCGGCTGCTTAATTGGCAGTATTGCTGCTGAAATTGGCAACCAAAGCAAAAAGTGCCAAGCAGCAATGCTTGAGTCTGTTGCTCATTCCAAGCAACGTGTGTCGAGATTAATTCAGCAAGCACAAGATAAGCAGCAGATTCGAGATGACTTAACCGCAGAGCAAATTACCCAAGTGTTTTGGGCAACGTGGGAAGGCAGCCTACTGAAGATGAAAATGGAAGGTAGTATTGATACGGCAAAAGATACACTATACATCATGCTGGACCATCTGCTTGCCCCCCTTGACCGTTAAACTAAAAACGAAGTGAAGCCACAAAAACGAAGTCTGTTAACAGGCAGTTCAATTTTTAGAGAACATTAATAAGCGACCGGTCTTATAGATAATTAAAGAGGATATATTTGTGAGCAACGACATTAATCTAAACACAGCGTTCACCCTAAAAAATGGAACCGTCATTAAAAACAGACTGTTCAAGTCAGCCATGAGTGAGCAATTAGGTACTAAAGACCACAACCCCACCAAGGGCCTTGCAACACTATACAAAACATGGGCTGATGGCGGCTTAGGCTTATCTATTACCGGCAACATAATGATTGACCGTACCGCACTAGGCGAGCCTAAAAACGTCGTATTAGATACCCAAAGCGATTTGGAACCATTTAAAAAATGGGCACAAGCCGGTTCTGCTAACGGGTCACATATCTGGCCTCAACTTAATCATCCAGGTAAGCAGATACCTAATTTTATTACTGAAGTGCCTGTTGCACCTTCTGCAATTGCCCTTAAAAACGGGCTTGAAAAAGGTTTTAACAAGCCTCGTGCACTGACAGAGAACGAGATACTTGAGATCATCCAAAAGTTTGCAACGGCGGCTGAACTGTCTAAAAAATCGGGGTTCACTGGTGTTCAAATACACGGCGCACATGGTTACTTAGTGAGCCAATTTTTGTCTCCTCGGCATAACCAACGTGACGACCGATGGGGCGGTTCACTAGAAAACAGAATGCGTTTTGTACTAGCGGTCTATCATGCCATTCGTGAAAAGGTGGGCAAGGATTTTCCAATCGGAATAAAACTAAACTCTGCTGATTTTATGCGTGGCGGCTTTACAGAAGAAGACTCAATGGAAGTCGTTAAAGCATTGGCGAGTGCAGGCATAGACTTAATTGAGATCTCAGGCGGGACTTATGAAAGCCCTTCGATGATCGGTCATAATATGAAACCAACGACCCAAAAGCGAGAAGCTTACTTTTTGGCGTATGCTGAAAAAGTACGTAGCATAATTGACACGCCTCTGGTCGTAACCGGAGGCTTTCGTTCAGCAGATGGCATGGTGACAGCACTTAGAAGCGGTGCAACCGACTTTGTTGGCCTTGCTCGCCCACTAGCCGTCTACCCAAATCTGCCAAATGACCTAATGGCTGACGAAAATCATAGCATTGAGCTGCGACCACTGACCACCGGTGTAAAACTGGTTGATAAAATGGCGATGCTTGATATTACCTGGTACGAGTTCCAGCTTGCCAGAATGGCACAGAAGAAAGCACCTAAACCCAATATGAGTGAGTGGGGGACATTCGCCAAAACCCTATTAGGTGCTGGTATTTACGCGTTTAAAAAGCGTCGTGCGTAAAAGATAGAGAAGCGCTACTAAGTGCGGGAATCCTGTGTTTTGTAAAATCAAAGCAACAAGCTTCCCGCCTGCCAGTTCTCCAGCAACTCATCAGCCGGCTTGGGCTTACAATACAAATAACCCTGAGCAAAATGACAATGCTGTTGAATCAAATAGTCTCTATGTGCAACCGTCTCTACGCCCTCAGCTAAAACGGTCAACCCTAGTGAACGTCCCATACCGATAATCGCATTTACGATCGCCTCATCATTCGCATCATCCAAAATATCTCGAATAAACGACTGATCAATTTTTAGGATATCAATCGGAAATCGTTTTAAATAACTCAGCGACGAGTAACCTGTTCCAAAGTCATCAACCGCTAAGGTAATGCCTAGCGCCTTTAACCGATTTAGCTGAGAAACGGTTCCTTCGACATCTTCGATCAAGATGCTTTCGGTCAATTCAACCGATAGGTGTTCCGGCTTAAGTGAAGTAGACGCTAATGAACCTTGAATGACTTTGCATAAATGTTCACCATGCCTGAATTGATATGCCGAAACATTGACGGCTACCTTAACTTCGGGGAAGCCAAGCTGCTGCAATCGTTTGTTCTCTTCACAGGCTTGACGAATCACCCAGTCACCAATTTTACCAATCATTCCGGTCTCTTCTGCGAGCGGAATAAATGTGAGGGGTGATATAACCCCTTGAATGGGGTCTATCCAACGAATAAGTGCCTCTAACCCGATAAGCTCTTTTGACCTCAAATCTACCTGAGGCTGATAGTGCAGTACAAAATGACCACTCTCAATGGCGTGACTGAGTTTATTCTCCAATAACAAACGTTCTTGCGCCTTAGAGTTCATCTCTTCTTTATAAAACTGAAAATTGTGTTTACCTTCTGCTTTAGCGTGATACATGGCCATATCAGCATTACGCAACAACGTATCACAGTCTTCTGCATCTTGGGGGTATACAGCTATACCAATGCTCGTGCCGATGATCACTTGGTTCCCCATCAACTCAATAGGCTCGGCCAACTTATTAATAAATATAGAGGCAATATCAGCGATTTTCTCGATATTCGGCACCCCTCTTAATACAATAGTGAACTCATCCCCCCCTAAACGGGAAACCGTATCTTCTTTTCTGATCAAATCCAGAAAAATATTGGCCACATGCTGTAATAACATGTCGCCATATTTATGCCCTAAGGAATCGTTAACATGCTTAAAATTATCCAAATCAAACAACATAACCGCCACCATTTGATTAGGGTAACGTTTAACACTTGCAATCGCTTGATCTAACCGATCTGCCAATAGTCTTCGGTTTGGTAGGTTCGTCAAAGGGTCATAAAAGGCAAGTTTCTTGATCATTTCTTGGGCGGCGTGTAGCTCCGTATTATCTGCTTGTGTAGATAGATAATGTGTGACGTTGCCCTGCTCGTCTTTAATAGGAGAAATAGACTGTAGCGACCAATACAGAGATCCGTCCTTCTTTTTGTTTTGGAATTCACCATTCCATTCATTCCCTGCTAATAACGTCGCCCATATTTCTTTGCTAACCGATTCAGGGGTCTCTTCACTTTTGAACAATTGGGGTGTCTTTCCAGATACCTCTTTCAATGTATAACCGGTCAACTGAGAAAACGAGCGGTTCACATATTCAATTTCGCCGGCTGAGCTAGTAATAATAATCGCGCTAGCACTTTGCTCAACCGCTTGGGATAACTGTCTGAGTTTATTTCCAGCGAGCAATCGTTGCTGTTCTTGATCAAAATGCAAAATGGCAGCACTTATATCGTCGCTCAACGTTGACAGCAGGTTAAGCATCTCACTATCAAATACCTTAGGGTGCGCAGAGTACATCGTAAAAATGCCAATAACATTCCCCTTAAAGATAAGTGGTACAGCCGCCAATGCACGATAACCTCGCATGGTTGCAGCGTTACGCCATAGCATAAAATCCGGGTCTGTCATCACATCATTCACACAACAAACTTCGCCCAGCTTAGCGGCTCTGCCAACCGGACCATTCGCAAAATCCGACTGATCCAACCTCATTTGAATATCTTTAAGGTAGCCTGCCTCATCACCGGCAAAATTTTGCGGACTCACTATATTCCCCTCAATTAAACCGATCCAAGCCATTTTGAAACCACCCTGCCGAATCGAAATATCGCATATACGCTGAAACAACTCCTCCCGATTTTTGGCTAAAAGAATCGCTTTATTGGTGTGACTCAAGACTGTATACAGTCGGTTTAGACGTTCGAACTTTTCCTGCGCCCGCTTCCGAACGGTTATATTACGCCGAACATGAACCATACCAGCCATTTCATCTCGGTAATGAATATTGGTTAACGAAACCTCAAACCACTGTTCATGATCTAAGTCGAAAAATTCACAGTTGCGTATCTGAAGTTGACCCGCGATGGCTTGGCAGATTTCACACTGCGCCATATCAACACTTGCGGAGTGAAACATCTCATGGCAGTGTCTACCTATTATTTCAGATGTGGGTAACCCGGTTACAGCTCGTACAGCTTCGTTAACCTGTCGTATATGCCCCCTATCATCAATCACAACCGTTTCATCAGGGATCGCGTCGTAAGTGTTCGCCTCTCTAGATAAGTTTCTAAACGGTTCCTTTAAAGAAGACTCTATTAACGCCACATAAATGGCCCAAAAAGAGAGCAACTTCAATAGGTGTCCGACCATTAACATTACACCCTGAAAGTCACTATACAACGTAAAAGAGAGCTCCGCTGCAATCGTAAATATGATAGACGCATTAATTAGCCGAAGTACATGACGATCGATATTTTTGCGTTCATACCACAATGCCAAAACAGCAAGAAGTAGTATGGTAATAATAATATATTCGCTTACGATTTTTATCGGCTGCAAACCGCTACCCTCAACGTGCATAATGGGTACCCAGCCACTAAAAACCGCCCAAAGCGCAAAAACAGACATAACCGCACTGCAGAAAAATGCAAGCCTTCGGTGAAGCATTCGATGGATAAATAAAGGGGCTATAAGTAAGATCAACGCTTCAAAATACCGTGCAATAATCCATATTTGCATCGTTGGATTCGCATCATTAACAGAGAAGAATGGTAACCCCAAAAACGTAAGGGTATGAAATAGGTCAAGTACGCCTACCCAAAAATAGCCTACTCCCAAAAACATCAAATAGTTATTGCGAGAAAGCGGGTAGGTATTCCATGCGACAACAAAACTTATCATCGCTATGGTAATAGCAAAAAGCTCTGACAAGGTATGAAACAATAAAGGGTTGAATAGGTTAACGGGGATTAGTCCAACCACAAGCAACAACGGAACCCACCAAATAGAGATGATAGACATCAACGTCTGCACTAACCTGGCATCTAAAAACTTAGTTTTAATAAGCACTCTCTAATCTTCTCTAATGATTGCAACCGATAGTCACCGCGAGACCGCAATTTATTCTTGATAAAACTAAGAGTAGAAGAAAATTAGCAAATCGGCATAATAATCCAAACTAAACATTCTGTCGCTCAGCCCACTTCCAACAATATACCGCCGACAAAACAACAAATAGCAACGGGATACAAATGACTAGCAAGGTATGCCACCCAAAGGTATATAGCACCCAGCCAGATGATAATGAGGCCACAGCCTGAAACCCAAACACAAAGAATTCATTAAATGCCTGAGCCCTAAACTGCTCACCTTCTCGATAGCTTTGAGGAAGTAGGGACGTTCCCCCCACAAACAAAAAATTCCAACCAATACCTAATAGAACCAGAGCCGCCCAATAGTTCATCAATGCCTGATCAACAAACGCAATGATAATGCAGAGCACAAATGCTAAAACCCCCACTAACATAACGTTACTGATACCAAACCGCCCTATCAGCCAACCACTAAAAAAGGAGGGTAGAAACATCGCCATAATATGACTTTGAATAACCCATTTAGTGTCCTCCAGTGAGTGCCCCATATCCATATGCATACTCATAGGGGTGGCCGTCATAATAAAACTCATCACCGCATAACCCACAGCGGCTGATAGAATAGCGGCCCAGAAGATAGGCTGTTTGGCTATAGAAAAGGTGTCTCGCCCTGCCGCTGGGCAGCCAGAAGCCTCCACAAACTTAGGCTTATAGAATAAAATAAGTATGCTACAGCCAACATACAGGCCTGCTAAAATAACAAACCCACCCACATAAGGTGCCGCAAAAAGTTCTTTACTACCCAGCGATATTTCCGGCCCTATATAGGCGGCAATCAACCCTCCTAATAGCACCCTAGCAGCCGCACTGGCCATTTTATCAGGTGCAACACTTTCCATCGCTGCAAAGCGATATTGCTGAACAAAGGCCAACCCTGCACCTAATAAAAAAATACCGAAGCAAAAATACCAGAAGCTCTGTTCTGCGATGGAAAAAGCAGATATCAGTGCACCACCAGAGCTAATAAAACTACCGATTAAAAAGGCTCGCTTACGTCCGACTTTCTGCATAAGAAGTGTCACCGGTACAACCGCAACCGCTGTACCAACCACCATCATCGCAACAGGTAATGTAGCCAGCGTACTACTAGGGGCTAATGCCGCACCGATAAACCCACCAGTGAAGACCACCATTGGAGCTGCGGTCATCGCTATCGATCCCACCAACATCAACAACCAAACATTAAATGGCAATACTGTCATCTAAACTCCTAAGGTATTTGAGGTATTTGAGCTATCCAGCTGAAATAGAAGCGCACAACACAATATAGATCATAACCTCTGACAGTTGCTGAGCAGCACCTAAACAATCACCGGTATAACCACCAATTTTAGCGACTAGATAACGACCTAACATAATATGCAAAACCACCAACGCCAATAATATCCATAACACGGTCACAACATCTAATAATAGCAGCACTGCGACTACACTAGCGCTCGCAAATAACAGCCCATTGGTGGTTAAATGACTAGCCAAAGGTTTCACCTTACTTTTTTCAATATCCTGTACATAATCCAAAGAGTAGATGTAGGTAATAGAGAATAACCGGCTTAGGGGGTGAGCAACTAGAAGCGCAATAACTACCGAACTGCAATAACCTCCAGATGCTAACGATATATTGCCGGTTTCAGACATGATAAGTGTCATTAGCGCCATACATTTCGTTGCTAGCATAAGCAGTAACCCTGCTGAACCATAGGTCCCTAAACGAGAGTCTTTCATAATATGTAAAATCTGATCTTTCTCCCAGCCGCCACCAAACCCATCACACATATCTGCAAAACCATCTTCATGAAATGCCCCGGTCATCCAAATAATCAATGTCATTGATAGAATTATGGCTAGCAACGGTCCCAGCAGAATCGATAATAACGCGTAGGTCAAAGCGGCTATCACGCCTACCAATAGTCCAACTAGTGGAAAGTAGCGCGAGGATTCATTGAGATAATGCTGTTCAAATTGAACCCATGAAGGCGCAGGTATTCGGGTTAAGAACATCACTGCTATAAAAAAAAGATCTAACTCTTTACGCCAATTTATCTGTTTCATAGTTGTGTTTTCAGTACAGGTATGATCATTTAAAGTACAGGTATAGTTATTTTAAATTACAAAGAGACTGTGGCGACGCATGTCCATAGTATTGAGGAAACTGTGAGGAGTGTCTGTGAATCTTGCTAATACGTCAACAGACGTTAGTGTAAAAAACAAATCGTCGGTATAATGTTGACCAACCTTTAGCCTCTACTTATATTTCAGCAATCGCGGAGAGATCATGAACCAAGACCAGCTTAAAGAAGCGGTTGCCAAAGCAGCCCTTGACTATATTCACCCTAAACTATCAGAAGATAGTGTCATCGGTGTGGGTACAGGGTCTACTGCCAACTATTTCATCGATGCGCTCGCTACCATAAAAACCGCATTTGACGGCGCGGTTGCCAGCTCCGAAGCAACAGCAGAGAGACTTAAATCCCACGGTATCCCCGTCTATGAACTTAATACCGTATCCTATTTAGAGTTTTATATTGACGGCGCAGATGAAACTAATGATCAGCTTGAGCTGATTAAAGGCGGCGGCGGTGCGCTGACCAGAGAAAAAATTGTAGCCGCAGTTGCCCAAGAGTTTGTCTGTATTGTTGACGACACGAAACGGGTTAATGTATTGGGTGAGTTCCCACTGCCTATTGAAGTATTACCGATGGCTCGTAGCTTTGTCGCACGCGAGATCGTTAAATTGGGCGGTGACCCAGTCTATCGAGAAGGCTTTGTAACCGATAACGGCAATATTATTTTGGATGTTCACAACATGGACCTCTCTGCACCTATTTCTGTTGAGCAGCGCATTAACCAAATTACAGGGGTTGTTACTAACGGACTTTTTGCCTGTCGCCCAGCCAACATACTACTCATGGGCACCGCTGATGGTGTGAAGACGTTAACGGCTAAAGACTGAAGCAGGTTGCAGACTCAACATTTACAGCAGTTATCAACTGCATGAATCCCCGCCTTCGCGGGAGTACTAGGATTTATGCTAATTATTTCATAGTAGATGTTAGTTAAGGTCTGCTGCGTAGCCTTTTAGAATATCTAGCGACACAATTTCAAGCGCTTTAATATGTGTGCGAGATAGGTGCACTCGCGGGGCCATACCTTGTTCGTGAGCTTCTAACCACCTAGCCGCACACAAACACCAACGATCCCCCGCTTTCAAACCTGGAAAACCATAATCAGGCATGGGGGTCGATAGATCATTACCCTTGAATCGCGAGAATTCCAAGAATGTTTGAGAGGCCTCAATACATATTGTATGAGAACCTAGATCCTGATCATTGGTATTACAGCAACCATCCCTAAAAAAACCAGTGACAGGGTCTTCACTGCAACTAATCAGTGGATATCCAAATACATTAACTGACTCATCCATCTCAAACTCACTCATAACATATCCTTAATTTGCAAAGTCGATTCCGTCAAAAACATTTGCTGTTGTCTTTCCTGAATGCCTCGAAAGCGCTCAGCTCCCATGGTCTCATGGCGATCATTATACTGCTACCAAACCGTTCAGCCAAAGCTAACTCCTGATCTTCATCATTAAACTGACGAAACTCTTGAGCCAGACGCTCCATCTTTCGTATAAGGATCTCATTTGATGCCCGGGAGAGCATTCCTGTCGCAAATATCCTTGCTTCCCCCGCCCCACTGAAACGTGAATTGAAAAAATTAGACTGTACTTCTGTGTCAAAAAACCTATTTATGGGCCCATTAGGAATCCAGCTAAAATCTGTCGACATCAACAGTTTGACTCGGTTGTTCGGCTGAAGCTCAATTAATTTCAATTTATCTAACGCCGCCAGTAACTGGATAAGCTCAAGATTAGTTAACACATAAGCCTCCAGAATATCATCAAACGTCCACCGATTTGCAACACAAACCGCCACCAGCAACAACTTATGATCACTGACCAACAAGGCTTCCTGCTCCAATGTCAGCTGACTAATAAGCCTTTTATCCTGATCCATTTTTTGCAACAGTTCAGATATCTCCATATTCATTAACTGGCAAACCTGATCAAGTCGCTTAAGCGAAAAGTCTTTGTGTGCAAATAAACGCTTTACGCTCGACTCTGCAATATTTAACGCATCACTCACATGCCGGTAGGTCAAACCATGAGACTTAAGCTCTCGCTTTAATGTGATAACAATACTATTCGTTTCAGCCAAACTAAACGCTCCTCCCAGTTTTTTGTCTATCAAACACTGGCTCTACCCCCGCCAAATTACAGAAAAGCATCACTATACGATACTTATAGTTTATTAAAAATAGACTTCAACCATTTAGGTTGTTTATTTAATACCTTACCACTAAATTTCACTCATCAAACGAACCATGCACAACAAACAAAATGATTCAGGAGAATCAACATGATGATTGATGAAGTACAAAGCAATAGTCAAAGCTGGTTATTTTTCGTTAAAGCTTCGTTCGCGATCTCGCTACTGGCAATGACCATCGGAATTATCATGATTCCTGCCGATATGATGGTCAAGGGCTATCTGGCCATTTGCGCACTATTCGTAGTGAGTTCAACCATTACAATGTCTAAGACGCTAAGAGACAACCACGAAAGCCAGCGACTAATCAACAAACTATCCGAAGCCAAAACCCAGCAAATCATTAAAGAATATTCAGACGCTTAAGTGATATGCGATAACCAGCTTAATATTTGGGAGAGTTACGATGAATACAATGAGAAAAATTGCCACAGCACTTCGCGGATCAGTACGAGAAAGCGCAGAAGTCGTTATTGATGCCAATGCCATTCGAATATTTGAGCAAGAAATATTAGATGCAGAACAAGGCATATCCAGATCAAAGCAGCAACTCGCCTATGTAATGGCTGAACGAGTTCAACTAGAGCGAGCGAATGAACAACTAAGAGAGCAAGTATCCGCCCGTGAACAGCAAACCGCAAACGCGTTGGGTATCGATGATAATAACCTTGCGACGGAACTGGCAGAGGATATTTTTGAAAAAGAGAAAATAGCCCATGAACAGTCTAGTGCTATACACAATTTAACAACACGAGAGAAAAACCTCACTCGCACTATTCAAGCATCTGCACAGCAAATAAAAACCTTTCGTAGGGAGCTTGGCATTGCCAAGGCAACGGCCAGCGCACAAAAAGCATCAGGCTTAGCGGGAGGCCTCTCAAGCTCTGTCGACACCAGTATCATTGACCTTAATAAATCGCTACAACGCATCAAACAGCAACAACAACGCGCTGACGATACCCGTGAAGCGGCCGTTGCCATTGAAGGTGTGATAGGCGATGGAGCGCTAGATAGGAAAGTTGAGAAAGCCGGATTGGGAACTCGAAAAGCAGATATTCAGTCGATATTGGATCGAGTGAGTAAGATATAACAAATCGCAGCTGAAAGCAGCTCCTACAAAACAGTTAACTCATTGACATATCACGAATGTCTACAATGTAGGAGCCACTTTGGCGAGTTTTTTTACCCAACACCATTAACTTATACCTCAAGACTCGTTAAACTAAACCCGTTCATCATACCCAGCTGGGTATTTTTTTAACTACGAGGTTAACACCCGTTAACATGTTAGATACCAAAGGCAAAATACTCTCAGCTGCGCGTGACATTTACTTGGAGTATGGCTCTAAAGGCATGAACATGCGCAAAGTAGCCAGCAAAACCGGCATTACGAGAGCAAAGAAGCACTACCCCACCAAGTACTTATTGATGGCTTTCAAAAATTTTGGGCTTATTTACACATCAAACAATTATTCACCGAAGCTTACGCCCACCTTACCGCAATGAAACTTTTTGCTCAGAGGGGCGTCGATTACATGCGTTTCGCCAATCCTCGCTAGTTGTATATGGGCAATTCGTCTTGGAAAATGCCAAAATCAAAGGCATCGAAGATGATTTGGTCGAGCAGATATTCCAGCATTCAACTCTGATAATAAAAGCCCTCTCAATATGACAATACCCAACCACTCGGACGTAGCTTCAGTGCCAACCGAACCGGTATCCATTACCAATAGTTTTAAGACGACACTCCCCGTCCTTTTCGGTTATGTCCCTATGGGGATGGCGTTCGGTTTGCTACTAGCCGATCAGGGGTACGCCTGGTACTGGGCAACTTTAATGGGGGTCGTAATATTTGCCGGTGCAGCACAGTTTATGGCTATAGGGCTTCTAGCCTCACATGCTGGGCTATTTGAAGTAGCACTGACAACACTGCTGCTCAACTCTCGTCATATTTTTTATGGTTTATCACTGATTCATCACCTAAAAGCCAAAGGTTGGCGTAAGTTATACGTCATATTTGGACTCACCGACGAGACATATTCACTACTGACAGCCCACCACGCCATAAGTAGTCAGCAGGGTGAACTTACCCTCAACAAACCTTCTGATAATCAAGAAGAAGGTCTATTTCAGTTTATCGTTACAGCACTCAACCACAGCTACTGGATATTAGGGTGTACGTTCGGAGCTCTACTCGGTAGCACCATTACATTTGACACTACCGGACTCGACTTTACATTGCCCGCACTATTCATGGTGCTGGTCATTGAGCAATATAAAGCGACTCAAAAACTCTTCCCGTTTTCCATTGCGTTAGTCTGTGCAGTGGCTACGCTAACGCTGTTTGACTCAGATAGTATGCTGCTGATATCGATCACTATGACCTTGGCATTACTACTGGGGAAGCAGCAGTTGGATATTAGAGGGGAGAAAAGTAATGGATAACAGCCTTTATCTTATTAGCTTTATTTTGACCATGAGCGTTGCAACATTCGCTACACGGGCAACACCCTTTATCCTTTTTCATAAACAAGGTGAACACCCTGTTTTGGTGTTTCTAGGCCGTTATTTACCGCCTGCTATTATGCTTCTACTGCTGATCTATTGCGTTAAAGATATCAACTGGTTTGTCGGCAAAGAGGGGGTCAACGAACTCACAGCATTAACGGTCGTAACCGTCGCTCACCTAGCATTTCGCAACCCATTGATTAGTATTTTACTCGGCACAGGGCTCTATATGTTTTTGAAACAAGGCTCCTGACTATAAGAGGTTAACCTGTGACCAGCACCATCAACATCGGGGTAGCCGAATCTTCTATATTGGGGGAGGCTCCACTTAAGAAATGAAAGAACTAATAGCCAAACCAGTGGGACTATAAGACTTAAAAGCCTAGGCATGAATTATAACTTTAGTCTATGGCAGATGAACTTTTTGGCCCTAACTGTTGGTTTGATGATCAGGAACGATTATAATTCTCGCCTTTATAATTCAGGAAACACGGACAAAGGTACTTCCATGAACTTTGACAATATCCCAGCAGGCGAAAACGCTCCAGAAGACATTTATGTCGCGATTGAAATACCTGCAAACAGCAGCCCAATCAAATACGAAATTGACAAAGATCTGGGCGCTCTAATGGTTGACCGCTTTATGGCAACCCCTATGTTCTACCCTGCAAACTACGGTTTTATCCCGCATACACTGGCTGATGACGGCGACGCACTAGATGTATTGGTAGTTACGCCGTACCCAGTGGCTCCAGGTTCAGTTATTCGCTGTCGTCCAGTAGGCGTTTTGAACATGGAAGACGAAGCGGGTGAAGACGCCAAACTGGTTGCCGTTCCACACAGCAAAATCACACGTCTTTATGACGATATTAAAGAAGTGACTGATTTACCTCAGCTACTTCGTGAACAGATCAAGCACTTCTTCGAGAACTACAAGGATCTTGAAAACGGCAAGTGGGTTAAAGTTCAAGGCTGGGAAAACGCAGATGCGGCCCGACGCGCTATCGTTGGCTCAATAGCAGCTTACAATGGCGAAAAAGGAAAAGAAGGCTAACGCTTTTTTTCCAATCGAAAGCCATACAAAAAGGAGCTTGCGTTATGCGGCTCCTTTTTTTGTATTCAGAATAACTATTCATCACCCTCTCAACATTATCACTTTTGGGCTACCTAGCTAGCTTATACCCTCGAACATCTACCCCATTGGTAATAGCCTACTTTCTCCTCTAAAACGAAGTTGACCAAAGTCAATTTTAGCGAATATTTTTGGGCGTATAGTTGCCCTCAACATGCGACATTCTGTCGCACCCTCACATGTATCACCTACAACTGGAGCGGTCATGAGAAAACTGATACATAGCCTTTTCTTTGTGGCATTTGTCACAATGGTCTATCTGTCAGCACCCAAAACATTAGAAGCCGCTGAAAAATCACTAGCGGCAGACCTTCAAGAACGAGTTCTTAATCAATACGAAGGGGCAGACCACTTAGGTAAATTTGACGAAGAGATCAACATCTGGCCCGTCATGAAAGGCGATATAGTTTTAGGCTACGCATTTGAAACCGATGATCAAGTCAGCATTCCCGCCTACTCAGGAAAACCAGTCAATGTATTGGTATCGTTCGACGTTGAAGGCACGTTTAAAAACTCATGGGTACTCGAGCACCACGAGCCTATTCTGTTAGTCGGCATTCCTGCAGACAAACTATGGAACTTCGCCGCGCAGTATATTGGCAAAGAAATCACCGATAAAATTCGCGTCGGCTACAGCACAGACCCAGCAGCACTTACCGTAGATGCTGTAACAGGAGCCACCGTCACCGTAATCGTAGTGAACGACACCATCATGAAAGCTGCTCACAAAGTTGCCGTGAAGCTAGGACTTATTGAAGCAAAAGCAGGGGGCAATATTTTACCCGCGACGGTTAAGTCAGACGTATACAGTGAAGCGGACTGGCAAACCCTTACAGGTGACGGCTCTATTAGGCGCTTATTTCTAGACCGAGACCAAGTCGACAGCACTTTTAAAGGAACTGAAGGTGAAGGCGTGGATGAAGCGGCTCCTGCAGAAAAGAAAGACACCTTTATTGATATGTATTACACCTACCTTAACGCACCCACAGTAGGCAAAAACCTGTTAGGTGAACGAGAGTACAACTGGTTAATGAGCGAGCTTAAAGAAGGTGAGCACGCTATCGCGGTGATGGGGACAGGGCCATATTCATTTAAAGGCAATGGCTATGTTCGGGGCGGCATTTTTGACCGGATGCAGCTTAACCAAGGTGATGATACTGTTAGCTTCAGAGATGTTGACCACCACCGTTTGAACGACGCCTATACAGCGGGCACTCCAGATTTTAAAGAGATGGATATATTTATCATCCGTCCACAATTTGAATTTGACCCTGGCACAAACTGGGATATTGAGTTGCTGGTGCGCCGCCAAACAGGCCCCCTCGAAAGCGTTTTTGTTAGTTTTACCGGAGGTTATCAAACGCCAGAAGCATATATCGCCCGACCTATCCAGCCTGTAGTTGAGGTCGAAGAAGACCTGCCTATTTGGGTGAGTATTTGGCAACAAAAAGCATTCTCTGTGGCGATACTCATTATCAGCTTGGTGTTCCTCAGCGCTGTCATTTTTATGCAAGATATTCTGGTTCGATACCCTCGTCTGCTACACAACATTCGAAGAGGGTTCTTGATGTATACCGTGTTCTTTATTGGCTGGTATACCCTTGGACAACTTTCAATCGTCAACGTATTCACCTTTACTCATGCAGCAATGGGAGACTTCCACTGGGAGCTTTTCTTAATGGACCCCATTATTTTTATTTTATGGGGGTTTACCGCCGCATCCATATTACTGTGGGGGCGAGGCATATTCTGTGGTTGGTTATGCCCATTTGGAGCACTCCAAGAGCTGATTAACGAATTGGCAAGAAAGCTTAAGATCAAACAATATGAGCTGCCCTTTGGCGTTCACGAACGGTTATGGGCCGTGAAGTATATTATTCTCCTCGCATTATTCGCAATCTCATTAGAGTCAATGTCCACAGCCGAGCGTTTTGCAGAGGTAGAACCTTTTAAAACCACCATATTGCTCGCCTTCCAGAGAGAGTGGTGGTTCGTGACATACGCAGTCACATTACTGTTTATCTCAATATTCACCCGTAAAGTCTATTGCCGATATATCTGCCCTCTGGGGGCTGCATTGGCCATACCGACCAAACTAAGACTATTTGACTGGTTAAAGCGCCGTAAAGAGTGCGGCCAACCATGCCAACTTTGCGCAGTTGAATGTGAGATACAAGCCATTCATCCAGACGGCACAATCAACGCAAATGAGTGCCACCACTGCCTCGATTGCCAGATTACTTACCACAATGATCACAAGTGTCCACCACTGGTGAACAAAGCTAAAAAATCAAGAAAAAAGAAAGCGGCGCCTGACTTACCGCCAATCGATACCATCAACATCGGATAATTAATCAACGTTGACACGGGATATGAGTAAAAAATGACGTCTCATAACTCAATTAAAACCCGACTAAATCGGAGCAAGACGATGGAAGACAAGAAGAACGAAAATGAGAACCAACCATCCCTAAGCCGACGAGGCTTTCTGGGAGCATCAGCAGTAGCAAGCGCAGCGGGCGTTGCTGGTTTAAGCAGTGCAGTGATGACGCGAGAAGCATTTGCTAAAGCAGCAGAAGATGCGATGTCAAAGGCAACGGTTCACCCTGGTGAAATCGACGAGTACTATGGTTTTTGGAGTGGCGGCCACTCCGGTGAAGTTCGTATCTTAGGTATCCCGTCGATGCGCGAACTGATGCGTATTCCCGTATTCAATGTTGAATCTGCAACGGGATGGGGGATCACCAATGAAAGTAAGCGTATTCGGGGGGCTTCTGACAAGTTCCTATGTGGAGACTCTCATCACCCTCACATGTCGATGACCGACGGTAAGTACGATGGCAAGTATGTATTTATCAATGACAAACTGAATACCCGCGTTGCACGTATCCGTTGTGACATCATGAAGTGTGACAAAATCATTGATGTACCTAACGTTCAGGCTATTCATGGTTTACGCGTACAAAAAGTACCTCATACTAAATATGTTTTCTGCAACGGCGAGTACCGCATTCCCCAACCAAATGACGGACGCGATATAAATGACCCGACCAAATACTACACCATGTATAACGCCATTGACGCAGAAACAATGGAAGTTGCATTTCAGGTTATTGTAGACGGCAATCTTGATAATACTGACGCTGATTACACCGGCCGTTTTGCCGCTTCAACCTGTTATAACTCAGAAGAAGGTGTAACTCTTGCGGAGTCAATGCGTAATGAACGTGACTGGGCGGTTATTTTTGATATTCATGCTGTAGAAAAAGCAGTTAAAGAAGGTAAGTTCCAAACAATAGGTGACTCTAAAGTACCTGTTGTTGACGGTCGTAAAACAGCTAAGAGCGCTTTCACTCGCTACATTCCAGTTCCAAAATCACCTCACGGTTTGAACACCTCTCCAGACGGTAAGTACTTTGTTGCGAACGGTAAGCTTTCTCCAACCGTCACCATTATTGCCATTGACAAGCTACCAGCACTGTTTGACGGTAAGATCAAAGAACGTGACGCCGTTGTAGCAGAGCCAGAGTTAGGGTTAGGGCCATTGCACACAGCCTTTGATGGTCGCGGAAACGCTTTCACCACATTATTCATCGATAGCCAGATAGCCAAGTGGAATGTTGAAGATGCGATTAAGGCGTACAACGGTGAAAAAGTTAATTACATCAAGCAGAAACTAGATGTTCATTATCAACCAGGCCACAACCATACGACGATGGGTGAAACCCGTGAAGCAGATGGCAAGTACTTGGTTTCACTTTGTAAGTTCTCGAAAGATAGGTTCTTACCGGTTGGCCCATTACGTCCAGAGAACGATCAGTTGATCGATATTTCGGGTGATGAGATGAAGCTGGTACACGACGGCCCTACGTTTGCAGAACCTCATGACTGCTGTATTGTTCACCGCAGCTCATTGAAACCAAGCAAGCTATGGACGCGTGACGACCCTTTCTTTGCAGAAACCGTAGCCCTCGCTAAGAAAGACGGTATTACTCTGGAAATGGATAACAAGATCATACGCGAAGGTAAAAAAGTACGCGTATATATGACCTCTGTGGCGCCAAACTTTGGCATGACCGACTTTACTGTTAAGCAAGGCGATGAAGTAACCGTTACGATCACAAACCTTGATACCATTGAAGATGTCACTCACGGTTTTGCGATGACTAACCATGGTGTAAGTATGGAGATTGGTCCACAAGCAACTTCTTCTGTGACCTTTACTGCTGAGAACCCTGGTGTGTTCTGGTACTACTGCCACTGGTTCTGTCATGCACTACACATGGAAATGCGTGGCCGTATGTTGGTAGAAAAAGCGTAATAAATACGTTTAGACACTTTATCGATTAATAAAGCGTCTTATCTTAGCTCAACCTCGTTGCAGAGGTTGAGCTAACTCAAGTACTCCCCCCTCGTTTACTCTAAAATACCGATACAGGATTGATTAAAACCATACTTGCTTTGTTAACTAATCAGCGGACAGTTCAGCATACAATCAGCTGGCGATATTTTTGCTTTTCTATGGGTGACTGTAATGTCAAAAAAACCTTCGGTCTTACATATTGGTGCTTTAATCACATACTCTGCACTGACTATTTTATTTTCCGCCAACCTTGATGCAAAGAAACTCAGCGGTAGTTCTTCTGATAATAAAGACAGCAACCATAGTGTCAGTAATACAATAGTGGTCACCGCTACCAATAATTTACAACAGATTATTAATGAGGCTAAAAGCGGCGATACGCTTCAGCTTTCTCAAGGTCAATACAAGGGCAGCATACTGATCAATAAGCCACTAACGCTCGCATGTAAACCCGGCACAGACCTTGATGGCAATAGTACAAACGACACTATCCGGATTACGGCATCAAACGTTACCGTCCAAGGCTGTAATATTCTTAACTGGGGAGACGATCTAACCGCTATGGATGCCGGTATTATTGTAAAAAAAACAGCAGAAAACGCGGTTATCCAGAACAATTACTTTAAAGGTATTTCATTTGGAATTTTTCTCGATGCGGCCAAAAATACCAAAGTACTTTCCAACCGAATTGAAGGCTCACTAGAAACGCGCTCTCAAGACAGGGGCAATGGCATTCATCTATATGCGACAACCGGTGCAGATATCGCATTCAACGAGGTATGGCATACTCGCGATGGAATCTATATCGATACCAGTAATAAAAACGCCATTCGCAATAATGAGTTTCATCACCTTCGGTACGGGGTACATTACATGTATTCGTACAGTAACCGAGTTGAGAATAACTATACACATCATACTCGAACCGGCTACGCACTCATGCAATCAAAGCACCTTACCGTCATAAACAACCGCTCTGAGTGGAACGAGAATTACGGCATTCTGATGAATTACATCACCCACTCCACGATAAAAAACAACTTCGTCGCCCATACCCGTCAAGCCAGCAACTATATAGGGGACAGTTCTGCTCAAGGTGGCGAAGGCAAAGGATTGTTTATCTACAATTCGTTCTACAACGAACTAGAAGGCAACACGCTTAGAGAAGGCGGTTTAGGTATTCACATCACCGCTGGTTCAGAAGATAACGTCATTTCCGGTAATAGTTTTATAGGCAATAAACAGCAGGTTAAATATGTATCAACCCGAACTCAAGAGTGGTCCCATAAAGGCATCGGTAATTTTTGGAGCGACTACCTCGGGTGGGATAGAGACAACAACGGTGTCGGCGATATACCCTATGAACCAAACGATGGGGTCGACAAGATGCTGTGGAAATACCCCTCAGCAAAGGTGCTCATGAATAGCCCTGCGGTTGAAACCTTAAGATGGATACAACGTGAGTTTCCAGTGCTTAAATCTCCGGGCGTGACAGATAGCCATCCTTTAATGCGCCCCACCAAGAGTACTAATAACAAGAGTACTAATAACAACATGACCAACCACCACCAGCCAAAAACAGGTCTAACATCAGGTGCCGCATCATGAGCGTAGTAGAGCTCAACCAAGTAAAAAAACACTTTGATGGTGTTGCGGCGATTAAAGAACTGTCACTTACCATTGAAAAAGGCGAAGTATTGGGGTTGTTTGGTCATAACGGCGCAGGCAAAACCACGACTATGAAACTCATCCTCGGGTTGCTGACACCAACTGAAGGCTCTGTTTCAGTATTTGGTCATTCGCCAGCCTCCCCGCAGTTTAGCGACTACCGATACCACCTTGGGTTTCTACCTGAAAATGTATCCTTCTACCAACAACTGACGGGCAAAGAAGTATTGGCATATTTCGCCAAGCTTAAAAAGGTCAACAAAAAACGAGTCGTTCAACTATTTGATGAAGTAGGCTTAAGTCATGCGATAAACCGAAAGGTAAAAACCTACTCCAAAGGCATGAAACAACGACTAGGGCTCGCTCAAGCGCTATTAACAGAACCAAAACTACTGCTACTCGATGAGCCCACCGTGGGCCTTGACCCTATCGCAACGCAAGATTTCTACACCATGGTTGACCAATTAAAAAAATCAGGTTGCTCCGTAGTGCTTTGCTCTCACGTCTTACCGGGGGTTGAAAAGCACATTGACCGTGCAGCCATTTTAGGCTCTGGTCAGTTACAGGCACTGGGAACTCTAGCCGAACTTCGCGAACAAGCTGAACTTCCCACCGTCATTCATGCTTACGGTGAGATTAACAGCGACATTCTGCGATCAGAGCTAGAAGGCCTCGCGATTCACATTAGTTCCAACAACGCCTCCGTAATGAAAATTAAAACATCTCATAATCATAAAACTCAGGTATTGCGACAGGTCATGAAGCACCCCGGCATTTCAGATATAGACCTTCAAACACCATCGCTAGAAAAAATTTACCGCTACTATGTCGAAGCTAGCGCCACCAAAAACAGCAACACGCCTCCACATATGACCAACTCAATGGTAAAAACAAAAGAAGGGGCTCAATAATGCACGCAATTTGGTGTATTGCTCATAAAGAATTAAAAGACGGCCTTCGCAATCGCTGGATTATCGCGATCACATTAGTGTTTGCCCTACTGTCTATCGGGATATCTTGGTTTGGTGCCGCCGCCTCCGGCGTGGTGGGCTTTACGTCGATCCCCAACACCATTATCAGTCTAGCCAGCCTTGCGGTATTCCTGATTCCTTTAATCGCACTATTGCTGTCATATGACGCGATTGTCGGTGAAGATGAAGACGGTACACTGTTGCTACTGCTAACCTACCCATTAACAAAAGCGCAACTATTACTGGGGAAACTATTAGGCCATGGCTTAATCATGGGTATCTCTACGGCTCTGGGATTTGGCTCTTCGGCGGTAATTATTGCGTTATTTGCCAGTGGCGTTGATCTTTCAGCGCTTTCGATCGCATTCACACGTTTTATCCTTTCAGCCACACTGCTGGGAGTTATATTTGTCGCAGCCGCCTACTTTATCAGTGCACTGGTTTCTGAAAAATCAAAAGCAGCAGGGTTAGCATTAATCTTCTGGTTTCTATTTGTGTTGGTATTTGATCTTGCGTTGTTAGGGCTTTTGGTTGCCACTGATGGGCAGTTTAATCCTGAGCTATTCCCGTATTTATTATTATTGAATCCTACCGACGTATTCAGGTTGATAAACCTGGTTGGCTTTGAAGGCAGTGGCAGCGGATTACTAGTGATGGCCAGTGAAGTAGAGTTTGGATTCCTTACATTATTTGGGGTTCTACTTGGCTGGTTACTACTACCTCTCGGTGCTGCTTATTGGGCGTTTTCCCGTAGAAAGATATAAACACACGGTGCACAAGTACACCCTATAAAACAATCATATACCCTTACATAGGTGCGATTGCGCACCGAGGAAGCCACATGCAAATACTCAGTTCATTTAAAACAATAACCCTAAGCTTTTTTGCACTACTTGTTCTTACAGCTTGCGGCAACGAAGATACAACACAACAAACAAACAACCTTCCAGTGACTATTGAGTCAGGGGATGAGTGTCATTTGTGCGGTATGGTCATTACGGAGTTCCCGGGACCAAAGGGTGAAATATTTGAAGGTCGAAAAAATCACAGCAGAAAATTTTGCTCTACTCGCGATCTCATGAGTTGGTACTTACAACCTGAAAACAAACCCAACAGTAAAGAGATTTATGTTCACGATATGAGCCGCAGTGACTGGAACTCACCCAATGACGACCATTTGATTAATGCAAAAGAAGCCTGGTTTGTAGCAGGTTCAAGTATGAAAGGCGCTATGGGGCCAACACTAGCCTCTTTTGCCAAAAAAGCAGCTGCTGATGAGTTTGTGACAAAATACGGTGGTAGCATACTAGAGTTTGAAGGGATTACGATGGAGATTCTAAATACCGGATCGGCAATGAGCATGGGGTCAATGCATCATTAATCAAAAACGCACACCGTTAAAGTCCCCCCCTGAAGGCGGGGATGACAACAAAATAGTCAACCTATCACCCTTGCAGCAACAAGTTCCTTAATTCGATAATCGCGGCATTGGCGCGAGAGATATAGGAGGTCATCGTAATAGAGTGATTGGCGGTCATACCAAAACCACTGCCGTTCAATATCATAGGGCTCCACACCGTTTCTTGTGTCGACTCTAACTCGATAATAATCTGCTTCAAGCTCACTAGTGCATTTTTGTCTCTAAGCACTTTATCAAAATCAACTTCAATCGCTTTTAGTATATGAATCAAGGCCCAGGTGGTACCTCTTGCTTCATAGAAGACATTGTCAATTTCTAGCCACGGTGTTTTCTTAACAACCAATTGAGTAGTCTCTGTAGACTGCATCGCTGATGGGTCGCCTGCTAGCCCCATATCCAATTGGTTCCGACCAACACTTTCACTCAATCGTTGAGAAAGACTCCCTAAACGATTTTCAACATCAGACAGCCAGTTTCTAAGGTTATCTGCTCGCGAGTAAAACTGTGCATCTTGCTTATTATCATCCGCTAAACGACCAAGGTAGCGATTTAACGCATTAATTCCTCGACGATACTCTCGTTCGGTCGATGGAATAGCCCAGCTACGGCTGTCAAAATTAAATTGTGGCTCAGCTATCGCCAAGTCAGGATCTTCTGTTGACTGACTTTGTACCCGACTCAAGTCTTTTCGCAGTGCTCTCGCCAAATCTCTAACCTGCACCAATACACCAAACTCCCAGCTAGCAATATTATCGAGCCAAACACCTGGGGGGAAGATGTCATTTCGAATATACCCACCCGGCTTTTCTAGAATAGTTTCAGCCAGAATAATAAGCGTAGCGGTGGTAGCAGAGCCAACGACTACGTCATGACCATCAGCCGCTACTCTAGCCGCAGCGGTAGGGGCTACGTCAAAGGCACCAGGTTCGCTACTCCAGAAAATGCCCAGCACAACCGAAACCATTAAATAAACAGCGAGGCCACCCACCAGTACTTTGGGCAACAACCCGCCCCCCATATAGTCCTGTAGATCTTCCCAGCGATCACTTGAAAATTCTTTAACCCTTTGAAATGCCATTCTATAACCCTATTTGCTTAATATAGATTTATTCAACATAATCAATGAAATACGCTTTGGTATTCTACCGTATGTGTCTCGCTTACTAATCAATATGCTCTTGCGGCCTGCACAGATAATACCCCATCGCGCCATCGATGCCGAGAGGTTCAATAGAGTCCCACTCATCTTCGAATTCAACCCCCACTGCAATAACCTGAATATCCTGGCCGTGGGCAATTTGTAAAACTGACCGTAAAAAGAACTGATTATCCCGACTATGTTGAATATCCCGGATAAAACTATGATCAACCTTAATATAGTGGATTGACAGATGCTGCAAGTATGCAAACGGAACAGCGGCCACTCCAAATTTATCAATAGACACTTCATACCCCAGCTTTACACTTGCTGCTACAACTCTTTCAAGCGATTCACTGGCAAGTTGCAGGCTATACTCTGATATTTCAAAAATAAGCACTTTTGCAGCTGTCGGGTGTCGCTTCATTTTACGTAAGAACCACTCAACAAATGGCTCATCCGCCAACGAGTGAACAGATAAATTAACACAGTAACGTATTTCCCCCCCTTTACCCTCGACCAGTTCAATCATTTTCTCGACCACCAGTCGGTCGAAGTCAGCCAACATAGAAAAGCGTTCAGCCATCGGGATGAACACCCCAGCTACGACCAGTTCGCCATTCACCTCAATACGAGACAAGACTTGATGATGGAGAATGGTGGCGCGATCTCCGCCGTAAACCGGCTGATAATGGAAGGTGATGTTTTTATCAGCAAACGCTTCAAGCAGTATTTTCTGCCATTCACTAGCCTGCCTAACCGCCTCACCGGGGGTTGCAAAACTGCTTTCACCCACATACCGCTGCCAGCCATTCGGCCCTGCAGCCTGAGCGCTACGCAATGCCATATCGGCTTCGGATAAAAAAACAGGCAGAGGCATATTAGTCAATGTCGATGCAACACCAATATGCAACACATCATTACGACAGATTTGTTTGACTAGATGTAGCCCCGATAATTTATGCAGCAAGTCATTGGCAAATTTGTCGGCCTGATCATCAACAATCCCCGGCAAAAACACTGAAAAATCCGAACCAGACCGACGAGCAACAAAGGCGCCTGCCACCTGAGCAACACTCGATTTAACCGACTCTGCAATCTCGATCAATAAATCATCACCCGAGCGACGGCCATGCTTCTGGTTATAACTCGAAAAATCGCTTAGTTGAATTAAACACAAACTACCCACGGCAGCACTTTGCTTTGACTCAAGCTCGGCCTTCAGCCGCCCATCAAACTCTGCACGATTACCCAACCCAGTGATAGGGTCATGGAAAGATTGTGTTCGTAAATGTTCAATCAGCGACAACTGTTCACCAAACATCTTGCCAAGCCGGTCTGACATACTATTCATTGCAACCGCAACACGCTTCAATTCACGGGTTTTTGGCATCGGCGCACGAAAACTAAAATCTCTATTTCTAACCGCTTTCGCTTGTTTCTCTATTCGCGTCAACGGAAGTAAAATGGTAGTGATTACTAGCTGCATGACCAAAAATGCCACTGCGGAAATCAACGCAAACCATACTAACTCTATTTTTAAGCTTTCCCATAATTTAATATAGGCATACCCAGGGTGGCTAACGACAGAGACACTACCCAACTGGCTCCAACCATTCATTATCTCGGCCTTACCTTCCGGAGCTTCCAGCGCTATTTGACTCACAAACCAACCAGGAACACCTTCAATGTTCATAGGCGCATGGCGCAGAACTTTTGCCTGCCCATTAACATCATAATAGATAATATGGCGATAATATCCGTGATCAAACATTGCATCAATGATTAGCTCAGCGCTCACCAAATCATTCGCATCGATAACCGTTGATAACAACAACCCCAGAGATGTTGCAGCATCCTGAGCATGCGAGCCCAACTGCTGCTGCATATACTCTTTAGCGCTACTTACGTTTAGAAAGAAATTCAAAACAAGTAGCAAAGCCATCAGCAAACCTGTAAACCAAAGCAGCATCAGCTTTAAAGTAATACTTCGAGGTTCTTTTTTATTCATTTTAATTACCTCATGATCAGATCCATTCGGAATCTATTCAAGCACTCCTGCCATTAACACTGCTAAATAATGCTGTTTAACTAAGCAAAACCCAGTCTGCTACCAAACGTCAATATGCGCATATTCAAATTGCAATAGTAACCATTTTCACAATTTTAATATGATCACATTCTGATTTATTACAAATAGTTACACACTATGACATTAAAGGGCTATATTACATACTATAGTCCGGTAGAAAATCTCTACAATAATAGTTAGAGTTTTTAGAAAAATAGCGCAATAAATATAATAAACCACTATCGTGAAAGCTTATCAATGAAAGAGCCTGTTACAGAGTCACGCTCGTTTAATGATTCAGAGATATAGCCTCACGACCGAAGGAACAGTTAATGTCATCAGAAGATCAGCGGGACAAACTCAAACAACATTTTTCTAAACGAGTGACCAGTCAAGCCCGCATAGTGCTCGATAACTGGCAAAAACTTAAAGACTCTGACTGGGCCGATATGCAGTGGCTAAATGACCTGAAAGAGTCGTCTGCAAAACTGGGTAAGTTTGCATCCCGTTTTGAAATGGCACAACACCAACTGGTAGCCAATGACTTAACAAAAGAATTGGATTCCATTAACGAAGATGCAACATCCCTAGATGAACTTAAAAAAGAAAAAATAAATAAAGTCATTTCGGCACTCAGCGAATGCACACAACGCAAAAGCGACAACAATGATAGCGCGACACCACGAACCTTTCTTCGAACACCCATTTACATCGCAATTAATAACAAAGAAAACGCTCAACGGATCATTAAACAACTCGAGTTTTTTGGCTTCCGAGCACTCTGCTTTGATACAGGAGAGGGTCTGATTAAAGCAGCAAAACACGATAAGCCTGAAACTATTGTCATTGATGTCAATTTTGGCGGTGAGCGATTCTCCGGTATTGAAACCATCAAGTCGATACAGTCTAACCACGAGATGCCTATCCCGATTATCTATACCAGTGACGAAGATGATGATATTGAAATTCGGTTGATGGCCTCACGAAGTGGCGGCGAAGAATTTTTCTATAAGGTTGTCGACCTTGGTCAGCTAATAGAGAAGATTGAAGAGTATACCAATGCTAGCCCACTCGACCCATATAAGGTGTTGGTGGTTGACGATTCTAGAGCTCAGGCTCGCTATATCGAAAATGTTCTTGCTAAAGCAGGCATGACTACCTGTGTTATTACTGACCCTATGCAGGTACTTATTGCGCTTAATGAGTTTTCCCCTGAAATTGTCATCATGGATATGTATATGCCAGGGTGCACAGGAATGGAGCTGGCAAGAGTTATTCGGCAGCAGGATAAGTTTCACAGCGTACCGATTATTTATTTATCTGCAGAAGATGATATCAACAAACAGCTCCATGCGATGAGCCTGGGCGGAGATGACTTCTTAACCAAGCCCATCAACCCCAAACATTTGACCTCGACAATTCATAACCGTGGGCGCCGTGCCAGGTCATTATTGGCGCTGATGATTAGGGATAGCCTAACAGGCCTCTATAATCACACCCACACGCTCTACTTACTTGAAACAGAAATAGCCAAAGCCAGCCAAAACGGAACAAAACTCACGTTTGCTATGCTAGATATCGATTTCTTCAAAAAAATTAATGATAGCTACGGACATCCTATCGGCGACCGTGTATTGAAAAGTCTATCGCTGTTTTTAAAGCAACGCCTAAGAAAAACCGACCATATTGGTCGTTATGGAGGCGAAGAATTTGCCATCGTACTGCCTAACACAAGTGAAAGTGATGCGAAGGTAATACTCAACGAAATTCGCGAGAAGTTTTCTGAGTTACGGCAACCTGCAGGTGATACGGAATTTCAGGTTACCTTTAGCTGTGGCCTCGCATCTGGCTCAGATGAAAACGCACAACTTATTTGTGAGCGGGCCGATAACGCATTGTACGACGCTAAACGTTCAGGGCGTAATACCGTTCGCACTTATCGCGAGCCCCCAGATCAATAGTCGAGACACGCGCCTCAATAACATTAATGACAAAACAAGTTTGCCGAATTTTCTTGAAAATATAGAGAAAAGACGGCAAACTTCGTTAAAATCGCAACAAAATTGACGTCACCCATCATCAACTAATCACTCAACCACCGGGAAAGGACATTCCGCTATGTCGACAATTCTTGTTCTTCATGGTCCTAACTTAAATATGCTGGGTAATCGAGAACCTGAGATCTATGGTTCTGAAACCTTAAGTGATATTAATCAACGACTGCAAAATACGGCAGCCGAGCTCGGGCATCACCTGCAAACGCTTCAAAGCAATGCAGAGTATGAGCTTATTGACCGAGTGCACGACGCTAAACAAGAAGGGGTCGACTTTATTGTTATAAACCCCGCTGCATTTACTCATACCAGTGTCGCGCTTAGAGATGCTCTGCTTGCAGTTGAAATACCATTTATTGAAGTACACCTATCAAATGTGCACTCAAGAGAAGCCTTTAGGCACCATTCCTATTTTTCGGACGTTGCTATCGGCGTTATTTGTGGTTTAGGTAGTCAAGGCTATGACCTGGCCTTAAACGCAGCTATCAAACAGTTGAACTGATTAACCAGTGTAAGTCAGCTTAAATATAACAACAATCACCGCCGCTCGAATAAAAATTTAAGCTACCTACGGCGAAAAGAGATATTAAATATGGATATTCGTAAGATAAAAAAACTGATTGAGCTAATCGAAGAGTCTGACATTGAAGAAATAGAGATTAAAGAAGGTGATGACTCGGTTCGCATAAGTAGACGCAAACAGGTTACCGAACTAGCCCCACAGCCGGCCTTTGTGGCTGCACCTGCCGCCTCACAGCCACCAGCGGACGCTAACACATCAACGGAAAGTGAATCATCAACGTCTTCGCTAAACGGCCATGTGGTTCGATCACCGATGGTAGGTACGTTTTACCGAGCGGCCTCACCCAGCGCACCTACATTTATTGAAGTCGGCCAAACCATTAAAGCCGGCGACACTATTTGCATTGTCGAAGCCATGAAGATGATGAACCAGATAGAAGCAGATAAAACCGGTACAGTTTCAGAAATTCTCATCGAAAATGGGCAACCTGTCGAATTCGATCAACCCCTTATCACAATTGTTTGATTGAGTAAGCAGCATGATTGAGAAAGTACTAATCGCCAACCGCGGAGAGATCGCCCTTCGTATTTTGCGAGCATGCAAAGAGCTAGGTATCCAAACCGTTGCCGTACACTCTCGGGTAGACCGAGACCTAATGCACGTAAGAATGGCAGACGAATCCGTTTGCATAGGGCCAGATAGTCCTACTAACAGCTACCTAAACGTACCCGCTATTATTGCCGCAGCAGAAGTAACTGATGCTGTCGCTATTCACCCAGGTTACGGTTTCTTGGCAGAGAATGCCGACTTTGCTGAGCAGGTTGAGAAAAGTGGGTTTGCCTTTATCGGGCCTTCCCATGACGTCATTCGCCTCATGGGGAATAAAGTTTCTGCGATTCAGGCCATGGCCAAAGCCTCCGTGCCAACGGTCCCTGGTTCAGATGGACCCGTCACCAACAACGCTGATCGTACTCTCGCTATCGCCCACAAAATCGGCTACCCCATCATGATCAAGGCTGCATCCGGTGGCGGCGGAAGAGGCATGAAAGCGGTTTATACTGAAGCGGATCTTCTCAGCAGCATTCAATTAACACAAAGTGAAGCAAAAGCGGCTTTTGGTGATGACACAGTCTATCTCGAAAAATTTCTAGATCGACCCCGTCATGTAGAAGTTCAGGTTCTGGCTGACGGTCAGGGTAATGCCATCCACCTCGGTGATCGCGACTGCTCGTTGCAACGACGCCATCAAAAAGTGATTGAAGAAGCCCCTGCCCCAAACATCAATAGTCAAGCAAGAGAGGCGGTTTTAAAGGCATGCACCAACGCCTGTATAGATATCGGTTACAAAGGAGCTGGAACCTTCGAATTCCTTTATCAAGATGAACAGTTTTACTTTATTGAGATGAATACCCGTATTCAGGTAGAACACCCAGTTTCAGAAATGATCAGCGGTATCGATATCGTAAAAGAGCAACTACGCATCGCCAGCGGCTTACCACTTTCAGTTTGCCAAGACGAGATTTCCTTTAGTGGACATGCCGTTGAATGCCGCATCAATGCTGAAGACCCTAAATCGTTTATTCCAAGCCCCGGCAAGGTGAATCATTTCCATGCGCCGGGCGGTTATGGCGTCAGAGTAGACTCGCACCTGTTTAGTGGATACAACGTTCCACCCTTTTATGACTCACTCATCGGTAAGTTAATTACCCATGGAGAGGACCGAGAGAGCGCACTTAACCGGATGTCAGTTGCGCTTAACGAACTCGTCATTGATGGTATAAAAACCAATGTTTCGTTGCATCAGAGACTAGTAAAAGATCCAGGCTTTCGCCAAGGTGACTTTACTATTCACTACCTGGAGCAACTCATCAAAAAGTGACCCCCTTGGCCACCCGAAACACGCACTATAAATTGTTTAGCAATACGATAAGGTCATACCATGCCGTGGATACAAGTTGTAATCGATATAGAACCCGCTCAGGTAGATAGTATTGAGGATCTATTGTTAGCCTCTGGAGCCTGCGCGGTAACAATGGAAGCCGGTAAAGACCAGCCTATTTACGAACCAGAACGCGGCACAACACCGTTGTGGAAACACACCCAGCTAACGGGATTATTTGATGCCGCCGCCGACATGCAGGTAATCATTCCTCGAATTGAAGAGCGGTATCAAGCACTTAGCGGAAGCTCACTTCCCTCTCACAGAGTGGAGATCCTTGAAGATAAAGATTGGGAACGAGCCTGGATGGATAACTTCCACCCTATGCTGTTTGGCACGCGCCTTTGGGTTTGCCCAAGCTGGAGAGACCCAGAAGACCCTAATGGTATCAATCTAATGCTAGACCCAGGCCTTGCATTTGGTACCGGCACCCATCCCACGACTGCCCTCTGCCTTGCTTGGCTAGATGCTCAGGACATCACCGACAAAGTGGTCATCGATTATGGTTGTGGCTCAGGTATTCTAGGCATAGCAGCATTACTACTAGGCGCTAAACGCGTCATAGGTGTAGATAATGACCCTCAGGCACTTGAAGCATCACGAGAAAATACTCGGCGCAATAATATAGCTGAGGAACGGTTTGAAATTTATCTGCCGGGCGAAGCACCTGAAGTCGAAGCCGATATAATGATTGCCAATATACTCGCACAACCTCTTATCAGCCTTTCACCGACACTTGCCAAAATGACAAAACAAGGTGGACTACTAGTGCTGTCCGGTATCTTAGAGCAGCAAGCAAATGACGTTAACGAGCGCTATAGTGAGTGGTTCAACATGGACTCACCAAAGCAAAAAGAAGAGTGGATGAGATTAAGCGGCACCAAGCTGTAAGCCTGATAATAAAAACAGGCGGAGGTTAAAAAGCACCGCTATTCAGCGTCTAAAAAAATCGCTACACTTAACCTCATTAATATGAGTCGGATACTATTCAAAGGATGTAAAAGGACGCGATGAGTAACACCCACTTAACTCAATGCCCTCACTGTCAAGCGACCTTCAAAGTACAAGACCAGCACCTTAACGCAGCGGGCGGAAAAGTCCGTTGCGGGTCTTGCCTAGAAGTGTTTAACGCATTAGAAAGCCTGATTGAACCGACTCAAGCTAAAACTAACCTCAGCAGCCTGTCGAAACCAGCCGCCCAACCTCAAAACACCTCAACTGAAGTGACCGAGCCTAAAGTTTCAGGGACTCCTTCCCCAAAAAACAACGAAAGTACCGACGACAATAGCACCAACGACGATGAACTGGTTTTCGCCGACAACCCTGACGAAGATAGCGAAGATGATGGCTACACTGGCCCCGGTACATTTTCATCCGAACTAAGCGACAGCTTTCTTGAGCTCGGAGAAGGCGGAGAAAACCATTTCTCCGCCCATGAATTAAAAGACAGTCTCGACGAGAGCATTAGCAGCAAAAAAGCCGGCTCGGATGAAAGTTGGGCCGAACAAATGCTGGAAGATATCGCAACCAACACAGCCAGCAAAGACGAACAACCTTCTCCATCCAATGAGCCGTTATTTTCTGCTGAATTCGCAGCGCTGGACCAAGAAGCACCGAGTAACCAAAGCCAAGGGCCATCAACTGACAATTCACAAGATGGTGAACCAGAGGCAACCAGCCACTCAAATCCAGACAGTTTCGATCAAAACAGGTCACAACCATACGCCAGCACTGGTTTATCGCACCAATACCAGAACCTGCAAGCGGACCCTCTAGACCTCCCCCGCGCATCTGACCGCTCATTCTTAGGGACCTGTATTTGGACTATCATAAATCTTGGATTATTAATTACCTTGCTGGCACAACTTGCATGGTTTCACTACGACAAGCTCGCACGGTTTGACCAATTAAGACCGCTATATGAACAAGGCTGCCAGCTCGTAGGGTGTAAACTTCCAGACCTTGTTGACACCACAAAGATCAAAAGTCAAAACCTGATTGTTCGTAGCCACCCTACCGCGCGTAAGGCTCTGATCATCGACGCAGTCATCGTCAACCAGGCTCCGTTCGATCAACCATTTCCAAATCTTGCCCTCTACTTTTCGGACCTAAACAATAATATTATCGCCCAACGCTTGTTTGAACCTACTGATTACGTAGCGGGCGAGATTAAACACTGGTCAGCAATGCCCAAAGGCACTCCTATCCACATATCAATAGAAATACTTGACCCAGGCAAAAACGCTGTTAACTATTCTGTAGGTTTTTTCAAGCACACCCCCCAAAATTGAGTTTTTTAGGTTTCGAGGGGGGGTTAGAACAAAAAACTGCAAAAAACCGCTCAATTGTCAACCAATCTGTGTGAAAAATAATCTATTTTTCCTTAAAAAGCCCCTTTATCGACAGGCCTCTGACGAGTATCATTACCCCCCCTGATCAGACCGGAACTAATTTCTTATTTCGGTCACTCAATAACCTTTCGACGAGATCAGCTAGTGATTCAAATTGGCCCTTACAAATTGAAAAATCAACTGATTTTAGCCCCAATGGCAGGGGTTACCGATCGCCCATTCAGACTCCTGTGTAGGAAAATGGGTGCGGGGATGGCTGTATCAGAAATGGTTATTGCAGATCCCAAATTTTGGGGTACACGAAAATCAAAACACAGACTGGATCACACGGGCGAGCCAGACCCTCGTTCAGTTCAAATTGCCGGCGGCGAACCTGAGATGCTCGCACTGGCCGCACAAATGAACCAGAAACAAGGCGCTCAAATTATTGATATCAATATGGGCTGCCCAGCTAAAAAAGTATGTAATCGCGCAGCGGGCTCTGCACTGCTAAAAGATGAGCCATTAGTTGCTAGCATTCTCAGGGCCGTGGTTGATGCGGTCGACATACCGGTTACATTAAAAATTCGAACCGGTTGGGATACCAACCATAAAAACGCCATCACCATTGCACGTATGGCAGAAGATATCGGCATTCAAGCATTGGCCATTCATGGCCGAACTCGAACCTGCGGGTATAGCGGAGAAGCTGAATACGACAGCATAGCCGAAGTAAAACAGCGCATTAGTATTCCCGTCTTTGCCAATGGAGACATAGATACACCGGAAAAAGCCCAGTTTGTATTAAACCATACCCAAGCAGATGGTTTACTGATTGGCCGAGCAGCTCAAGGTCGCCCCTGGATATTTAGGGAAATGGATCATTTTCTTAAAACAGGTGAACACCTTACCCCCCCTAGCGCGTCTGAGGTGGGAGAAATCCTTCTTTCTCACCTTAAAGAATTGCACCAGTTTTACGGTGAGCATATGGGGACACGCATTGCCCGCAAGCATGTTGGCTGGTACCTGAAATCACACAAGGATGGAAGTGACTTCCGAAAAGACTTTAATAAGTTAGACTCAGCCCAGCAGCAAATTAATAACATCATTAAGTATTTTGAGCGTTTAAGTAATGGAGAGGACATCGCCGCATGACAACTGAAGCATTTGCAGAACCTTCCACTGCAATCCCAGTTTCTTTAACTGACAACCAAACCGAAGTTGGCTTACCATTTGGTGCCGAAGGTAACGTAACTCTACGTGATAGCGTGGAAAAGTCGCTAATCAACTATTTCGCACAGTTAGATGGTACGCCTGCTACAGAAGTGTATCAGTTGGTCCTGACCGAAGTAGAAGCGCCGTTGCTAGAGCAGGTGATGAAGTACACACGAAACAACCAAACTAAAGCATCTGTTTTATTAGGTTTGAACCGTGGAACTTTACGCAAAAAGCTAAAGCAATACGGTCTGCTATAATACCTGTCACAAGAGAAACACTGTCATCAGCACACTCAGGGCACAGCAATAGCGCCGCTCGAACACAGTACCTGCGTAATACAGGTACCGCAATGACAGCCTTAAATCCAGGCATTCGGTATACTACACAATCTAACCACAAAAGATGTAGCTTGCCCGCCTCAACTTTTATCAACTTGCTCACGATTAGAAACCATGACTGAAATGCAATCAGGTATCCGTATACGCCGCGCTCTAATTAGCGTATCTGACAAAACCGGCATCGTAGAATTTGCTCAAGCTCTCGAAAAAATGGATATTGAGATTTTATCGACCGGTGGAACATTCAAGTTGTTAACTGATAGTGGCGTTGCTGCTGTTGAAGTTTCCGACTATACAGGCTTTCCTGAAATGATGGATGGCCGCGTAAAAACACTACACCCTAAAATCCATGGCGGTATATTAGGCCGACGCGGTATTGATGACGATGTGATGAGTACTCATAGCATCAACCCTATCGATATGGTTGTCGTTAACCTATACCCCTTCGAAGCGACTATCGCAAAGCCGGACTGTGACCTGCCAATGGCCATCGAAAATATCGATATCGGTGGACCTACAATGGTTCGCTCTGCGGCTAAAAACCATAAAGATGTCGCTATTGTGGTTAACGCACCTGATTATGATTCGGTACTAGCAGAGATGAATGGAGCCGAAGGCGCCCTTTCTCTCAATACCCGTTTCGACTTGGCGGTTAAGGCATTTGAGCACACTGCAGCCTATGACGGTATGATTGCAAACTACCTGGGTACCAAAACAGAAGACAACGAGTCTGACCTGTTCCCACGTACCTTTAATACCCAGTTTATTAAAGCGCAAGATATGCGTTACGGTGAAAACCCTCATCAGCAAGCCGCCTTCTATGTTGAAAGCAACCCTGCTGAAGCCTGTATTAGCACCGCCAAGCAGCTTCAAGGCAAAGCCCTTTCATACAATAACGTTGCTGATACCGATGCAGCATTAGAGTGTGTGAAACCTTTCGCTGACCCTGCTTGCGTAATTGTTAAACATGCCAACCCTTGCGGTGTAGCTATTGGTGCAGATATTAAACAAGCTTATGACCTTGCGTTCGCAACCGACCCAACATCTGCTTTTGGCGGCATCATTGCATTCAACCGAGAGCTGGATGAAGCGACTGCGAAAGAGATTATTGACCGTCAATTTGTTGAGGTTATTATCGCACCGTCTGTATCTCAAGGCGCCGTTGATGTGGTATCTGCCAAGCAAAACGTCCGCTTATTAGCATGTGGTGAGTTTGGTGAAGTGCGCGTTCCTGGCTTTGATTATAAGCGTGTTAATGGTGGTTTGTTAGTTCAAGACCGCGACTTGGGAATGGTTAATCACGACGAGCTCAAAATGGTAACTAACCGCTCTCCAAGCGAACAAGAGTTGAACGACTTGTTATTTGCCTGGGAAGTAGCCAAATTTGTTAAATCAAATGCCATTGTGTACGCCAAAAATGGCCGAACCATCGGTGTAGGTGCCGGACAAATGAGCCGAGTCTACAGTGCAAAGATTGCCGGCATAAAGGCGGCAGACGAAGGCCTTGAAGTTAAGGGCTCCGTTATGTCATCAGATGCATTCTTCCCCTTCAGAGACGGTATTGATGCGGCCGCTAAAGCGGGTATTACCGCTGTCATTCAGCCAGGTGGATCAATGCGTGATCAAGAAGTTATTGATGCTGCAAACGAGCATGGCATTGCAATGGTCTTTACCGGAATGCGTCACTTTAAACACTAAACTCTACATAGAGCTTAGCCCCGTATAGACATCCTCTGATGCCAGATAGCACGACAGAGTTATCTGGCAGACAATACAGGACAAACAAAACATGAAAGTACTTCTTATCGGTAGTGGTGGTCGCGAGCATGCCTTGGCATGGAAAGCTGCGCAAGCTGATTATGTAGACACCGTTTATGTTGCACCAGGCAATGCAGGTACCGCATTAGAGCCCAAGCTAGAAAACGTAAATATTGATGTGATGGACCTTGAAGGTCTGACTAAATTCGCAGAAGAACAGCAGATAGGTCTTACCATCGTCGGTCCTGAAGCACCTTTAGTTGAAGGTGTTGTAGACCTATTCAACGAGCGCGGCCTGCGTATTTTTGGCCCCTCTGCAGGCGCGGCACAATTGGAAGGTTCAAAAGCCTTCACTAAGGATTTCTTGGCTCGCCACAACATACCATCAGGTGAATACCAAAACTTCACCGATATGGAACAGGCACTTAGTTACGTTCGTGAAAAAGGCGCTCCAATTGTAGTGAAAGCCGACGGCCTTGCCGCAGGTAAAGGTGTCATCGTTGCGCTAACACTCAAAGAAGCAGAAGATGCCATCAAAGACATGCTAGCCGGCAACAAATTTGGCGATGCAGGCCACAGAGTAGTGATTGAAGAGTTTCTTGAAGGTGAAGAAGCCAGCTTTATCGTCATGGTAGATGGTAAAAACGTCTTAGCAATGGCGACCAGTCAAGACCACAAACGAGTGGGCGATGGCGATACCGGCCCTAACACTGGTGGTATGGGAGCATACTCTCCTGCTCCGGTAGTCACCGCAGAAATCCACCAGCGCATTATGGATGAAGTCATCTACCCAACGGTTAATGGCATGGCAGCTGAAGGCAACGACTATACAGGCTTTCTTTATGCGGGTCTGATGATCGCAGCAGACGGAACCCCTAAGGTCATTGAGTACAATTGCCGGTTTGGCGACCCTGAAACACAGCCTATAATGCTCAGAATGAAGTCTGACTTAGTTGAACTTTGTCAGGCAGCGGTTGATGGGAAACTCAATGAAATGACCTCAGAATGGGATGAGCGCGCGTCAGTAGGCGTTGTTCTCGCAGCCGGTGGCTACCCTGAGAGCTATAACAAAGGGGACGTTATTTCTGGAATTCCTACTACCGAAGTTGGTGGTGAAAAAGTGTTTCATGCTGGCACCAAAAACATTGACGGTAGCGTAACCACCAACGGCGGTCGAGTGCTTTGTGCCAGCGCCTTAGGTAATACCGTTACAGAAGCACAACAGCGTGCTTATGAGCTGACCAAGAAAATCAGCTGGAAAGGCGTTTTCTACCGCAACGATATTGCTTATCGCGCCATCGCGAGAGAAAACACCCAGTAGCCATTTGTAGGCTATATCACTAATGGCGGATTAAGCGTTTAGGCTAATCCGTCATTTTTTTGCCTGTTGTTTGAAGCCTTAAACATTGGCAACCTTAATAATGCTTAAATTTGAATACTCTACCCTGTTTAAAAAACTTTAAGAAAATAAAAATAAACACAATACTTTCAACTCGGAAAACCTCTAACGCCCCGTATGCAATTTGCTTTCTATTTTCCCGGTGTAATATCCTCAATATCTTGTTCTTTCTTTTTATCTAACGGTAGGTAGACGATTGAATCGCCTTTTGCAGAGAAGTCGATTGCACTCAATTCAACTTTCCGTACTCGTCGGTTATGCTGGGTATGATAGTAGAGAATATGCTTTTTTGTATCGTACGCGGTTGTCCACAATGTCGAACTTCGTAGCTTGCTAATATCACTACCTCCCAACCCAGAGCCTTCCGAAGACCCAAGACCGAGGTTGAAATGGTCCAAAATTCTGAACAGTTCGTAGACCGTTTCATCGGATGTTTTTGTTGGACGAGCCGTTTGAGAAAAGGCCGCGGCACGTACAAAACGCGACGGAGGCGTAAAGTCACCCGGTAGTCCAATCATTCCGCTACCTGCGCCCAATGCTGTGAAATCAATGTTTTCAATTTTTTTCGCTGGAATCGCTACGGGTGATAGATTCACATAATTTCGAAGATTGGTCATGTGCCAGTCAAAATTCGGTGAATTTGTGATCACCCCTAACGGATTATCGAATATCTTCACTTTACCATCTGCAAACTCTATGACAATAGACTTGCCTTGTGAGTCAGTCACCATGAAGTGCGCCTCAACAGGAATACCCAAGGACTCTTCCACAACCGGCACGACCCTGACTGTTTGCATACCCTCTTTAACCTCATCAATGGTCGCATACTGAGTAAGAATAAAGTGAACGACATCAATAGCGGTTATAGTCCTATCGGCCATTGCCGGGTCGTATTTCGAATATTGTGCAAACCCAGGATGATAAAACAGTCCCGCGTATAACCCTTTTTCATTCATGCCGTCGGCAATGGTGACCTTTTCAAGCATATCAAGCCCAACAACGCCATATTTGGTTGTCCATTTTTTGCCTGTATAGCCATCTGGAGTTAAACCGTTAAATATATAACCTCGCGGGATGATCGTCACACGGGAATGAAGATCAAAAGCCCCCCATTCCATTGAACGACCAACTACAGCACTTTTATCCAAACTAAGTAAGCGAACACCAGTACAAGCATTTGCAGGAGCTGAGAATGTACCAAATAGCACGACTGATGCCATCAGCGTCTTAATGAGTAGTACATTGATCAGTTTTTTTATCTCTTTAAGCTTTTTCATATTGACCCTCCTTTTTTAGCTGCTCACTACCATTTACGGCTAACGCTTTATAACTCGTTAAGTATCCATGCCTGATAAGTTTTTTTAACATCATCACATGATTCAAGAGTAAGAGGACGCATCACATGAACCGGAGATCCGCCACGCCCTTCTTTTTTCTTGGCACTACTAACCGTAACACATAATTCAGGCGCCTTCTGAGTGACCAAGTATCCGTTGGGTTTGAGTAAGAATTTCTGCTCATCTGATTGATCACACTTCGCCAAGGAAAGAGCTGAGCTCGTCGTAAAAGACTGTGCTGACATACACACTCCAAAGTAGGAAATACGAAACTGCCCTTTGCTTATTAATGCGCCATCAAAGCCTTGGTCTTCAAGTATTCCCCCAGTGTAATGATAACAAGTATGCGCTTGCAATCCCTTATCCAAGGGGGCGTTTGCACCTTTACCACCGGCAATATCTAGACAGTAGCCTCGCGCCTCATCTAAGTTGGCCCCCAGCATTATCTCTACAATGCTTCCAGGAGCATCTGCCTTTACAATAAACGATATTGTCAGCATGACTATCATGCTTAAAGCCATAATGTGTTTCTGCATCAATTCCCTCTCTTTTAATTGGCTGATGTTAAGTAAACGATAACCCTCATCTATGAATAATATGACAAAATCTTTTGCAGCTAACGCCCCCGAATGGCAATTGCAGCCAAAGCACTGCCCAGTAACTCCAATACCAAATACAGGTACATAGCCAAATTACCAGAACCATGGACAAACAGCCCGATTGTACGAGTGGCCGCCATGCTTAGTAGAATGATGACAACTATAACCAGGCAAGCGCGGGCCTGATGTATTAAGTAGAGGTAAAAGAGCGACACACCCACGGCTATAGTCATCCCCCCATAGGTTGCTCTGAAATCAACCAATGCAGATATCCCGGCTGGCTTAGCGCCCGTAATGATTCGCGCCATAGTCTCAGGGCTGATACTAAAAGCAACCCCATATAACAGGAAAAATCCGGCGGCTAAAAAAATTACAAATCGTTCTAAATTCATTTCGATTCCGTAGCTCCGTACCTATTGCTAACCATTAGCGAATGGCAAGGGTAACTATGTGGATGATTAAGCAGAAGTCAGCAAACAGTATAGTAGCCCAACGCTCATCCCTAAGAAATCCGGCAAACGCGTTATAAGAGCGAAAGAAAGGTGAACGTTTCAGAAATAGGCTCAGATCTTTTTTCTGTGTTTGCCTTTTGCGTTACGCGCTCATTAGCAAGACTGCGATGAAAACGAACAGTGTAACCACCATCACAGGGTGTGATATTTTTGAAAAATGCTTCAGGGCTTGAGGGCCTCTCATGGACTTCACGGCACTGTACGCTTCTTCGGCCTCCCTAAACGTACCCGGATTTATTTTAATTGGCGAACCGTTAATTACAGATTGTCTAAACTGTTCAAGTTCATCGGCGCAGATGAAGTTTAAATAAGTCTCTTGTTCGCAATAAGACATAATGATGGAGTGAATAACATCGCTGTGTGAATCTGGCGCTTTTAAACACGTCTCACACGCCTCGAGCGCTTCTGGCTTATTCTCTCCGCAATAGATGCATACACTGAACATTGTTTACCTAAACCACCTAAGTAAATGTAACGCTGAAAATGAGTAAGTTAGTTATTAGAAAGAACCACAGAAATCACAGATACAGATATTTTTAACTGTCAGATCATACCCCCGCCTGTTAGGGATGTAAGAAGAGATTTCATGCAGCAATTTCCTTTCGCTATGATTATATTCTTTTGTGCATTAAGGCTAATTAACGATTATACACATATCATTCAACCCTCTCATTAAAACCCTCCCCCCATAATCGGCAGCGCTAAGAATATTTTTAGAATTAACGCATTGGCAATATCAATAAAGAACGCGCCCACTAAAGGCACCACTAAAAACGCTTTAGGTGAGGGGCCAAAGCGTTTGGTAATGGCATTCATATTACCGATGGCTACCGGTGTCGCACCTAAACCCAACCCTGCAAAACCCGACGCCATTACTGCCGCATCGTAATCTCGCCCCATTACCCTGAATACAACCCACATAGTAAACAGAGTAATGAGGGTGACTTGAATACACATCACGATAACAGCTAAGAGTACTCCTCCCGAGAGCGCAGCAAACTGCATAGAAATAAGACTCATGACCAGAAAGATCTGAAGACTCAAATTATTGGCCACACTCACCGCTCGTTCACTAATCTTAAACTTAAACAACTCTGCACCATTGGTGATGCTAATGGCCATCAGCATGGCGGTCAAAAAACCTGGCAGCAACACTCCAGTGCTAAATAGAAAACGGTTCACTAAGTCTCCGGCCTGAATACACACCGCAATAATTAATACTGTTTTAAGAATGTCCTCTAATTTGGTGGGATAGTATAACTCTTTCACCTCAGAAACAGTCTTAATGGTGTCGATCTCGCCTTCAGGCATCAGCTTGTTGGCTTTAATCAATCGACCCGCAATAGGACCTCCAATAATACCACCCATGATTAAACCAAAGGTCGCAAAAGTAATACCGAGTGCTTCCGCATGCTCAAGCCCCGCCTTCGCAGCTTCTGCCCCCCAAGCGATAGCAGTGCCATGCCCTCCGGCCAATGAGATACTGCCCACAAACAAGCCATAAGCGGGGTCACCGCCAAAAGTGGTAGCGATCAACACGCCAGTTGCATTCTGCAAAATAAGAAAGGTCATTGCGATCAAAAGCAGAATAACTAAAGATTTTCCGCCGGCCAACAGGAGTCGGAACTTGGCGGTTAAGCCTACAGTGGTGAAAAAAACCAGCAGTAGAATATCTCGCAACCGCATATCAAACTCGATATCCAGACTCCATTGATTACTTAAAACACCAATAACCAAGCTAAATAACAGCCCACCGGTAACCGCTTCGGGAATATTATTCCTTTTAAGTATAGGGATGACATTGTTAATAAAAGCCCCAGCAAATACCGCAATAATACTGAGAATTAAGAAATCGATTCCTTCCACAGTGTAGTTCATGGTTATTCCATTAATTAAAGCAAAAAAGACGATGCTAGATTACCAGCACCGTCTAATGACAACAAGAATTTGAGGTGTTACGAAACCGTTTAGCAGATGGACAACATTAAGCTCCCGGTCCGCAATCGAGGCAACGAGCTATAACGTCTGGCCCAATATTCAAGTTATGATTGAGGTCTCTTAAGGCTGTTCTAACGCCTTCTTCAATAACAGGGTGATAAAAAGGCATGTCCAGCATTTCAGATACAGTCATACGTTTCTGCACGGCCCAGGCTAACAAGTGTGCAATATGTTCGGCAGCAGGACCAAACATTTCAGCCCCTAAAAACAAACCCGTACCTTGTTCACCATAGACCTTTAACAACCCTTTGTTTTTGGCCATAACACGACTTCTGCCTTGATCTTCAAAAGACACCTTTCCTGTTGCGTAACAAGTATGGCAACGCTCTTTGACCTGATCAAGCGTTAACCCAACTGACGCTATTTGAGGGTCCGTAAACACGACCGCGATAGGCGCACGTCTATGGCCTCCTAAGACTCTCGGATAACCTCCGGCGTTTTGACCTGCAATTCGGCCTTCGTCAGCGGCTTCGTGAAGTAGTGGAATATCATTATTGGCATCTCCTGCTATAAATATATGACTACTTACAACCGTCTCGCCTAGTTGCGTTTGCAGCGTATAACGATCAAATACTGGTACACCTCTATGATCTAACGTTAAAGACGTCTTGTCCAAACCTAAATTATCAACATTCGGCTTTCGGCCTGTGGCCGCCAACACATAATCAAAACGCTCTATTACCTCGCCTTTGTCTTGATGGGAGTAAGCAATTTCTACTTGCGTTTTATCTTCTCCCTCCACTCTTTCCATGCCTTTAACCTTAGCATCAGGATCAAGATAAAATTCTTCGTTAAATGCCAGTCGAGCATACTCTCTGATTTCAGGGTCTCGTGTCGCTCCTAACCCACCTCCTAAGCCAAAAACTCTCACATTGACACCGAGGCGGCTCAGTGATTGGCCTAACTCCAAACCAATCACACCAGGTCCAAAAATGGCCACAGACTCAGGTAAGGTTTCCAACTCAAAGACCGAGTCGTTAATTAATAAACGATCTCCCAATGATTGAAATGTAGGCGGATAAGTCGGTCTGCTACCTGTAGCAATCACAACTCGATCTGCATTGAGTTCAATTTCACCCCCTTTTTCAAGGGTTACTCTCAATCGATGATCATCGATAAATTCTGCAAAACCACGAAGTCGGTCAGCGTCAGGTATACTTTCAACAGACTCAACCACAAAGCCGGTAAACCGATCTCTTTCTGATCGCACACGTTGCATTACCGCTTGACCATCAACCATTATCGGCCCCGAGTTAATCCCAAAAACAGGCGCATGCTCTATATTGTGTGCGGTTTCTGCTGCTGCAATCAAAAGTTTACTAGGCATACACCCAACTCGAGCACAGGTGGTGCCATAAGGGCCGCCTTCAATTAGTACAACATTATCAGTATGCTCTTTCGCCGCTCGGTAAGCACCCAGACCAGCAGTACCTGCTCCGATAATCACGACATCAACGCGCTGTATTGTCTTGGCTACTGTATCTGACTGCATCATTACCTCTTAAATCAAACCTTGAATAGATATAAATCATTAAGCTGTAGCCGTTAGGGGCCAGTTTCATAGGCCCGGGCGCTTCCAAGAAGTCAAAACCCGGCCTACTGTCCTTTCTAACTGACCTCTGTCCTTTCTAACCGACTACTGTCCGCTATTTACCTAAGTACACTTCCAATTCGTCTGCACCACCTATTAGCGCACCATCAACGAATACCTGAGGTGTGGTTCCTTTGCCACTTACTGCTTGCAAAGAGCTATAGCTAACACCATTTTGGCCTAGTTCGATATCTTCATAGCGCACGCCTTTCTCTTCTAACAAGTTGCGCGCTCTGTGACAGTGTGAGCAGCCTGGCTTGCTAAATAGGGTGACACGTGACGGCAACTTCGCGTTAGGGTTGATATAATTAAGCATCGTATCGGCATCAGACACTTCAAAAGGGTCGCCCGGCTTTTGAGGCTCAATAAACATTTTTTCGATCATGCCGTCTTTAACTAGCATGGAGTATCTCCATGATCGCTTGCCAAAACCCAGTTCATTCTTGTCTACAGCTAACCCCATCCCTTCTGAAAAATCTGCGTTTCCGTCTGGTAAGAAGAAGATATTTTCGGCATTCTGGTCTTCTTTCCATGCGTCCATTACAAACGGATCATTAACCGATAGACAGATGATGCTATCAACACCGTTGTCTTTAAGTACTCCCGCCAACTCGTTGTAACGTGGCAAGTGAGTGCTTGAGCACGTCGGGGTAAATGCTCCCGGTAATGCAAACAACACAACCGTTTTACCTGCAAACAATTCGTTAGTGGTAACTTGCTTCCACTCATTATTTTCACGAGTCGGAAAAGTAACTTGCGGTACTGCGTGGCCTTCTTTTGATTGCAACATTTGTATCTCCTAGAGTTTGATGGTGAGCTGATGAGTATAAGATAAGACAAATCTAATTATTAATATAATCAATTGTATTAATTATAATGATAGCTTTTATATATTGACGGTATTTTACCTCTACTTTGAGTTGCGGGCGTCGAGTTGTTTTAGGTTCAAGACTCTGCGAATATGAAGCATCACTTAGTCTAGCTAACTTATCTTGAATCACGAGAGCCGGTTCACTAACACGTCTAATCTTATACCTAAACCAGATGTTACCGGGGAACATATGTCATTTTTACAATACTGGCCTGAGTTTTTAGCCGTAGTCACGGTGCACCTGCTAGCCGTTGCAAGCCCCGGCCCTGACTTTGCTGTGGTCGTTAGACAGAGTCTGAGCTTTGGCCGCAAAGAAGCGATAGTAACCAGTATAGGTGTGGGTGTAGGCATTTTACTGCATGTCACCTACTCTCTTTTAGGGTTGGGGTTATTGATTTCTCAGTCTGTTGTGGCCTTTAATATTCTTAAAGTGCTGGCTGTTTGCTATCTACTGTTTGTAAGTTGGCATTGCATTAACGCCAAACCAAAATCACTGCACTTAGCAGAGCCTGACCACCCAAATAGCCGATTATTATCGACACAGTCAGCCGCATCCTGCTTTCGTCTTGGCTTTCTAACTAACGCGCTTAATCCCAAAGCCACTCTCTTTTTTGTTGCGCTCTTTACAGTAGTGATTAGCCCAGAAACACCTGTCTCGGTGCAACTGTTTTACGGGTTGTGGATGGCGTTTGCGACGGGTCTATGGTTTATAGGTTTATCGCTGTTTTTCTCACAACAAAACGTTCGGTCTTTTTTCTCTCATTTCGGACACTGGGTCGAACGAGTAATGGGAGGTGCGTTATTCTTACTGGCCAGTAAACTCGCACTTGAAACGCTAGAGAACCCCGAACAATAGATTTTGTTAAACTCACCGATATTCCCCCTCGTTTTATGGCACTGGCACTCTGCAGCGAGAACTGCTACCTTCGAGTTTTAGTGCTACATTTCCTGTACTGGTTAAAAAATACTGACCATATAAAGAATTTAAACCTACTAGACCGTTGAGTTTAAGGACCACAGATGAAAACCGGTTGGGCTATTCCACAAACATACACGCTTTTTAAAGCAGGTATCCTCTTTTTATTACTAAGCCTAAGCCAGGCTACTTTTGCTCAAGGCGTAGAGGTCATCCCTGTCCAATACCGGTCTGCAGAAGACGTAGCTAGCCAAATAAAAGCCCTCTACCCAGAACAGCAGGTTCAGGTGGTGGGCAGGTATCAGCAGTTAACCGTAAGAGCAGATGAACAAACCATAGACGAGATAAAACAACTCGTTATGTCTTTGGATACAGCACCTCACCAGTTTTTAATTAGTGTTTCCGGGAACGCCAACAGCCAACATAACCGCTCCGAAGTCTCTGGGTCGATATCGACATCACCCCACTCATCCAGCAGTAACAACACCGTTACCGTCAAAGCCCAAAATAAGACCTATAAGACTCGCGGCTCGGGCAGTCAGGTCATCAGGGTGTTAGAAGGGCATTCAGCTTATATTAGTGCAGGACAAAAGAAGCCGGTGCGAGATCGCCAACGGGTTAACGGCCAATGGGTCAACGACGTAAGTTACATCGATATGACCAGCGGATTTTATGTGGAACCAAGGCTCATTGGCAGCGACCAGGTTGAGTTGAAAATTCGTACACAGCAAAACCAGGCAAGCAAGCAACACTACAATGAAATTGATACCGCAACCACGGACTCAGTACAAATCGTTAAATTAGGTGAGTGGTCTACGATTGGAGGAACCTACCAAGACAGTCAAAGTAACAATGGAGGTATTAGTTACTCAACCCAGCGGCAAAGTATCGATAATCAAAGCCTGACAATTAAAGTAGAGCTTGTCGACCACTAAATACGAATCAGGTTGCGCATCGCCCTTACTTAGAGACTATATCCTCAAGTAACAGGTCTTTTGCCCTATTCACCTGCGCTGCCAAAAAGTTACTGCCTCCTCGATCTGGATGCAGTTTTTGCATCAGCTTACGATGAGCATCCAATATTTCCTGCTTGGAGGCCCCTTCCGATAACCCTAGAACCTGTAATGCTTCGGTCACATCCATCTCAGTATTATGGCTAGGCACATTTAGCTCATCAAATTGATAGCCAAATTGTATTGCTTTTTGTCGCCAGTCTAGACCTATATGACGTTGTAAAAATGCATCAAATACCGGTAATGAATCTGCATATCGATTAGACGCTAACTGATAAAGCTGAAAGAGCTGCTGCGTCCCTAGGTCGGTTAAGTACAGTCCTTTAAATTCTCCCTGCAATACCTCACCGTCTATCTTGCCGCTGAAGTGCTCTAGTGACATAGTCAGTAGAGAGGTCTCAACCGTTGACACCGTATCCGAGCCAGAGCTATTAGGTGTTCCTATTCGTTGCTTTAGGTAGCGAAACAGCGGGATATACCGTAATAAAGATGGCAACTTTTTAGCAAACGGAAGAGCCGCTGCAACGACTGCTGCCACAAAGTGAATCCTGCCGGTTAGCAGCAACAACAACAAAACAGACGCCGCCAATGCTATCGCGATAATATAGGCCAGTTGACGACGCTGCTTAGGGCCACTATTAATGCCATAGCGTATTAACGTAAACACTAATAGTGCCGCTAAAAAACCAATAATTATATGCATCTATAACACTCTTAGATCATCATGAGCCTTAACCATACGTTAGCCACCCTCTGGTAATCAACCTACAAATTTAATCAAAGCATCCATCTATTTGAGAGAATAGAAGAGTATGATAGATTAAGCGGCTATCATTGGTCTATTACGTTGTCCGACTCGATCGGTTTAAGGAGCTTCATTTGATCGTCTATCAAGGTGTACAAGGCGCATATTCTCACCTTGCCTGTCAGCATGTTTTTCCTCAGCGAGAGGCCACTGCCTGCGAGACCTTTATTGAAGCGATGCAAGCCGTTGAACAAGGTCGTGCCAATCTTGCCATGATCCCAGTCGAAAATTCAACCGCTGGGCGAGTCGAAGAAATCTACCGCCTGATTCCCAAAATGAGCTTACATATCGTTGGGGAACACTTTGAACCGGTAAACCACTGTTTGTTGGCACTACCCAATGCAACACTTGAAACCATTCGAACGGTAGGGTCTCACCCCCAAGCTCTGGCTCAGTGCAATAACCATATCGCTGAACTAACATTGGCGGAAGTGGCCAAACTTGATACAGCTGGTGCCGCACATGAAGTCAGCCAAGGCGAAGACCTGCGCCAAGCAGCCATCGCGTCTTCACTGGCAGCAGAGCTCTACGGGCTAAAGGTACTGAAAGAAAACTTTCAGGATGAGCAAGGTAATACAACACGATTTATTATTCTTTCCCATACGGAGCAACTCCCGGTATTTGACCCTCAAAAATCTTATATTACATCTCTGATCTTTCGCGTGCGCAATATTCCAGCCGCGCTTTATAAAGCCCTTGGAGGGTTCGCCACCAATGGCGTCAACCTGGTGAAACTCGAAAGCTATATGCCTGGAGGCCGCTTGAATGCAAGCCAGTTTCATGCAGATATTGAAGGCCACCTAAGTATGCGATCAATGGAATTAGCCATTGAGGAGCTAAGCTTTTTTGCTGAGGAGGTCCGAATTCTAGGGACTTATGAAGCCCATGCTTTTCGAACCAGCGCCAACTTCCATGAATAGATATTTATATATCGGTTTATACGTATCTATATTTTCGAGCAGCTGCTTATAATAACTCGATTACGATACAGCAAAGACTGGTTCGCATTTCATACCCCTCCAGCTTATCAACGTAAACATCACTCTTCTTTTTTCACTCGCTATACTATCAAGTGTTATGACAGATTAAGAATAATATAACGGAGAAGCACCCATGCTAAAGCGCATGATCATAATGGTTTTAACACTTACTATCTTATTTGGTGGTATGTTCTGGTTCTTAGGGTATTTCAAACCCAAAATGATCAACCAACACTTTGCAAACTTTCAACCACCTCCGGCTACCATTTCGTCTGCTACGGCTACGACCAGTTCCCGTATACCTTTTCTTGAGTCAACAGGCAGTGTAGTGGCGGTTCAGGAAGTCGTTGTCACCAGTGAAGTAGCGGGCCCCATTCAGTCAATTAATTTCAAGTCGGGGCAGGATGTTGAGGCAGGAACGCTTCTCGTTAAGCTTGACACCTCTGTTGATCAAGCTGAGCTCAAAGGGTTAATTGCCTCAGGTAAACTAGCAGAAGCCAACTTTAAGCGTGACAAGCAGCTAATAGAGCGTAAAGCTGTCAGCTCTCTAAACTACGAAACCAGTATTGCAGGGCTTCGTAATGCAGAGGCCAATATTGAAAGTCAAAAGGCAACCATCAATAAAAAATCCATACGGGCGCCATTTGGTGGCAAACTAGGCCTTCGGAAAATAGACCTTGGTGAATACTTGCAAGCGGGGACACCTATCGTGTCTTTGCAAGCATTAGATCAGGTCTATGTTGACTTTTCACTACCGGAACATAACTTCAGTCAGGTTAAAATAGGCCAAACAGCCCTTATAAAAGTCGCCGCTTGGCCCGAAAAAGAGTTTAGCGGAGTCATTACAGCAATCGATGCCCGTATCAGCGAAGCCACTCGAAATTTCACTATTCAAGCCACTATCGATAATCCAGATCATGCATTACTACCTGGTATGTTTTCTGAAGTAAGGCTTATTACCGGTCAGCCGAAAGCACTGGTTACCGTACCTGAGCAAGCCGTTGAACGAAAACTATATGGCACCTCGGTATTTGTAATATCTGAAAGCACACCTGAATCACCTACTTCAGAAGCATCAAACCCTGGACCTGTTTTGACCGTAGAAAGGCGCTACGTAAAAACCGGCCTCAGCATTGATGGTCATATTGAAATAACCTCTGGCTTAGAAAGTGGTGAGCAAGTGGTTGTTGCTGGTCAGTTAAAGCTACAAAACGGCTCACGTGTTGTGATCAACAACACCGTCGAACTCAACTAAGGAGGCGGTATGCGCTTTACTGATTTATTCATACGCCGCCCAGTTCTAGCGTCGGTTGTCAGCCTGGTTATTCTGCTGCTCGGGCTCAACGCATTAAAAGAACTACAGGTACGCCAATACCCTGAGCTGGAAAACTCAATTATATCGATAGTTACCGCCTACCCTGGTGCTAGCTCAGAACTGGTGGCAGGCTTTATCACCACCCCCATACAGCAAGCCGTAGCCAGCGCGGAAGGTATAGACTACCTCAAGTCCACCAGCTCTCAAGGTGTTAGCTTAATTCAGGCCCACCTCAAACTGGGCCAAAACGCTAATGAAGCGATGACCGAGGTACTGGCAAAAGTGTCTGAAGCCCGAAAAGAGCTTCCCGCAGACGCTGAAGAGCCGGTTGTTTCAAAATCGACTGGCGGTACAACATCTCTGCTCTACCTAAGTTTTTCAAGTGAACAGATGGAAGAGACCCAAATTACTGATTACCTAAAGCGCGTAGTACAACCGCAACTGGAAACACTTGAGGGAGTTGCCAGTGCAAAGATTCTCGGTGAAAAGTCATTCGCGATGCGAGTATGGCTTAACCCGGGGAAATTAGCCGCCTATCAATTAACCCCGCAAGATATCGCCTCGTCCCTTAACAGTAATAGCTTTCTATCCGCTGCCGGGCAAACCAAAGGACAGTATGTTGCTATCAATGTAACCGTAGACACTGACCTCAAAAGCATTAATGAATTTCAAGATCTAGTCATTAAACGGGAGAAAGGAACACTCGTCAGACTTCGCGATGTCGCAACCGTAGAACTGGGAGCAAAGAATGACGATTCAGCCGTATATTTTAATGGTAAACGGGCCGTTTTTATCGCTATTGATGCGCAACCCTCGGCCAACCCATTAACAGTAATCGATGGTATTTACGAAAAACTACCAGACATTCAACGCCAGCTTCCCAGCGCACTTCAAGCGAAAATAAACTACGATGCTACTCGTTTTATTCGAGATTCCATCTCGGAGGTCGTGAAAACAGTTGGCGAAGCAACCGTGATCGTTATTTTTGTCATATTCTTGTTTTTGGGCAGCGGTCGAGCCGTATTGATTCCCGTTGTGACCATTCCGCTATCATTAATTGGTGTCTGCTTTTTTATGCTGACAATGGGATACTCCCTCAACTTACTCACACTCCTGGCAATGGTTCTAGCCATAGGCTTAGTCGTAGATGATGCGATCGTAGTGGTAGAAAATATTCACCGCCATATCGATGAAGGCCTCACACCTTTTAAAGCCTCAATTGAAGGCGCAAGGGAAATCGCAGGCCCGGTTATATCGATGACCCTGACACTTGCGGCGGTCTACGCACCTATTGGCTTTATGGGCGGCTTAACAGGTGGCTTGTTCAAAGAGTTTGCATTTGCACTTGCCGGCGCGGTTATTATTTCCGGTATCATTGCACTAACACTGTCACCGATGATGTGCTCCAAGCTGCTGACAGAAACAAACAGCCCAATGGCTCAACGCCTCGATAAACTGTTCGATAAAATCAGAGACCGCTATCAGCGACGCCTACACAATACCCTGAACTATAAGTCGGTGACATTCGTGATGGTGTTAACCATGCTAGTCAGCTGTGTGTTTCTCTATCAATTTTCTAACAAAGAGCTGGCCAGAAGTGAGGATCAGGGGATTATATTTAGCCTATCAACCGCTCCTGAAAGCGCGACCCACGATTATGTTGACGCGTACACAGGTGAGCTACTTAAAGCCATCGACTCGTTTGAAGAGAAGGAAGGCTCTTTCGTCGTAGCAGGGATGGAGAGCGTTAACTCTGTATTCTCTGGCATGCTATTAAAGCCATTTAGTGAACGAAAGCAAACTCAAATGGAGTTAGTGCCTGTTATGCAACAAAAGTTATCGGGTATAGCGGGGTTTAATTCTGTTTCATTTAATCTACCCACCCTGCCCGGTGCCAGCGGCCTGCCAATTCAATTTGTAATCACCTCTGCGCAAGACCACGAAGTGTTATATGAGCTTGGCCAAGGACTCCTCGTAGAGGCCATGCAAAGCGGCATGTTTATCTTTTTAGATTCCGATCTAAAATTCAACAAACCGAAAGCCAATATAAGCATTAACCGCAGCAAAGCCGCCGAAATGGGCATTAGCATGCAAGATATCGGTTCTGCCCTTAGTACCATGCTAAGTGGCGGCACCGTTAACCGCTTTAATGTAGATGGCAGAAGCTATGACATCATCCCCCAAGTTGAACGCGACTATAGACGAACCTCTAAACAACTGAACGACTATTATATTCGAACGGCAGAAGGCACTTTAATCCCACTCTCGACTGTAGCAAAGGTAACAGAGGACGTAGAGCCCAATAAACGGGGTCAGTTTCAACAACTCAACTCTATGGTAATTGAAGGTGTGATGCGCCCGGGCGTGAGCTTGGGAGATGCTTTAGGCTATCTTGAATCTACTGCATTGGAAACGTTTCCGAAGGGCATAGGTATTGATTATGCCGGACAGTCGCGACAGTTTATTCAAGAAGGCAGCGCACTCATATTCACCTTCTTCTTTGCCCTTATTATGATTTATCTTGTGCTGGCTGCTCAATTTGAAAGCTTCCGTGACCCCTTTATTATTTTGATCAGTGTACCTATGTCGCTACTGGGCGCTTTATTACCCATAGCATTTGGCGTCACTTCGATCAATATATACACTCAGGTTGGGCTCGTCACACTGATTGGTCTAATCAGTAAACACGGCATACTAATGGTGGAATTTGCCAACAAGCTGCAAGTTGAAGAAGGGCTTGGCAAAAGGGATGCCATAGAGAAAGCCGCAGGCATTCGCTTAAGAGCGATATTAATGACAACCTCTGCTATGGTGGTTGGCGTACTGCCATTAATTCTAGCGTCAGGCGCAGGTGCAGCCAGCCGTTTTGATATAGGCTTAGTCGTTGCATCAGGGCTTTCTGTGGGTACCATTTTTACGTTGTTTGTAGTACCCGCTATGTATGTTATCGTCGCTAAAGATCGTAGCAAAGAGACAAAGCCAAAAGAATCCTCCTCCCAATTAGCTTAGATAACCATCAAGCCTCCTACTACACGCAGTAGTAGGAGGCCCTCTGCGCATTCCTAACCCTAGCCTTAATAATCTCTGTGGCCGTGATGAAGCGCAGAGGCTGTGAAAGTATCAACAAATAAGAGGCTTTTTGCCTTCAAGGCGGATTCG
>CAJXUY010000013.1 GCA_913060665.1 uncultured Oleiphilaceae bacterium
AAATTAGTCATTAACTATGAAAGTCTAAATTTTACGTGGTCATGCAAAGCTCTCAATTAATAATGAACAATAACACCCCATACCTTAATACCAATGAAAAGAGCTCCAAACTCATTGAAGTAAAGCTGCCTGCAGACTGCTTGGAAGTTGGAATGCATGTAACACGCTTAGATCGCCCTTGGACAGAAGTTCCGGTGTTATTACAGGGCCTGACCATTAACTCAATCGAAGACGTCGAACTATTAACAACCCATTGCAACTATGTATTCATTGAGATAGATGAAGAGTTCTGGCTTGATCACGGAAATAACTCTAGCAAAGACGATAACACCACACATTATCCCGGTTTTCGAGAGAAAAAAGAGTTTAGAGAAGAACTACCTCGAGCTAAATTAACGCTCGAAGAAACACAGACTCACGTCGAAGAAATATTAGACTCTATCCAGCGCGAAGATGGTATTGACATTGCGAAGTCCAGGTTAGTTATCTCGAGTTGTGTAAAAAGCATACTTGCCAATGCGAATGCTTTACTTTGGCTTAGTCAAATCAAAAACCAAGATCACTATACCGCTGAACACTGCATGCGGGTCGGTATCTTAACAATTGCCTTTGGTCGTTTCTTAGGTATGAAAGAGAAAGAGCTTGAACTACTCGGAATGAGCGGCATACTTCACGATGTAGGAAAAATGAAAATCCCCGAAGATATCCTAAACAAGCCTGCCCGCCTAACCCGAATAGAGTTCGATATCATGAGGCAGCACACCACACTTGGAAAAGAAATTCTTGACGATTATAACGATCTTGAAGCACTGATTAAAGATGTCGCACACTACCATCATGAACGCATAGACGGCAAAGGCTACCCTGAAAAAATCCACGGTGGCTACCTCCATAAGTATATTCGTATGGTCACAATTGTTGATGCATATGACGCTATAACCAGCAACCGCAGCTATAAAGCAGGTAGTCCGGCTTTTGACGCCCTTAAGATTCTTTTCTCAGAGCGAGGCAAGCATTTCGACACAGAACTCGTCGAAGCATTCATAAGAATGATAGGGATATACCCTCCAGGAACACTAGTCGAGCTAACAAATGGCGAGGTAGGGATTGTTGTTTCAGCAAATACAGAGTCACGCTTGAGACCTAAAGTTGAGTTGGTATTGACTGCAAACAAAAAAAAACTCCCTCCCTATATTATTAACCTATTCGATGATATTTTGGATGACTCAGGCGAAACTTATGCGATTAAATCTGGCCTGGCAAATGGCACCTACGGTATAAATATCAATGATTACATCCAAATATAACAATTTTTTATATTTCCACTATGACGCCCAATAGTACACGTAAAACAGTATTACATTTCTTTTACATTCTTATTAATCATCAATCTTTCTCTATAGCAGTTGACAAAAAAGATAAGTAAGCACTTACAAACATTACAACTTAACAATAATTAAAACTAACTGCGTTGCATTACAACGGATATCACAGCTAACATGTGCACTCTAAACAATTTGATTGGTTTTTGAGCACACTATGACCCCACAACCACCCACATCAGCAACCGAAACAACAGCTCACCAAGAAGAGGCCTACTCTGCAACTGAGGAGTTTGCAAACAGTCTCACTCATGGGGCCGGGGCGATCCTTAGTATCATTGGGTTAATATTGTTACTCGCATACGCCAGCCCGATGAATGACCCGTGGAAAATAGTCAGCTTTAGCATCTACGGTATCAGTCTGATCTCGCTGTATTTAGCATCAACTCTATACCATAGCGCTAAATGCCCCAAGCGACGAGCACGATATAAGATGTTTGATCACTGCGCTATTTATCTTCTTATTGCAGGCTCATACACACCGTTCCTTCTGGTCAATATGAGGGATAGCGTAGGCTGGATTCTGTTCGCAGCCGTCTGGGGTATCTCTGCGGTAGGCATTATTCTAAAAATTGCATACCGGCACCGGTTTCATAACCTCAGACTGGCAACTTATTTGATCATGGGGTGGCTGGTTGTGCTTGCAGGCTCCGACTTGGTTGAGTCGCTTGCTTCAGGAGGATTAACCCTCTTAATCATCGGAGGGCTAACCTACACACTGGGTGTTGTTTTTTATATCGGTGAACGAATCCCTTTCAATCATGCTATCTGGCACCTATTCGTATTGGGCGGCAGCACCTGTCACTATTTTGCGGTTTACTATTACGTGCTACCTGCTGCCTAGAGAAAATTGAACCAAGACCTAATCATCACGTACTATATGCCAACTGTTTAGCGTTTAATTAAAGGTAAGCGATAATGATTAAATTACGCCCATCTCATCAGGTTTTTTATCAAATAGCCTCTTTTCTTCTGCTATCGGTCTTAAGCCTCGGCTTATCGGCTAACGTCACGACTATTCCTCAACAGGCACTGTTAGATAAGATAGCGTCAGACACGCCATTGCTAATTTTAGACGTCCGCACACCCGAAGAATATGTGGAAGGGCATGTACCGAATGCCATTAATATTCCTCATGACGAAATCAAGCAACAAGTATCATTAATAGCTCAAGCAGAAAGCGAAGGAAAAGAGATTGTCGTGTATTGTCGCAGTGGTCGCCGCGCGGGATATGTAGAGAGTGTTTTACACTCATCAGGTATACGGTCGCTGCACCACCTCGAAGGTGACATGAATGCCTGGACTAAGAGTAATCATCCTACCGAACGCTAAATTGATCCCGGTTGACCACAAAAAAGGCGCTTTCGAAAAAGCGCCCTTAAACCAGTGGTACTCAGTAACGCCCCCTCATTACCCGACCTATCAATAAGTCACCCCAATGATAGATAACTAACCCCAGTACGATACAAGCAGCACCCGCCACTAACCCTAGGCCAATCATTTCATTGTTTAGCAGCGCCCCTAGCACAATCGCAAAAACAGGTGTAATTAACGTCACCAGTGCCACCGTGCTAGGTGGCAGTTTTTGCAAAACATAAAAGTAAGAAACAAAGCCAATCAACGAACCAAATAATGCCAGATATACAATAGACATTAGAGACCTCAACTCCCAATCGGATATGGCAACAGGCGTATCAAGCATTAGCGCACTAGCTAAATAAAGTGGCAACGAGAGCAACAACGCCCCAACCGTAGTGGCAAACGGATGAAGGTGTGCACTACTACGCTTAACTAACACCCCACTGGTACTAAATAACAATACCGCCATAAGAATAAAGATAATGCCGCTATAGTCTTCGCCACTCACCAACAGATCACTCGCGAAAACAACCCCAAGCCCTACCAGCGCAACAAGCGTGGCTAACCAACGCACTTTAGTGAAGGTCACATCGCCTAAAATACGTTGAGCCAATAAACCGGAAACGAGCGGTGACAAACCAAACACAACCGAAATTAACCCCGATGGTATCGACTTGGCTGCGAGATAAGTACACAGCATTGCACCAAATACGCCTAATACTGAACAGCCATAAACATGCACTGCCTGTTTGTTCCAGGGCAGAGGTATACGGCGCCATTTCAGAATAATAAAACCTACCACCGCTGCAATTAACATACGCAGCAATGCAGCCATAACGGGCGGCACCGATTCACTACTCCACACAACCCCTAGCGGGGTTGTAGACCAAACAATAACGACAGCAGCATAAGCTGCAGGAATAGACATATCCCTCTCCTTTCCAAAATAAAAATAACCTCTTCAAGCCGAAACTATGTTCATGAGGCAATTTCAGAATATAGAAAGAAAAAGGCCGCAGAACTTAACGCTGCGGCCTTTAGAAATTGTGGTTTAGTAATTATACCGATTAATAAACAGCTACTCAGTACAATGAATCCTCACAACACCCCCAACACACAGCAACAAGCAGGCTCGTCGACAAACGAGCCACCAGGGCATGATGAATTGACTATGTTTAGAAGAAATATTCATTGCTTTATAAGGTCTACATTAACTGAGCTTTACTGAATGGATAATACTAGTAGAGTATGGCAAAGCAAGTCAATTGCTTAAACGGTATATTTTTTCCACGTCACCATTTCGATACATTTGGGTAATTGTTTTTTGCAGCTGCTTCACGATGGTTCTATCAACACCGAGATTACACGCCATGGCTCTGACCGTCGTAAAAAACACCATTTCAGGCTCTGCAAGAGGGAGCTCTTCGTCTTTAATTAAGAACTTGGCCGACTCGATATCCGATACCCACAAATCAACTCTACCTTTAAGCAGTTTTCGCGCATTGAGTTCATTGCGGCCCGCATACTCAACATTAAACCCAGAGTTTTCTAAGTATTCCCCCACACCGCTCCCCAGATAACTTCCTAACTTATAGGCTTTCGCATCCTCAAGCGTTTGCAGTTTGACCGGCCTTTCAGGATGGCTAAATAAACCATGCTTTGAAATTAATACAGGGCTAACCCATTGAAGTTTAACTTCTCTTTCTTGACTTCGCGCAACGGGGAAGACACAAAACCCATCCGTTTCAACCGTAGTTAATAAAGCCCTCTTGGGGGGCATCAATCTCAACTTATATTCAACATCCGCCTGTCGAAATAGTTCTTTTACGACATTAACCACGACACCGACAGGTTCTCCGCTCTTTTGGTAAGTCAACGGCCTCTCAATAAATGTGACGACATTAAGCGGTTTAGCTTGAATCCCCGGATGCAAACCTAAAAGCATCAACCATACAAGCACCGCGAAACCTTTAACCCAAAACGACCGGCTACTGCAAAAATACAACGTATCTTGAGTTCTATATTTACTGCCAGGCACGGATAGCCTCTTCATAGCTTGACGTTTTTCCTTTAGGCTGTTCATCCCGCGGAGCTTTCGGTGCACCTTCTCGCTTCAGCCATGTCTCTTCCGGCTCAATTTCATTGAGAATGGGTTTACATTGCAATGCTGATTCTTCGGCCATCTGCTGCATTTCAGCATCCATCGCTTCTGCCATATGGTGCATTGCCTCCACTACAGTTTCATTTCCTTCAACTGCACGCGATACAAACTGCCACCAAAAATTCGAGAGTCGAGCATAGTCAGGCACATTAGCCCCTGTTGGCGTCCATACATCACGTCCTTTACTACGATAAAACTCAACTAAGCCTCCCAGATAAGGTGCTCTTTCGGTCATGACAGACGAATCGATATCAGAGGCCCTAATAGGTGTTAAACCTACCAGAGTCTTTTTTAATGACACTGTTTTTGAAACCACGAACTGGGCATAAAGCCATGCAGCATCACGTCGCTTGGGCGGTGTATTTTTTAACAATGTCCACGACCCAGCATCCTGATAGCCAAGCTTCATACCCTGATCCCAATATGCGCCATGGGGTGAAGGCGCCATACGCCATTTCGGTGTACCGTCTTCGTTAACCACCGAAAGTCCCGGTTCAGTTAATGACGTTGTAAAGCCGGTATACCAAAACACTTGCTGGGCAATGTTTCCTTTAGCGACCCACTTACCTGCCTCGGTAAAGTTCAGGTCTTTCGCTTCAGGCGGTGCATATTTATCAAGCCACTCAACAAACTTGGTCACGGCATACACAGCAGCAGGTCCATCAACCGCACCACCACGTTTAACAGATGCGCCCACAGGTTGGCAACCGACCACCCTAATACCCCATTCATCAACAGGGTAACCATTCGGCAAACCTATATCTCCTGCCCCCGCCATTGATAACCAGGCATCAGACATACGCCAACCCAAAGAAGGGTCTGTCTTGGCATAGTCCATATGTCCCCAAACCCGCTTACCATCAATCTTTTTTACATGAACCGTAAAAAACTCGGCGATATCTTCATAGGCGCTCCAGTTTCTGGGCACACCTAACTCGTAGCCGTAGCGTGTTTTAAATCTGCGTTGTAGGTCTGCCCGGGAAAACCAGTCATGTCGATACCAATATAAATTAGCAAACTGCTGGTCAGGTAGCTGATATAACCTACCATCAGGCCCCTCTGTAAATGAAAGACCTATGAAGTCATCCAAATCCAGCGTCGGCAGCGTAATATCTTTCCCTTCTTGTACCATATAGTCACTGAGCACTACTGTTTCTCCCGAACGGTAGTGGTAACCAATTAAATCACTGTCATTTACATAAGCATCATAAAGATTTACACCCGTTTGAATCTGAGTTTGAAGTTTTTTGATAACATCATCTTCACCGGTCAACTCATGAACAACGTTAATGCCGGTAATTTCGCTAAATGCGCGCGTCAGAACGTTAGACTCATATACATGGGTATCAATTCGCTCAGATACCACCCGAACCGTCATGCCCCGAAATGGCTTTGCTGCGTTTGCAAACCAGCGCATCTCTTCCATTTGCTGGGCAGCCGAAAGTGTTGAGACTTTGAACTCATTCTCTAGCCACTTTTTCGCAGCAATCTCATGAAATCTATCTTCATTCGCGACAGCATCACTACCCCAGCTGGCCACCAACAAACTGACAATTAGACACCCACTATATCGTTTCAGAACACACCCTAAATATCTATTCACAATAATTAACAGCGCACTAATATTGGCGCGAGCCGTAGCTTACAGTTTTAATATCCTAACTATTGATTAGAGTATAGCGTCAATCAAAAAAATTAAGCAGAAATAACATAATAAGTTGATCTAATAGTTACTCATAGGTTTTATACTGGCAACTAGTTCATATATGCTTTATGAGATATTGGGAGGGAAAGTTAAGTGCCCATCAATCAGCTAATAGAAAACTGGGGGCAAGAATTGCCCAAAGACATTGAAGCGCCTCCTCTTAACAATAGGACTGACTGTCATGAGTGAAAACAAGCGCATCAGGCTCGCTGTTACAGGCGCGAAGTGCGCAGGCTGCGTCAGTAAAATTGAAACAGCATTGCAATCTGTCGAAGGTGTTACCAGCGCGACGATGAATTTTGCTGAACGAACGGCCGAAGCAATGGGTTCGATGTCGCCCTCGATGTTAATACAGAGCATTGAAAACGCTGGATTTGGCGTCTCTATCATCGAAGATGAAGAAAAAGCCCAACAAGAGCGAGAAGCCCTTGACCAAATTCATTATAAGAAACTCATGGGCAATATGGCCTTTGCCTTAACGGTAGGGGTACTGTTAATGACATTCGGGTTACTCGATGGATCAATGACAGTCGAGTCTACAAGTGAAAGAATTGTATGGTTTCTGGTGGGGCTAGTAACTCTAGGTATCCTCTATCAATCGGGCGGTCACTTTTTTACCGGCGCATGGCAATCGTTTAAAAACCACAGTGCAAACATGGACACCCTGATTGCATTAGGTACCGGAGCAGCCTGGGGTTACTCAATGTACGTCATACTGCTACCTGAGACACTTCCTCAGGAGGCACGGCATATCTACTTTGAAGCTGCAGCCATGATTATTGGGCTAGTAAACTTAGGAATGGCACTGGAAGTCAGAGCAAGAGGCAAAACATCTCAAGCCATTAAAAGGCTATTGGGGCTGCAAGCAAAAACCGCTCGTATCATTCGCGATAACCAAGAGCAAGATATCCCTATCGCCAGCGTACAGCTAGGCGATAAATTACGTGTTCGCCCAGGGGAGAAGGTTCCCGTTGATGGCCGGGTGATAGAGGGTCAAAGCCTTATTGACGAGTCAATGCTTACCGGTGAACCACTACCCGTGGCGAAAGTCTCTGGTGATGAAGTGGCTGCAGGCACCTTAAACAACACAGGGTCACTGATCTTTGAAGCAACGCGAGTCGGTCATCAAACAGCGCTCGCACAAATCATAAGCCAAGTTAAAAAGGCTCAAAATACCAAGCCCGCAATTGGCCGGTTAGCCGATACTATTTCTGCGATATTTGTACCTAGCGTGATGATTATTGCCGTTGTAGCGGCCTTAGCGTGGTTTAACCTCGGCCCCGACCCTAAAATCGCCTATATGCTGGTCGCGACGATGAGCGTATTGATTATCGCTTGCCCCTGTGCGCTAGGGTTAGCTACGCCAATGGCAGTGATGGTCGGGGTAGGAAAAGCCGCCCAGTTTGGGGTACTGATTCGAAAAGGCGAAGCACTTCAGAATGCGGGCAAATTAGACATAATCGTATTAGACAAAACCGGTACGATTACTCAAGGAAAGCCCCGCCTGGTCAAACAGTTCATGGTTGACGGCATAGATAAAACCCAGATATTGAGGTTAGCCGCTAGCATTGAACAGGTCTCTGAACACCCTTTGGCGGCTGCCATCATTCATGAAGCCAAGAGCAACCACCTCGCACTATCAGCTTGTCTTGATTTTTACGCGGAGAGCGGCCAAGGTATTAGCGGCCGCATTGAGGACCAAACCATACTGCTGGGAAATCAACGTTGGATGGAGACTCACCATATCGACGTAACAAACCTACTCGAAACCGCGTTTGACTGGTCAACACAGGCCATCACCCCTTTATTTATGGCGATTGATGGACAAGCCGCGAGCTTGCTGGGCGTTTCAGATCCTATCAAGGTAGATTCCAAAGACGCCATTAAACGATTAAATGCAAAAGGCCTGAGGGTCATTATGCTAACCGGCGACAAAGAGTCGACAGCACAGGCCATTGCACAACAAGTCGGCATCAACAACGTCATTGCTGATGTACTGCCTACGGACAAAGGGGATGCCATCCGCAATCTGCAACAGCAAGGTTCAGTTGTCGGCATGGTCGGAGACGGTATTAACGATGCCCCTGCACTGGCCTTGGCAAATGTAGGGTTTGCCATCGGCACAGGCACAGATGTCGCTATCGAAAGTGCCGACATTACCTTAATGCGAGGTTCACTTCACAGCGTAGTCGATGCGATAGAGATTTCTAACGCCACGGTACGCAATATTAAACAAAACCTGTTTGGCGCATTTATCTATAACGGACTCGGCATCCCCATTGCGGCTGGCCTTCTCTACCCGCTCATTGGCATACTGCTTAACCCGATGATCGCAGGTGCTGCCATGTCATTCTCTTCATTTACCGTGGTCAGCAACGCCAATCGTTTGCGCTTATTCAAACCCACACACACAACAAAATACCCTGCACCAAAAACGGTAGGAGACGCTTAATGGAGACTCTCATCAACGGCAGCGGTATCGCACTAATCGGCTTTATCGTTTGGTGGTTTTGGCTATAGCTGAAACAACCTCAACCTACTAATTAAATTTGTAAGGTATCAATCATGAAAATTAAGACTGTAAAGACTCTGGCATCCTCCACACTTATTGCTTTAGGCATTGGACTTACCGTTCAGGTTTATGCAGAAAACAGCCATTCTTCAACACCATCTGTACTTCAAAGCGCCACAACAAGTGAGCTAACGGTTTATAAATCTGCCAGTTGTGGCTGCTGTGGCGACTGGGTTGAGCATATGGAAGAAAACGGCTTTACACTAAACGTTCATAACACCGATGACCTCAATAGCATTAAACACAAAGCCGGACTTTCGCCCAGGTTAGCCTCCTGCCACACAGCGTTTATTGATGGTTATGTCATAGAAGGGCATGTACCTGCTAACGACGTAAAACGCCTGCTTGCTGAAAAGCCTGACATTAAAGGCCTTGCAGTTCCTGGTATGCCCGCAGGCGCAAATGTACCGGGCATGGAAGTCTCTACTGAAAATGCAACGTTCGATGTGCTAGGCTTTAAGGAAGACGGAACTGTGACGCGCTGGAGTCATTACCAATAAACGATAAAATCCACGTAACCATTACACCACCGCACAAACTTCCATGTCGAAGGGTTAAACAGAAATATGAAAATGAGTTTAACAATACGTATGGTGCTGTGGGTCACATTGAGTGTGATCGCTATTTTTTCAGCGATTAATATTTATGATTATTCGCTTACCCGAACCTTACTAGATCAACAATTACGCCAACGAACCGAGCTGGAAGTTAATGCCAGCGAAGCACAACTATCAGATATTCTTACTCGTCTTCAACATCAAGCAGATTTAACAGCTGCATTGATTAAGCAGGTATCCCACACTCAAGACAAACTAGAGGCAATGATAAAGACCTCCATACAGCAAGATAAAGATGCCTATGGAATGGTCGTAATTGTTGAACCTACCCAGCCTTCTCAAGATGAGGCATTTGCCTCTTATTATTATCGTTCAGACACAGGGCTTAGGTTTACAGATTTAGCAAACGATAGCTACGACTATCACAAACAAGACTGGTATCTTCAGGCATTACAATTAGACCGAGCCAGATGGACAGAGCCCTATTTTGACGCTGATGGAGGTGAAGTACTGATGACCACCTACCTTGTCCCCATTCAAAATGATAAAGGCCTGACATTGGTGACAATGGATCTAGCCGTCGCAACCATTCAAAAAATACTAGCGGAGATTGAGGATAGCCAACAAGGCATGTCTATCTACGCTATCACACCTGACAGGCATATCATCAGCGGGCATGATGAAGACCTCATGCTGCTTCAACTAAACGAGGTTAAACAAGGTACGAACAATGTTCCAGCCTGGTATCATCAGTTACTGAATGAGATAAAGCAACGTCAATCAGGTAGTTTTTCAGAATACTGCCCTCGAATAAAGCAGGATTGTTGGATTAGCTATACGCCACTCGGAAATACCGAATGGACTCTACTAGTCAGCTATTCTCAGGCCAGTTTAACCAACCAGCTTATTGCATACGGCCAAAACAAACTATTGCTGATATTGCTGGGTGCCGCACTTCTAGCCATGGTGATCTCTGCCATTACTCGCCGCCAGATTATGCCACTGAGAGAGCTCGACAACGCGACTCAAGCGTTTTCACAAGGCAAGCTAGATTATAGACTTCCAACACCTCCCTACAAAGATGAAATAGGATCCCTTACTCAACGCTTCGGGCAGATGCAAGTTAACCTAAAAGAGCATATCGACCAATTAAAGCATGAGACCCAACAACGGGAACGACTCAACACCGAGTTAAAAACCGCACGCCAGATTCAGCAAAGCCTACTGCCTGTCGATAGTACAATCAGCAATAATGAAATTGGCTTTGAGTTATCCGCCTATCTAGAGCCAGCCAGAGCAGTAGGAGGCGACCTGTACTATTACACTATTCAAGGTAATCACCTATTGCGATTTGTGATAGGCGATGTTTCAGATAAAGGTGTTGCCGCAGCTATATTTATGGCCAGGGTCGTAACCGCCATTAGAGCAATTGCAGAACAAACTATTGACCCTGCGCAAATTCTATCTAATCTAAATCACCAGCTAGTCGAAGATAATGAAGCCTGTATGTTTGTCACACTGCTATCAGGCGCCCTCAATTTAAAAACGGGTCATTTACAACTGGCCAGTGCTGGCCATCCGATGCCATTACTCATTGACGCCTACCAAAATCTCAGTCAAATTGAGCAACTAAACGGACCAGCGATAGGTCTATACAAATACGAATACGAGCTGGTAAACACCGACCTTGAACCCAGTACCTATTTATTCGCTTACACCGATGGCCTTGATGAAGCGGCAAATGGTGATACCGAACTTTATGGGGAGCTCAGGGTTACCCAAACGCTGTCAAACGCACCCCTCTCAAGTACAACTGAGTTAATCAACTATGTCGTTAACGATGTAAATCAGTTTGTAGGTGATGCTGAAGCCGCGGACGACTTAACTCTGTTGGCTGTTCACTGGTCAGGCAATCGAGTTTCGCAGGTGAACAATATGATCGATATAACCAGCTCGCCCGAAGAACTCGAAAAAATTAACGCGCACCTCGGTAAGTACATTTCGCTCCATGATTTACCCGAGCATTTGCTGCTAACATCACAGTTAGTAGCAGAGGAGCTCATAGCGAATACAATCGATTATGGCTATGATGGTAAAACAGGCATGCCTATTACATTACATCTAAGTCATGACCTAACACAGATAACGTTATTATTTGTTGATCAAGCCAAGGCGTTCAACCCGCTTGATTTAGGCACCGCTCGACTAGGGTTGCCAAAAGAAGATGAACCCGTTGGAGGGCTTGGCGTACATCTGGTAAAAGAGATGTCCGATAATTGTAAATACGAATATATTTCAGGCGAAAACCATTTCAGCCTATCACTGCTTTTTGAGCCTAGTGAGCCCCATAATAAATAAAGGGAAAAAACATGTCTTTAACTATAGAAGTCGTTAACCAAGCGAGTGACCGCATAAAAATGTACATAATTGGTCGCTTAGACACCAATACAGCTTCTCAGCTAGAAGCTACAATCGATGATGCGTTGACCGAACAAGTCACCATGCTGACACTTGATTTAGCACAACTTGAATACATCAGTAGTGCAGGCTTACGAGTGCTATTTAAAGCTGCCAAAAGCTTAAAGAAAAAGAACGGACATTTTGGACTTATGCACCTGCAACCACAGATTCAAAAAGTACTAGATATCGTCAAAGCTCTACCAGCAGTGCCAATCTTCAAAAATGAGCAAGAAATGGATGAGTATCTGGACGCCATGCAGCAGCAAGTCGTTGATGGCGAAGACTAAGACTTTAGACTAATTGCGTGTCGATAGTCGGTAGTGAAATACTAACGCGGTTGATAATGTAAAAAAGAATAAAAAATAAGAGAATCAATCGTGGCCAACAATCAAACTCGCTCTAAAAAAACGCAGTTAATCAGAACACTATTAGTGTTCTTTTTTATATATGGTGGCGTAAGCTACAGCCTATCTCTATTTGAATACACCTATTTCAACCTAACGGGGCAAGCCTTATTTGGGGTCAGCAAAACAATAGACCCTATCACCAAAGACGAACTCGTCAATGAGTTTCACCGTTGTGGGGGGCCACTGTTCGGCGCCAATAGCGTTGAAACTGAAAACATCAATGACCCTATCGTGGTTCGTTGCGGGCGATTCTGGCCTTTTTATCGCTATTCAATGATTGTGCCTGCTAATGGCTATATACCTGGCGCACTCATTAAATACCAAGACCAACCACCTGAGGTCGCCGAAGCAAAAGCTGACTTTATACAGAACACGACGGTTATCAATGGCGGCTACATGCTCTTAAGTCTTATTGTGTTCACCCTCACACTACTGGCACTATTTCACTTCTTTGTTAAGAAAAATGAAGAAAGAGGCTATAAGTGGGCCTTTCAAGCATTCGCCAGTAGCCTATTAATGGCAATAACCTACGTCGGCGTTATGTTTTTTGTCGACCCTGTATTTTCGTTAGGCTGGTAGAGATTTTTTCGAATCAACGAGTTTAGCGACTACACAGCGAGACCTAATTTCCGTATCATTAACCCCTCATTCAATTCGCGAAAAGACTACAACTACAGCCCATGCTAAACATCGATGCATTACAGCAGCTAAAATCGCTCAAAAAAGACATTAAAGACAGCAAAGAAATCGTCCAGGGTATCGTTAAAGGAAGCAACAACCGTTTTGGTTTTGTCGCCTTGAGTGAGGGTAAAGACATTTACCTTTCGCCTGATGAAATGTTAAAGGTGTTTCCTGGGGATGAAGTACAGGTCGACGTTCAAAAAGACAATAAAGGTAAAGAGTTTGGACTGATAGAAAAATTAATCAAAACAAACTTAACAAAATTTGTCGGCAAGTACGTGATTAAAGGTAAGGCACACTTTGTAGATGTCGATGTGGCCGGCATGTCTCGCTGGATATTCATCCCACCCAACAAACGCAAGAGCGCACAAGAGAACGACCTACTATATTGCCAAGTCATGCAGCACCCTATTAGAAACGGCAAACCTCAAGCAGAAATATTAAACATCATTGGTAGTCATGATAAGCCGGGGGTAGAGCGCGACTACGTTATTTGTAAACACCAGATTGAAGGCGACTGGAACAACGAAACACTGGCACAAACTAACAGCCTCACCGAACAAACGATTATTGACCAGCAACAAGGCCGTCAAGATCTGAGAAGTCTACCATTCGTGACCATTGATGCAGCGTCAACCACTGATATGGATGACGCCTTGTTTGTAGAAGACACAGGCAGCGGCTGGAACCTTAAAGTGGCTATCGCCGACCCAACCTCTATTATCGCCTCAGGGTCAGCACTGGAAAAAACAGCATTCACGAGAATGACCTCGATCTACTTCCCAGATGAACCGCTGGCAATGCTACCTGAGAGCATCTCTACTCAACTGTGCTCACTACTACCGAAAGTAGACCGACTCGCATTGATTTGCGAGATAGAGGTAGATAAAACCGGATCACTTGGCGCTTACAAAATATACGAAGCCACCATCCACTCTCGGGCAAAGCTCAGCTACGAAGAAGTAGCTGCGTTCATCAATGCGCCCGCCGATACTCACCCACTGAAAGTCGATGAAGACGTCGCGTCGATTTTAGAAAAATTATCGACGCTAGCCCCCACGCTCAAACAATGGCGTGCGGATAATGCACTATTGAGTGAAGAGCGCCCTGATTATCGCCTTCGCCTTAACGAACAGAAAAAAATTGCCAAGATCGAAGTTCTAGAGCAAAATTCAGCACACACGATTGTCGGGGAGTGCATGATTGCCGCAAACCGCTGTGCGGCTGAATTTATAAGCCAGTCACCTACAGCGGGCTTATTCATCACTCATGCAGGAATCAGAAGCGAACGTCAAAGCAACGTACTCGACGTTGCCCGAAGCCGCTGGAATGACAACACACCGGAAAATCTGACCGAAAAAGACAACTACATGAAGTTGGTTCGACTGGCACAACAAGATACAGAGCTACCGCCCATTAAATCTATTATAGCCAGACAACATGAGCGAAGCTTGTTTAGCACGACCGCCAAACCTCATTTCGGGATGGGGCTTAATGCCTACACCACATTTACCTCACCTCTAAGAAAAGGCAATGATTTTTACATACACAGGCTAATTAAAAAGATCATTAATGCGGAACCCGCCAACCTGTTCAGCGACAGCGACCTTGAACAACTACAGGAGAAAACGTTTGCTGCTCGTCGTGCCGTAAACGAACTGGAGCAATGGTTAAAATGCCAATATATGGAGCCACTAAAAGGCCAGGCCTTTGAAGCCACCGTCGTTCGAATGACGTCTGCAGGCTGTCAGGTGAAAATCAATGAAAACGGCATTGAAGGGTTTGTTTCTACAAAAGCGATGCCCGTTAAATATAGCTTTGATCCTAACCTGATGACACTCACCAGCAAGTCTAAAGATCAATTCATACTGGACCAGATCATCAATGTGTCACTAGACAGCATTGACTGGAAGCGAAAGCAGATTCAATTTAAGGTAGCACCAAAGCCTTCAACAGAAGAGGCGACTCAATCAGAGACAACTAACTCTTCAGCCGATTAATAGTTTTGTACAGTAGCGCACTGTGTCGAATAGTGTGTTCACTGATTAAAGACAGAACAATAATAACTTACACTAGGACATTTTTATGGAAGTACGTGACACTCATAGCTACACCCAAGATATAGACACACTATTCAAACATTTCTGTGATGCTGAGCAGGTTCAAGCAAAGCATAACGCAATGGAGGCTAGGAATATAAATCTGGTTAAATTCGAGTCTACTGACTCAACTCTCAACGTAATAATTGAACGCGAAGTACCGGCCGATGTGCCCCGTGCTATGAGAAAGTTTCTTGGCGAGTGGAACAATATCAAGCAAGTTGAAAATTGGAGTGGAACGCCTGGTAAAGGCTACCAGTGTGATATTTCAATTGAGATAAACGGTGTACCTGTAACGATTGCCGGTAAGATGGAGTTGACTCCAGAAGGCTCCGGATGCTCAAACAACATTAGCTTAGACATTAGTTGTGGCATACCTCTGGTAGGTAAAAAGCTGGCTGAACTGGTAGCCAGCCAATCTAAAGCATCAATACGTGCAGAGTATGGGATTATAAAATCCGCACTGGATCAGTAAACGGCAGGTCGGGTGCTATCTTCCTAATCCGTTGATAGCACCTAACCTAACGATTGACAAACTAACGATACCTGTTCTGCACCTTCTCAACCGGCGCAATCACCAGCTGATCATCTAAGTTTAACTTCTTTATTTCGTACTCAATAATTACTATATTCCAGATCGTTGTCATGCAAAGAATAATAGAGCACGATAAAGCCATCGACTCAGGTTAATTAGCCCTTTTATCCCTTGTCAATCAGGGCGATAATAGTCCGTTTCCCCATAGTTAAAGGGGGTCGCATGTCGAACTGATGCATGTTAGTTTTATCAACCATAACTTTACCACGATGCTTGTTGCTACTTATGTTTTTTACCGATAACCGCGAACAGTTTTTCCGTCCTCTCACCAGCAAGTACAGGGAAGTAGTCGTTGAGTGTGTCAGGCTTCTTTACCTCCGACTTTACAGCTCTATGGCTGACTACGGGCACTCATTAAAACGAGAGCAGCTAATCGAGATTTTTCAGGAAGCCATCACACGAGCCCCCGAACTGGAGCATGGCGAAGACGACGATGCCATCGCAACCCGAACCGACAGAGAAAAAGCAAACTGGATACTCAATATACTGCTAGACAACGAGTGGCTAGAAATCCAGCTAGACGAAGTGACGCTGCAAAGTACCTACCGGTTTAGCCGCATTGGCCGACTCTTTTCACAGCCGTTTGTTGAGCTTAAGGGTGCACAGGTCCGTACTCGACACCGAAATACCCGTAATACCCGTAATGCACTCAGCGCATTTTTAGAACAAGGCGAAATCCACGACTTGCTCGATGCATTTGAATATTCAGAGCGCATTATTAGTGATTTCACTGATGTCATCGCAGAATTAGAAGACCGTAAACGGGAGCTGGTAAAAGAGATCGATATGCGGGAACTGGTGCAAAAAGCCAGTGACGAGTTTTTCGATTTTATGGAAAAGCGTTTTCAGCCAGACCTATCTGTCCGACTTTCGGCTGATAGCGTCGAAAAACATCGTGACGATATGATCAACCTCATTAGTAAGATTCGATGCCAATCAAAAGGCTTTAAGGCCGAAGCAGAACAGAAACTACGTGAATTTTTGCCTGATATGGTAATCGAAGGTCAGTCACTACTCTGGACTATTCTCGACACAATAGAAACACGCCTTTCAAATGCTTGCGAAATCATGCTTCCAGCCCTGCGGACTGCGCTTAAAAACTTCACCAAACGGGCCGACATCATTATTCGACAACTCAATTATCTTGCGAGTCAACAACACAATGACGTGGTGGATATCTGTCAGTCATTAAAAGACCTAGACCCGCATGCGGCCAATAAACGACTGGAAAAAGCGGGCGAATTAATGTCTGGAGTAAAGCTTGAACTGGTCGATCCCGCACAGAATACATTACGAGATAGCAGAGTCCAACGTATCGTCGACTCATTGGTGGCAGAAGATCATGCGGTTGACGAGTCGGCACGCAAAGAGCTGTTTATTCAGCACGCACTAGATCAAGCCTTTAATATAAACCAGCAAGACCTACGCAACTTTCTTGTACGCTCCCTAAAGGGAGGTGAAAAAATCAACACCAAGAATTTGCAGATATTACAGGCAAGTGACCTTCTGGCAGCGACCCATGCCATCGAAATAGCCGCAGCCAATAACCTCTCGAGCGAATACCGTTTTAATGTTGTGCCTACCGGCGATATCACCAGTAACGACTATTTACTGGCCGCCGATGATTTCACCATCGAAATCGAAGACCTGATTAAGCAAACAGAAGTTGAAGCACAAAAAAACACCTAGGCGATTGGTCAGACCAATGACCAAACATTAACCAGCTGATAAGTTACTGATACCATGATCATTACGCAATCTCTTGAAAAATCACTCAGCCAAGAAGGCATTACCCTCACAGAATTTAGCGAGCTTGTTCTACGCCTACTCGACTATAGCGTTATCTGCCGGGAAGAAAGCCAAATAGAACAAAATCTCTATGACCGTTTTTTAAGGGTTGAAACACTCGTGCAAGACTATTTATCGGTGCTACACATACGCTTGCTGCACGAAAACCAGTTTCAATATATTAGAACCTACCCACCCGGCGCAGAAGTGCCTGGCATGCACGACGAACAGTACCAGCCCTTTAATAGCGGTTTGCGGCAGCGTCTCGGACAACAGGAAATCGCCGTTATACTAGTGCTTCGATCTCAATATGATAAATCTCTCAGAGAGGGCGCAGTGGATGATAATGGTCAAGTATTAATCTCACTAGAAGCCCTCAGTATCGCGATGCATAACCTGCTGGGTCGAGCATTGCCCGAACATATTCTCGACCGTAAAAAACTGTTTAGCCGATTAAAGCAGCTTCGTTTAATCCAATATGGTGTGGAAGATGAAGTCGCTAACGGCGATACCTGGATTAGGATCCGCCCCATGATCGTGAGTTTCGTTAGTGACGAGGCCTTGTCGGTGCTTAAAGAAGAAAGCCAGCAACGCATCACAGATAATGCATAGGGTGCGCTCGCGCACCGCTCTAATATTAATTCCATGCCCAACGCTCATATGTTATTAAGCACGGACCGGTGCGCAAGCGCACCCTATAATTTACATTCTACTGCGTTAAGAATCTTATGTTTATAAAAAAATGTATTTATGTAAACTGGGGGAATATTCCCCACCTCGAGTTTGACTTCGGCCCTATAAACTTGCTCTCTGGTGGTAATGGCTCAGGTAAAACCACCTCGGCAGACGCCATTCAAACCGTCATGACCGCAGCATACGATTATCTGTTCGCTTATAACCCTGGTCAAGATGAAACCACTCAGCGCGGCAAAGGCGGTAAGCAGGTACGTACCCTGCAATCCTATATTTTAGGTTGTGATGACGGCTCATACGCGCGTCCACACCCAACAGATGGTTATATCGCGTTGACGTTCTACCCAACACAAGGGGAAACTTCCGACCCCTTTACCGCAGTCGTATCTGCAAGAGCATATCTAGACTCTGCGGGAAGTAAACCTGTTGCCCGCCTAAGTGAATTATTCTTCCTAATTATTCCTGGTGAGCAGTTGCAGCTAAACCATTTTATTAAAGAGCAGGAGGACGGCAACAAACACATTGTTGGGCTAGATAAAATCTATCACTCGCTGAAACATGAGTTCGGGCCCGATGCGGTTGAGAAATACGATGCTAAAAAGCCTTACTTAAAACGCCTTTACGGCGCCTTAAAAGGCAAACGCGAAGCGGTATCAGAGCGTGAAGCGATGAATGCTGCACGGGCATTTTCACGTTTTATGGCCTATAAACCCGTAAAAAGTATTAACGACTTCGTAGCAAATGAAATTCTAGAAAAGAAAGACCTAGGCGAAGCTATCCGTTCAGTTTCTGAGCTAATGAAAACGATTCATGGAATGGAAAGTGACGCGACGCACTTACGAAATTCCATCAACATTCTCGAGCAGACCGCCGAAAAGAGTGACGGCTACATTCAGCAATGGATCAACCTCAATGTACTGCACTATATCGACACTCGAATACAATACCTGAACGACCAGCAAACCTACCTCAATGCAAAAAGACAACAAAAAAGCCTACAAGATGAGCAAACCGCTAACCAGCAAGAACGGGACATACTCGAAGCCCGTCATCAACAGGCCCGCAACGAGCTGATTCAATTAGAAGCCAAACGTCAAGGCTATCAGCCGTTACAGCAAAAAGATGACCTTGAGAATCTAGTTGAAAGTAATACCCGATTACTACACGACCAAGCACCCACACTGCTTGAACAGAGCAACCGGCTGAACCATAGCTTTGCAGCCACAGACCGTATATTGGCACTCTTACAACAGAGCAACATTGCCAAAGATATCCCTCGTTTAGGTCAAAAAGATTTTCTATCTTCTGCCAAAATATTTGCTCAACAGCAAGCCAAAAGCACTATCGACTTTACCTCTCTACTGGGTCGAGACTGGGTTGATATATCCCCCTTGGAAGCCCACTTGGAAGATGCGGTATCAATCCAGCAGCAGGCCAACGAGTGGCAGCGGTTACTACACGATAAAGATCTTTCGGCTGACGGTATCTGCGTACGCGACAAAGTAAATAGTGCACTATTCCAACGCCAGGCATTGAGCAAAACGCTGGAAAAACAGCGACAGCAAAAGCAATCTGAAATTGAGAGCCTTGAGGGACATCAAGCCACCTACCCTTACTATATCAAGCAAGCCCTCGACACGATTAAACGCGAATGCCCTAAAGCGGACCCGCGAGTACTGTGCGACTATATAGAAGTCAAAGATGAGCAGTGGCAAAATGCCATTGAAGGCTATATTGGCGGTGCCCGTTTCTCCATTATTGTTGAACCTGAACTTGAAGCAGAAGCCATTCGTATCGTACGTAATATGCCCGGCAGAGATAATCGGGCCAGGGTCATACAGGGTTCAAAGGCCACCAAAGATTACCAACGTACACAGCTTGACAAAGACTCCATCGTCAACGCGATGGAATTTTCCCACGCCACCGTAAAACACTATATAGCAGCCAGTTACGGCAGCGTCATCAGAGTCAACTCAGAACAAGAGCTACGTTATACCCGTCGAGGTATTACTAGCAATGGACTAGGTTCAGGTTCATATAGTATGTGGCGCTGCGATATTGCCGACAGCGAACTGGTCTTTGGCCAAGGCGCCCGTGAAAGAGCTCTCAACGCCAAGCGTGGCGAAATGGATAAACTACTACACGAATACCAATCAGTGGATGACCATCAGCAACAGCTATCATCACTACTAAACGCTATGGATCGTATTGGTCGGGTTAGTTATGCCGATCGTTTACAGCAAATGCTGAACACCCAACGGGAATTAAGAGACGCTGAAGGAAAACTAGAGCATTTGGATCTTTCAAACTTTGCTGAGCTTGAACAAAAACTTGAATCACTAAAAGCTCAAGACAATGAATTTAGCCAGCAGATTGAAAACAAAATTGAGCGCGCGGGTTCCCTTAAAACAGAGCTTTCAGATATTAGTGAACGCTGTAAAAAACTCTCTAACCAGCAAGAAGTATCTGAACAGCTTCAAGACGAAAAAGAAGACAATCTGCGTAGCATTGTCTCATTGTGGCCAGATTTCGACAGTGAGAACGAACTAGAGAAAGCGGATAAGCGCGCTGAAAACACGCGACCAGAAATACTTATCAATGACCTAAAAGACACCTATAGTAGTTTAAACGGTCTTGCCCATGATATTGAACATGGCGTTATAGAACACAACCAGCACTGTAATCTGGCAGATAATATCGTATACATGCCCGACTATGGCGAAAATCACTCAAAATCATTCTTTAAGTCGATTTGCAGTCTCCGTCGAGATAATGATCTGGTTCATAACCGCCTTAAGAATAATATTCTGGTTGAGAAACAAGAGAAATTGACCAAGATAAAAGAGTCTTTTAATAACGCATTCGTGACCCATTTATGTCACGCCATCTATCAATCAATCAATGATGGTAAAAAGATTCTAGAAAATATGAACCATGAGCTAGAGCATCATCGGTTCGGAGCAGACAGAGAGTCTTTCCATTTTGACTGGGGTTGGGTGCCTGAATTTAAAGAGTACTGGAATTTCTTTAAAGAAATTATCAACCTGCCTAATCTGGGTGATGGCACTACATTGTTTGAGGCAGAACTCAGCCAGAAATCCCAGCTCGTGCGTGACCGGCTAATGCAAATGCTTCTTTCTGATGACGAAGTAAGGTCGATGCGAGAGTTAGAACGTATTTCTGACTACCGAAATTACCGTAGCTACGAAATATACAAACAGCCCGAAGGTAAAGCGGCGATAGCCTTGAGCCAATACGGTACAGGGTCTGGTGGTCAGCTCGAAACACCTGCGTATATCATTCGCTCGGCAGCTATCACCTCTGCATTTAAATTTAACGAAGGCAGTAGCCATCTACGAATGGTATTGGTGGATGAAGCCTTTTCTAAAATGGATGAAACCCGCTCACGTGAGGTCATTAAGTACCTCACCGAGACATTAGGGTTACAACTGCTGTTCATTATGCCTACCAGCAAATCGGGGCCATTTATGGACCTCGTCAGCAATCAGTTTGTGTTTAGTAAATGCCCCACCACTAAAGCCATAGGTGAACTTAATACCAGAGTTTTGGTTGATAGGCAGCGATGTAATTCAGACAAGATAAAGGAGCTATGGGCTAATCATCGCCGCACGGTAAGACATCAATATGCCTTAGACTTTATGGAAGAGTTTCAGTAAGGCAGAAAAGAGATAAGCGCAGGTATCAATTATCTGCGCTTATCTCATCAAGACACTATAGCTCCAGCGGTATTTCAACCTCAAACTGTGTACCTTTTTCACTACTCATTAGCTTGATAGAGCCAGCCAAAACACCCGTCACAATATTATGGACAATATGCAGACCTAGACCTGTACCACCTTCACCTAATCGAGTACTAAAAAACGGATCAAACACTTTATCCAGGTTTTCTTTAGCAATACCTTTTCCATTGTCCTCAATGGTTATTGTCACCTGACCATCCCCCGTTTTTTCAGCCAAAATAGAGATCAGGCCCGTTTCACCTGTGTCAAATCCATGAATCAGTGCATTACTAATAAGGTTAGTGACCACCTGCCCCAAAGAACCAGGGAAGCTATTTAGCTGAATACCCATCGGTATATTACTTTTAAGTTGTACCGACGTTTTTTTGAATAGTGGTTTAAGCGTCAATAACACTTCTTCTAGGTGCTGTCGTAACTCGAACGTTCGCTTTTGAGCACTCGTTTGGTCAACCGCGACTTGTTTGAAACTAGTAATCAATTCTGAAGCCCGGGACAGATTCTTTGCGACTAGTTGCTCAGACTCTTTGCTAATTGCCAGATAGTCTTCAAATGTTGACCGCTTCACGGCGCCTAGCTGGTATTGTTCTTCAAAATGATGAGTCTGTTTTTCAAGCGTCGTAATCGCCATAACGGCATTTCCGATAGGCGTATTAAGTTCATGTGACACACCTGCGACCATCGCCCCAAGCGCCGCAAGCTTATCGGTTCTCAACAATTCAGATTGAGTTCGTTTAAGATTTTTAAGCGCATGTTTTAGCTGTTCATTTGCGTTGGATAGAGCAGTCGTTCTATTGGCCACCCGCTGCTCTAATCGTGCATTTAAATCTTGAATTTCTTCTTGAATACGGCGTTGCTCGGTAATGTCTTCGACTAAACTTAGGTACCCGAGTAACTCGCCATCGTCACCGTTTATGGTGGCGTTAAAAGAGCGGCAAATAATGCAATCACCTGTGTCACTTTTAAACTGATGTTCTGCAACAAAACTAGCATCACTCTCGAAACGGGTGGCGAGTGCGGCTAATTGCTGCTGGTTCTCCTCTTGAGCCAAATAGTCTACTGCACTGCTCGCTGACTCCTTATCCAAAAAACCCAAAATATCTTGAGCAACACGATTCCAACCCACAATAGCCAAGCTCTCATCCCACTCAATAACCGCAACCGGACTTTGCTCGACTAACGCTCGATATCGTTGTTCCTCGGCAGCCAGAGCGTGCTCTCTGTTTTTGATTTGCTGCCCCGCGTTTAGTATTTCATGGCTTAAGGTCTCTACTTCCTTTATCTTTGAAGGTACAGGCTGAACATCATAATCACCCGATGTAATCGCTTCAGCTAACTGCATGAAGACCTTAAACCGGCGACTAAAAACACCACCTATCAATCTTGCTATAATAACAGCGACGATCATGCCAATGAGTAACGCGGTCAAAAGAATAAACCCTGAAGCCACTAATGTTTCGCGATAGTGTTCAATGGTTTTTGAGACAATTACGATCCAACCGCTTTTTTCTATCAATACGACCGTACCAAAATAATCAATACCCTGAAAGCTAAAAGCACCACTGGCTCCGCCCTTCACTAAACCCTGTTTAACCAGCGGCAAGTTACTCAGGTTTAATTGCTGTTGCTCAAAGCTTTCATCGGGGTGGACCAACAGATGCCCTTCTCGATCCAGAATCATAACGGTTTGACCGCTCTCCCTTGAAAGAAACAGGGACAACTCAGGTAGCTGGTCTACGGTTATCTCTGCAATCAACATTTGATTGCCCATGGGGATTAAATACCCGACTGATAAGCGACCACTCACGGCTGAAAGGAATGTTCCGTAGAAGCGTTCTTGTTGTGTTTTTCGCCCCTCAACAAAAAACGTTTTACGCGACATATCCAGACCTACATAGTTACCTCTAAGCGACTGATATAACTCTGGAAGTCCAACATGGAGAACTGTTCCATCATCGTCAGTAATATAGACGGCCTCATAGACCGCATTGATATCAGCAACGTTATCGAGTAACTGCTGTATTTGAGAGTCATTGTCCAGAAACGGAAGGAGCTCCGAAAAGCGTCGCAACTCTCTTTTAGCAGATTCAAATTGGCTTTCGACCCTTGAGGTAATCGCTTGAGCAAGCGCCTCTTGCTCAAGGGTTTCTTGTTTAGCAAGGTGAGGAAATAGAAACGTAGCGGCTAACGCCAGTACTAAGGCAATAGGGATCAGTGACACCAGTAAAAACTGCAGCGATAAAAATGATTTGAGTGATAACTTACGCAACGTTTTTTGCGTCAAAGTGATGATCCCAACTTAAATTGGCCATCAATAATTTCGGTTAGATACGTTTTGCTTTTTGCGTCGCCAAATGAATCAAACGTCACCTTTCCGGCTACGGCTACAAACGTGCCAATCCGCAAAACTGCTTGCTTCAGACTCTCATCACCCTGCCTTTCCTCCAACCCGTCAAGTACCACATTGGTAGCATTAAAACCAACCAAACCCGGAAACCCTGGTGAATGACCAAAACGGTCAAAGTAAGCATTATAAAATGCCTGATATTCGGGGTTTTGACTATCCCGATCAAAGTATTGTGGAACCACAGTGCCCTCTACATATCGGCCACCTAACTCAATCAACCTCTCTGTGCCTGCCCACTCTGATGTTGCCAACTGAATTGAGGGGTTCAGGGTTCTCAGCTGTTTTGCCAATAACGCCGCATCAACGGAGTTAGCTACCAATATCACCCAATCTGGGTTGTCTGATAGTGCATCACGAGCAATAGTTTCAAATTTAATCTGACTACTTGAAAGGAAAGGTTTAACTTGAACTATTTCACCCCCAATTTGGGTAAAAGCAGTTGAGAAATCACGAACCCAGCTTTCGGAGTAAGATTTATTTTTTAGGTCATAAACCACAGCAACCCGTTCGGGCTTCTTTTTAGCATACAAGTATTTTGCGACCTCCGAGGCATGGTCTAATGTTGGCGATAATGTCCTGAAAAAACAATCATCTTTGCCCGTTAAGTCATTAGTGGTGACAGTAATGCCCATCATAAACGTACCTGACGGCTGAACGATTGGCACTATCTCAGCAGCCATAGAGCTAGTCATAGGTCCTAAAATGGCCGCTACATTCAATTCAATTAACTGTTTGGCAACACTCTTGGCATGTTCAGGGGTCTGTTTATCATCCTTCAATAATAATTCGACAGGACGGCCATTCACCCCTCCCGTTTTATTTCGCTGCTCTACTGCCAACATAACGCCATTTCTACCCGCAACCCCCAAGTCAGCCACTTTACCCGAGGTTCCCCCGATAAACCCGATTTTTAGCGGCGTTGAGTCACTACACCCTAACAACGTTGTCAGTATTAAAAACCAGATAGAAACTGAACGTATTATTTTCACCATAGCGTCTATTAAGCCTTCTCTCTCTCATTATATAGTCGTGGCGACTACATAAGTCGCCGTTCCTGCTCCCCAAGCCACTCAATCAACCATGTTTCTTCTAGTGGTCGAGCATACAGATAGCCTTGAGCTTCATCACAGTTGATCTTCTTCAACCACTCCACTTGCTCTTCCGTTTCAACCCCTTCTGCGATCACTTCTAGATCCAGGTCTTTAGCAAGGTTCACGATCATCTCTGAAAGTCGAGGGTCAGCCGACTCTCCTTGCAGTTTATCAACAAACGATTTGTCAATTTTAAGCCGGTGAACTTCTAACCGTTCCAAGTAGCTAAGTGACGAAAAACCTGTGCCGAAATCATCAATCGCAATTTTAATCCCTCTTTTGGCAATTGAAGAGAGTGTTTTGCTCACCGCTATGCGATCAAGCATGGCAACAGACTCAGTTACCTCAAGCTCAATATTTCGGGGGTCAACAGAGATATCTGAAATCGCTTTATCTAACACATCCAAAAAATCAGGGTGCCTGAACTGCGCCATCGAAACATTAATACCCATCCTCAGATTAAACGACGTCTTGGCCTGTAACCGTTTTAGCTGGAGCATGGCCGTGCGCATGACCCATTCACCCAAGTGAATAATCAAACCCGAGCTTTCAGCCAACGGAATAAACCGGTCAGGCGGTACCATCTCTCCCTCTTCAGTACGCCAACGTAAAAGGGCCTCAACACCAACCGGGCGTCCATCAGCCACTGAAACTTGCGGCTGATACATCATAAACAAACGATTACTATCAAACGCTTTTCTCAAATTATGCAACAAGCGAAAACGCGTCTCAGTCTCTTGCTCCATCTCTCTGGTAAAGTAACAATGACTTCCCCTAAGGGATTCTTTTGCTTTCTTTAATGCGATATTGGCTTTTTTCAGCGCTTCCTGGCCACTTTCTTCTTTGTCATCAAGATCATATAGGCCTAGCGTCACAGAGATAAGCTGTTCTTGGCCAGCAATATCAAAAGGGGTATAGAAAATTTCTCTGACTTTCTCTGGCGTTATCGCTTTTCTTGCGCCAACCAAACCAAATACATCTCCTGAAATTCTAGCGATAAAGCTATCGCTCAATACATCGCTCACCCGCTGAGCGACCGCACCTAACAAAAAATCACCGTTTGAAATTCCGATGGTGTCGTTAATAACGCTAAACTGATCAACATCCACCAGCACCACCGACGCGGTTTTTGGTTTTGACTTATATTCATCTACGCGATTTACAAATGCCAAACGATTAGGAATATTCAGTAGCGAATCAAAATAAGCATAGTGGTGTAATTTGGACAGCATCAAGACATTATTTAAACAGACCGAAATATTTGAACAGAAAACATCAAGCAGCCGCTTTTCAGTATCATCCAATTTTCGCGTTTGATCTAAAAAAGCAATAAGGTCACAGCCAGACCGACCGGAGAAATACAATACCGTTGCGTTATCTAACAAAAGATTATGCTTCTCTTTAATGCACTGCTCCAGCGCACTCTTTACGCTGGGATCTTCTAATTCATTTAATTGTTTATTAACGGTTAGTTGGTAACGGCCAGAGGCGGCGACAACGGTATAGTAAGCACCTGCTTCACTCTCATTTACACCTCTGGTACACACAATCCCATCATCTGATAAACCCAACAACTCTGACAACTGCTTGATAATACCGAATGAAAACTCATCAAAACCCTTGCTGTTGATTAACTCGCCTGATGACTGAGTTATCAGTTCAAGCCCTTTACGGCTAGCCTCAAGTGCCCGTATTTGGGAATATGAACGAATAACGGAGGTTAGGGTGGTATAAAGTTTAGTATGCGTTAACTCGCTTTTGTTACGGTAGTCGTTGATATCGTAATCACGAATCGCTTCTAACTCAGGTGCATAACCTGGTTGACCAGTGCGCAATACGATACGCAAGTCGACCAACCCTAATTCGTTACGAATACGATCAACGATGTCCAAACCTGCGTGGTCATCTTCCATGACCACATCAAGTAACACCACCGCGATCCCTTTCTCTGCCGCAAGTACCTCTAACGCTTCTTTTGCGGAGTACGCTTTAAGAAGTTCAACGGGCTTACCGAGTATTTCAACACGATCTAAGGCCAACTGAGTAGTGAGATGAACATCTTCATCATCATCGACACTTAGTACACGCCAAGGATCTGGTTTATGAGGAACACTCGCCGTAACTGAGTCGACGTCTTCCTCTAAAAATGTGAGAACATCATCGTGTTCTGGACGCTCTGGCATAAATTATGACTACTCATGTCAACAAATGGAAAAGGCCGCTGTTTGGGGCAGCCGGTGGAGTCGTCTCCTACAGGGAGGTTATCCCTCCTTTTAGCCGCACATTGCTTTTTATATCATTGCCTCAGCGTCGCGCTGCCGTAGTAAGAAGTATGGTTCATTTCTGGTATTGGTCAACAAAATAGCCAGCCAAAATCCCTGATTTAATCCTTTTGTCTAAGGCTAAAGTTTATTCTTAACTGAGATGGGGCTTTAGAAGAAAGTGCGCATAAACCAGTTGCGGCTAAGATCATCCTTACAGCCCCAATACTGCTCACTATAACGCTTAGCTCTACTGTCTACTTTGCGTGCAACGTTTATTAACCAAGGTTTTTGATTATAGGTTTTTCTTCGGTATCCCGTTCTACCCTCGTGATAGTTCAGGTATTGGTGATAGGCATCCCACTTAGAGACGTTGTTAACCCGACTGGTTTTATGGATATACCAGCCCATAAAATCTATTGCGTCATCAAAATCATCCCGATCTGCAAACCAGTTCCCTGTTTCATCAATATACTCATCCCAAGATACTGTTTTAGCTTGAGAGTATCCGTACGCGTCACTCGCTCGCCCGATAGGAATAATCCACAAAAAATACTGCATTGGGGGCGCTGCATCATGCTTGAAAGAGGATTCCTGATACATCATCGCCATTGGTACGTGGACTGGCGCACCCCATTTGGCACGCGTATCAACGGCCGCTTCATGCCAATCTCGTTTTTCTTCGAAAATAGAGCATATGTTTTCTGGGTTAGCCGGGGGTGAAGTCGCACAGCCTGTTAGCAAAAGAGTTATAGTTAGCAACTTTGCAGCTAAGATAATTTTTATTGTCATATGACCTTTTCAATATGTTGCTATAAACAACCATCTATTAAGTTAGCTACCAGCACGAATCAGGCCGCCGAGACCTGCCTGAACCAGCTCTGATTCGAGAACCTCACGAATACTATCCTCACTCTCTAGCGCTAACACCTTACTTAACAGCGTCTCTGCACGCTTACGACTGAACGTGCGAATAACCCACTTTATCTTGGGGAGATTAAACGCACTCATACTAACCGTATCGATCCCCATGCCAATTAGCAACAGAACCGCTGCGGGGTCCGCAGCCATTTCGCCACATAACGACACTTTCAACCGATGCTGATGGGCAATCCGAACAATACGATGAATGCTGTAGATCATTGCAGGATTTAAAAAATTATACAACGAAGAGACTTTGGGGTTGTTTCTATCAACCGCCAACAGATACTGGGTTAAGTCATTAGAGCCTATGGAAATAAAGTCGATTCTTTTGGCCAATTGCTCAAGAACCATCATCGCAGAGGGTACTTCGATCATGATGCCGGTCGAAGGACGCTTCACCTCAACCCCCTCTTCTCTTAGTTGAGCCAACGCATCATCCAACAATTCTCTAAACGCATCAACCTCCTCAACCCGGCTGACCATTGGCAACATTATTTTCATATTGTCGATGCCAACGCTTGCCCTTAAAAGCGCCCGAATCTGAGTCAGAAAAATACTACCGTTATCTAGTGTAAAGCGAATACCACGCCAGCCAAGATAAGGATTTTCTTCCGTAAAACCAAAGTATGGCAGCGCTTTGTCCCCCCCAATATCTAGCGTCCTCATATAAACAGAGCGGGGGGCGTAGGCTTGCAAAACTTTACGATAAATCTGTGTCTGCTCATCTTCCGTTGGGAAGGTGTCGTGGAGCATAAAAGGTATTTCTGAACGATATAACCCGACCCCTTCGGCCCCCCGTTCCAGCCCCGGTGAAATATCCGCTAAAAGTCCGGTGTTGGCATAAAGGTTAATTCTATGATGATCGGTTGTTTCCGCCGGTAGATCTTTGAGTTTATCCAGCCCTCTAACAAGCTTTCTTTCGTGCTCTATCAGCCTTCTATATTCTTTTTGTAATGGTTCACTGGCATTAAAAATAACCTGTGCACGATACCCGTCCATAACCGCTAATTGTTGATCTATTTTACTCCGAGGAATATCCCCTATCCCCATTACGGCCGTCACACCTAACGCATTTGCCAATACCGCAGTATGGGATAATGAAGAGCCTTCCATACAGACGATACCGGCTAGTTTTTCTACCGGGAACTGTGCAATTTCAGTAATACTCAGCAGTTTAGACACTAAAATAACCGGGCATTCGGGTAGCTCTATGGTGTGATTATGTGCGCTCATGCGTGCATAGATTCGAGCACCAATATGACGAATATCTTCAGCTCTGGCTCTGAGATAAGCATCATCCATTTGCTCAAATTCTCGAGCATGGCTGTCAATTGTTTGTCTTAAGGCAGCAGCAGCGGTAAACCCTTCCCGAATACGCTCTTCGGTCTGCTTCACAACCATGTCGTTATCGAGCATCATCAAATAAACACCAAACAACGCATGCACATCTTGAGGTACGCTTGACGCGAGCTTATCCCCTCCTGACTGCACCTCCAGTTTGACATCTTCGAGAGCTTCGCGAAAACGAATAATTTCTTCCTCTTCATTCTCACTACGCTCATCCTTCACTGTTGCCAGATCATTAAAAGGCGCTAAAAAGTGAACTTTACCTATCGATATACCAGCAGCACCTTTAATACCTTGCACTTTAATCTGATCATTAGAGTCTTCTGTTGTAAGTGCGGCGAGCTTTTCTTGGCTTAATACTGTTTTTAGCGGGCCGGCCAACTGGGCCGCAATCGTAATCAGAAAGGCTTCTTCTTCGGCTGAAAAGCATCGTGTTTCAAAGCTTTGTATCACCAGCACCCCGATAACGCGTCGGAAGCTAATAACAGGCACGCCTAAAAAGCCTGCAAAGTGTTCTTCACCCGTTACAGGAAAGTAACGATAGTTTGGGTGTATGGAACCGTCATTGAGATTTAACAAGCTTTGATGCTTACAGATATGGCCTACCAGCCCCTCTCCAGTGCGCATTCTCACCTTACCAATAGCGGCACTCGATAACCCCTCAGTAGCCACTAAGACCCAATCATTCTGCTCTTCATCCGCTAAATAAATACTGCAGACATCCGAATGAGTTACCTCTTTTACACGGGTAACGATAAGCTGGAGCAGCTCATCAGCAGATGAAAGCTCTCCAGCTTCCTGAAAGATCTTCCTAAGTGCCTGTAATGGTTCCATAAACGGTTCCTAACAGCGGAAACAAGTATTGGGTCTACTCCACTCATACTAAAGGTAATCTACGTGGACTTAAAGATTAGATAGCGGTTAACAGCAAGAATATAAATAGAAAAGACAAAAAACGGCATTAACAGCCGGCTTTTAGCATCACTCTTTGAAGAAGAGTTTGGCGGGGGTTACTGAAGGTCATGGCGCCCACAAGCCTCTGCGCCAGCTCAACCGAGCTATTTACCTCCTGAACAGTAATCGCAAAGTAATATTCTTTACTCCACTTGATAATCTTATCACGGTAGTAGCGAAGATACTTAACCGTTGCCAATGGTAATACCCTTTCAGCTAATAGCTGCCACTGGTCGCCATGGGTAATATTGTTGTGATTGAATTGAACCTTAGTTTGTTCTCAATTAGGCTTGATTAAGATAGACTCGGAGATGGCTTACCTCCTGGCAACCTATTTTCATCTCCATTTAACATGAGTCGTGATGACACCTGAAACCAAACAACCCCCTTCCTTAAGTCGCTCTCTGTTTCAGATGACCTGGCCAATGCTCTTTGGTGTCTTATCGTTAATGAGTTTTCAGTTAGCAGACAGTGCTTTTATTGGGCAGCTAGGGGTCGCGCCTTTAGCTACTGTTGGGTTTACAGTCCCCATGTACCAACTCATCATTGGGGTTCAAGTGGGCTTGGGAATAGCCACCACAGCCGTCATATCAAAAGCATTAGGGGCAAACCAGACCGATCATGCAAACCAGTTGGGTGGATTAGTGATCATCATTGGCGCCGTACTGATTGCGCTGCTCTGCCTTGTACTGTGGTTAGCTCGGGCCCCCATATTAAATATGCTGGGTGGTGAGCCCGAGTTATTATCAACGATCTCACTCTACTGGAAACCTTGGCTAGTCAGTGCCTGGGCCGGCGCCATGCTTTACTTCGGTTACAGCCTATGCCGAGCCCACGGCAATACCTTACTTCCCGGCATCACCATGGTAATCACTAGTCTTTTGAATATTGCTCTCGACCCACTCTACATTTTTGTCTTTGATTGGGGGCTGGCCGGGGCGCCTTATGCCACCATTACATCGTTTGCGATCGGGTGCCTGATCATCTACCCCAAAATAATATCCCGACAATGGCTCGATTTTAATTTTAACCCCGGTTATATTTTCGTCTCAATTAAACAACTGGGCAGCATTACCGGCCCTGCCATGCTCAGCCAATTTATGCCCTCACTCTCTGCCATGTTTGCAACAGCACTCGTAGCCGCCTATGGCACCGCAGCGGTGGCCGCATGGGGACTGGGAACTCGGCTGGAGTTTTTCTCGATTGTGATAGTGCTTGCGCTAACTATGTCGATGCCGCCTATGATCGGCCGCTTCTGGGGCGCAGGTGATTTGGAGAGTATTCGCCAATTGGTGAAGCTTGCGGTCAAATTTGTATTGTTGTGGCAACTGGCAATAGCTATCATATGGTGGCTGCTTTCTGACAATATCAGTGCCCTCATGACCACCGACTTATCGGTTGCAGAAGTACTTCAGCACTATCTATTAAAAGTCCCCCTTAGCTACGGCACTCTTGGACTTTGCATGATCATGGTGTCAGTGTGTAATGCCATGGGACTGCCGATGCGGGCTTTGCTAATATCCTGCCTGCGACTTTTTCTTTGTTATATCCCATTGTTGTGGATAGGTAGTCAATTAGACGGGCTGGATGGACTGATGAGCGGAGCCCTAATAGGAAACTTGGCCGCAGGCTTAATGGCATGGACCATTTATCATAAGGGATTCCAAAAAGCGGTCGTGGCATCAATCAGATGATGCCACAATATGCATCTAAACAAGATTCAGTGGTCTATGACACAAATTCAAATTATTTCTTAAAGAACAAATACAACCCCACGACCAAACTAACAACTCCACCAATACCCATATACATCACCCTATCAGAGTATGAGCCCGTTAACTCAGACGTAAACTGGTTACTCATCGAGTTCGACATATCATAAGCCGAAAGCAATAGTCCCGCTCCAACGACCAACAATGTTAGCGCGATTATTTTTGGTATCGGTGTATTTGGCATTACAGACATAAAATTCACTTCTAATAAACAATTAACGTCAGACTTAATATGAAAGGGTACTCTGTCATGAATGGTTTGAATGTGCAAAGTTTCGAGATATAGGTCAATTGTATTACAAACCCACAAGCGACAAATAAACTCCGACTATCCCATTTTTTGTTCTCTAGATAGTTACTCTATACTGATAGTGTATACTTGATACGGTGTGCTTTATTAAGCAATTCTCTGAACAAGAGGATTCTCTTGCTTGGCTAAACCAGCAGCTCTCATCACAATCGAAAACCAACTTAAACAGCGTAACCTATAGTAAAATAGCATACGTCATACCTGAAAATAGCGAGCAAAACCATGATCGACCAAGAAATGACACAGGTAATGAAACTCTATGACTTACTAGTCGAGTTTTTCGTCAATTATAGCTTTCAATTATTCGGCGCCGTAGTCATTTTAATCATTGGTTTATATGTTGCCAAAAAAGCGGGACAGTTTTTGGTGAAGACCTGCGCCAAGCACAATGTTGATGTCACCCTATCAAACTTCTTATCAAATATGTTGCGCATAGCCATCATTATTATGGTGGCGATTATCTGCTTAGGTAAGCTAGGGGTCAGTGTCACACCATTTGTAGCGGCTATTGGCGCAGCATCCCTGGGTGCCGGCTTGGCTTTTCAGGGACTGCTCTCCAATTACGGTGCAGGCCTAACCATTATTATTACCCGCCCCTTTGTCATTGGTAACACCATAACGGTACAAGGCATTACTGGTGTGGTTAAAGATATCTCGCTAGGGGCAACGTACCTCACTAACGAAGAGGAAGAACTCATCACTATTCCGAATAAATTCATCGTCGGTGATATTCTTCATAATTCAAAAGAAAACAAACTGATTGAAACGGTGATTGGTGTGTCTTATGACACCGAGCTGGATTTTGCTATTGGTAGAATTCGTGACGCACTATCAACGGTATCTAATTTGGCTGAACGAACACCGCAAATTGGTGTTGATGAGTTCGCTGATAGCGCTATCAATATAGGCATTCGTTTTTGGGCTCCAACGACACAGTATTTTCAGATACGCTACGAAGCCAACCTTGCGATCTTTCAGGCATTAAAACAAGCTAATGTCACCATTCCTTTCCCCCAGCGGGAAGTGCGCATGCTGGGTGAGGCAGAACAATAAAGTTAACGTTTACTAAAATAAAAAATGCTGCATCAATGCAGCGTTTTTTGGTTCAAGCAGTGAATAACTTACAACTCTCTCGAATCAGCGTAGTAGGCTAATCCAAGCGTTCCATGTCATCATCATTGGTTTTTTGTTTTTTTAGTTTCTCGGCTTCTTCTTTTTCCTCAACTGACTGTTGATAAACACGCTCTTCTATCGCAGCAGGGGATGATGACTCAACACTATCAACCTCTGCAGAAGGGCTACTGGTTTCAGTCGAAGAACAGCCTGTTATCAACAACGAAAGTACAAATGCGATTGAAAACAGCGCGGCCTTTAAATTTTTAATCATACACAACACCCTCAATAAGACTTCATACTCGATAAGAGCGCCACCTTGGCGCGAAGAAAACACAGCCGCCGTAAAAACTTCGCAGCTTAGAGCCGCTCCCATATGAAGTATAAAACTAGGTATTTAACCCTTGTTTACAGGCCCAATCAAATTCTTTGCTTTCACCAATCGCTGGGTACCCCAATGGTCGATAGGTTAAGTTTTCAAAGTGCCCACTCGACTTTACCAATAAATCAAAAAACTGCTTACAAACGCCATCATTCTTCATCAATGAACCAAAGCGTAAACCATTACGCGCCACCACCCATAAATAGGGTTCTTGCTCCAAGACCTTTTGGCTTTGCGCTAAAAAGTCTGAATGCGCCAAGTAGGTTAACACTTGCTGATCGTATTCCCGCCGCTCAGGTTCAACCGCATTGAGGTAACAAGCCAAGATATTTTGGCGTACTTTATACAACACAAATTCACTCACTCGACCTTCAAGGTTTAGCTGGTTGTGTTGTTCGATTAACGCAATGGATTGTTGATAGTGCTGAACCGCCTGTCGCTGAAACTCCAGCAACGCCCCCCGCCTACCCCTATGCCTTAATTCACCCAAACAGTCAAAATAGGTATTGGCCAATAGCCAATATAATCGTGCAGACCTCATCAGCGGCAAAGGCTGACGTTCTAATTCAGCATTTAAGAATACTCTTAAGTCGGCCACATCGACCTCTTTAGTTGAGTGTTTTTGGCATCCAACCAGATTATTATAAATGCGCATCAACGCTTCAGCATCAGCAGGAAACGGAGACGGAAAACACTGCTTGTGCAAGGTTTCAATAAGTTGTTGGGTATGAGTAGTAGCACGTTTATGGGGTTGCCGATAATGTGACTTCAGGGTCTTTTCATCAATGCCGCCTGCATAGATTGTTTCCAACTCTGACAGAAAGACATCCCAGGTCCAGCCTTGCGCTTTTAATCGATGAATTTTACAAAATAGATTGGGCATTTTGGGAAGAACCTACTTAAGCTGTAACCTAACCGCAATACCACCTAATTCTACAGCGAGCGCCTCTGGTTTCTCCAGTGGTAGGTCCAGCAATGTGATTTTTGCCCCCGCTGCTGCTAACACCCTCGCGGCCCCCTCACCTAAACCAGAAGCACCCCCTGTAATAATCACAGGTACACCTTGTAGATCCATGAATAAACCCTATTCGTTATTGTTTATGTTTTGCATGGCTCTATTTTGACCAAACCCCAAGAGTATTAGCAATAGTCAGGCAGACCATTAAGATAGACTAAAACACCCAGCTAACATAATTTTTTTGTTTTCGGAAGACCATTTTCAGCACACCTTTACCTTCTTGTCGTTGAGGCTAATCCAATAACCTTTCACCACACACTCAAAAAATAATTGATGAAGGGTATTAACATGACCAACTTAACAAATACACCTCAAACATTTAAAAACCACCGTTCGAGCAAAAAACTCCTGGCCATAGCGGTTTCTGTTACCGCGATAACAACCGCATGCAGCACCAACGACTCTCCAAAAGAACCTCCTCAGGCATTTGAAGAGATCGCACAAACCAAAGAAGTCGATGCCCGTATTTATAAACAAAAAAGACATGAAGCACCTGCCACAAAGATAGCGGCCCACCCTCTATTTACGCGTGCAATAGCGCCTAAGGCCCTCATTGAAAATGAACGTTATGCTGATTTTGAACATAATAATGTCATATCAGTCAGCGAGTCTCCCATTAGTACGTTTAGCATCGATGTAGATACTGCCAGTTACGCCAATACGCGGAGATTTATCAATAACGGCCAACAGCCACCGGTTAATGCGGTGCGCACAGAAGAGCTCATTAATTATTTTGATTACCACTACGATACGCCATCTAACAAAAACCAGCCATTCTCAGTCAACTACGAATTAGGACCTAGCCCGTGGAATAATGACAGGACACTGCTTCATGTCGGTATACAGGGTTACAAAGAAGCGATGGCTGAACGCCCTCCTGCGAATTTGGTATTTTTGGTAGATGTGTCCGGCTCTATGAATAGTGCTAACAAGCTTCCATTGGTGAAAAAATCACTACGTCTATTAACCAAACAGTTAAATCACAACGACCGAATTTCATTGGTTGTTTATGCGGGTTCTGCTCAAGTGATATTAGAGCCCACTGAGGGAGACAAAACCTACAAAATATTAACGGCCATCGAGCAGCTTCAGGCAGGCGGTTCTACTCATGGCAGCGCCGGCATCGAACTCGCTTATCAACTAGGTCAGCAAGCACATATTGAGAAAGGCATTAATCGAGTAATGCTAGCGACCGATGGCGATTTTAATGTAGGCCTAAGTTCAAATGATGAACTCAAACAATACATTGAAAAGAAACGAAATACCGGCCTACAATTATCTGTCTTGGGCTACGGAACAGGTAACTACAACGATGCGTTAATGGAAGAGCTATCAAATCGAGGCAATGGCAATGCGGCCTATATTGATAACCTCAAAGAAGCTCAAAAAGTATTGATTGATGAGATGGGATCCACCCTACAAACCATTGCCAGCGACGTAAAACTTCAGATGGAGTTTAACCCACAATGGGTTCAGGAATATCGCCTGATTGGTTATGAGAATCGCTTATTGGCTCGTGAAGATTTTAACAACGATAAAGTCGACGCGGGTGATATCGGGGCCGGTCACAGCCTTACCGCAATCTATGAATTAACTCTAGTAAATGCTGAGAAACCGTGGAACGACCCATTAAGATATGCAGACTCGCCCAAACAGAAAGCCACGCCTATCAATGCAAACGAACTGGGTTTACTGAAGATACGCTACAAACTACCCAGTCAAACCAACAGCAAGCTACTGAAGTTCCCCGTTAACAAAAACGAGATTAATAGCACTATCAATAGCACTAGCGAGGCGTTCCGGTTTGCATCATCTGTTGCGGGTTTTTCAGAACTGCTTCGCCACAGCCAATATATAAAATCATACAGCTATAACGATGTTATTAACCAAGCCGAACAAGCAAAAGGTCGTGATCGATATGGTTATCGCAGTGAGTTCGTCCAGTTGGCTAGATTAGCTCAGGCATTAGGCGATGAGCCTGTTAGATAAGATTTAAACACCACTAACTAGAGAGTGCAGTTATAAACTGCTGCTCTCTAAGCGGTTTCCAAGCGAAATCTATCGTGCACTTTGAGCCTGATACCAGGCTAGCTGAATAAGGCGATATTTATGTAGTTGCTGGTCAATTTTAGCAACCACCTGATCCTGAGTTTCACAGATATACTTTCGAACTAAACCACCATCTGCAAAAATTTCTACTGACCAGCGAGTGCTATCTGCATCAAACCGGCCATGCACAATATCGACAGTAATATTCTGAGACTGATTCGCACTCCCTACATCGATTTTGCTATAGGCATGGGTTTCATAAAACCCTTTTCGCAATACGCTCTCATCGCCTTTAATATGACCGTCGCTAAATCCTGGCGTGAGTTTAAGCTCAGGATACCGTTTGAATAAATAAACCAACACCCAACCCAACGACTCAATATAAGGAACCTGTTCGTCCTTATAATCGGTTACCACTATCGACTCTGGCAAGCGTGGCTTAACCGTCTCGTGACTGATATTTGAGGTCGCTATACTTAATGAAACGACATCCGCTACCTGTTTCCGCTTACTCTGGTGACGCGCCCTCTTAAGATATCCAACATGTCCCGCTATCAATCTAACTTTTTCGTTTTCAAACCCGTTACGAAAAACCTTGTGATGTAATCTTCTTATTTGTCTGTCACTCATCATGAGTACCTCCATAGTGGTTAACATCCTGATAATTCTGACCAGTGATACAGTTCACATCTTTATAATTATATTTTTTGTCATTTCTCTCAATTATCAGAAACCACCATGCCTATAGGTACAATCCACATTGAGCTTAATGCCACCACCTAATAAGTAAGCACACACTTACTTATTAGGTGGTGCTATATCGAACGATTAAAACTATATCGTCAATAAAACACAGAAAAGATGCGGTAAAGATATTAAACAACTCAATGAGCAAGCGGCTCATATAGTGGTGAAATTTACTCTTAAAGGAGTGATGAAGAACTTAATTTGAACACTAAATCGTTAAAAGCAATGGTTCTTCGTGTTAATAGATCTCTCTCATTTATTGAAAAAATCTATTTTATTTTTTCAGCATAAGTACTTTCATATACGGCTCTATAAAACACTCAAAAAGGGCGTCATTTAGAAGATATTGATCTATAAAAACAAAAATGTCGACCGGCAAAACAAATTTGCCGACCTATACTTCAACTATGGAGCAGGTGGTAGCAAATGCCCTTTAGGATACGAGGGCAGTGATCACCTAAAATGGACTGTCAAAGGGTCTCACCCCTTTGCCTCGGATTAGGCTAAAGTGATGATTTCAATAAAAAAGGATTCCAACACCTCGATTATACTCTCCGGTGTTATATGGGCACTGGCGTCGACTGCTGTATTCTGGTGTTTTAGTGCGCTATTTGATGCATGGTTTTTTACGCCAGCCCCCATCTTGAACCATCTATTATCACCCAGTGCCGATAGTCTCTTGACCCTAGCGTTATTTGCTGTGTTTGCCTTGGTATTAAGCTTTGCTCTTCATGGTCAGCTATTTCGCTCCACTCACTACTACAAAAACCTACTGGAAGAGCAGCAAAGGCTCAATACCCTGATCAAAAAATCAGTGGATATCACGCTAATTATCAATGAAAAAGGCATATGTAACTATATAAGCCCCTCTATCAATGACGTACTGGGTTACACCCCAGAAGAAATCACAGGAAAAACGCTCAACACAATACTTAACCCCACCCTCATTAACCGCACAGAAAAAATATTTAACAATGCGGTTAAAGAGCAAGCCGTAGCCCTACCCGTTTCACTGCAACTGGTCGATAAATGGAATAGGAATCACCACTTAGAAGGGACTATCGCCAACATGCTCAAAGTGCCTTCTATTGAGGGGCTTATTATCAACCTGAGAGACCTCACTGCACAGGTCAATGCCGAAATAGCCCGAGACCAAATGCAAACCAAATATAAAAACCTTTTCTTCAAAAATGAAATCGCAATTTGGGAAGAAGATTATTCCCGTGTCTATCGTGAGCTGAAAAAGCTCAAAAAAATGGGTATTGATAATATTTCTGAGTACCTTAAGCGTAATGAAGAACAAACAATTCGCCTAGCCTCTATGGTGCAAATTAACGAAATTAACCAAGCCACGCTGTTACTATTTAATGCCAGCTCTAGTAAAGACTTTATCAGCCATATTAGTGAAATCACTAACGAACAGTCACTCGACTTATTCAAAGCACAGCTCGAAGCGATCTGGAATGAAGAAAAGCTATTTCAAACCGACGCTAGTTATCAAACACTCGATGGTAATGAGGTTCATGTCCATCTATATATGCCCATTCCGGAAGATGAGGAAGACTACCGCCATATACCCATTAGCCGTCAAAATATCACCGGTCGAAAAAATGCCGAGCAGGCTCTGAAAAGAAGTCAACACCAACTTGCCGAGGCTCAGCGCCTAGCAAAATTAGGCAGTTGGGAATGGAGTGTAGCTGACCAAAACGTCATCTGCTCAAAAGAAGCTTATCGAATTTTAGGTTACGAAATGCCGCCCCTCAAAATACATCGTGATGAGTTTATCGGACGGGTTCACCCAGAAGACAGAATACGACTAAAAGAAGCCATCAACAATGCGATCGAACATGTAGGTACAATTGATTTGGATTACCGTGTACTCACCCCAGATGGTCGTTGCCATATTGTTAATGCTATTGCTGAAGCCATATTCGAAACCAATGGTCACGTTAGCCACATGGTCGGCACACTACAAGACGTCACTAAGCAGCGGCAGAATGAAGAGCGTATGATCCTCACCAACCGAATATTTGAGCATACTCATGAAGGCATATTTATTACCGACCAGCACTCAAACATCATTACCGTAAACCAGGCCTTCACAGCCATTACCGGATACACGCTCGATGAAGCCTACGGTCAAACACCTCAAATTCTACAGTCAGGAAAGCACACTAACCAGTTCTATCAAGCCATGTGGGCAGAGATAAGAGAGAAAGGTTGCTGGCAAGGAGAGGTGTGTAACAAGGCGAAAGACGGAAAAATCTACTCTGAATGGCTAATGGTCAATGAAGTAAAGGACCAGCAAGCAAACACCATTAACTATATCGGTACCTTCTCTGACATCAACCAAGTGAAAGAGGGTTCACAAATAACCCTGCGCAGCTTGTAAAAAGGTCATGATTACTAAAGCAGGTGACGCCGACGTACTAAAAGTAGAAGAGTTCCCTGCACCATCACAACAAAAAAACCATAAGTAGCGATTGAGACGTTAGAACCTATCTACGCGTCCAGATGCGCCCATCTATAGCAGACAAACCCACCACAATTAACGTCATTCCCATTTTTACGGTCACCCCTGACACCTAGGTAAACTACCTATACCCACTTTGTATAGGTAATAATAAAATACCGTGCCAATCGTCTATTCAGACACTAAGATAGGACGACTAAACCAAGAACTGGACTTAAAATTATGCCTGTCAAACTACTAAACCGCCGCTATATGTTTATTATTATTGCTGCACTAGGCATTCTTACTGCCATTATCATTGTTAAATCTCGCCCTGCCATGCAGCACCAACCCGAAAACAAAGCCGCGACTGAGGCAACCACCATCAACGTTAACCAATACAATGTCAGGCCTACAATTAAAGGGTTTGGCGAAGTTGAGCCTGATGTCCTTCTAGATGCCAAGTCTGAAATTTCAGGTAAGATTGTGTATGTTCACCCTCAACTCAGAATGGGAAATATCCTACCAAAAGATACGGTCGTCATTCGAATCGAAGATAATGATTATCAGCTAGCGCTTAAGCAGGCGGAGGCCGACCTAGCCGTCAGTAGGGCCAACTTAAAAGAGATGGAGCTGAACCTGAAAGATACTAAAGTTGATCTTAAACTCGCTAAAGACAAACTCGCCATCGCCACCAAAGACCTGAGCCGTAATGAACAACTACTCAAAAAAGGGTCCATTTCTCAAACGGCTATGGGCGCACAACAAACCGTAGTATTACAATTAAAACAAGAAGTTCAAAGTCTAACCAATCAACTCGAAACTCTACCTGCACAATTAGAGGTTCAAGCAGCAAAAATCATTATTTCACAGGCGTCTGTCGAGACTCAGCAACGCAACGTTGAACGAGCCGTTATTAAACTACCCTTTAATACACGCATTACAGAGCTCTCCGTTGAAGAAAATCAGTTCGTGAGTCAGGGCGCTTCATTGTTTTCTGCTCAAACCATTAACAAAGTGCTGATTAACGCTCAGTTTCCGTTAGAGCAGTTTCGCATTTTGGCCAGAGGATTCAAACATAACCAAGCGCTGCTAGAAGAAGCATTCAAAAATGGAAACTCCAACGAACTATTCTCAAGCTTAGGGCTATCTGCAAAAGTAAAGCTGGCTGGTGACGAACTTGCCTTATGGGATGCAAAAGTAGAGCGTATTAGCGGTAACCTCGACCCTGCATCACGTACGCTGGGAGTTATTGTCAGCGTAGACAATCCGTACAGTAACATTCAACCAGGGGTGAAGCCTCCTTTAATGCAGGGGATGTACACCGAAGTTATTCTACTTGGAAATTCAAAAAAATACTTTGTAGTGCCAAGGGACGCACTGCATGAAAAACAGCTTTTTTTGGTTAATAAGAACAGTCAGTTAAAAAGGATCGATATTAAATCCGAAGCCCAAGGCAGTATGTTATTAATTGAAAACGGGCTCTCCGTAGGCGATAAAGTCATCACATCAGACCTATTCCCCGCGGTTACCGGCATGTCGCTCCAAGCGGTTCCCGACGCTATCAGGCAACAGCAAATTGTTGACTGGCTGGAGGCTCACCAATGATACGCTTTTTCACCGTTCACCCAACGGCATCAAACCTCATTATGGGGTTATTCATTCTGGCCGGAGTACTCACGCTACCCGAGATTAAACGTGAGACCTTTCCTGAAGTTAACTCCTTTGAAATTGAAGTGAATGTCCCCTACCCTGGTGCATCTCCAACGGATGTTGAGCAAGCGATCTGTAAGCCTCTTGAAGATGCCTTGGACGGCATCAGTTTCACTGAAGAGAAACGCTGCCAAGCACGTGACTCTGTCGGTCTGATGACAGTCAAAATGCTCGAGGAAGGTAACTTTAGCGATTTTAAGGATGATATAAAAAGTGCCGTTGATGGTATTGATAACTTTCCTGAAACAGCTGAAACCGCGGTTGTAACTGAATTAGGGAAAACACAAGATGTCATCACGGTAGCCATTGTCGCCGACATGCCTCGCCCCGAGCTGAAAAACCTGGCGGAGGACATCAAGCAACGAATGTTAAGGGAGAGCATCGTTCCTCTAGTTGATATAGAAGGTTTCTCTACCCGCCAGTTTAAAATACAGGTATCACAGGAAAACCTGAGACAGTATGGACTCAGTCTACAAGATATCGCCGACTTGGTCACCAAACAAAATATTGACCTTCCAGCAGGCGACCTCACGACTCTAGATCGAGACTATCAAATTCGGTTTAGTGACGAAAAACGTTCCATAGACGAACTCAAACAACTAATGGTGATAGAGGGCGGCCAGCGCAACGAAGTTCGACTCGCTGATATCGCCACCATTACCGACGGGTTCGATAATGAAGAAGATAAAGTGACCTTTAATGGAAAGCCGGCAGCATTTTTAAAAATCAGCAAAAATACCCGCGATGATAGCTTGAAGATATTAGCTTCAGCAGAGCAATTTATTGAGGAAGAGCGAAAGCGGTTACCCGAGCAAGTTGAGTTTCATCTCACGCAAGATTTCACCAGTATCATTAATGACCGTATCGAAATGCTCTCGACCAATGCGTGGCAGGGATTGATTTTAGTATTTGTCGTCATGTGGCTATTTTTTGGCACCCGCTACGCATTCTGGGTGGTGATGGGGTTACCCGTTTCGTTTCTGGCAGCTGCGTTTTTACTGGGTAATATTGGTGTCAGCATCAATATGCTTTCGATGGTCGCATTGCTGCTCGCTCTAGGTATACTAATGGATGATGCCATTGTGATTAGTGAAAGCATTGGTAGCCAAATCAGGCATGGCAAGAAACCGATTGCAGCCGCTATAGACGGCACTAAATTGGTTGCTAAAGGTGTATTTTCATCCTTCCTGACCACTCTCTGTATTTTTTCAGGATTACTCTTTCTAAAAGGCGATATAGGCCAAGTGTTAGTGGTCATTCCTACTGTGCTGATTGCAGTTATTTCTGTATCACTGCTAGAAGCTTTTTTCATTCTGCCCCATCACTTGCAACACTCTCTAGCCCATCAATATAAGGCAAACAAAGCAGGCAGCTGGGAGACCCGCTTTAGAGAACGCTTTGACCAAGGGTTTGACCGAGCCCGAAAATTAATCGACCGCTGGGTCTCAAGACTAATCAACTATCGCTATGCATTTATCGGCAGCGTAGTGGCCGTGCTCGTGGTTTCAATAAGTTTTCTTGTTTCAGGCATTATAAAGTTCTCACCCTTCCCTAATGTTGAAGGGAATGTGATCCAAGCTAGAATACTGATGCCTACCGGAACCTCTCTCAGTCGAACCGAAGAAGTAGTGAAACATTACACCGAAACACTTGAGGTCACCAATGAGCACTTTTCTAAAGGCGATAAGCCCGCGGTTGAAGCCGTCACGGTTAAATTTAATACCCATGCCGATGCATTTGAAGCTGGCCCGCACTTAGCAACAATCAGTATCGATATGCTCACTGCAGAAGAACGAGATTTTTCACTCAATGCCTTTATGGATGACTGGCGAGCAGAGGCAGGTAGCGTGCCTGATGCCTGGAGTATCACTCTGAAAGAACCCAGTATTGGACCCAGCGGACGAGCAATTTTTATTCGATTGCAAGGCGAAGACTTGGATGAGCTATCCATGGCCAGCCACGAGCTACAACAGTGGCTTTCTGGATACCCCGGTGTCAATAATTTGATGGACGACTTACGACCGGGAAAACCAGAATTCACATTGCATTTAAAGGCGGGAGCATTTGCCCTTGGGGTAGATGCTCAGTCTGTAGCCTCTCAATTAAGAGCCGCCTACCAAGGTGCAAAAGTTATTGAGTCCAGTATTGGGCTTGAGACCTACGAGGTCAGTGTGATGCTCGATGATGCGTCAAAAGATGAACTGGCCGACTTTGATTCGTTCCCCATTATTCATCCTGTATCTGGTGCCGTTATCCCGTTATCTCATGTTGCAGACATCTCACCTACTCGCAGCTTCTCACGCATTCATCGCGTAGACAATCAAAGAACAGTCACCGTTTATGGTGATATCGACAACGAGAAAAACAACACAGGTGAGGTGATTGGGGACCTTAAGAAAAATAAACTGTCAGAACTAGAAACACAATTTCCAAATACGCGCATTAGCTTCCAAGGCGAGGTAAAAGAAGGCGCCGAAACACAAGGTTCAATGAAAACAGCCTTTATTTTAGGGTTAGCCGGTGTATTTATTCTGCTTAGTTTTCAATTCAGGTCGTATGCCGAACCCTTGGTGGTGATGCTAAATATTCCCCTAGCATTTATTGGTGTGGTGTGGGGACACTGGTTAATGGGTCTTGATATCACCATGCCGTCGCTACTGGGGTTTGTCTCGTTAGCAGGCATAGTCGTTAATGATTCAATTCTGCTGGTTGAGTTTGTCAAACGACATGTATCAGAAGGTATGAGTGTTCACGACGCTGCAGCCAGAGCCAGCCATGACCGGTTCAGAGCAGTGTTACTTACTTCACTCACTACTATTGCAGGTATGACGCCACTGCTATTCGAAACGAGCTTACAGGCACAGATACTCATCCCATTAGCCACCAGCATTGTATTCGGTATTGCCAGCTCAACGCTGTTAGTGCTTTTTGTGGTGCCCTGCTTCTATAGCATTCTTGAAGATTTTGGATTGGCAAAGGCCAAAAAAGTTGAGCATTAGCTAAACAACTTCTCTGCCCACTTGGTTAAACCAGCCGCCACACTGCCAAAATGATCCCCGTCCATAATGGGGATCTCACCTAACTGCTGCTGAATAGCATCTCGAATCACCGGTGACTTTGCCGTCCCACCCGTCACATAAACCAAATCAGGAGTGCATTGCGCTTGTGCGACCGCCTCTTTCATTAGCGCAGATATTCTATTGAGAGGCCCCTGGATCGCATCGGCAAACAGGTCTCTTGTTACCGGCTGATATAACCCGGGCGCGATAAACCCTAATGCCTGAGTTATCTCAACCGCATCAGACAAGGCAATTTTACTTTGTTCACCACAACGTACTAATTGATGGTTGGTTTTATGTTGCTGCAAATCAAGCAGACGTTTAACTAATTCGGTACTGCTGGCATCACGACAAAGCTGTTCGAGCAATTCAACATTCGCGCGACTACTAAACTCCATCTGAGCATTTACATCATTAGTACGAACCGCGTTCCAGTATGGCTCACTAGGCATCGCCAACCCGCTCTTTAATGTACTGTCTAAACCTAATAGCGGCATAAAGGCTTTGTAGCTCAGGTTGATATCCAGATCATTACCACCCACGCGTTGTCCACTATGGCCTAAAAAATCATCTTCACGGCTGGCTTTAGTTCGCCGTGATGGCCCCATACGTACCATGGAGCAATCGGTCGTACCGCCACCAATATCAACCACCAATACAATTTTCTCTTGCTGCAAGCTTGTCTCAAAATCAATACCTGCCGCCAGGGGCTCATATAAAAACTCAACCTCTTGATAGCCTGCCCGTTGAGCCGCAGTAGTTAATATTTCGATGGCCTGGCGATTACTCTTTTCGCCGCCACTGCCTTGAAAGTTAACAGGGCGACCAATAACTGTTTGAGTGATGGATTGCTGCAGAGACATTTCGGCTTGCCGTTTAATCGACTGCATCATAGCGGTCACAATATCTTCAAAAAAAGCCACTTGCTCTTGTCGTAAACCACTCACACCTAGAAATGACTTAGGAGACTTTACAAAATACCCTTCTTCAGGGAAGTCGATATAGTTTTCAATTGCGTCCTCTCCGACAAACAGAATATTTTCTTGTTCGCCAATATTAAGGTTTCGCCTTATTAGGGATGCTCTCTGAATAGCAGCAGATCGTTGCTGTATATACGTCTCTCGACAGCTATTTGATTCAATATTATGGGCAACCGATTCGCAGATCAGCCCGCGGTCTGCCGCGTAGAGTGTTGAAGGTGAAAAACACTGCCCACCCCATAGCGGCAACAGCTTAACGCTACCTTCATTTATAACGCCCACTGCACAATTTGAACTACCGTAATCAAAACCCGAAAACATGACGTTTGCTCATATCACCTAAAATAAAAGGGTGCGCAAATTATCATACTTCAGAAACGATGCAAAGGGGGACTGCGGAGAAGCCCTAACCCTATTTATCTCCTAGACTTCGTGAAAGGTAGTATTTTCAAACAGTAACAGAGGCATAAACAAGTGTTTAAATCTCTTTTAGTTTTGCTAATTGCCATTCTGATAACGCCGTTGGCGATGGCTCAGACATCAAAATGTATTAGCTACTTTTGTCCAAGCAGCGCCCCGACTTACCGTTAGAGAAGTACTCGTCCCATTTGGCATCCGCTTCGTCCCCAAAGAGTATTTTGCACGCATCTTTCAGGCCGGGCGCACTTTTAATATCCTCTCGTTTCACCACTAATGAAATCTTAGACCGGCGCCTTAAAAAATCATCTAGCTTAGTAACCATTTCCCGGCGAGCGGCCTGAGAAATTTCACAGCGTAAGTACTCTGCATTCTCAATCAACAACTCGGCCTCTTGAGGGTTTGCCCTGATCGACTCTAGCAGATCAAAGGCATGAGCCCCGTAACGACGCCATAATCGCTGGGACAAAAGTTCAGAAGAAGAAGGGTCTGTCATTTCATCCAGAGCCATTAGCCTGGCCTGGTGCATAAATTCTTTTTTCACTTGAGGCGCCGGTTCACCATACCAACGGGCAAGAGGGTACGGGTAAGACACGCCTAAACGCTCAACAATATCGCTAACTTCATCCCCCACATTCAGGCAGTCTGTTAACTTTCCCCCATAGATACTGACATGTTGATCAAGCCGATTAACGTCCACTGAGTGTTTTCTCGACAACTGTAACCAATCGGTTTCACCTTTAACGTCTCTTTCTACCACCAGCGGTCTAGCGCCACAGCGTTCGGCCACAATATCATTTTCAGTCAGTGGTTTATCAAGTTTAAGTCGCGCGTTGATGTTTTCTAGTACGAACTGACGATCTTCTGCTGTTATCTCAGTAACAGGGTCATCGACCTTTGAATCTGTCGTGCCAACGCACGTTTTTGGCCCCATGGGGATAACAAAGAACAACCGTCCATCATCCGCAAAAAACGTCAATACCCGCTGATAGGGTGTTAGTCGATCAACAATCAGATGAATACCTTTGGAGAAAATATGACGGTGATCGGTCTTCTGCCCAGTGAGCTGATTATGCTCATCAACAAACGGACCGCAGGCATTAATTAACACCTTAGAGCGGATAGTCATTTTATGACCTGTTAGACCATCTTCAGCCGTCGTGACCCAGCCACCATTTTCACGAACAGACCCCAATGAACTTACATAGTTTGCAGCAATACAGCCATAATTCATGGCCGTACGAATAAAGTTAAAGACAAAACGAGCGTCATTGTCATAGAGGTATGCATCGGAGTATTCAAACCCTCCACTACAGTCATCGGTGTTTACGATAGACGCTTCTTGATTGATTTTTTTAGCCGATAAATATCGCGGTAAACGGGTAAACCCGTTACCCATCACCCAATACAGCAGCGTGCCCATAAATAGAAATAACGGTGGATAACGAAAGCCTTTTTTAATCGTCGTGAAGAACCGAATTTCCTTAACCGTTGATGGGTAGCTTCGCATGAGCTTGTTACGAGACATGCAGAGCTTCCGAACCAAACCAAACTCATAGGTTTCCATATACTTAATGCCGCCCCAGGCAAGGTTCGACGACTGCTGACTAGTAAACCCCGCAAAATCACGCTTGTCGATCAGCGCAACTTTGGCACCTCTGGCTGCCAGCGCTGCAGCAGAAACCGCACCATTAATGCCGCCACCAATGACCAATACATCAAACGCTTCTTGGCTTAGTTTTTTTATATTATTAGTTCTTAACTTCATCAGTTATCTACTCTTTTATTCGACCCCTACTGGCTTGCATTGATTGCAAACAGTCTTTGCTCCCATCACTTTCCATCGTATCGTTAATCAAAACCGGCAGCAGCGGTAAGGTAAAGTTAACCACACTTTTAACGGTACTTTTAAACACCCCCATTTTTTCAAACTCAATTTCAGGCTTATCAAGTGTACCTTTGATCCGTACCGGCACTTCTTTGCTTAGCCATTGAACTTGCTTGGCCTTTGCGTCCACCCAAAAATCTAATTCTCGATCGGCCAGGTTAAATGTGCCATTGCCATAAACCCTTAACCGTGAGGTATCAAAAATCATCACGTCGCTCGAAAGCGCCCCATCTGAAAGATCAAAGCGGGCTACTGCACAGTTAACTTTTGAGTCTTCATTTAAATGACTAAACATCAGATTAATGATATTTACAGCCCAAAAATCCAGCGGATTGGCGTGCAAGTTATCCGGCCACACCGCCAGCTCAATAGTACCTGTTGAATGTATAAGCGGTTGATCAAGGTTGGTCATATCTCCTTGCAAAAAAACACTCGCGTTCAACTCCCCTTTCATAGGTTCCTGAAGGCCCAAATATAATAAAAGGTCTCCATACGGAAGGTGATTAATCTGAACAAACAACTCATATTCTCTGTTCTTAGCCAGTACATGCTCATCTTGCTTTAGGCCGGCGCTATCGTCACCGGATAATATTAGTTGGGTTGAAATATCCGCTTTATTCCCGGCAACATTAACGCTCGACACCCACTTTTCAGACGCATCACCTAAGGTTCTAAAAGCCCCCCCATTTGCCGAGATAGTGATCGGTTTAGGGTTCGCATCATCGATGGTGCCTTCCCCCATAAGCCATAGCGGAGAATTCCACCCCCACTTCGCATCGATTTGGTCAAACGTAAACTGCCCTTTCAGACTTTTTTCCGGTGCGAGTAGGCGAAACGATAGATCGGTTAACTGGATATCATCAGCAATAAAGGGTGGAAGTGTCTCTACCCTCTGGTTGAGCCACTCCAGAAACACCATCAAATCAAGCTCTGGAATATTTAACCCTTCTCCCTCTTTGGCAACAAGGTTCAGCGCCAACGCGGATAGTTGCACTTTTTTAACAATGACCTCTTCGTCGAATAATGAGGTAAAATCAACCGATAATTCACTATGGCCCAGCTGTAAAAAAGGGATCTCATCTTCTTCGTTTTTTTGCCAGCGAAGACCTTCGAGCTGAACCTCAGGTACCTGACCGAGGGTGACGGACAGCTCACCATCAAACAGAATCCTTAACCCGGTATAAGACTCAACCGTACTTGCAATGAGAGGGGTAAAACGAGACAGGTTCACAGTCAAATTAAACGCGAACGCAAGCATCACTGCTATCAGCAATGTCACCATGAGTAATAACAGCGTTTGGGCTACCTTTTTTGCAATAAACAAAACTATACCTGCTTCTCGTGAAACACGATCAAATATAACATTGTTGCGTTGCGTCATAACTAGACATTGTGGCTATTAATGAAGATTAATATCGTAAATATTGTGTAAAATTAACTGTTAATCATGACGCGCCATAATATAGTGTACCTACTAAGCAAAATATCATATTCAAAAACGATCAGCGGTATAGCATTCGGCCGCTGTATTGGGAGTAACCGTTGGCTACATGAAGTTATCTACACAATGAAGTCTCATTCATCCTGTTTATTCTTTTTTATAGTCAGTCTGCTGTTGGCAGGGTGCAGTGCTGTGCCGAGTGATAAGTACCCTAGTGCGCCCGTTCCTGATCAATGGCAACAGCCAACCAGTACCCAGCAAGTAAAATCATCGGCCTGGATTAATGATTTTAATGACCCTCAACTTGAATTACTCATCCTGCAGGCACTGGCTAACAATCATGATTTAAAAGCCTCCGCTGGGCGTGTTGAAGCAGCATTAGCTCAGGCGCGTATTGTCGGCGCAGACCTTAATCCGAGTGTAGACGGCAATTTGGGGGCGCAAAGGCAACGTTCTAATACTGAAAGCAATGGTTCAGTCAGTAATAATTACAGCACAACCCTGAACCTAGGCGTTGATATTAGTTGGGAGCTCGATCTATGGGGCCGACTATCGAGTCGGGCTCGCGCTGCCACGTTAGAGTTTGAGGTCAGTGAAGCAGAGTGGCAAGCCGCTCAGCTCTCGTTATCAGCCAGTGTTGCCCGAAGTTGGTTTAATCTAACAGAGGCGCAGCTGCAACTTAACTTGGTAGAACAACGATTGAGCAACCTGAGTGACAACCTGATCACCATTGAAGAGGACTTTAAACTAGGCCTAAGGGATGCGTTAGATGTTTATTTAGCACGAGCAGATGTTGCAGGCGAGCAAGCGCGCATAGCCAATCGACGCTCTACTCTTTTGACCGCACGGCGCACCCTAGAAATACTGTTGGGTCAATACCCGGAAGGGCTTATCACCAGCACTAAAACCCTAACCCCGCTTAGCTCTCCTATACCTAGTGGATTGCCATCTGAGCTATTGCAACGAAGGCCCGATTTAATAGCCAGTCAAAAACAGCTGGAGTCAACGAATCAACTCGCGGCCGCTGCTCACGCTGACCGGTACCCCCGGCTCACCTTAACCGGCGACGTCGGCACTAGCTCAAGTGACCTTGATAATTTAGTCAGTAGTGACTATTTGGTGTGGTCTGTGTTCGGTGGGCTTAGCACTCCACTCTTCGATAGTGGTCGCCTTGAAGCAGAAGAGGAACGCGCTGTCGCTAACATAAAAATTGCTGAAGCCAACTATAACCAGGCACTATTAACGGCGTTTCAAGAGGTCGAAGAGGGGCTAATCAATGAAACACTCCTGCAAGAACAAGAAGCCGCACTGAAGACTGCATCTGAAGAATCAATTGCCGCTGAAAACTTAGCCTTTGACCAATACCAAAATGGCTTGCTCGATTTTATTACCGTTCTGGAGTCACAGCGTCGTTCGTTCGATGCTCAAAGCACCGAAATTGAAGTCCGTAATCAACGTTTGCAGAACCGCATCAACCTATATTTAGCACTGGGAGGCGCGTTTATCGATGATACAACAAACACACAAAATGACCCGCTCCCGGCACTCACTCCATAACTGAAGAACGTTACTAAGATAATGAACCCATTAACAAAACAAATCCTAAAAGTACTATTGCCCCTCATCGTGTTGGCCATCTGTGCCGCCGCTGCGATTAAAATCAACGAAAACCCTTCGCAAGCGCGTAAAGCGCCTCAGACCAAACAAGCGCTATTGAATGTCGATGCCATTCCTCTCACACGTAGTGCCTATACAGTGAAGCTTAAAGCTTACGGTGAGGTTCGCCCGAGAACAGAAGGAACTCTCGTTTCTCAAATATCAGGCACGTTAACTAACGTCTCACCCCGATTTCAAAATGGAGGCTTCTTTGAAGCAGGTGAGCCACTAGCCCAAATTGATGACCGGGACTACTTGGCCGCTGTCACCATGGCGACATCAGACCTGATTCAAGCCCGATTTGAATTAGAGGAAGAAGGCGCCCGCGGTAAACAAGCAGAGGCTAACTGGAATCGCATTGGCAAGGGCAAGCAAGGCTCTGAACTAGTGCTGCGTAAACCTCAGCTCGCCGCATCAACAGCCAAGGTTGCTTCAGCCAGCGCCTCTCTCGATAAAGCCAAGCTTGACTTACAGCGCACGAAGATTACCGCCCCCTATGCCGGTAGAATTGTCGATAAAAAGGTTGATGTCGGGCAATTTGTATCTAGCAATACCGAGTTAGCCGATATCTACGCGATTGACTACGTCGAGGTACGCCTGCCTTTAAGTCCTCGACAGGTTGAGTACCTGACCATTCCCGAGCAATACCGAGGCGAAGACAATACACCTTTACCGGGCCCCAATGTAGAAATGATCGCCAGACAAGGACGCAGGCAATATTTGTGGAACGGCTTTATCAGTAGAGCTGAGAGTACCCTTGATAGTAACAACCGACAGCTCTATGTTGTCGCCCAACTCAATGACCCATATCGCCAGCGAGAAGATGGTGCACCTCCACTAAAAATTGGTCAATTTATCGAAGCAACCATCAGTGCAAATACCTTAAAGGATGTATTTGTAATACCTCGTGCAGCGCTTTATCAAGGTAAAACCGTCGTGCTCGTCGAGGAGGGTTTGCTCGTTCGCCGAGATGTTCAGGTAGTCTGGACCGACGATAAACATGCCGTTGTTAACCATAACCTCAATGCCGGTGAATGGTTAGTCACGACCCCACTGGGTAACCCTGTTTCAGGTACCCGCGTGGCCATCAGGAGTCAATAATGCACGGTCTTATCGCGTGGTTCGCCCGAAATGCGGTTGCCGCAAACCTACTAATGCTAACCATTTTGGGGTTAGGCGGGTTCGCGATCGCGAAGGTAATCCCACTGGAAGTCTTCCCTAATATTGAGCGGGATGCCATCAATATTGCAGTAGGATACGCCTCAGCCTCCCCTGAAGAAATCGAAGAAGGCATATCTATACTCATTGAAGAGGCGATCTTTGACCTTGAAGGCATTGAACAAATCACGTCACAATCCTTCGAAGGGGCGGGAGTGGTCACCGCAGAACTGGAAGACGGCTACGATAAGCGTGACCTGCTCAACGATATCAAAAGTCGGGTCGATGCCATTAATGACTTCCCCGTTGACGCAGACAGCCCCTCTATCGCTATATCTGAACGCAAACGAGAAGTCATCAGCGTCGTCGTCTCTGGAAGGCAGTCAGAGAAAGAACTTCGAGTGGTCGCAGAGCAGGTGCGGGATGAACTGAATAACCTGCCAGAAATAACCCAGGTATTTCTTGAGTCTACCCGCGCTTACGAGATTGCCATTGAAATTCCCGAACGCATATTGCGTGAATATAACCTATCGATGGAAGATATCGCGTCAGCCGTTAAAGGGGGCTCTATCGACCTATCCGCAGGTAGCGTCCGAACATCAGGAGGGGAAGTACTAATACGCACTAAAGGACAAGCGTATCAACAAGAAGACTTCGAGAAAATCGCCATTCTAACCCGCCAAGACGGTACTCGTCTCACGTTAAAAGAACTCGCTAATATTAATGATGGTTTTGAAGAAGACCCGGTTAAAATTCGCTTTAACAACCAGCAAGGCATACTGATAGAAGTCTATCGAGTCGGTAATCAAAGTGCCATTAGTATTGCCGATGCGGTTAAGCACTATGTTGCTGAGGCCGATCAACGCATGCCCGATGGCATCTCAGTAGGCTACTGGCGAGACAGCTCCCGCATTGTAAAAGGTCGGCTTAACACCTTGATTAACAGTGCCGTTCAAGGCGGGTTCCTGGTTCTGGTTCTGCTGGCACTATTTCTTCGTCCGGCAGTCGCCTTTTGGGTGTGTCTAGGGATTCCCATCAGTTTTATGGGCGGCTTTTTGACCATGCCGTTTTTCGACGTTAGCTTAAATATTTTCAGCCTGTTCGCATTTATTCTAGTACTGGGAATTGTGGTGGATGATGCTATCGTTACTGGCGAGAATATCTATGCCCATATCCAGCGTAACGACAACCCTATGGAAGCCGTCATACGGGGAACCCAAGAAGTCTCTGTACCCGTAACGTTTGGCATACTCACCACCATTGCGGCATTTATACCCTTAGCCCTTATCGAAGGTCGCCGCAGCGTTCTGTTTGGTCAAATTCCACTGATTGTAGTACCGGTATTAATTTTTAGTCTGGTGGAGTCAAAATGGATTCTACCGGCTCACTTACGCCACCTTAAAATGCTGCCGTCAAACCCAGCAGAGCAAGGCCGTTTCACCCGTATTCAACAAGGCATTGCGAATGGCTTAGAAAATGCCATTCACAAATACTATCGCCCAGCACTGAAACAAGCACTCGCCCACCGTTACCTAACCTTATCGCTGTTTATTGGCGCGGGAATTATCATCATTGCGCTAATTACCAGTGGCTGGACGCGCTTTATATTTTTCCCCCGAGTCGAAAGTGAAACCGCTCGTGCTTATTTGACCATGCCTGCCGGCACCGCCTTTGAAACAACGGATCAATACATCCAATTAATGAGCGAAGCAGCACAAGAACTTCAAGAAAAATACAGAGATGAGAACGGCAAATCAGCCATCAAAAACATTCTCTCATCAACCGGTCACGCCGGTGGCACAGGCAGTGGTAACACTAATAAAGGCCGGGTTTATTTTGAGGTGGAATCACCCGAAACCCGTACCATAGATATTCGCAGTACCCAATTAGTAAGCGAGTGGCGCAAGATGATCGGCGATATACCCGGCGCAGAGTCACTCACTTATCGAGCAGAAATAGGCCGTTCAGGAGACCCTATTGATGTTCAATTGAGTGGGCAAAGCTTCGAACACCTGCGTGCGGTCGCTGATCAATTAAAACAGCAACTCAACCAATACCCCAACGTGTTTGATATTGGTGATAGCCTTTCAGATGGCAAGCAGGAACTACAGATCAAACTCAAGCCCACTGCAGACCTGCTAGGCATCACCCTGTCTGATATCACTCAACAAGTGCGTCGCGCTTTTTGGGGATATGAAGTTCAACGCATTCAACGGGGCCGCGATGATGTTAAAGTGATGGTTCGCTACCCCGCGACCGAACGCGCCTCACTGAACAACCTAGACACCATGCTCATTCGTACCTCAACCGGTTACGAAGTTCCCTTTGATCAGGTCGCCGCCCTTGAACCGAGCACAAGCCCTGCGTCCATTACTCGAATCAACCGAGCCAGAACGCTAAATGTGACAGCTGACATCAACAAGCAAGTGGCCGATATTGAAGCCATCAAACGCGATATCCACCAGTTCTTAGCCGAAGCACTGCCCCGTTACCCGGGTGTGAGTTACACCTTAGAAGGGGAAGCCCGTGAGCAACAAGAGTCGTTCCATAGTTTATGGCTGGGGCTGTTAGGGCTACTATTTGTAATCTACGCACTACTCGCCATTCCATTTGGTTCGTATCTACAGCCCTTTATTGTTATGTCGGTTATCCCGTTTGGCGCGATGGGGGCGGTTATTGGCCACTGGATTATGGGTATGGATTTAACCCTGTTAAGTCTTATGGGAATATTGGCACTATCTGGTGTGGTGGTAAACGATAGCCTGGTACTGGTCGATTACATAAACCGACACAGTAAAAGCGCCAAAGAGATGGTGCAGGCCATTAGCAACGCCGGTGCGGCACGCTTCCGACCTGTTCTACTCACCTCGCTAACCACTTTCGCAGGCCTTATGCCGCTGATGTTTGAGAAGAGCACTCAGGCCCAGTTTTTAATACCAATGGCCGTCTCACTTGGCTTTGGTATTATATTCGCCACAGCGATTACGCTTATTTTAGTGCCGGTTAACTACATGATATTGGAAGATTTGAAAGCGCTTTATCGCCGAGAGGAAGCCCAAACAGACCGCTAGACTCAGGCGGGGGAACCTAGCGCCTGAAAAGCGTCGGCAACATCTTGATCTATTTTTGCCAACGCCATCATACCCTCATTGATGAACTGTGCATCCTTTGTATTCATCCTAGATTCAGTTTAAACCGCCCCTCATAGTACAATCACATGCGATGCCGAAACGCAAAAAACGGATGGAAAGACTGTTACGGGTATGATCATATATCCATAAAAGGTAGCACTCAGGAGGGTAATATGACAACACAGCATAATAAGGATAGAAGCGCTTCGCTGCTAGAAATTGCGCAGTTTATCGAGTCTCATGCAGATGAACCATTAACCCTTAGCATGCTAGCCAATAAAATTGCGCTCTCCCCTTCGCGACTGCAACGCCTATTCAAAGCTGAATTTGGTATATCGCCCAAAGCTTATCAAGACGCGGTACGAATGCGTCATTTTAAGCAATCGTTAAAAAAAGGCGACCGTGTAACTGATGCTATATTTTCTTCTGGGTATGGCTCCGTTAGCCGAGTCTATGGAGAAGCGACCCGTAGTATCGGCATGACCCCCACATCTTATCGTTCAGGCGCAGCAGGAGAAGACATCGCATATGCATGCAAGAACACTGAACTTGGCCTTATGATGATGGCAGCAACCCCCAAGGGCGTTTGCTTTGTTCAGTTTGGTGAAGATGAAGTGACACTATTGAGCATGCTGACAAACGAGTTTCCGAACGCGACGCTTAGCCCCTCCCCTGCTCAATCGGCACCTGAGTTAGACCTCTGGATAGAAGCCCTTGACCAACATATCAGCCAAGGTGCTTGCAGGCCCGACCTACCACTGGATGTTCGGGGTACTGCTTTTCAGATGCTAGTCTGGCAATTCCTGCTCAGTGTGCGAGAAGGTAATACCATTAGTTATAGCCAGCTCGCCGCAAGTATAGATAAACCCAAGGCCTTTCGTGCCGCTGCATCTGCTTGTGGTGCCAACCGTATTGGTGTGCTTATACCATGTCACAGAGTATTAAGAGGTGATGGCAGCCTTGGCGGATATCGCTGGGGGTTAAAGAGAAAAAGAGCATTGTTGGAGTCTGAAAAGTTGAGTCTATCGGATACATAATGACCAAACAATCTATTGAATTTTACTAACGTAATACGTTTTAGCTGCTAAGCTTGCTCGTATTATTTGCAGTAAAGCCTCTTTTAAATTGATAAAAACTATTACAGCTATAAGTATGTTTCATTTTAACGATTATTAGAATCCTTCTATCATCTTATTTCAAGCCCTGACTAATAAGGAATATCAAAATGAAAAAGAAACTCACCACAGGCGCTGGCTGCCCGGTAGCCGATAACCAAAATGTTATGACCGCAGGCCCCCACGGCCCTCAACTTTTACAAGATGTTTGGTTTTTAGAAAAGTTGGCTCATTTTGATCGCGAGGTGATACCTGAACGCCGAATGCACGCAAAAGGATCAGGGGCCTATGGCACATTTACGGTGACTCAGGATATTACAAAATATACCCGGGCAAAAATCTTCTCTGAGATCGGTAAAAAAACAGAATTATTCGCTCGATTTACGACCGTAGCAGGCGAACGAGGCGCTGCTGATGCGGAACGTGACATTCGAGGTTTTGCCCTTAAGTTTTATACCGAAGAAGGCAACTGGGATATGGTGGGTAACAACACGCCTGTTTTCTTTTTACGTGACCCGTTAAAGTTTCCAGACCTTAACCATGCCGTAAAACGTGACCCGCGCACCAATATGCGCAGTGCACAAAATAACTGGGATTTTTGGACATCACTACCTGAAGCACTACATCAAGTTACCATCGTCATGAGTGATAGAGGGCTACCTGCAAACTACCGGCAAATGCATGGGTTTGGTAGTCATACCTTTAGTATGATCAATGCGGATAATGAGCGTGTATGGGTTAAGTTTCACTTTAAATCTAATCAGGGCATTAAGAACCTAACCGACCAAGAAGCCGAAGTGGTAATCGGTAAAGATCGTGAAAGCCACCAAGCTGATTTGTACAATGCGATTGAAGAAGGCAATAACCCATCTTGGACATTGAAAATACAGGTCATGACCGAAGATCAGGCAGAAAAATCGCCCTACAACCCGTTCGATCTAACTAAAGTATGGCCTCATAGCGATTACCCACTAATCGAAGTCGGCGTAATGGAGCTAAACAGAAACCCTGAAAACTTTTTTGCAGAGGTTGAGCAGTCTGCATTTAACCCGGCAAACGTGGTTCCTGGTATTGGTTTTTCTCCAGACAAAATGCTGCAAGGTCGATTATTTTCGTACGGGGATGCTCAACGTTACCGTTTAGGGGTTAACCATCAACATATCCCTGTCAACGCACCTCGCTGCCCTGCTCACAGCTATCATCGTGATGGTGCAATGCGTGTCGATGGCAACTTTGGCAGCACCATTGGCTATGAACCTAATAGCCAACAAGAGTGGCAAGAACAGCCCGATTTCTCTGAACCGCCTATGAACTTATCAGGCGCCTGTGCTCGATGGGATCATCGTGAAGACGATGACTATTATTCACAGCCAGGTAACTTGTTTCGGTTAATGAGCGATGAACAGAAAAATGCCTTATTTAACAATACCGCAGGCTCTGTTGGCGGCGCCTCACTTGAAGTGCAAAAAAGGCATATTGCCAACTGCTTAAAAGCAGACCCCGCCTATGGGGCCGGCGTAGCAAAGGCACTTGGTATCGAACTATAAGGCCTCAAAACCGTTGGGCTATTCTGTAGCCTTGATACAGCGAAGCGGAATCAGGGGCATAAACCCTGATTCCAGTCGAACCTAAAGCTTTTCATGAGTTAGACTCTGCCTCCTTTCATCAAGACTACAACCCCTCGTTCATTCGTAAAGAATATACAATTACTCGTCACTCAGAGCTTTATTATTAACCTCCAATTCCACCTATACTCAGGTGCTCACCCAAAATTTCGTGTACACTTCGCTGCCTGCGAATCTATTCCGCCCACTCCACGAGAAACCACCCTATGTTAAACCTCGAGCAACCAAGCGTTCAGCGTGCACTCATCGTCGCCGTGCAATTGGATCATGTCAGTGATGTTGAATTCGAATCGTCGTTGAATGAGCTAGGCGAGCTCGCCAAAACATTAGGGCTCGAGGTGGTAGGCCAATTTACCCAAAAGCGTTCATCTTTTGATTCGACCGCATATCTAGGCGTCGGCAAGCGGGACGAGATTAAGCAATTTTTGGAGAGTGAAAGTACTCGATCAGATAAGGAGCCAGTAGAGTTTATTCTGGTCGACCACGAGATATCCCCATCCCAGGCGCTCAATCTGGAAAATGAAGTCGGTTGCGAGGTGATGGATCGAACCGTCGTCATTCTCGAAATTTTTCACCGTAACGCCAGCTCACATGCCTCGCGAGTACAGGTTGAGATTGCGCGCTTGAGTTATATGGCCCCGCGTCTACGTGAAGCAGCCAAGCGTGACGGGCCATCAGGGCGACAGCGCAGTGGTTCCGGTGGGCGAGGTGCGGGTCAGTCACGTAGCCAGTTAGACAGCCAAAAAGTGCGCGAGCGTATTGCCGAGCTGCAAAAAGAAATTGATGTGATGGAGGCTACTCGCGACACCCAGCGCTCACGACGTCAGGGCCAGTCGGAGCTAGCTCAGGTCGCACTGGTAGGTTATACCAACGCGGGGAAATCCACATTAATGCGCGCCTTAACCGGCAGAGACGCATTAGTCGCCAACAAATTATTCGCTACACTAGACACCAAGGTGCGAACGCTTTATCCAGAAAGTGTACCGAGGGTATTGGTGAGCGACACTGTTGGCTTTATCAAAAATTTGCCCCACGGCCTGGTTGCTTCATTCAAATCAACGTTAGACGAAGCTCTTAATGCTTCGCTGCTGCTACACGTTATTGACGCAGGCGACCCAGGGTTTGAGATGCAACTTGAAGTAACCGATAAAGTATTGGCCGAAATTGGTGCCGATAGTGTGCCGCGCATTCGGGTGTTTAATAAAATTGACTCTCTGGGTGATGCTGCCGCACAAGCAACTCGCATAGAAGAACTACAACAGAAATACCCTGACTGCATTGTACTAAGCGCCCGCAATCAGGGCGACATCGCAGCACTGCATCAGGCGATAGTAGCCGTTTTTCAACAAGATCTGGTTGACGCTGAGATTTTTTTACCTTGGTCTGCACAAGGCTTACGCGGTGACATCTTTGCGTCCTGCGATGTGCTTGAAGAGCGCGCCGACGAGACGGGGGCATTTTTTAGCTTACGCGCAACACCTAGTGTGGTCGCTAGATTGACTGAACTCTCAGACAAGACGCGTTAATGAGGTAGCAGAGGTAACCATTAACACTGCTCGCTCAGTTGTCGTTACGATCGACCCTCTACTTGGTCGAGGTAGTCGCTATACCCTTGGGCTTTCATTTCATCACGATGCACAAACCGTAAAGACGCAGAATTAATACAATAGCGCAAACCACCCCGATCAGCCGGCCCGTCAGTAAACACATGCCCTAAATGACTATCTCCATGGCTGGAGCGTATCTCTGTACGCACCATACCGTGGGTCGCATCAGTCAGCTCATTAATATTTTTTGCTTCAATAGGTTTTGTGAAGCTAGGCCAACCACACCCTGACTCATATTTATCAGATGAAGCAAACAACGGCTCTTTCGAAACAATATCGACATAAATACCAGGCTCACTATTTTTCAGAAGCTCACCAGTACCAGGCCGCTCTGTGCCGTTTTGTTGTGTCACTCGGTATTGTTCTTGAGTAAGCGCCGCAACTGCCGCTACAGACTTAGTATATAGGCTCATAGCCTACCTCTCTTAAATGTCGATGATTAATATACCGATATTACGCTAATTGATAAGGCTCACCAATTAAAGGTTTTGCTCTTTCCCCATAATTCTTCCAGTCGATAATCTCTGCCACAGCGATACCGGTAATAATTATAACGCACTGAGCTTTTCTTGTAGAAGTCCTGATGAAAACTCTCTTCACCTTTGATGGGGTAAAACGTTGTTACGGGCAAAATAGGCGTCACAACGGTCTTATCGGGGAACTTCATCTCAACTATTTTTCGTGACTCTTCAGCCAGTTTATTTTCTTGGTCGTTTGCAACAAAAATGGCACTTAAATAACTAAACCCCTTATCGCAAAACTGACCTTTGGCATCAAACGGGTCAACATTCACCCAATAATGAGCGAGCAATTCTTTATAGCTTACAATACTAGGGTCATAGTGAACCTCAACGGCTTCGTAGTGGCCTTTATGGTTACCTCGATAAGTAGGGTTCTTCAACGTGCCGCCAGTAAAACCTGAAATAGCCTCTGTGACGCCATCCAGCTTTTCAAAATCAGACTCTACACACCAAAAACATCCTGCTGCAAAGATGGCTTTATCGGCCCACACGTTACTGCTCATTGAAAGTAGTGCCAGTAACAACGTCGGCAGTAAAAGGAAAAAAGGTGTTTTGTTTTTCTTCATCAAGTTGTCCTTCAATCGTTAGGGCATCTGTGGTTAGCCCATCAAAGCATCGATTATTTAAATAGCGTCACTAAATCGCCGTACCCTTCACTCTCAAGTGATTGTTTGGGGATAAAACGCAAGGCGGCTGAATTAATACAGTACCTTAAGCCTGTTGGCTGTGGCCCATCATTAAACACATGTCCTAAATGTGAATCTGCATATTGGCTACGTACCTCTGTACGCACACCAAAAAAACCACGATCAGCTTTTTCTATGATGGTAACGCCCTCTAAAGGCTTTGAAAAACTGGGCCAACCGGTTTTAGAATCATATTTATCTATGGATGAGAAAAGAGGTTCACCGCTCACAACATCCACATACACACCCTCACGCTTCTCATTCCAGTAACGATTAGAAAATGAACGCTCTGTCCCATCTTTCTGGGTTACCTCATACTGAATATCGCTAAGCGTCTCTCTTAAAATAGCCTCTGAAGGTTTTTGAAATGTTTCATAAGAGCCGGTCGCTGGTGCAGGGGTATCTAACATCTCCGCGGTGCTAGCTGAAACAATTAGCAGGTTGAGTAATATCGCACTTAATTTAATTTTCATGTTCACTTCCTTAATCTAACAGTTGACTGATTAGAACCTGTGTTAGTAGCTCAGTAGACCTTCAATAAGGTTATTTTGACTAGAACTGACCAGAAAATAAACACCTGGAGGTTACACGTTATTAAATCATGACAACTGTGATAATTCTGTTAGATTTGAAGACCTGCTTCTCTGTCTGATGAGGCTAGGTGTTCATGTTCAGGCCGAAATCGCATGTGGCATTACCAGCAAAGGCCCATGGCGTAGCGCTAAGACTCCCGGGGTCAATCAAGCTCTATCTTTGGAGTATCTGAGGTCTCAGGGATTCTATTCGTTACGTGAGGTTGGATAAGCTTCACTATCCTAAGTGAAACGCCCTGTGCGGACCCGCATGCAGTGTGTTGTGGGGGCTGAGGGTTAGAGACCCTCGGCTACCCGATTACAAGTATTTTTCAATTTCTTTGCTGTGCCAAACTCGAAGTATAAAAATTGTTTCCTGGCCGATAACAAACCAATGGGGTCACAAACCAATGGGGTCAAACCAATGGGGTCAGACTCGATTGATTGGGTTTAGATGATCAAGAAAGGTTATTTCATTCGAGTCTGACCCTACTGGTTCTTCTATTTACTACAGATAGAGCTTTCCTGAAGTCAATGGGTTCAACTTTAAGTAAAGGCAAATCTTCTCTTAATACCACGTATTTCCCTCGATTGAGTGCTCATAACGCCAAGCTAAACGCCGATATTACTGAGTCCTGTTTGAGCTCCTGGTTAGATTTTATTTTTTCTGAAAATGAGGCCAGCTAAGCCTATAGCAAGCAAAGCCAAGCTAGAAGGCTCTGGCACTGAGGCTACATGAAGAATAATATTATCTGGTATTACACTACCTATGTTGCCAGAATGAAGATCCAATTCTTCTAGAGCCCAAAATGAAAAAGCGGTTCCATTACCCCAAGTTCCTGAAAGGTGCCCTCCAGAATAGCTAAAGCCTGACCCAAAGATATTAACGGTGGAATTGTCGCTAACTAAAAGCTAACTTAAGTCTTCTACGTAGGAAATATTCGTAACATTGCTATCATATAGTTCAAGCCAGCTAATATCTCCTCCGTTAATATTGAAAGTAGATGTATCATGGCCATCTAAAAAAGCAACACTTGAGCCAACATGGGTTGTAATTGTTGATGAATCGAATGCTGATACAAAACTTTCACTTCCATATATATCAAGTTCATTTGTTCCGTTTATGACTAAGCTATGGGCATTAGTTGCCCCCATAATCATAATCGTTGATAAAACTATTTCCTTAATTTTCATTTACAACTCCTTATTGATGTTTAAAAAAATATAACGCCTTGCACTTGGGCTGTTAATAACAGTGGCCGTGTTTTTGGCCGCTTTTATTAACAGCCCTAAGCTGCGCTTGGTTAGTGGTTGATATCCCACGATTTATGTGAAAAACCCATGAATTATCGATATTTTCGGTCACGATCTTGTAGTGTGACTAATGTGCCGAAATAATAATTTACAGACAATGAAAATACATCATCAGTCCTATAGCCATTGTACGAAAACGTTATGTCTGTAGAGTTATTAAAAAAATTAGGCTGATGAGACACTCTAATACCATAGCTGTCTTTAGCATCCATCCCACTACCATCCAATGATAATTTGGTATTTTCTTGCCAATACCAATCAATCGAAGCCGTCCAAGAGTTAAAATCATCGAAGTCTTTTGAGTCTACGACATTACGGTTGGCCCCAAAAGTAAAATCATTGAAATAATATTGGCCCAAGAGTCCGTATTGATTCAGTTCAGTATCGTCTAGTGAACTGCCAGAAGGCGTATCAAAGTTTGTTTTATTGTAAGCTGCAGAGACTCCTAACTTACCTAAATTAAAATCTCTTAAAAAGGCGACACCGCCAACGCGATAAGCATCACTATCTAGGCTGTTCTTTTCACCTTCAGTTTTACTTCCATTAACAAAAAGAGTTGAGCCGATATATTTATAAACTGGGATACTAACGTTTCCCGATGCACGCAAACCTTTTGAATTTCGAGACTCTGAATAAGCTATGCCTGCACCATAATTTGTTTCCAATACACCACCATTTTCTCCAGCTACAGCTAGTACTGGCAAACAAGCTAAATATACTAATTTTTTCTTAAACACAAAATGTTCCTTTTAATACTTCTTCCAATGTATAAAAACCACTAACGCCTTGCACGCAGGCAGCTAATAACAGTGGCCGGCTCTTTGGCCGCTTTTATTAGATGTCCTGTGCTGCTACTTGTTATGCAATTTCTCGATTAAATTGCCATAGACGTACTTATGCAGAATACTGGACATTAATGTTTGATAAGGTATACCTTCAATTAGGGCTCGCTCTTGAATTAGCTCAAGGTCCTTACCTGAAATTCGAATGTTTACCCTTTTGTCTTTTTTAAATGTAGCTTTTGCCGCTGCTTTATAATTCAAAAGGCTTTCATCGGTTAAGACGGATTCCCATTCTTCAGTTTCATAGGACTCCAGTAGTTTTTTTTCTTCAGCCGTTAATTTAGTAGTCATTACTTTCCTCCTATGTACTTTTTAGTCGCTTTTCGACTAGGAATTACTGTTTTTAGAAATATTTCTTCTTGCGATTCAACGAACGGGACAAGGTAGGCGTATTCATCAAGGTTAACAATGAACATTCTTTGATTAGGGTATTTTTCAGAGTTTGGATGTTTAATAATATCCAATAGTCCATTATTTTCAATGATGTTGATAATTCTTTCAAACGAAATGCCTCGCTCAACGATAAGCCATTCGTTTTTTTCATTTTCCCATGCGTATGTCTTCATGAAAATATTTTAGCACAAAGTGTGCCTTTTGCAATCAGGCATAACAGCTGATTCATGTGGATAACCAGATATAGCAATGTACCTTAATCTAGCCATACCGTGCCCATATTTAGCAACAAGTGTCTATATATTCCTAGCCACCTAACAACAGGTGACTATATCTGTACCCACGCAATCCTCAGCACTTTAATCATTTATATCAAACCACTCACCCCTAACACAATCACAAATAACGATATGCCTCACCCACGCAGCACCAATTTACCCTCACCCGAAAAAACGCCTTACCACTACAGCAGCCCCGTTAACATTTCCAGCTATCGCCCTACCTTTTTCCTTCAACACTAAACCTACCGCATACCCTGACTTCAGGCGTGTTTGCGCTCCACAGGCTCCGAGATACCCGTAGCCGTGATGCAGCGCAGAGGCTGTGATAGTTTCACTCAAACCAATTTAATAAGCATTTTGCGTTAATACATTCATAGGTTGATACTTTACAGCCTCACAGCGGAATCAAGGAGCCCGCCACACTGAAACCTCAAATAGCTCAACCCTGATTACAGTCGTACCCAAAGCGTTTCACGGGGCAGGCTCTGCCTCCTTTCATCAAGGCTACAACTTATATGCGTTTGCGAACCAAATAATTCTAGGAATCAGCCAGCGATACGCTTAAGTAAATATCACTCGGGTCTGAATATACATTAACGGATAGCAAAGCCAGTAATACGAAAATGGCTATTTGCGCTGTCGTATTCGCTTTTTGTGTGGATGGTTGTTCGTACTGTTGTTCGTACTGTTGTTTGTACAAAAGGGTCGTGATTCGCAGGCCTTAAAAACCAAAAAAGCCCATAGCGGGCTTTTTTGTCGACATTTATTAGGGTGCTCTACGCTTCAACCGGAACTTGCTTAGAAGGAAAGCTATATTTTAGGACACGCTTAACCACTGTTGAGTACTGTTTCCCAAAGGACCCTGTATTGTAAGGGATGTTATATTTCTTACAGACCTCCTGAACCTGCTTACCCATTTCAACATAATGGTAGGCCGGCACATCTGGAAACAGGTGGTGTTCTATCTGGCAACTCAGGTGACCACTCAAAATATGTAACCAACGACGCCCCTCAAAGTTTGATGAACCCAAAATTTGACGGTAATACCATTCGCCTTGAGTTTCATTTTTACACTCGTCCATTCTGAAAGTGTGAACATCCTCAGTAAAGTGACCGCAAAATATTACGGTGCTGGTCCAGAGGTTTCTCAACAAATTAGCAACGAAATTACCCGCTAATACAGGCAAAAACATCGGGAAGCAAAGCAACGGAAAGAAAATATAGTCTTTAAAAAACTGTCGTCCGGCCTTACTAAAAAACGCATTACGCAGCTCTTTTCGAGTAATGGGTAAACTGCTCGTTTTTCGGCGTTTACCCATAAAGATTCGTTCACCGGCGACTTCATGATAGGCCACCCCTAATTCAAACATTAGGCTCAGGTTAAGATAGGTCAAAACCTGCCACCTGTTTTTAGGCTTCCAGCGGGTATCATCGCTTAAGCGCAACAAGCCATAACCGAAGTCTCGATCTTTACCAATAATATTGGTATATGTGTGATGCTCATGGTTGTGATAACGCCTCCAGGAATCGGCATCTGCGGCATGATCCCATTCGAATTTTCGACCATTAATGTTGGGATCGTTCATCCAGTCATATTGGCCGTGCATGACATTATGACCAATCTCCATGTTATCCAGTATTTTGGCAAACGTTAACAGCAACACACCGGCGACCCACCAAATAGGGCTAAGAAAGCCTAATACTAATGTTACTCGGCCAGCAACCTCACTAAGACGCTGCACACGAATAACATTGCGAATATAGTCGGCATCTTTCTGGCCGACTTTTTCCATTGTTTTTGCTCTTATCTGATCTAGATCCTGCGCAAACGATTCGAGCGTGGCACTATCGGGACTGACATTTTTGATACTGGTACTCATACTAAATCCTTACATTTAAAACAGCCAAAACAGTTTGGGGGTGACCGCTATAATCTACGTTATAGCGCTAGCACGACATCCGCTACTGGTACACTCACACATAACTGAATATCTTCTTGGCCGGTATCACTATAGGTTTTGGTTTTACTGTTATACACCACTCCACTTTTCTTCTGACAAATACACTGGTGACATACACCGATACGACACCCAGTAACAGGCTTTAACTCAGCCTCTTCCGCCAATGTTAACAGGGTCTTGGTTTCACCTTTCTCCGCCGTCACCTGCTTACCCGATTGCTGAAATAGCACACTAGAGGCTTTCTCTGAACCTTCAAGCGAGACTGGTTCAGGTCCAAAAAACTCATAGTGGATTTGGTCGCCATTAACGCCCTGTTGTTGCAGCACCTTTCGAGCGTGCAGAATCATCGGGCCCGGACCACAGATATAGATATCGCGTGAATTAAAATCTTCACAATACGTTAGCAAGTGGGCATCACTAAAAAACCCTATGTCACTGGTATCGATAAAATGTACGGTTAAGTTTGGCGCTTGTTGCTCGAATTTCTTAAGTTCTTCACGAAATAAGAAGTGCTCAGTGCTGCGTGCGTAATACATAAGGCTGACAGGTTTAGTCACCGCCTGTCCGCTTTGAGCAATCTGCTGCAACATAGATCTAAAAGGAGTAATGCCACTACCCCCAGCAATCATCAATATAGGTTTAGAAACCTCATCAAGACAAAAATCGCCATTCGCTTGTGATAGGTTGATCACACCTCCGGATTTTAGCGCTTGCGGTAACCAAGGCGTAATTTGGCCGTTTTCCTGAATTCGAATACTGATCTCGATTAAACCGCTTTTCTCATAGTATTCAGGGCTGCTTGAGATACTAAAAAACCGGCTAACCCATGCGCCGTCTTTTTCTACTGTAAGCTCTATATATTGCCCAGCAGTAAACCCTTGCCAATGCTTGTTGGGCTTTATCACCAACGAATACATATCCGCTGATTCCCGACGCACATCTATCACCTTGCTACGGAAACGATCCGCTCGCCATTGAGGTAAAAGCAGCTGGACGATGGGCTCAAAATAAGCAGAAAAACTGGTATTATTGGTTAGGTTTCGTGCAAACCACAACCAGCTTGTATGCAATAAATTTGACGTGTCTGTCGTGTTATTCATGTCATAAAATCTCGCTATTTGAGCGCACAAGTGTACCCTGAAATATAAAAATTGCAAGTACCTAATGGTCTAGGAATAAACCTAACGTAACAAAAGGCGACCAGATCAAGCAGCTTAGCTCAGGTCAATTAATTATAAAATAGAAAGCGAGGGGAGTTACTCCCCTGCTAATACTGCTTCTACTAACTGATCAGCCTCTTCACTGGCCCAGTCTCTATCACCTACCACTCTCGCTAACAGTTCGCCTTCTTTACCAATAATATAAGTAACCGGGAGCACGGATACTTCATAGGTATTTCCAGCAGACTGTCCGTCCAAAGCAATAGGGAACGTCAGATCCATTTTATTAACTAAACTTTGAATCGCTTTTTCTTTACCTTCATCAAGGGATATCGCCACAACCGATACATTACTACCCAGATGTTTTTGTGAGAGTTTTTCTAAAGACGGCATCTCTATTCGACAAGGAATACAGTAGGTTGCCCAGAAATTCAGCACTACTACTTTGCCCTTATAGTCAGACAGACTAATGGCCTTCTGATCCAGTGTGGTGAGCGAAAAGTCTGGCGCCTGTACCACCTGCTCTGGTTTCTTTGCTTTCATGTCGTCGTAGGCGGGGTTTGCCAACGCCGACAATGAAAAAAGGCCCAGCAAACTAATTGTTAGCAGCCGAACCATTGAGTGAGTGTTGATCATTATAGAGCCTCCAGTACTTCAACAAGGCGAGCACCATTTTTGTAGTCTTCATTCATCAGTATGTTATTTTGATCATCGATAACGACCGTCGTACCCATGGTGGCACTAAACTGGTCAATTAAAGACTGGTCACTATCGGCCAACACGGTCAACGCCGCATAACCGTTTGATACCTGAGAGTTACGTGATTGAGCCACCGTACCCGAGACATAATCAATCATTAAAAATCGAACATTACGATGATTATCCATCACACTGCTGCGAAGATGACTCATATGGCTATCGCAAATAGGGCACCACATGGTGTAATAAAGCACCACTGCATCATTATTCATTAACTCTGTGCTAAGTTGAATCGTCTCACTCTCAGTGGTGAGTTCGATAAAATCCAATGCAGGCGCGGCGTTTTCACCTCCTGTTGACGTATCTGTTCTCAGGTCTTCACTGTCTGACGTTAAGTCATCCAGACAACCCGTAAGCGCAGTCAGGGCAATCGAAATGCACAGCAGTTTAATAAAACGCATAGCTAACCCCTAAGGTTAATATATCAGTGGTTGGGAAGTTTCTGCCTCGATCATCTTCTTTTAAGGCATGACTCAATGTACCTTTAAAGACCCAGCGCAGGTCAGAAGTCGCATAGGCCGTAGTGAACGCGACAGACTGCTTTTTAAACTCTGTTAACGGGTCAGATACTCCATCGATTTCACCCTCACCTTCCCTTAAGTCCGCCAGTGCTGCGGTAAAAGTCAGCGTATCAAGCTCTTCAAGAAAATAGGTATAGCCCATTGAAGCAGAGAGGAAGGTTCGATCCCCTAGGTTCTTTTTATAGGGGGCAACCGCGGCCCCGTATTCTTGGTTAACATCGCGCTCAAGGTACTTCCCATAGGACCCCTGCAATGTAACGGTGAACGGATAAACAGTTTTTTCAATCAGTAAGTTGGCGTCAAAGCGATATAGCCCTCGACCGGTGATATCAAAACTACTGGTGGCATCGTCACCATAGGCTGACTTACCCGTTGGCAGGGTCAATGTTCCGCCAATATAAATAGCAGGCCTTAAATCGGCAATACTGTTCACCTGATAAACACAGGTCACTTGGTCAAAGGTTTCGTACCAAAAGCTGGCACTCATATCACCCATACCATTTTCTTTTGACGTAACGCCTGGATAAACATTGTCATTCCAGACATAGGGCAACGTCACACTCGCCTGCCAGTTATCGGCTATACGGTAGGCATAACCAAGATTCAAGCGATACTGGTTTAAATCTGCACCCGCTGGGTCTTTGGTATACTCGCCCTCTTGATTCCAGTACCCGTCATAATCTTCTATATCAAATGACGCATCGATCATTTGATTGCCAAACTTAGGCAGCACTAGAGAGGTGGCGTTGCCGCCGCCGCAACAGGAGGCTGCATAAGCGGTTGAGGAGGAGAACAATAACGCGCTGATAGACAGCGCGTTAGTGACCCATGTACGTCTAATACTCATGGGGAGGCCTATTTACATGCTTTTTGGGGTGAGTTTGAAAGTGCCTGCTGGTTTTTGTTCACCGCCAACAGTCAACATTAGTTCTAAACTACCCTGCTCGCCGTCTGTTAAGTTATCTAGGTCAACCGTCCAAATACCATTTACACTAGACACAGCATCTTCTGAGCCTACTTTTAGAGTTACAACTTTTCCTGCTAAAAGTCCGATCTCAGCGCCATTTCCATTAACAGGAGGGAAGGCCATCATGCCATCCTGAGTGGCGAGAAAGAACTCCACTGTATGGTTTCCAGTGGTCCCCGTAACTGAGTGCTTATAAATGTAATAATTTCGAGCCGAGCTCTCTCCCATCATTACGACAGCATCTGCATCACTTGCATCGCCTGACAATTTTAATCGAGAAGTATCTTCCCCCATCGCCATCATAACTTTAGGGAAGAAGTGAACGCTTTCTGAGTCATGAGTAAATTTAAGGTCCCAATTCCCCATTACATCACCACTCGCCATCGCAGATGCCATTAAGAAATAGATAGTACAGGTAGCTTCACCCTGATCATCTGTCGCAGTACAATCTACATAGGGAGTGCTGTGTACATGGCCTGCTGCCATAAACATCATCGGCGTCATTTCGATTTCTTCGCCTACGACAGCTGAACCATCACTATTGTTAGTCACTTTTAATGTGTATTCAGCCTTACCTACTTCCGTCATCATGGGAGGTGTTAGCTTAAATGTATAATTTTCACTAACCGCTGTACCGTTAAACTTGATCAAACCAACCTGACCCGTATTGAGACCCGATTTATTCTTGTCGTCATTAGCAAAATCTAACAGCGCCATTGCAAACTGACTCGCCATATCTGGGCGAACTGCACTACCGTTTAGTTGCACGGCTGCGGCTCCATTCATCCCATCGACAGTTCCATCAACCAAATCTTCAGCTAAGGCTTCTAACAACGCAGCATGATCACCTTTATCCATATTAAGGTTTTTCAGTAATTGACTAAATGCAGCCGCTCTTACACCGGCTAGTTTAGCCTCTTCACTTGCGTCCGCATTGTCTTGAGTAGCATCTACTGGCGCGACGGAGCTATCTGGCAAATAGCCAAACGCAACTGTAAACGCAGCTTCAGCATCCGCTTTTGATAAACCATGCTTAGTCATCAATGTATTAAGAATAGAAGATGAAGGCGTCGCATGTATGGAAGGCGCCCCTGACAACGTATTAGCTTCAGCTAGAACAGATAGCTCTCCAGAAGTCGCTTGCCCGCCAGTGGCTTCGTCGGTATAGGTTCCGCCTGTTGCCATAAAGACCAACTTGCTTGCTAAATTAGCATTTGGCACTGGTACCGTAAAACGACCACTCGCATTAGTCGAAACAGGCCCTGCGATGCGATTTCCGTTAGTATCCTGTACTTCAACTTGAGCACCTGAAACATAAGATGCAAACGCACTCCCTGATACATTGGTTGTCGATACTTCGCCATCTGAGCTAGAGCTAGACCCACAACCGACTAAAAAGGCTGAAGCAACAGCCGCTGCGACTGATTGGGAAAGCACTTTGAGCTTGAACATAATTAAACCTTCACTGAATTAATAATTTGGGAGACTGTATATTTTATGTGCGATAATTCGTTTGATAAGAGTCAATTAACACCAAGTAAAAATAGATATTAATCAAACAGATAGAGACTATTTTTTATTTTAGCCGAGTAGATTATCAGCTCCAACCTTGACCAAACAGTGACAAAGTGTCGCAGTTACTGAAAGAGAGGAAATAAAGTGATTGAGATCAAATTTGCTGACTCATCCCTTTTGTTTATGAATCCGCTTGGTAGCAAAATACCATGAGACAGAAAAATGCAGTGAGGGTGATAAATTACATTAGTGCATCTATATTCCTTTGAGCCTGCTTATTGCCTTGCATCGCTGACTTTTCAAACAACTCAAGCGCCTTCTTTTTATCTTTAGTCACTCCATTCCCTTTAAAATACATCACACCTAGGTTCAATTGCGCATTTGAAACGCCTTGTTTGGAGGCAAGCTCATACCATTTAGCTGCCTCCTTAAAATCTTGAGGCACGCCCTCCCCCTTTTTATACATTAACCCTAAATTATATTGAGCCTCAGGGTAACCTTGTTCCGCTGATAAAAGATACCAACGTAGAGCCTCGGTAAAGTCTATATCGACCCCCTTCCCGTGCGCTAGCATATAGCCAAGATTATACTGGGCAACTGCAAGCCCTTGCTCTGCTGCAAGTTGATACCATTTTACAGCTTCTTCAAAATCGACTTTCGTTCCATTGCCATTCTCATAGATAACACCAAGATCGTATTGAGCGTGAACATAACCCTGCTCAGCGGATGCCCTAAGCCATTTAATCGCCTCTATATAATCTTGAGTTGCACCCACTCCATTTAAATACATCTTCCCGAGGGAAAACTGGCCTCCCATATGTCCTCGCTCTGCCGACGCCTTAAACCAATTTAAAGACTCAGTATAGCTTTGAGTAGTTCCTATCCCTTTGGCATACATACTACCTAGTGTATATTGAGCAACGACATGCCCTTGCTCAGCCGCTTTAGCATACCACTTAAAAGACTCTTCATAGTTTTGAGGAACACCCTGCCCCTTAAAATACATAACACCAAGAAGTAGATGAGTACCGGCTACCCCTGCTTCGGAGAGATTAAGTAAAAGCCCGTGGGCTTTTTTATACTCTCCGGAATTATATGCAACGACAGCCTCCTCAACCTGAACTTCGTAATCAGCCTTATCTGCATATAATATTGATGGAAAACTCAACACCAGTATGACTAAACAACACTTTAATGGCCGCATATAACTCATGAATTACCCTTTACTGTCTATTACGACATAATGATTATTAGCTAAACTTACACCACTACAACCCTCATATTTGCTGTTGTGGTAACTGCTTTTTAGATGACTCTACTGTGACAGCATTTCTATCATCCAGCTTACAACACAGTCAATATTAAACGGCATAAAACAACGGCACCATTATCAACACCACGGCTAACGCAATCAAAATCATCGGCGTACCTACTTTAAGAAAGTCTACAAATCGGTACTCGCCCGGCGCCATCACCAACATATTAACCGGCGACGCAACAGGTGTTGCAAATGCGGTAGAGGCAGCAATCGCAACCGTCATTAACAATCCCATTTCTGACAAACCCAAATTATTGGCCATCACAATCGCCACCGGTGCCATCAATACCGTGGTAGCCGTATTAGATATAAATTGACTAAACAGACTAGTAATAACAAACAGGCCTGTAAGCACCACTAATAGCGACTGCCCAGCCAACAACTCGGAGAGATAATCCGTCACTAACAACATCCCACCGGTTTTATCGAGTGCTAACGCCATCGGTAGCATGCCTGCAATCACCACTACGCTTGGCCAGTTCACCGAGGTATATGCTTGAGGCATGGTTAAACAGCCACTTAACACCATCGCTAAAGCGGTTAGCATAACCACCACGACCGCCGAAAGGTTGGTAAAGGTGAGTGCTAATACCATGCAAGCCATAATGAATAGCGACCGCGTAGACTTATTTCGGTTAGGCGCCACACTTTCAAACTCTTCAGGCACATGAAGCACCAAGAAGTCACTACCGATACTCTTTAAACTAGAAATCGAGTCCCAACCGCCAACTGCTAAAATGATATCCCCTATTTCGAGCCGCTCATCAAAAACGTCATCACTCAGTATCGTACCTTTGCGTTTAATGGCCGCAACGCTCAAGCCACTCCTACTGCGAACAGCCGCCTCTTTGATGGTTAAGCCAATAAGTCTTGAATCAGGCGCTAGCATCACCTCTGCAAGCCCTACCTCACGACTCAAGTGAATGTTATCGTCACTCCGCCAAGCGAGTAACTCAACTCCACCAGGGGCAGCAAGCAAATTAATATCTATCGAATGCGCCATCACAAACAGTTCATCACCGGCAATAATACGGGTATTGGCTAAGACTTCTTTAATCTCATTTTGCCCCGAGTCCTGGCTTCGGTAGGCCAACACTGTTACTCGATACTGGCTGCGCAAACGGGCTTCAGAGATCGTCATGCCCTTTAATGGGGAGTTTTCAGGTACGCGAACTCGATGAATCAACCCCTGAAGGTTATACTCTCCGATAAGATGCTCTAACGTTAATCTCGAATCAATAACAGGCAGGACAGTACTATGCTTCAATTTTCCTAGATTGACGACCAACAAATACACCACACCGAGCACCAAAGTAACAAGGCCGAACGGTGCAAACTCAAAGAAGCCAAACCCTTGACCTGAGGCTTTCTGCAGCGCTTGTGACACCACAAGATTGGGTGGTGTACCGATTAGTGTTAACATTCCCCCCATCAGTGCGCCAAAGGCCAAGGGCATCATAATCACTGATGGCGCAAGACCGAGACGTTTGCACATACTCAGCACAACCGGGATCAAGATAGCAACCGCGCCTGTCGAACTCATAAATGCCGATAAAAATGCAACGACTAACACGACCAGCACCAATGCCAACACTTTGTTGCCTTTAGATAGTTGAACTATTTTCTCACCCGCAAGCCCTGCTACGCCGGTTTTAAACAGCGCATCACCCACTACAAACAAGCCTGCAATAAGAATAACTAAAGGGTCACCGAAGCCACTTAATGCCTCTCTAGGTGTCAATATACCAGTGATCGTAAGAGCTAAAATAGCCCCTAATGCCGTAATATCTAAACGTACCCACTCACTGGCAAAAAGTATGACCGTAAGCCCCAAAATGCCGTAGACTAGTCCTATTTCAAGGGTCAATGTGAATCCTTCTTATTATAATTCGACCAATAACAGTCAGTACGTTAGTTTAGGGTTAATGTATAACGAGTTGGGGTTAGAGTATACAGAGTAATGGTGACTCAACACTGTGATCAAGTACCAAACCTTCTTCTGTATTCGTTCATCGTCATGCCAGTTTCTCGTTTAAACAGACGCCGAAACGAACTCACATCTTCATAACCCGCATCCCAGATAATTGAACTAGGTGAGTTATTATTACTTTCTAACCGCTGCTTAACAAACTCCAGCCTTAAACGCTGTATGTAGTTTCCCGGGGAACCCCCTGTGGCGTTTTTAAAGCGTCGACAGAACTGGCGCTCACTGATGTTCATTCTACTCGCCAAATCACTTATCGATACCGCTCGTCGAAAGTGGACCTCCAGCCATTCTTGAATATCTTTAATGGCACTATCACCGTGTTTTTTATCAGGTAAAAAGAGTCTAAATGGCGACTGAAGCCCTTTCTCTGGCTCCACCATCATCAGCTTCGATGTGGCCATTGCCAATTCACGATTTACAAACTTCTCAATCAGATAGAGAACAATATGCTGAATAGCATAGGCCCCACCCAAGCTAATAATATCACCATGATCAAATAGCATTTCCTTAGCGTTAAACCGCTCACTCGGAAACGCTTGTGACAGCACAGGTTCACTTATCCAGTGGCAGGTTAACGGCCTTCCTTGAGCGATACCTGAGCCCGCTAAAAAGATATTTCCGGTACAAGCGCCACAAATCACGGCCCCTGCGAGGTGCCAGTTACGAATTAACTGAAACCAGCTATGATAACGCGCTAGCTGTTCGTCCATTCTATCTGACCGAAAAACCGACTCGACAGTTCCTGGCACTATGACCAAATCAGGAACCTCAATATTGTCAGGGTTTACCAACGGCCCAACAATATAACCGTTTGATGCACGATACTGCTGATCAAACCCAACCAGCGATATATTGAACACATCAAAGCTGTTTTTTAAGAGCTTTCCATTGCAATAATTCGACGCAAGCAGCATATCGACTACTGAAAAAACTGACGAGGCATGACACCTTTCAGTCACAACAACTGCGATATTTATTCCCATAACCCACCTTCTTTCTTATTTTTGTTCGCTGCTTAGCTTTTATAGCATCTCATTGAGACAATAAAACGATTCTGAAGATAATAGTATAGGCAATACTGGCATTTATATGGCTATTACTGTCATTATTTGACAGCTATATTGTATTCAATGACGGGGCAGTTTTATAAAATAAGCCTACGTTTAAGCAACCGGCGGCTCCTAAAGGTTGCCTAAAAATATGAGACATTATTATCAATGAGGCAATTTTCAATACTTCGCCGGCGCTTTGTTATTCGTCTATTCTGTTTCTTCGTATTGGTAACGAGCCTTCTCCCGCTCCTGTCAAACGCAGAGAGCGTCACTACATTGAAAATCGCGTTCAATGATTTTCCGCCTTATGCAATAAAGAAAGGTTATAACTTTCAACCCCATAACGATCAGGAATGCCATTATAAGGCTCATATAGGATATGGCATTGACCCCGATTTTCTAATATCAGTGCTAGAGAATGCAGGAATTTCATATGAGCTGATTTTTCTTCCCTACTCAAGAATAAAGTTCATGCTGAGCAAAGGTACAATCGATGCGTCAGCCGGTTTTTTCTATGTAGAGAGGAATGGCCAACCCAAATACCGCTATACCCTTTACGATATTGGTGGCGAAACCCTTTTGTATGCAAAAAACAAACAAGCTGACAGACTGACAGAGTTAGAACTACTCCTCTCTCTTAAATTAGCCATTGTAAGAGACAATACGTTTCATAATAAAGACCTAGACAACTGGATTTATGAGTCAAAACGATTAAAGCCAACACTGTTAGCCAATGACTATGTACAACTTTTTCGCCAATTAGACGCCGATAGAGTGGATGTTATTGCAGTTAATAGTGTTGTAGGTGACTATATGATGAAAACTCTCAACTTAACTGGCATCAAGGCTAGCCCTCTACGCTTAAAGTACGGCGAAGACCCCCTCTCTGATGGGATACATATCGCCATGAGAAGAGGAACACCGGACAATATATTTGATCGTGTCGATGCCAGTGCCAAATCACTCATTGAACAAGGCGCCTTTAAATGTATTCAAAAAAAATACGGTGTTATGTCTAATTACTAACCCATAAGAATGACAGACCTCACCCGTTACGGTTTCTTCAACATCTCGGCTGCTGCACGAAAGAGAATACCGCCTTGCTTGACAGAACGATAAACTGCCTCGGTAATGCCTACATGAGTACTATCAACAACGCCAGAAACCGATTGAACCACCGGCACCCTCTTCAATAGCACATGAGGTTCTTTTGCGATAGAAAGGTGTACTTTCTCTACAGCTTCGACCGTTTTCTCATAACCAACGGCCATCAAATCAAGTGCACCGGCCATCATTTCTTGTTTTGAGTACGGCTCACCATTCATAGTCGTCAGGCCAACATCGGCTCTACTTAACACCATTATAGTTGGGGTAACCCTATAATCGATTTCTGACTTATGGTAAGTCACGAGTCTAGTCTCAGAATTACTTTCCTCAATCCATTGCCTAATCTGTTGATAGACACTCTCGGTATGAGCCAACGGGACATGAGGAACACCTTCAAAATGGGAAAATTTACTCTCTATCGGGGCAGAGTTCGGGGTTGCACTGTCATGAGTCACTAATGCATCACCAAACACCTTATTTAATAAACTGTCGCTCTCCTCCATCAGCGAACCACTCACGAAATGATGTCTAGCCTGCTGATAAAAACTTCCGCATAAGCCGTGAGATTCACCTTCTTCAAGGCCCACTTTTCTTAAGTGAGCTAATCCATGTTTAAGGTCTTGAATACCCTCACTCCTCACATCAATCCAATCAGCCCAATGATTAACATACTCTTTCGGTATTGAGCGCACCACTGAACTGGCTAAATGCCCAAATCGTTCAAAGTAAGAGCCTTCGTGGGGCGTTCCAAGATAAAAGCAGTTTGTCAGTTTAGTCAACCAGGGCGCCTTGGTATCTATGGCGTTTTTTTGCGCATATCGCATCAATAACCCGCCCATACTAAACCCGACAAAAATAATCTCATCAATAGGTTTAGGATATGCCGAAACCAAATTCCCCATTAATTGGGTAAACTGCCTACCATTCTCTTCGATATTCAAGCCAGTGTTATACCGCAGGAAAAAGGGCGTATAGCCAAAGTCATTCTGCAAGTGAATGCCGTAATTAATGACAGTCGATTTTTCTGAGATGTCGTCTTGACTCGCAGCTGTTTCGATATCCCAGATCGTTTCTAGATTGGTTAAGCCATGTAGTAACACCACAATTTTATTGGAATAGATCGTCTCCGGGTTCGGCAACGAGAGCGGCAAACCTTGGTGGTAGAACCCCATATCAATCGCTAAGGGGTTATTTTGTTCAACGAGGTAATCTCCAACAACTCCGTTAAGAACCGCCCTGCTAACATTCCCCCAGTGACGATAATCAATATTTATTTGCTGTTTTGTAGGTTTTTTATCTATGTCACTCATTAGCAGTGTCCTTTTAATGATCGGGTTAACACATTAGTATTGAGTCATCCAAAATCAGTATACAACCGTACACTCAGTTAACATCATACATCCCTAAAAAGACATTTGCAGCTAAAGACATAGGCTTGTTCTACGAAGTTGGTTAAAGTGTTTGCTCATTTTCAAGATCATGCTCACCCAGAATAGTGCAGGAGTATCGGCCTTTGCTATTCGTTCCGAGGAAAAATGAACTCACATTCAAAAATAGCATCACTCGTTTATGTCATCGCCCTCACTCAGTTTGCCATGCCTTTTATGTTTTCAGGGGTAGGTATTACCCTCCCTTTAATGGGCTTGGAACTACATGCCAGCGCTGTGGCATTGGGGTTAGTTGAAACAGGGTATTTAGGTGCTGCAGCCGCATTTTTGCTACCGGTGGGTCGCTTGGCGGATGCTACCGATAAAAAAATGCTCTTCAAGGCTGGGCTGTTGGGTTACGGTTTATTAACGCTTTCCATCGGCTTTGCCGGTAGTCCGGCTCTTATTATTGCCCTTAGGATTATTCAAGGTATTTTCGGAGCAATGGTCATGGCAACGGGCATGGCGCTGATCACCGAAGTCGTCGCCAAAGAAAACCTAGGCAAAGCAATGGGGTTATCAATTGGCGCTATTTACGCTGGACTGGCGGCAGGCCCTTTCATAGGAGGGGTGGTCACCACCAATTTCGGCTGGCGTTGGGTTTATTTTCTCACGGCATTAGTGCTGATACTGTCATTTTTGCTCACTCATAGACTAATGAAAAGCCAGTGGAGACGCCCTCGAATACCGTTTGATTGGCTAGGTAGCTTAGTCGTCGTTAGTATCATTGTATGCTTGATTGCTGGTAGCGCAATGCTCGATGAGTCTCATTGGGGTGGGGTGTTATTAGCCATCGGCTTAGTCAATATCCCCGTATTTTTCTGGATAGAAAAAAGAGTTAAACAACCTCTTCTTAGATTTGATCGTCTTCGCGCCAATAGGGTTCTATCCAAAGCGCTACTAACACAGCTCATGATGTATTCAGGGTCCTTCGGCATGACCTTCCTCTACAGTTTATACCTGCAGGAAGTAAAAGCACTTTCTGCTCAACAGGCAGGTCAGGTACTCGTAATAGGCCCGGTATTAATGGCCATTACCGCACCAGCATTTGGTCGACTGGCAGACCGAATACCTCCCACTAACATATCACTCACTGGCATGATCTCAACAGCACTCAGCTTACTCATGGCAACCCAGGTTGGCGTAGATACTAGCCTCACCTATATTTGTATCACTATAGTCTTACAGGGTCTCGGGTTCGCTATGTTTTCGTCACCCAATATGGCGCTTATTATGAGCAGTGTAACGCCCGAGCACTACAGTATGGCATCAGCGTTAGCTTCAAAAACACGTTATCTGGGTATGGTGATCAGCATGATCATTATCACACTATTAATGTCGACACTGATCGGGGCAGGTACCATAAGGGGTTCGCTAGAAAGTTATCTAGCCGTTATGCAATTTTCGTTTGTAACGTTCTCTGTACTCTTGTTAGCTGGCATAATGTTAATGGTCCGGCCGCCAGCCCAATAGGCTTATATTCAGTTTTCGTAGCAGGGGCTAGTCTTTTGCGACGAAGATATTTTTGATCCGGTAATTGAGTGCCTGGTCGACCTCTAGGACAAACTGCACTTTATCCCCTCGTTTAAAAGATGATAAATCAACACGGTCTATAACGTTAAAATTCATAACCATCGGCGCCCAGTTCATTTCAGGAATAGGCGCATGCTTAATATTAATAATATGATCTGCTGGCGATATTTGTGTCACAAACCCATAGGCAGATACGTCACGTACAGGTTCTCCCATAACAGCAGAAATCGATGAGTGGCCACTACTCGAAGTCTGTTCCTTAGCAGCACACCCTATCAGCACCATAACCACTAACACGATTACGACTAGATGTTTCATTTTAACCTCTCAGTGGCCGTCAAAGCGTAGCCAGTAGCTAACCGTCAATACTGTCTTCTGCCAGTTTTTCTTCTGCTTTTTGATAGGCAGTATACGCCGCAATAAGGTGGCACACCCAACCAAGTAAACCGCCAGTACCGATCCAGAAGCCAGGCGTGACGATCAGCCAGAATATGCCTCGAAGAAAATAACCATTATAAATTTGCCCTACACCTGGAACAATCAAGCTTAATACCGCAGCAATACCGGAACTCGACACAACAATCTCCTCAACGAATCTATGCAAATCATCAATCTAACATACCTTAGGGTATTTTAAAGAGCTAGAGAGGTCGATGCGCGATATTACGTACAACTAGCCCGACCAATATGCTTAATTAGAAAGAAGCGTGACACATTAATACCGCTGCAGACAATAAGTGGGTTAGATGTTAGCTAGAACGAAGTAGAGTACACTACCAACATCTTAAGTGTGTGTATTGTTTCTACGTTAAGCCGTATAAGTGTTTGAAGTGGGCATAATATGTTTAGGTACCTGTGCTAGCAACATCCGAATACGTACAATACGAACTACTCCGATATAAAAAGAGCTGCTAGGATCTACCGAACGATATCGAGAACAACCCAAAGGATCTGCTATGAAGCATGTATTAACCATCGCGATAGCGGTATTGATCTCCGCATCACTACCCATCTATGCTGACGACCTTAACTACAACCTCTACCAACTCTCTGCCAGCGCAGAAGATGAAGTAGACAACGACGTTATGAAAGTGACGTTACTAGCGACCCATCAGGCATCCGTGGCAACAGAAGCGAATAAAGTCGTCAATAAACAGATGACGCCTGCTCTGGAGATGCTCAGAAAGACAACTGGAATTAAGTATGAAACCGGCAACTATCAAACCCAGCCGATCTATCAAAACCAGCAAATAGCAGGCTGGAAAGCCTCTCAAGAAATTGAGTTGAAAAGTTCTGATTTCAATCAGCTCTCTACGCTAGTCGGAAAACTACAAAAGGACCTTAAAATATCCTCCATGGGGTTCGAAATAAGCAAACCGGTTCGGCAAAAAGCCGAGCAACAATTATCCGTTGATGCATTAAATCAGTTTAAAGAGCGTGCCATCTTGATACAAAAAACCATGGGGGCCAGCGGCTATCAAATTGTCACTGTAGATGTAAATACCGGCTCCCACCGCCCGCCTATGCGACATAAAATGATGAGAGCAGAAATAGTAACGGCCTCCGACTCTGCTATGCCTGCGATTGAGAGCGGTGACAGCACGATTAACGTAAATGTATCTGGCCAAATTCAACTAATATTTAATTAACCTACACTCTTCAACCGATAAAAGTGCCATGCTATGCCTGAGATATTATCCAATCAAGACGTCATAACCCTTCAACAACGGTATGAATTAATTTTACAGTCGATTGGCGAAGGGGTTTATGGTCTTGATAGTGAGGGTAATACAACCTTTGTTAACACTGCTGCCGAAGTGATGACCGGCTGGCTATCTAACGACCTAATCGGCAAGGTAGTGCACGACTTTCATCACCACACGAAAAGCGACGGCTCACACTATCCTAGCTGTGATTGCCCGGTTTATAAAACCATTCAAGATGGTATAGGGCGCCATGTAGATGACGAAGTTTTTTGGCGTAAAGATGGCAGTAGCTTCCCGGTAGAGTATGTCTCCACCGCTATCGTTCGTGAAAATACTATTATTGGCGCTGTAGTGGTCTTCAAAGATATCTCAGAGCGAAAGCAGGCAGACGAACGACTAAAAGTTGCACTTGCTCAAGTGGAGAAGCTCAAAGAGAAGCTACAAGCAGAAAATCATTACCTAATGGAGGAGATAAAAGAAGAGCATAACTTCTCAAAAATCATCGGCAATAGCCCTGCGTTGCATCAAATACTGACACAAATTGAGCATGTTGCACCCACCGATGCCTCCGTACTTATTCAAGGGGATAGCGGGACAGGCAAAGAACTCATCGCCAGAGCGATTCATAACGCTAGTCAGCGTAAAGGCCGCCCTTTAGTCAAAATTAATTGCGGCGCCATTACCCCCAGCCTAGTTGAAAGCGAGCTTTTTGGACATGAAAAGGGCGCCTTCACTGGCGCATTCCAACAACGTATTGGGCGATTCGAGCTTGCCCATGGGGGCACTCTTTTTCTCGACGAAGTAGGTGAACTACCCCTCGATATTCAAGTAAAGTTATTGCGAGTGCTGCAAGAAGGCGAGTTTGAGCGTGTGGGCAGTAGTGAGACACAAAAAATAGACGTCCGAATCATTGCTGCGACCAATCGCAATATACTAGAAATGGTCGAAAAAACAGCATTCCGAAGCGACTTATATTATCGCCTAAGTGTTTTCCCTATTCAGGTTCCAAGCCTACAGCAGCGCATAGGTGACTTACCTATACTAGCAGATCATATACTAAGGCGCTTAAACCAAACACTCAGTAAAAAGTACGAAGCAATATCCAACTCCTCCCTCAATCAGCTCTGCCAATACCATTGGCCCGGCAATATTCGAGAACTACAAAACACACTAGAGCGCGCCGCTATTGTAGGCCACCCACCCGTTCTAGAGGTCAACAACCTCCCCAGCTCGCCTCAAAGAGATCATTCAACAACCGCACCATTGGCGACTCTAGCTGAAGCAGAGCGACAACACATAGTAAATACCCTCAGCTCAGTCAATTGGGTTATTGCCGGAAAACGAGGCGCAGCAGCAATCCTTGACCTCCCACCCAGCACGCTTCGCTCAAAAATGAATAAACTCTCCATCGCAAGACCAACATAGTAGCGTTAGCGACAGACACCGCAATAAACACATCTACTACAAGTAACTAAATATCGTGACTATAACGACATTTCGCCACGAAATAACGCCAAACCAATGATTCTACGACCACCCTCTAAATTTTATCTTTAATTATCAAAGCACTACCAATAAACACTCACTGGCATGGCGATTGCAAATAATCGACATAAATTATTATGCCTTCATAGAGACACGCTTATGAGTTCAAAAATACCCATCACAGACATATCCGATTCAGCACTTTCAAAAAAAACAAGCAAACCTGAGACGATTGAACTGTATGCGTCCCGTAAAAAAATATATGTTAGAGAGATCAAAGGCTTCTTTCAGCGTTTCAGAAATTTATCCCTCAGTGCACTGCTATTAATGTATTTTGGATTGTGCTGGGTAACCGTTAATAGCGAGCCGCTGATACACTTTGACCTCCCCGCTCGTAAGTTCACCTTATTTGGAACCGTTTTCTGGCCACAAGATTTCACGTTGCTTGCCATTGCTTTAATTATCTGTGCATTTGGCTTGTTCTTCATTACATCACTATTTGGCCGGGTATGGTGCGGCTATAGCTGCCCACAAACTGTCTGGTCATTTATGTTTATGTGGTTAGAAGAACGTATAGAAGGAAGCAGAAATCAGCGAATAAAGCTTGATAAGCAGTCCGTTAGTAAGCAAAAGATCATTAAGAAAACACTCAAACATATAAGCTGGTTATTACTGGCGTTTGCCACAGGTATGACATTTGTTGGTTACTTCTACCCAATTCGTGAGCTTACTAGTGACCTTTTTACACTCTCAATTAGTAGCGGAGCCACTCTATTTTGGATCGCCTTTTTTACGCTGGCCACTTACATTAATGCAGGCTGGATGAGGGAGCAGGTATGTTTACACATGTGCCCGTATGCTCGCTTCCAATCGGTCATGTTTAACCAAGATACACTCATTATTGGCTATGATTATAATAGAGGAGAACCCAGAGGAAGCCGGTCAAAAAAAGCCAAAACAGACTTGGGAGACTGCGTAGATTGTAATGTCTGCGTGCAGGTTTGCCCGACCGGAATTGATATTCGAGATGGGCTACAATACGAATGTATTGGCTGTGCACTCTGTATTGATGCCTGTGACAGCATTATGACTCAAATGAACTACCCTAAAGGACTCATTCGCTATGCATCAGAAAAAGAGTTAAAAGGCGAAACCAAACAGACCAAACTCAACATTCGAACTATCGGATATGGCTTAACCCTTGCGGCATCGATGATCACCTTCTTTATCGCACTACAACAACGCCCTCTTGTAGAGTTGGATGTATTAAGAGATAGAGGGTCGCTCTATCAAGTGTCAGGCATGGGCATGATTGAAAACAACTACGAGCTAAAAATCATCAACAAACGAAAAATAGAAGACCAATTCTCAGTACACCTATCAGGGATAGAAGGTGAGCTTAATGTGCCTGATATCATATTAGTAGGGCCAGGCGAAGTGCGATCCGTCCCGTTATCTATCTCAGTAAACCCCGATAAACTGCTGAATAGCACCGAGGAAATATCATTTGAAGTGAGGTCAAAAACCTATACAGATTCAATCGCCTCATCTGATAGCCGATTTTTAGGGCCGGTGAATCGATGACGCTTTCAGAGTAACGATTAGTAGACTTAACCACTACAACTTAGTCGTAAAGTATCTCTACCCAGATTCTTTACGGCTTAATCACCATTACTGAGACTTTAGCTCGCTCTACCACCCGACTAGTCGTAGAGCCCAACAAAACCTTATCAACTCTAGTGACATTGTGACTAGGAATCACAATAAGATCTGCGCCTACGGCTTTTGATTCTTTCAATATCTCTTTGTGTGACTTTCCCTGCAGTACTTTAGCAGACACCTTAATCGCTTTAGGGACCTTGTTACTCGCATATTGCTTGAGATTTTTTGTTACCGCTGTTAGCGCCTTGTTCATCGCATCCTCAGGGAAAAACGACCCGACCATAGACATACCAAAACCAGGGATCACTGTCACTACGTGTAGTTTCGCATCTGAATCAATCGCTTGTTGAATAGCTACGTCCATCGCCTTTTCTGCAAACGCCTCATTTTCAAGATCTACCGGAATCAAAATCTTACTGAACATGAAACATCCTCTGTTATTAGTATTAAACCGCTCTGTTTAATGCATTTAGAGTAAAAGCATAGACCCTTTCTCTACCATATTCTAAAATTCAATGTATTATATTTTTCTTAAAATCACCTATAATTAAGCCACTGTTATCTATCTTGGTAAACCAATGCCGCTTTTGCCGTTAATCAATGCCTTACTTTGCTCCATTTTTCTATCCACATTAGCCCATGCTGGCGACCCAATAGTGGTTAAGCACTACCAGCAACAAGCTCGTTATGCGTTTGGTCTGCAAGTAATGAACCTCGCACTTAGCAAATTAGATACGCCTTATGAAATTATGGGGCCCAAAAAGCAGAACGTAAACGAAGCTAGAGGCGAAGCCCTAGTGATTAACGGCCATTATGATGTTGAGTTTTTGTCGGTAACAGCGCAACGGGAGTCACAAATGATACCCGTTAAAATCCCCATTTATCAGGGCCTTTTGGGGTTAAGGTTATTACTGGTAAAACCAACATCAAATACTGAAATCAGTAAAGTAAGGAGTTTGGAAGGGCTGCGAAATTTCATTGGCGGGCACGGTTTACATTGGGGTGACCTTCCGGTTTATGCAGCCAATCAGTTAAAAGTAGTCACCTCAGTTGAATACAACAAACTATTTGAAATGCTCAAAAAAGGGCGGTTCGATTACTTTCACCGCGGCGCAAATGAAATTTGGGAAGAATTAGAGCGTTATCCGAATGATTTTGTGATTGCTGATAACATCATGCTGTTCTACCCCCAACCCGTTTATTTCTTTGTTAGCAAACACCGCCCTGAACTTGCTAAACAACTGGAAAAAGGGCTGCAGTTAGCCATAAAAGATGGCTCTTACAAAACGCTGTTTTTATCCCATTATAAAGACATCATTGCGCATGCTAACCTCTCATCACGCAACCTAATAACACTTACAAACCCTGCGGTTCCCAAAGACACCCCCCCGATAGATACTAGTTGGTGGATGCCTCAGGGAAAGTAACTGTCTTAGTCAGCATCTAACGCGATTTTAACACCTAGCCCAACAAACATCGTGCCTGCGTTGCCATTAAACAACCGCCTCCATTGAGACTGTGACGATACCGATTGTAGTCCCGCTTCGCGCTCACTGAATCAGTTTAAGGCCTACCGGTAAGCCCTCACCAAACACCCGTTTGGTCTCTGCCTCATCTAGTTCTTTAACCGTTTCCACCATTTCAATCCAGCTAGCAGGCACCTTGGCTAAAACAAGTTTTTCGACGACTTTACCGCGCCATTCGTCATCAATATCACGACTTCTATCGCCACTCATTCGAGTCATCAACACGGCAGCAAAAGCGGCTTGCTGGTTTTTTTTCCAATCAATTTTCAATAACTGTGGTAACCAATTTTGTACATCATCTTTAGCGATGACATTATGAGCACTGCCATGAAAAGGAATCCGCGATGCAATTCGGCCAACCGCCCACCAACTGGTTTTGGTTTCAGCCGGTTTTTCTAACCGCTTTAATAACCATTGAGTTAGCTCTGTTTTATCTTCAACGGGTAAATGCTCAAGAACAGCCGCCAGCTTAACCATATCTTCATAGGATTTCTGTTTGGCTTCAGCCTGCAATTTTCGACTCGTCAGCGCCGCCGGCTTTAAATATTTCGCAATATCTTCATAGATGCTGACCTGTTGTATAACGTTTAAACCACCTGCTGCCCGCCTCCAGAATGTCCACCAGTCTATCCAGACCTGAGTCTCTTGGCCAAACTGCAAGCCCGGCTGGTATAGATCCCATACCTGTTCGATCCGCCATTCATCTATGGGGTAGCCAAAGCCTGGGCGAAGACCATAACCTGCCAAATTGAACCAGATGCGTTCATGAGCAGCTGAACGACGACGACGCTTTTTACCTTCTAGCAGCTGATCAAATAACGCTCGCAGTACAGGTACTTCCCAGCTATCTCGTTTACCCAACGCTTTTTCGATATCAATTCTCAGGGTTTTAACGGCTTTAGGATTGGCTTCTTTTTTACTATTGCCGAAGACCTCTTCAACTTTCTCACCCGCCCGTTCGAATCCTGCAGGGAATTTTTCTGCCGAGTGATGAGTTCGCTGACTAGACAACTGTTTTCGAATCTCAAATTCCACATGCCAACGTTGTTGGTTGTCACCCACACAGTCTATCTGTAACGTGCCTACTTCGGTGAGGCTTGTGGCAAGTGATACCGTGACTGAGTCGAACTCAGTCTTCTCTAGCACCACCACCAAAGGTGGTAGTGAGATAAATGTCTGCTTAGACTCCACTTCATTATCAATCGTGATGATTTCACCCGGTTGGTAAACCTGATCTGCAGTCGTGGATAGCAAGTGAAACTGTACCGGCTGACCCAACTGCAATGAAAACTTTCGCTCACTTAATGTCAGCTCTTGGTCTTCTTCAGTGCCCTTGGGCATGAGACAAATAGCCTGCTTAGAGGTTTCATTTTGCTCTAAGACCAAAAAGAAAGTTCGCGCAGAACCCCCGCCAATTTTAAGTTGAGCACCGCGTCTAGCTTTAGCATAGGCCACCGCACCTTGTGCCACAGCGAGATCAGGGTTATCGTTTGCCAGCATAGTAACCGTATCGCCGCGCCAGCCGGCCAATACACTTAATGCGCGCTCACTCAGTACAGCACTATTGAATACGCCCCCATTAAACAACACCGCATCAGGTATCGCCGCATGATCACGATCATTAGACATCTCATCGGCTAATGAAGCACTACACACCTCTTGGTGATCAGCAATAAACGCCGCCAGATATTTACTTACGGCCGGGTCTGGCGCATAAGGCAAACCAAACTCAACCATACCACTACGACGAGCAACAGGCCGTTGGTCAAAACTAATAAATGGGAAGAAGCCATCTAGCGCAATGTCTCTAACCTCTTGCTGGCTGAGGTTGCAGCTTTTGGCACCACCAATTAACCTCGAGCCACTACCTAATACCGTCACTTTGGCGCTATCAGGTGCATTCTCGCCTAACAATATCTCTTTTGCTTGACGAGTTTGTTGTATTAACTGTGACAAACTGGCGGTACTGAGTTTTTTAACGGTTAAGCCACCACTGATTTGATGCTCTGCTTTATGAGCCAATGCCAAATCGACATTATCGCCACCCAGCATCAGGTGATTACCCACGCCAACTCGGGTTAATGTAAGCTGGCCATCTTTGCCTTTTGCCACCTTAATTAAACTAAGATCAGTGGTTCCCCCCCCAACATCACACACCAGTAATAGCTTAATCTTAGCTAATGCGGTTTGTGCATCTTCGCCTTGGCGGGCATACCAGTCATAACAAACCGCTTGTGGTTCTTCGAGCAACAAGACCTTACCAAACCCAGCGCGACCTGCCGCTTCTAAGGTTAACGCTCTAGCGCCTTCATCAAAAGAAGCCGGTACGGTAATCACTACCTCTTGATGCTCCATTAAGGCATTTGGATGAACAGTATTCCAGGCATTACGTACATGGAACAGATAACTTGAAGAGGCTAAAACCGGCGATACTTTAGCCACCCCCTCAGCACCTGCCCAAGGCAGAATATCAGCACTACGATCAACCTGAGGGTGAGACAACCAGCTTTTAGCACTAACCACTTGCCGGCCATCAACCTTCGCGCCTAACTCCCTCGCCCATTCACCGACCACTACCTGCGAGAGTTCACCAGACAACTCACGTTGAGCATTCCCAACTGAACCAGACCACGGTAGAACCATATCAGACTCATTCAATTCACCTTGGATGGGGTGATACCTAAAAGACGGCAACGTCCGCCGCTTAGCCACCTCGCCTGCCGCGACTAACTGCTCAATTTCAAATATCTGGCAGTTATCGGGGGTGAGTGGCTGCTGCATATCTGCATACGCCACGACAGTATTAGTAGTGCCTAAGTCGATACCGATCAGGTATTGGGGTTGTTGGTTTGTCATTTAATCTCGTATTTCCAATTAATCACGAACGTCCAATTCAATCTGCCAACGCTCAGCCTCGTCATGGCTATCGGCATTGGTGACGGCAATAGCCTCTAGTTTAAGCGTGCCGACTTCTGTTACTTTTGACATCAAACGCACCGGTACGACCTCCCCTTTACGACGCCCATTGGCAGATCCACTTGCGTCAATCGAGAGAGTGGCTTGTAGTTCTGGTAACTCTTCTAACTCACCCTCTTGCCAATGATCTAGCTGCACACCAGCTTCATCATGTCGTCGTGTATTGGAGCCAAAAAACCTGAATCGAACCGGTTCACCCACCACCAAACCAAATTCCGCACGGCTAGCAGCCGTTTCAGTGCCTTCTTCCATACCAAACGGGGCAATACATAAAGCTTCTAGTGGTGGCTCCATACCTGGTATCGCAGGCATTGAGCTTTCAATTCCCACATAATAAGTACTCGCCAGACCACCTCTAATGCGCACACCCTGACCCTGCCTGACGTAGCCATAATAGCTGGCGCCGCTGGCCACGGCTAAGTCTAGATCAGTATCAGCAAGCAAGCGCGCAGGTTCAGAACCTGCGTCTGTTAACCATTGATTAATAATCGACAATGTCCGGTTAGCCAGTGTGGGCGCTTTAAGTACCCCACCATTAAATAAAATGGCCGTTGGTTTTATAAAATCAGGTGTTTGAGGAGCACCAAAAGCACCTGCTAGAGGATCAAAAGGCATATCATCTACTGGCGCCGCACCCAATACATCATTCGCAGCATCAACTTGTCGACTTAAAAAGGCCGCCAAGTGCCTTGATACAGCAGGGTCTTGCGCATAGGGCAAGCCTTTCTGTGTTAATGCACTACGACGAGCAGCTCTAGGATGATCGCTGACCCCAACTTGCGGGAAGAAGCCTTCGACCAATGTTTCGTGGACTTCAGCCCGCGTAAGTTCAGTCCGCAAGGTATTACCTAATAACTTAGATCCACGGCTCGGCACCGTAATCGGCATACTTTCGGTATCATTATCTAGCAACAACTGCTCTTTCGCATCACGACAGGCATGTGTAATCGCTTGAATTTGCCAAGGTTGTAACTCTTTACCCTGTTCAGCTAACTTGGCTTTAACACGATAAGCGAGGGCCAAATCCATATTATCGCCACCCAGCAATATATGATCACCCACCGCAACACGATTAAGCGTTAGATTGCCTTCTTCTTCAGTGACTGCCACTAGCGATAAGTCGGTCGTACCGCCACCTACATCAACCACCAAAATGATATCGCCTACGTTTACCTGTTCACGCCAAGCGTCACCACAGGCATGTATCCAGTTATATACGGCCGCCTGGGGTTCTTCTAGCAGCGTTAGATGATCCAGCCCCAATGCACTGGCCGCCTCTGCTGTTAATTCACGAGCCGCTGGGTCAAAAGAGGCTGGGATAGTGATAGTGACTTCTTGCTGATCCAAAGGACTCTCAGGAAACTGGTACTCCCAGGCCGCACGTAAATGATCTAAGTATTCAAAAGTCGCCGTTAAAGGGGATATTTTACTCACCTCATCAGAGCTACCCGCCGGCAGAAAATCAGCATGACGATCAACACCGCTGTGGCAGAGCCAACTTTTTGCACTCGCCACCAACCTGATAGGCGTTTTACTCCCTAAACTCCGTGCAATACTACCGACAATCTCATCGGGTCTAGCATTCCAAGGCAGTGCTATATCAGATTCGTTCAGCTCAGACTCGTGTGGCCTGTAGATAAATGAGGGTAACTGCTTTTGCTCCTCTATCAATCCAGGCTGACTGAGTTGAGGGATCGACATAATCGTCAATTCAGGTTCGGTTGTGGGGTTTTCAGCCGCCTTATCTAAATCCAAATAAGACAACACACAGTGTGTAGTGCCTAAATCGATACCAACAGAAAAGCGGGCTCCCTGCCCTGCAGATACTGAATCCATCATAGCTCCACCTCGGCAGGTGCAACAATCGAAGTATCATGGCCATCAGCGAGCTTAGGTAATCGAATATCTGTTACTTTCCAACCTTTATGGATAAGCGAACCCGTAAACGGCGCTTCACCCACCACATTACCGGTTAACCTAACTTCTGAAGCATTAAACCCTATAGGTAACGTAATACGGCTCTCTTCGTCTTCTTCTCTCACTGCCGCCAAGGTAAAGTAAGTTTCCAGTGCTTTCTTACTGCCTTCATGCACTACTCGAGCAGCAGCACCAATATCGGCATCTGAGTAACCCGCTAGGTCTTCTTGTGTGAAGTCTATAAACCGAGCTTCCTGTTGCAACAGAGTCAGCAGTTGCAGCGCAGCATCAGGTGTGGCTTCTTTTAGTTGAATAGGCTTAGGGGGTTCAACAATCGGTTTTACGGCGTCAGGTGCAGCGGCTATGTTCTCTTTGACCACAACATTACCCGATGATCGCTGCTTAACTAAGAACAGAACAAAAAATAGCGCTGCTAAGATGGCCAACCCTAGATGAAGCATATCGAATGTAGTGGGGGCTGCTGCTAAATTAACGTTCATAATTCGTTTCCTTGTTGTTCGCAAAATAGAAAGCGCAGATAGTTTACGGGGCAGTTTATACAGTAATCGTCGACCCATTAGACATCGGCGCGCTATTTTAGCATGACATAAGATAAAAACTGAGTACTGAAAAGGTTAGTTAGAAAGAGAGTATAAATAGGAGCCCAAATGGCATTTTCAAGTTGTCATTCCGACTTAAACATCCAAAGGAATGACAACATTTTTCAAGAGGTATACAACTACTTAACCGTCACCGTCACGATATCAGACGTAACCGGTGGGTTATGAGGTACGTGCATATAATCACCCAATATCAGTTGCAATGTATGCTGACCAGGCTCTAAGGTAATCTCGGACTCCGTTTGACCTCCGCCAAAGTGCTTCACATTAGCCCCTAAAGGCTGACTCATATCCGGCACCTTACCATCAATTAATAAATGGTGATGCCCCGTATTGGCTTTCTCTGTACCGGCAGGCGCAACGCCCATGCCACTCAAACCAAATTTCACGTTAAAGGTTGTTTCAACCGTATCACCATCTTTAGGGCTGATGACATACACTGATGCACCTTCTGGAGAGGTGGTAGGTGTCGCATGTGCATGGCCATCTGCCAAGACATACGACGATGCAACCATTGTTAACGTGAGAACTGATGCTGAAAGCGATGTTTTGAACATATCCACTCCTTTGTATTTTTAATGTTATAAATATGGCATTCATTTGCCTGATATGAGCCTGCCTGGGCAAAGCGTCACCTGCATCCTGTGATGCCAGTTTGCTAAGTCTATACAATCACTCAGTATATACCAATTAAAAAGCGTCAGTATCGATTGGTGTGAAAACCAGGAATTAATAGAGACTAATGGCTGACACCCAAGCATCACCGGTATCAATTCCTTACTGGGCATGATTTTATTTGCATTCTTATGAGTAGCTTTAGCTTTATTTATAAAAAAACAAAATAAATTCAAAGACCTACAATTTTATAGCAAATGCATCTAAGCACCATTCTAAATCACTGTTAGCGGAAAGTTTCAGATATTTGACCGCAGAGAAGTTGAAATCAAGACTCAAATAACCCCCGCATCAAGGCTCGCTGCCATTGTTAACCCCAGCTCTTCGCATTGTGCAATAAACGTCTCACTAAACTCTCCTCGGCAGACCATAGGTTCCTGCACCCAGCGCCACTTTAACCCTGTGAGAATCGACTCTAATGCTCGCTTGGTGCCTGTACCATCGTGCCCTGCTCTAATGTAAGCAGCTACAGGAAGCCCTTGTTTTTGTTCAAGTACTTCATAATATATTCTATCGAAAAAATCCTTTAATGCTCCGCTCATATAAGCCAGATTCTCGGTCGTCCCCAAAATAACCGCATCGGCAGAAAGTACATCTTCTGCATGCGTTTGAAGAGGTGGAATATGGATTACTTCGATATTTTCAATATCTTCATGTCGAGCACCTTTCAAAACAGCCTCGACCATTCTTTGGGTATTCGTCGAAGGCGCATGGGCTACCACAAGAAGCTTCTTTTTAGCCGTCATTGCTTCCTCCCTATATTCATCGGTTACATAATCTACTTATTGACATCGTAGCCCTTGTCGGTAGGATGTTCCAGTAACCATTCAGCTCTGACGAACGGTTCGTCTTTAGCTTGTTAACCAAATCTAGCGGGTATTAACAACCAATGAAAAAATTCTGGGTCATTGTGACCATTCTATTTACATTCACTCTCACTACCGGCCATGTGGAAGCTAAAAAATTTGGCGGCGGCAAGTCTTTTGGTAAATCATTTTTTACCTCCCCTTCTAAGTCCAAAGCAGCACCCAGCTCTACAGGGTCAAAGCAACAAACAGCACAAAAATCATCTGCCAAAGGCGGCATGATGAAAGGCATGTTAGGCGGCTTGCTTGCAGGTGGCCTTATTGCCGCATTGATAGGCGGCGGCGCGTTTGAAGGCATCCAGTTTATGGATATTATCTTGATCGCACTAGTAGCGTTTATTGCTATTCGTTTATTTAAAGGCATGGCTCAGGCCAAGATGGCAGCAGCACAACCTGCCTATGCAGGTAATCAAACACGTGAAAACGCAAGTCCAGATATGTTTGGCTCAAGCAGTCAAAGCAACCACAATGGAGACGCGACATTTAGCGAAGAAAAGCCCGTTGGCTTTGCCAATGAGGAATCTGTACCGTTCAACTTACCTGCTGATTTCGATATTAATAACTTCTTATCAGGCGCTCGTGACCATTACCGCACGATTCAACAAGCTTGGAACGAAAACAATATCGAGATGATTGAAGAGTATGTTAACGCTGAACTATTTGCTCACCTTAAACAAGAACGCGCAACGCTCGCTGGCGAACAGCATACCGAAGTGATGTTTGTAGATGCCGAGTTAGTGCGTGCAGACCAGCAATTTGGTATTGCGGAATTGAGTATTAAGTTTAGTGGTCGCTACCGTGATACGGTTGAAAACGTAGAAGAAGATATTACCGATGTCTGGCATCTTCAGCGAGACATAACACAAGACAATTCGCCTTGGTTAATCGTCGGTATAGAGGCTTAATGGCTAGTTTTTAACTGACTTTAACGATAAAAAGTAGGCGGCAGCACTGCTAACACGCCGCCTATTTAACATCTAGCACACTATATTCCTCTTTCTTATTCAACCTATAGTGGCTCAACTAATACCAGTCTCATTTCACGCCCTTTAAATATCTCTCCTAGCGCCTTTCTAACGTCCAAAATACTATCGCTTTTGATACGAAAACGAAATTTAGTTCCTTTCTCAGTAAATGCATTCACTCTAAACATAACACTCTCCTAATTATCGTTGGGTCGTTCTTTTTCTGTTTACGACTTTTTGCTTACGATAGAGAGTGTATGAATTGAAACGACACATCCTGTCGTCGAAATCAATTTATATAGATTTTTTTAAAAAAATCGGGACAGATGCCCCGATATTTATGTCTAAACAATGGGTTAAGCGACTCTCCTCAATGCAACTTCAATCGAGGGTGTAACGCTTTACTAATTTTATCGCTCAACCAAATCAACGAGGTACGAAAGACCCCATGAAGTGCCACTTGGTGCATTCGGTAAAGGGAGATGTAAAATAAACGCGCAATACGCCCCTCTACCATTAAGTTCTTGCCGGTCAGGTTCCCCATTAAGTTACCAACGGCCGTATATCGACTAAAGGAGATTAACGAACCACGGTCTTGATACACATAAGCAATAGCCTGCTTATTGTTCAATCGTAGCTTGATCGACTTAACCAAGGTGGAGGCTTGCTGATGTGCGGCTTGTGCTCTTGGTGGCACCGGCTGATCTTTACCAGGTTGAGGACAGCTAGCGCAATCTCCAAAGGCAAATATATTTTTATCATAGGTAGTTTGAAGGTCTTGCCTAACCACCAGCTGATTAATACGGTTTGTTTCCAGACCATCGAGTTGAGTCAAAAACTCAGGAGCTTTGATGCCTGCAGCCCAAACTTTGATCGAGGCAGATAAACGTTCACCATTAGCAAATTCAATATCATTTTCTGAAATATTCGTGACTCGCTGCCCAGCCATTACATTAATATTAAGCTCTTTCAATTCACGAGTAGCCGCATTTGACAAATGCTCAGGCAGCGCAGGAAGAATACGATCAGCTGCTTCAATAACACTAATATGTACATCTTTTTCTTTAAGGTGACTCAAACCATAAACGGGTAGCTCTTGCGAAGCCAGATGCAGCTCTGCAGCCAGTTCAACACCTGTAGCGCCCGCTCCAATAATCGCAATGCCAAGAGAGTGCTTCTGTTTCTTTTCAGCATCATATTCCGCTTTAAGATAACTATTCAGCAGATGGCGATGAAACTTACGAGCCTGCGCTAAACTATCTAGGAAAATACAATTTTCAGCCGCTCCAGGGGTGCCAAAATCATTCGCTGTGCTACCCACTGCGATGACCAAAGTATCATATTTTATGCTGCGAGCCTCGACTACGATAGCTCCCGAGTCATCAAAAAGCGGTTCAACAACAACCTGCTTTTCTTCTCGATTCAGGCCCTGCATTCGCCCTAGCTGAAATTCAAAAGCATGCCTTTTTGCGTGCGCCCGATAGTTCACTTCATTCGAGCTAGAGTCCATCGAACCCGCAGCGACTTCGTGAAGTAATGGCTTCCAAACGTGGGTTAAACTTGCATCAATCAACGTCACCCGTGCTTGTTGCTTACGCCCAACGGTATTGCCCAAAGAAGTCGCCAGCTCCAAACCACCAGCGCCCCCTCCAACAATCACCACATGATGCAATGCAGATCGGTTGTCCATATTAAGCCCTTCTCTTTTAAATGATAAATGCACAGTCTTCACTCTGCATTTATCACTCTCGCCTACAACTATGTGGCGCTATAAATGATTACCTAATTTGCCCCTGAAAAAGGGCGAGTAAATCAAAATTCAATCAATTTATCTGGTAATAAGGGGCTGCGTCAAACGACTTATCAAGATGAGCGTTTATCACAAAGCTCTAACCAACTATCTATGCCGGCACTGCGATATTTATCCTTATGAAGAATAAAATAGAAGCGGCGCTGAAAATTTCGATGAGGCACTTCAAGCCTAATCAGGCTACCTCTTTTAAACGCATCTTCAAGTGTAATACTGGATAAGCAACCAATGCCAAGACCGGCTTCTACAGCCCTTTTAATGGCTTCGGTGTGTTGTAGTTCCAGAGAAATATTGAGTTCAGGCAGAAGCCCATGCATTGCCCAGTCAAATGCCTGACGGGTTCCGGACCCAGACTCCCTCATTATCCAATCTGCACTCAACAGATCATCATCATTCAATTGAGCTTGCTTGGCCAGTGGATGAGAGGGAGCACAAAACACACATAACTCGTCATCACGCCAGGGAATCACGTCTAGCTCAGGACGGTGCAATTCTCCCTCTACTAACCCTACGTCTAGCTCAAAATTAGAGATTTTATTAGCAATAGTGGTGGTATTAGCCACCTGTAACGAAACCTCTGCTTCGGGGTGAAGGCTCATAAATTCAGCCATAATATTAACCGCCAAATAATTACCGATTGAGAGTGTTGCCCCTACTTTTAAAGCCCCAATGTCTTTGTGCTGCCTGAACGCATCTTCCAGATCTTGTGCTCTCTCAACCAATGCTTCAGCCTTAGGCCTAAGCAATCGCCCTAATTCATTTAGCTGCAATCGCTTCCCTATACGATCAAACAGCTGAATATCAAACTGTTTTTCGAGCCCTTTTAATGCTTCACTCGCCGCTGACTGTGATAACGAAATACTTTCCGCCGCCTGAGTAATATTTTCAAAGTGGGCAGTAGCTAAAAATACTTCAAGTTGGCGAAGCGTATATCTCATAACGAATCCAGTTTTGCGTTACCCGCTTTTTAACCATGAATCGGAAAAACCGATTAATTTAATTTATAAAACCTGTTTCACAGATAGATTAACCTGAGCGTATAGTGGTTGCAATTGAAAACTTAAACATACATTCGGCGCATACAACGCGGCGGATCACTAATTTGGGAACTAAAAATGGCTGGATTCGCAAAAGAGAAAGTAACGAGCGTTCATCACTGGAATGATACGTTGTTTAGTTTTAAAACAAGCCGAGACCCTAGTTTCCGTTTTAAAAACGGTCACTTTATTATGATCGGTCTTGAGCAGGAAGGGCGTCCATTAATGCGTGCATACAGTATTGCCAGCGCAAACTATGAAGAAGAGCTGGAGTTCTTTAGTATTAAAGTACAAGACGGCCCACTGACCTCTAAGTTGCAAAAAATTCAGGTTGGTGATGAAATTTTGATGAGTCGGAAACCAACGGGAACACTGCTCATTGATCACCTGGTTCCGGGCCGAAACCTTTACCTAGTAAGCACAGGGACAGGCCTGGCACCATTCATGAGCATTATTAAAGACCCTGAAACCTATGAGATGTTCGATAACGTTATTTTAACCCATGGTACACGGGAAGTGTCAGAACTAGCCTATCAAGACCTGATTCAGTCAGAGCTCCCAAGCCATGAGTACTTCGGAGACCTAATTAAGGATAAGCTTATTTACTACCCAACCGTCACGCGAGAACCCTACGTTAATCAAGGCCGTATTACCGAGCTTCTGGATAGCGGAAAGCTGGCCGAAGATATAGGCTTGCCACCTATAAATCTAGACGATGACCGATTTATGATCTGCGGCAGCCCCAGCATGCTAAAAGATACATGCTCAATTTTGGATGCCAAAGGCTTTAAAGAAGCGAGACATGGTGATCTTGGGCATTATGTTATTGAGCGAGCATTTGTTGAGAGTTAAACATTAAACCCTGATTCCGCTTCATCAAGGCTACAAGGGCTGATATGCGCACGGTTTTGTAGCCGTGATGCAAGGAGGCACGACTGGAATCAAGGAAAGGTGATGACAGAATACAGCACCAAACCCCTGATTCCGCTGCGTTTCATCAAGGCTACAAGTGTGCTCGTTTAAATCAACGTGACAGCTTTTCCAAACGTCTTCCAACGGGTCGACCCCAACACCAATTTGGGCATAACCCGGTTATTTTCATGGTCGAGCGCCTGATACATTGTATTATTGAAAGCCTTAAACTATTAAAGCAGAAAAATGCGCGCTATATGAATCTTCATCAAGATGCATTAGAGTCGTTTAATCAAGAAAATGCTAAAGGATTAAAATACTCAGTTTGGTCCTCTAGCGGTAATAGTTGGTCTACACAGAATGATGCTGCCAGCACTTAACAAACGCAGTAGCCCATTCACTTGTCAGATATGATCTAAGGATTTTAAATTCTATGCTCAAGTCAAAACTACTCTTTGCTTTTCTGCTGGTAGCAGTGTTACTCAGTTCGCTGTTCTGGGCAGGCTCACACTATAAATATGATGTCTATGAGTCTGCCATGGCATTTGAACGTGAACAAGCCAAATTAACCTCTAAACATGTACAGGTGGGAATGCTCGATATTGCCTACCTGGAAGGGCCACGTCGTACCGGTGAGCAAACGTTACTATTGATTCATGGCTTTGGCGCAATAAAAGAAAACTGGATACGATTTGCTGCACAATTGACGAGTCGCTTTCATGTCGTCATCATTGACCTCCCTGGCCACGGTGAAAGCACCAAAGACCTCTCATTAAACTACGGCCTCGAGAGCCAGGTTGATTATGTTCACCAAATCGCCCAGACACTCGGGTTAGGCCAGTTCAATATTGCAGGCAACTCCATGGGCGGGGCTATATCAGCCCTCTATACTGCAAAATATCCATCTGAAATAAAGACCGCCACACTCTATGACCCTGCCGGCATTCACGATGTTGAGAGCGACCTTGATAAACATCTAAAAAATGGAGAAAACCCACTCATCGTATCAGATACCGCAAGCTTTGAACGGTTACTTAGCTTTGCGATGGAAAAACCTCCATTTATCCCTTGGCCGATCACTGAAGTAGCCGCAGAAAAAGCAAGTCAAAAACAAAAAATAAATGCCAAAATATTTACCGATATCAGCACCACTTACAAAGCCATATTTAAAACTGAGATTGCTAAAATCAATACCCCAACCCAAATCATATGGGGCACTGAAGATCGCGTTATTAATGTGGGTAATGCTGATATATTTGAACAGCTAATCAAAGGCTCTAAAAAGATTATCATGCAAGGCATTGGACATGCGCCGATGATCGAAGTGCCAAAAGAGTCAGCGGATATGTTGGCGGAGTTTGTGATTAACCCTATCTGAAGTAAAAGCGCATATGTTTAATGGCCTGTAGCAATGGGAATATTCACTGTCACCTTATTTGAAAACGGGCCGGCCAAGCCTTCATTATCTACAGCTTTGATCATAAATTGATAGCGCCCTTCGCTAAGGTCGTCTAAAACCAACTGCACATTTTCAGAGGTTACGATAACGGTATACAGTTGGCCAGACTCCTCTCGCTTATACTCAACTATATAGTGACTAATTCCCATATCACCTAACGGAGACCCATCTACCCTGTACTCTGGCTCTGCCCATTTCAAGGTTGCCTTGTGCTCACCATCAGATGCTTCGCTATCGAGTATTTTGAAGTAAGCCCATTTACTGTACTCTCCTTGCGGAACTTGAGTCCTTACTTTCCAACGGTAACTGTGATTCGGTTCGAAAAGCTCGCTATGAGTATAGCTGTGGCCTTGTTTTAGTATCTTGTTAGTAATTTCACCTGTATCAATGTCTTGTATAAGTATTCTATACTGACTAGCATCTGCCACCCCTTTCCAAGAAAAGTCAGGAGCCAAACTGGCTACACTTCCAGTGGGTAGAGTTGGCTCAGGAACGTCAACTGCCAATTTAAAATTAATATCGGCCCAGTTACTGTAGATACCCGCAGGCGACTGCGCCCTAACTTTCCAATGATACTCTATGCTGGGGTCCAGTAAAGTCGGTAAGGTATACGCGACAGTATCACCAACAACGTCATTAAAAATCACCTCTCGAGTAACTTTATTTTGCACCAGTACTCGATAGCTAACCGCGTCTGAAACCTCACTCCACTTTAAAGTAGCATTCCCCCCAGACAGAATATTCAACTCTTCAGGCTCCGGAGTTCCAGGCCTTTTGTATAAGTATTGCGGGGAACTCAATGGCGTAAAAAAACCCTGTTCAGTGACCGACTGAATAAAAATGGAATGGCGCCCATAATCCAATACTACTAACGGAGTGGCTGAACAGAGGCCACTAATATCACAACCCAGGTCTTCAGCAGACAGCCAATTCGATATTGGCATCTCCTCCGTCAATAGTCTGTAGGCAACCGCATCAGGGTTTGCATTCCATAAATACGTAGGGTAATCCTCAAACAGGTCTTCACTTGGCAATACTAATGTTAATGCTGAAGCAATTGACCGGGTGGCCAGATATAAAAGCTGATCATTACCTAATACATCCCCTTCTTGGTCTTGAGTGGAATAAATAATAACCTCTCCATCTTTCGATGTAGAAGGCTCTAGAGAGTTTGTGGGTAATGGAAAGCCATCCTTACCGACCGATATTAAGTCTACATGATCAAGTAAACGGTCATAACGAAAAACGTTACTTGCCTCCCCCCAAAAACACTCTTCCTCCACCTCTATATCCATACACAATGTTTCCCAATAGGCCGTAAGATTCCTTGCCTTTGATGAGAAAACAACAAAGCGTCCATCTCCGCTCATATCAAACTCAACATTAATCGGCTGATCAGGCCACTCATTACCCGCAGCAGTTACTAACTGCACGCTTTCAGTAGAGCTGTCATAAATATAGATACCACCCATATCAGTTAAGCCCTCGAGCCCTAAGGTATCAGCTTTTGCTAAATTACTCGCTTGAGAATAAAAAGATATATAGCGGCCATCGTCTGAGATTTGAGGGTGAGACGATACCCCATTAGCAGCAACACCTTCATCATTTACAGTTAAATGAAAACTTTTTGCCGTTTCTAAGTGATACAGGAATACTTGGGTAAACGCATTACTTCTGTCTAATTCAGAGTTTGATATTTGAGCTTCAAACGCAATATGTCGACCGTCCTCGGATATTACGGCATGACTAAGCTCCTGCTGATTATCATTTGGCATAATGATCCGCTCAATAGTCTGAGTCGCCCTATCATATACAAAGAGCTTAGAGCTTCCATTAGCGCTTGAGTCAAGAGACGCATAATCTTTGACATCAAATACGATAAAACGACCATCTCCTGATAGGTCAATCTGAGTAGGCCACTCGTTCCATTCAATTAGAACTGTATCGCTTTCAGTTTCTCGCACTGGCAACCGCTCAATAGTCTCTGTATCTACCTGATATAAAAAGATATCAACTACATTATTCTGATCGCCTAATACTAGGTTATCAGCATCAGAGGCAAATACTACATACCGGCCATCAGCAGAAATGACGGGATTCCCACTCATTCCATTGCTTCTACTCTCGTTCAATCCAGTCGAAACTATTTTGGTCCGATCACTGCTCACATCATAAATATAAATATCAGAAACATTATTTTCATGACCCAAACCTGAAGCATCAGAGGCATAAACAACAAACCGCCCGTCAGCAGAAATACTAGCAGAATAAATATCAACACCATCTATCAACACACTCAAGCTATCGTTTATGGATATTGCCGCCTGAACGGGCAAACTACAGAATAGAAAAGGAATGAGATAACGCAGTCGGAAAAGTAATAGCGAGAGCCAACGAAGCAAAATTTTCGCGGGCAAAAAGGGAATACGCAATGCAAGCCTCCATGGCATGAAAGTACCTAACGGAAGAAATAACAGTCGACCAACACTCCAGCCAGTCAATAGCGCCGCAATGATTACACAAATAGTAGAAATCATTCAATCAATAACTAATGGAATAAACATTACAGACACAGAATGAATAAACATTTTTATCAAGACAGTATTAATTTTCTTATGTGACAACTAAAACCCATTAGTCGAGCACCAATATATGAATTCAACACACACCTATCGCACCATTTAGGTGCACATAAAACCAATTCAATCAATAAATGACACTTGGAATAAAAATATTTTGACCTACGGTTACAATTGTCACTAAACGGCAACCATAGATAGCTAGGATGCTGATATTACGAAGGAGATGTAATATTAAACGGTGTTTATTATCACAGGCTTCTAGTGACATATGATGTCAAATAGTGACATACGGTGTCAGGTAGTGGCATATAGTTTGCTTTCATGAATTCATGTAGCAATCAAAAAAATAAGACCACACCTATAAATAGATCCAACTCAACCAGCAATCATCATTTCGTTGGTTAGCTTGTTATGAATATGGAATGCAGTTACGAACTCGTGCCCTCGATACATAGCAATAAGTTATTTATTTAGCATGCATAGTTCACGACGACAAAATTTTCTAAAGCACAATTAGTTATATAGCAACCTAATAAAAATAAAACCGCGTTGAGAAAAAAAGATTGGAGTTACCGGTTATATATTTATATACCGGTGAAGACACCATGCCTTAGGACGACGGGTGCCAAAAGATCTGTCGCCTAAAATGCATGACAATGATAGTAGTTGCGTATTTACAGGAGAAATAAAATGCGTGTCAGTGTATTAGGTCTAGGTTATGTAGGTGCAGTATGTACGGCTTGTTTAGCAGCCCGAGGGCACTCTGTTCTTGGGGTCGATATTGCTCAAGTAAAGATTGATTTAATCAATAAAGGTAAGTCCCCTATCGTAGAGCCTGGCCTGGAGGAGTTAATTAGCTCAGGACTCACTAAAGGCTTAATTCGTGGTACCACTGATTTCTATCAGGCCGTATCTGATACTGAAATGTCAATGATTTGCGTGGGCACCCCCAGCAAACGAAATGGTGATTTGGATCTTGATTATATCGAAGCAGTTTGCCGTGACTTAGGGCGTGCTATCAAAGATAAAGACGGTTATCACCTAGTGGTAGTAAGAAGTACCGTTCTTCCAGGCACCGTTAAAAATGTAATTCAACCTATACTTGAAGAGTTCTCAGGCAAGAAAGCAGGCAAAGATTTCGGGCTAGCCATGAACCCCGAATTTCTGCGTGAAAGTACTGCTATCAAAGACTATGACTTCCCACCAATGACCGTCATAGGCGAATTCGATAAGAAATCTGGCGATATGCTTGAAGATCTGTACAAAGAACTTGATGCAGCTATTATTCGCCGTCCTATTGAGTTGGCTGAGATGATCAAATATACCTGTAATGTATGGCATGCTGCAAAAGTCAGCTTTGCCAATGAAATAGGTAACATCGCTAAAGCCGTAGGTGTTGATGGTCGTGATGTAATGGATGTAGTTTGCCAAGATAAAGAACTCAACATCTCTAAATACTATATGAAGCCAGGATTTGCTTTTGGTGGGTCTTGCTTACCTAAGGATGTTCGAGCGTTAACCTATAGAGCATCACAGCTTGATGTCGCTCATCCTCTGCTGAGCTCAATCATGAACAGTAACGCCAGCCAAGTTCAAAATGCGGTCAGAATGGTCGCAGCATCAGGGGGTCGTAAGGTCGCTATGCTAGGTCTTAGCTTTAAAGCCGGTACAGATGACCTTCGCGAGAGCCCCCTGGTTGAACTAGCTGAGCAGTTAATCGGTAAGGGGTTTGATCTTAGCATTTATGACCGAAACGTCGAATATGCACGGGTTCATGGCGCTAATGCTGAATATATCAATGCCAAAATCCCTCATGTTTCATCATTACTTAAAGCAGACTTGCATGAGGTAATTGACTCTGCTGACATTATCATTCTTGGTAACAAAGATGAGTTATTTGAAACTATTCTCACCAACCTGCCCGAAGGCAAGAAAGTGATAGACCTAGTGGGTTTCATGGAGCACACCTCCGATGGAGAGTTAGAAGGCATATGCTGGTAGTCCAGCATACCGACTAAATCGTTGAGTTGATTCCCTTTAGCCTAACGCTAGAGGCCTGTTAAATAATAGGCTTGGAGGCACACTCAACACCCGTGTATTAATTAAGGTTATGCCAATGATCAATAACGTTATATTGACCATTGGCAAAACTTAATCAGCTAGTAACCTATTATGAATACTTTTAAGCATCTACTGGACAATGCGTCTGGCTGGATATTTTATTTGGTAGTACTATCAGGCATCGCTCTGCTACTACCAGAAAATACGTTCATACCCAGTTCCAAAGAGTTTTTATTTGTGATTGGTGCCATAGGTATATGGCGTTATTCGATGGGCGTTATTCACTTTATCAGAGGAATGATATTTCTACATATCGTATTCCCGCACTATCGCCGTAAGGTGCGAAAGATGGGTGAGGCAGCAAACCCGTCGCACGTTTACCTCATGGTTACGAGTTTCCGTATTGATGCAAAAACCACAGCGATGGTTTATCAGTCAATTATAAGAGAAGCAATAGAGTGCGAACTACCGACAACGATCGTCGCCTCTATTGTCGAAAAGTCAGATGAGCTGATATTTAAAGCACTTTGGAAAGAGATGAGCCCACCTGAGCGAGTTCGTATGAACTTTGTCAGGATACCTGGTACCGGGAAACGAGATGGACTCGCGCAAGGGTTTCGTGCTATTTCACGCGACATGCCCGACAAGCACGCGGTTGTTGCCGTCATCGATGGCGATACGGTTCTTGATACAGGCGTTGTAAGAAAAACCGTCCCCTATTTTCACTTGTTCCCCAACCTTGGGGGGCTAACCACCAACGAATTTTGTGAAGTTCGTGGCAGCTACCTAATGAGTGAGTGGCACAAGCTACGCTTTGCTCAACGCCATATCAACATGAGTTCAATGGCACTATCAAAGCGCGTTTTAACGCTAACAGGAAGAATGTCTGTATTCCGCGCCCAAGTAGTTACCGACCCTGTTTTTATTGCCGATGTAGAAAGTGACTCGCTTAACCATTGGCGATTGGGACAGTTCAAGTTTTTAACCGGTGATGATAAATCGAGTTGGTTCAGTCTCATGCGACTCGGCTACGACACATTTTACGTACCGGATGCAGCCATTAATACTGTTGAGCATCCGCCTGATCCAAAATTTGTACGCGCAAGCCGACAGCTAATGTTTCGTTGGTACGGTAATTCATTACGTCAAAATAACCGGGCAACCAAACTGCTTGGGGCAAAGCGCTTAGGATGGTTTACCTATTACGTACTGTTTGATCAGCGTATTTCGATGTGGAGTAGCTTATTGGCCCCCGTCAGTGCAGTAATCGCCAGTATCAAATACTCGATTGTATTTCTATTGGCATACATACTTTGGATTGGTATTACACGACTGATAATGACCGTAATGCTACTGGCCTCTGGTCATAAAGTGGGGCCAGCCTATCCGGCCATACTGTATTACAACCAATTATTCGGCTCACTGGTCAAAATCTACGTGTATTTCCGCTTAGATCGGCAGTCATGGACTCGCCAACCGACCAAGCTAACAAGAGATCTAGCATCATTTCAGCAATGGTTTAACCGCTGGTCATCTCGCGCCATGACATTTTCAGCAGCAAGCCTATTTTGCGCAGTCTTGCTAGCGGTTATTTAAGAAGGTCTCAATGTGAGGCCCTCAATACAAGACATTACTAATTATTCATATAAGGATTTATCATGGGTATAGCAGCCAACACTAACCTTGTTCATGAAGCCGAGGCGCAGCGCCAACATGCTCGAATAAAGCTGCCAGCAAAATTAGCCATCAAATTGGACAGCGGAAAGGTCATTCAATTAACGGTCCAGGATATTTCCGCCGGCGGCTTCAGCATAGAAACGTCTGAACCAAGTTTCTCTTTAGGTACTCTTCACAAAGGAAGCCTCAACTTCAACATCAATGCTATTGAGTTTCAAATAAAGATATCCTTCTTAGTAAAGGCTAGCGATGAGCAAGGCCGTTTGGGTTGTGAGTTTCAAGGCATGGGCCAACAAGAAGTATCAGCACTTCGCCTGATGATCACATCGTTCCTTAGTGGCGAACTCGTCACCGCGGGAGATGTTATTAATACACTCGCTCGTCAAAACTTTACTAAAGACCGTAATAAAGCAGCGCTACCTGCTATGAGTGGTTTTGCCCGCGCTAAAGCACTTTCAATGAGCCTTTTGGTTTTTCTGGTAGGGCTTGGTGCTCTTGGCTTCATCGCAAACAAACTATATAGCAATTACTTTTTAACCCATGCAGAAGCAGCGGTTATTCAAATAGAGTCTTTTGATGTCGAAATGCCACGAGACGGAAAGCTGCATAGCTTAATTCCAGACGATGGCCAAGTTAAGTTTGGAGTCCCTATTGCCAGTTACGAAACCGCTATGTTGGATGCGTTAAAAGGTCATTTAAATGAAGACAATCTATCGGCTGAAAAAATAGGAGCGCTATTGAATCAAACACTGACCGGAACTATTTCTAGCCCATGTGACTGCGTTCTTCAAAAGCAGTTTATTGTCGATGGTCAGTTTTTAGCCAAAGGAAAAACAGCGTTCCAATTAGTGCCTGTCGACGCAGAGCCTTTTGTAGAAGCCCGCTTTAATTTAAAAGATAGTCAATATGTGATACCTGGTAGAACGGTCGATGTTGAAATCCCAGGCTCTGCAGGTGCCACAAAAGGCACAATACAAGACGTTGCAATGTCTGACGTTGGTCAAAGCCTAATCGTGACCATCAAGCTAGAAGATAATATTCCAGCAAGTCTTAAAGGCCGACCTGTTGCGGTAACCATCAATGACATGATCACCAGTAACACGGCCTCTACTGCAAATGCTGCAAACTCAGCAACGGAGATTTAGTTTTGAATCAACGGATGAAAGCGTCACCTGTTAAGGCCTTGTCGTTTGCCTTAGCAGGTGCACTGACAATGGAAGGTTGCAGCACATTACCCGACTTGCGCTTGGCCAAGCAATCAAAGATAAACGGTGATTATGCGCTAGCCATCCAACACTACAAAGCATTAGAGGATAGCGGCTATTATGATGCGGCTATTTATTTGGGTGATACATATCTACAACAAGATCATGCAAATGCAGTGCGTTTAGCAGAAGCGAGCTATCGAAAAACAGCCCTACACGGCTCTAATGCTAAAGTCCGAGGCTATGCAGAAGTCCGGCTCGCAAAACTGCTGGCAAAAAAACAGAACGCCACTGTTGCAGAACTGAAAGAGTCTGACGAAATATTCCGCAAGCTATACCAGCAGGGCAATGATGAAGTACTCCCTCTAATGGTTAAGCTTCATATGGCGCATCCACAACTGTGGCCGTATGAAGATACCTTAGAGATTATTAACGAAGCTAAACAGAGAGGTTTACCTGATGCTAACCTAGCACTATTACTGCTGTATAAGCGACAAGGCTATGAACAAGCGAACTTATCTGAAATGGCCTTACTTTGTGAAGAGGTACTCAGTCAAGTAGTCGGCTGTTATCCTGAATTAGCTGAAATATATCAAGTATCGAATGATAGTGAGTCACTCAACAGTCTTTTCACCAAAGCTAAAAAGCAATATCAGCAGAAGCTTTTGGAGCCCTCGATTCTTTATCGTATGGCAAATATGCTCGTTAAAACTAAGCAGTCGGAAATTAGACCTGCTCTAGCAGATGAAACCTACCAACTCGTACAAGACGAGTACCCCAGGGCACTCATTGCCCGAATTCGCTTACGACTGGATAACGCCTATTTCAGCAATTCAGAAGAAGTACTTCATCTTTTAGAGCAAGCAAGAAAATTGCATTTGCCTGAAGCAAACATGCTAACGGGGAAACTCTACTATGACGGTAAACTTGTACCACAAGACCCAGTGCTAGCCGAGGAAAATCTACTAAAAGCGAGCGGGCAATTCTCAGCAGCCGACTATTGGCTTGGCCAACTATACCTAAGAGGCTATTTAGGCAAAAGTGATACCCAAAAAGGCCAGCATCACCTTCTATTAGCAGCACGAGCAGGCTCTAAAAGGGCTGACTACGCTCTGGCAGAAATGTATAACGGTGGTCCTGGCGTGGCGCCCAACCCTACTTATAGCTACCTTTTTTCAGAACTTGCTGCTGAGTCTGGCTTAACTAAAGCCACTTTACTTCATGAAAATATCAAGAAGAATCTAAGCCCCAAGCAACAATCAGCAGCTGAAGGCTTATTAGCACAAGAAAAACAATTCCGAGCGGGCGATCAGCAAGACGCAATAGCGCTTTCTACGCCTACGGTTACTTCGGCCGCTACAACCAACTTTGAGGCCTCGCCTATAGACTACCCCTCTTATGAATGGGGCGTAAGCACTCAGTTCTCATACCGCTGGGATGATGACTATTACTTGGGCCTAAAGCCGAACGGGAACACTAACGAATTTCAAGTCAACCTAAAACCTTGGGTTAAAGCCGAGCTCAATGAAGACTGGCGCTTCTTTACAGAATTACAGGCATTTGCGGCCACAGAGGTCACTGAGATTGATTCAGACCAAGGCGGCGGAAGCTCAGACGGTTTCTTGGGTGCAAGGGAGTTCTGGTTTGATTATAAAGGTATTACCTCTTACCCAGGTGAAGCCTTAAGACTAGGTTTACAACGAATACGAGAAGATGACGGTATCTGGTGGGATAAAAATATTGAATCTATCCGCTGGATATTTGATACCACTACCTTTTTTGCTTTTGCAGGCGTTGCTCAACAGTTTTATCAATATAGAACCGATGAGAATGAGCTGAGCGATAGCGATAAAGATCAGCTTAACCTGTTCACAACCATGTCGTGGCAGTGGCAACCAGGCCATCATATCGGCTCACGAGTCCTTTATAAGAACGTAGACGCTGACCCTGAAGCAATAGGTGACTCAGCCTCTCAAGATGATTTCAATGACCTAGCAAGGGGCGACTTTTACTGGCTTGGTTTAAACACAAAAAGCGACTACTTCAACTATCGTAGCGAAGAGAGCATACACTACTACGCTGAATTAACCTGGTTACACTTTGATGGTGATAATGCAACGCTCGCGACCGGCAGCAACCCCTCAACCATTACAGGGTATCAAGCCGGCACCGCCGATAACTTTGCAATAGATTTGGGCCTTAGGTGGAAGTTACCTGTAGCGCCACGTGTTCACCTAGGAGCCGCGATGGCGATGGGCTCTGGCGGAAGTGGAAGCGATAACCCCAATACTTTTGTCCAGACAGGGCTACAAAGCAACCGGTCTCGGTTTACTGGTACTCGAGCGAGTTTTCACCGTTTTAACGAAGCCTATCGTGCTGAGCTCACTAACCTACAAGTAGCAACACTATACGGCACATTGGCTGATCCGAGCCAGTTCGATTTAAGCGTTGTTTACCAGTACTTTCAGCGCGACAACACAGATCAAAGCATTGTTGCTGACGGTGTAAGTGCCCCACTCGTTAATGGCAGTAAAGACCTAGGTCATGGTGTAGACATCGTCACATCTTATTACTTTCGCGAAATTTTACCACTAGTGAATTGGCGATTTGAGCACGACGCTTACGCACGCCTGCGAGCGTCGACCTTTAGGCCCGGTGATGCTTATGGCAGTGACGCTGACAGCTTAAAATACCGTATTACGATGGATGTATCATTGCAGTTTTAGCCAAGAGGGTTGCCTTTCAGGTGACCCAAATTGAGCATTCATGATGGCCAGGATTGAACGGAGATTACGGGTGGATAACCTAATAGACAATGCAGTAAAACAACAACGAAGCCTCCTTAAAAAGGGGTATCTTTGGATAACGCTCATCCTTTTCTATCAAGTATTAGGGGGTTCGCCTGTGGCTCATGGAGACGCCTCGGTATTGAGCAAACACCCAACGGCCACCCACGCCGTCAACGAAATTCCTACGTCCCAATTTCAATGGGACGCGCCCCCTATTCCAGATAGTTCAGCCTATAACCTAGAGGCGGTTAAGGCGAAAATACCCGCTAACGAAAAGCCGGTAATAACCATTCAAAGATTGGTACGAAGCGGGCCACTTAAAGATTTTGTTCGTGGAACGCGCCTACTCGAATGGGCAGAGCGCCAATTCTCATCACCTAAAACCATAGAAATTGATAGTGGAGTCGCAACGCTTGAAGACATTGCAAACGCTGTAGATAGCCAGTATTTCGAAAAGCTTCGAAACGGTGTTTATATAGCTCGGTTACCTATTTTAGTCGGTAATAACGCTACATTACTAATAGATGGAAGCGATTCAAACGCAGGAGGTCAGGGAAATAAACCTGAAAAGCCCCAAGTAACACTTTTACTTTCACAAGACCGAGGCGCTTTTTTGGTTAATGATGGCCTATTCTTCGCCATTAACAGCCGAATAGTCGGCTGGAGCGAGAAAAACAATACTAACGCTTACTATAAGGAAGATACGGAATTCCGACCCTTTTTTGTTTCATGGGGGGGCAGCGAAACCTACATCGCAGACTCAACTATAGAAAGCTTTGGCTACTTCCAAAGTAAATCTTACGGCATCACATTTACCCAATATAAAGAACACGACAACATGCATAGGGCGGCCCCAAAAGGCTGGATCATCAATTCGGAATTTTATGATACCTACTACGGGTTTTATTGCTATGAAGCAGAAGATGTCGCAATTGTGGGCAATACCTACCGGGACAATATTCTATACGGGATTGACCCTCACGACAGATCATCTCGATTATTGATTGCTGATAATCATGTATATGGTACCCGAGAAAAGCACGGCATCATCATCTCTCGGGAGGTCAACGATAGCTGGATTGTTAACAACCGAACCCATGACAATCATCTGTCAGGTATCGTACTCGATAGAGACAGTCAGCGAAATGTTGTCGCCAATAATACCGTTTACAGCAACAAAGGGGACGGCATTACGCTTTATGAAAGCAATAATAACTATATTATAAACAACGTTATCGCCGACAATAGCCGACAAGGTATTCGCGTCAGAAACAGCAACAATACACGTATCAGCCACAATGCTATTGTAAAAAGTGGCGGTTACGGAATTTTCGCTGAGGTGCAAGATCTCTCTGCAACAGACAGGAATATGTCGCTGGACCCTTACCAAACAGCAACTACCATCTGGATGACTCAGGATAGTCTTTCTGAGAACCGAAGCGGCCCTGTTTTTATAGGTCCTAAGGTTATCGCTAGACTCTACAACCCAAGCTTTATTAGCAGCAGTACATCTAAAAACCTGTCACTTAAAGGGACTCTCGCTACTTATCAACACAAAATACTCGACATTATTTACCGTAAAAAATCTGCTGTCGTTATTGAGCCTATTGAGTACCCACACGCACATAATTCTGGCAGTTAACTATCACCTCAAGGAAGTATAGAGATGGTTTTTTCATCAAATGTATTTTTGTTTTTATTTTTGCCGCTTTTTCTCGGGGTTTATTACTTAACCCCTGCAAGGGGTAAGAACTTAATAATACTACTAGGTAGCTATGCATTTTATGCATGGTGGAGAGTTGATTTCTTACTGTTATTTGTCGCGGTCACACTCTGGAACTACCTGATTGGGATCATGATATCAAAGACACTTGATTCACCATCAGCCAAGCGCTGGTTAACGCTCGGTGTTATCGGTAATCTCAGCACTCTAGGGTATTTCAAGTATGCAAACTTTGGTGTCGATAGTTTTAATGCCCTATTTGGCAACCTAGGATTCGAGCCATTTGTTCTTACACAGGTTATTCTGCCGATCGGTATTTCTTTTTATACCTTTCAGGCCATTAGCTACATTATCGACGTCTATCGTAAAGATACACCCCCCACAAAGCATATTATCGACTTTGCTGCGTTTATAGCACTATTTCCGCAGCTTATTGCTGGCCCTGTTCTGCGTTATAAAGATTTAGCCAATCAATTTATTGAGCGTAAACACAGCATGGCTTTGTTTTCAGAAGGCGCTACTCGCTTTATGCAAGGGTTTATCAGTAAAGTATTTATTGCTGACTCAATCGCACCCATTGTTGATGCCTGCTACTCAACGGCGAACCCGACGACAGCCGATGCATGGCTCGGGGCTTTGGCCTATACCTCTCAGTTATTTTTTGACTTTGCGGGTTACAGTGCCATGGCTATCGGCTTAGGATTAATGATGGGCTTCCGGTTTATGGAAAACTTCAACCACCCTTATATTAGCCAAAGCATTACAGAGTTCTGGAGGCGCTGGCACATCAGCTTGTCTTCTTGGTTAAGAGACTACCTCTACATTTCACTAGGCGGAAACCGCCACGGTACCTTCAAGACCTACCGTAATTTGTTTTTAACCATGTTTTTGGGGGGGCTTTGGCACGGTGCCAACTGGACGTTTGCTCTATGGGGCGCATGGCACGGCGTTATTCTCTCTATAGAACGAGCACTCGGCGTGACCGTATCTAAACAACATTTTAATATCTTCGCTTGGGGGCTCACTTTTTTACTGGTCGTCATTGGTTGGGTGATGTTTAGAGCACCCGACGTTACCACAGCGGTCTATTTTTATAAGGCCATGTTTAGCTTTACCTCTCTCACATTGAGCGAGCCACTGATAGATGGTATTACTAAGCTGCAATTGTTTATTTTGGTGCTGTCTTATTTCGTGGTGTTTATTACCGGGTTTAAGCAACCCATTATGCGTTGGCTAGCCCAAGGCGGACAGACCATTTATAAAGCAAGCCAAATTGCGGTGATACCATTATTCGCACTGAGTTTACTAAAACTGTCTGCCCAAAGCTTTTCGCCCTTTTTGTATTTTCAGTTTTAGGCTCAAGGAGAAGCATAATGAAAAAGATATCTTATAATTTTCCTGGTTTGGCCTTTGGCGCAAGCCTAATCTTGATAGGAGGGCTCTCTATTGGGAGTTATGCCGACTATAAAATACAAGATAAAAGTTGGATTACCGGTGATCAAGCCGCCGCCTTTGAAGACCATTATGACGATCAACTCCCAATCAAAAACATCGGCGTTAATGTATGGGCCGCTATTGAGTATGCGCTCTTTAACGAAGGACGTAGCGGTGTTGAAATAGGCAAAGAGGGTTGGCTTTTCAGTTCTGAAGAATTTAAAGCCTACCCAGCTGAACAAAACCATACCGCTCAGAACCTCGATACGATCAAAGCTATTGCAGCGCAACTCGAGCAACAAAATATAACGCTTGTTGTCGCGGTGGTACCTGCAAAAGCAAGTATCTATCCAGAGTATTTAGGTGAGCATCAGCCCAGTAACAGTGCTTTGCAACGTTACCTTTCTTTCACACAATGGCTTCAAACCGAAGGCATTCATTGGACAGGTTTTAAAGAGTCCATGTTACAAACCAAAGACGCGCAGCAAGTGTATTTAAGAACAGATACCCACTGGACACCCGCTGGTGCAAAAATAGCCGCTACCCAACTAAAAGAGACGATCGCAACACTCGATGCGGACATTCTGGGTGATAGCACTCAATTTTCAACCTCAGTATTAACAAGTCAGCAACACGAAGGGGACTTAATGAGTTTTATTCCCTTCCGGGATTACTTTAGCTGGTTGGGGCCGCAACCAGAAACAATTGAGCCACAAGTCACCCAAGTTAACAGTGATACAAACCTAGACGATGCTGACGCACTATTGTTCGCTGATGAACCAAGCTTTGATATTACCTTAGTGGGGACGAGCTATAGCGCTAATAAGTTATGGAACTTCCCTGGGGCTCTAGAGCAGCAGCTTGGCCAAGAAATTCTCAATTATGCAGAAGAAGGACAAGGCCCTATTGAACCGATGATAACGTATCTATCATCAGAGGACTTCACCAACGCCCCTCCTCGTATTTTAATTTGGGAGTTTCCTGAACGTTTCTTGCCGATTAAATACAAAACACATACCGAAATGGCATTAACCAAAGCCACCCTCGACAAAAAACAAACCATCCATCAGGAGCCATCTGCATAATGAACAGATTGAGTCTTTACTTATCTTCCACACGTTGCAACCGCAAAGGTAGCAGCACACGTTTTTTACTTTTGGCGCTCGCTACGCTGCTACTTACGACATTAAATGTTAAAGCGAGTGAGGAAGCATTGTATGGCCCCAAAGCACCTCCGGGTTCAGCGTTTATCCGTATATTTAATAGCAGCCAAGCCGCTATGCTAACAGCCAGTATTGGTTCTAAATCATTGACGGCAAAAGGCGTATATAGCGCTAGCAAGTATCAGTTTTTACCTGCCGGTGAATACACACTCAACATTAAACAATCACAGCAACCTTTAGTGTTAGAAGCAGATCACTATTACACCGCTTTCCTTAATAAATCAGGTGCAATATCCACTATCGAAGGCCAAGCATTTAGCCAGAGAAAGAAAGCACTTATCGCATTCTACAACCTAACAGATATCCCTCTCACCCTTAAAACAGACAACGGTAAGGGAACCGTCATTAAAGGCGTTGAACCAAATAATAGCGGCTTCAGAGAAGTCAATGCTGTCAAAATCTCGCTAGCCGTCTTTAACGCGCAAAAGAAAATTGTTTCCGCCAGCCCTATAGCCCTTAAACGAGGTGAAATATTCAACTTATTTGCCGTCAGTCAACCCAATACGAATCCGTCATTGGTTTGGGTTCAGGAATAAACGAGAAGTATAACCATGAAAACAATGCCTATTTTTCGTCCTTCTTCTGTTAAAAAAGCACTGGCAGTCTCTGCACTGTTGGCTCTTTATGCGCCCTATTCTGCTGCGGCGCCTCATTATGAACTAGAAGCCTGTTGTTCCTTGTGTCCAGAGGTCAAAGACCCTGCATCATACAACACAGAATTCCTAAAAGTCAGCCAGCATTTAGTAGCGGGGACTGATAGCTGGTTATATCGAACAAAACTGGACCTCGACGAAAACTTTGAAGTTGACCAAAGCACCTTGAATGAATTGAATCGATTTCGTGATGCGTTGGCTTCAAAGGGGACTGAGCTAGTCATGGTATATCAACCCACACGAGGCTTGATAAACCCTGACGGGATAGTCGATGTTCCATATGATTTTATCGCGGCATCAAATAGTTACAACCAAGCATTACGACAAATCCGAGAAACGGGCATTATTGTCCCTAACTTAGAAACACTGATTAATGATGGCAGTACACCAGATTTTTATTTTCGTAGAGATGCCCACTGGACACCCTATGGCGCCAAACTAACGGCTCAGATAGTTGCTGATACCATCGGAAAGCTTGATATTTACTCATCTATTACAGAAACGAAATATAAAAACGATCGAGTAGGCTTGCTAAAAGTTAGCGGATCTCATCAAAAAGCGGCTTATCTGATCTGTGGCACTCAACTCCCAGAACAATATGTAAATGAATTTGAAGCCTCTACAGTCGAGGAGGGGGAATCAGACCTGTTTAGCGATGCTAGTTTGCCCGAGATCGTTGCAGCTGGTACCAGTTTTACGAAAGCGGAAACCAATTATAATTTTGTGGGTTACCTAAAAGAATTTTTATCCAGAGACGTTTTGAATATAGGTCAAGCAGGTGGTGGCGTTATAGGCTCACTCTTACAGTACCTTCCAACCGAAGATTACCAAGAAGCCCCGCCTAAAATACTGATCTGGGAGGTGCCTTCATACACCTCGTTATCGAGTAATTTTAATTACCGTCAGCTCATCCCTTTAGTCGACAATGGATGCGCCACAAAGCCTAAAGTATTATCTAGCACCACCAGCTTAACAACAGGAAACAACGAAGTGCTATTTAATGGTGGGGGCCAGGTTAAGAACCTACTAAGCGGTGATTACTTATTAGATATTCAATTCAATAACCCCGACATAAAGCGCTTACAGGCAAAAGTCTGGTATCACAACAGCCGTAAAGAAAACATCACATTGAAGCACCGAGACCGAGTAAATAGCAATGGTCGTTTTGTGTTTGAGTTACGTTCTGAAGATGACTGGAAAGACTTTATTTTCACCTCATTCGATATAAAGATCGATGAAAGCTACCCTCAGGACTTAAAAGTAACGGCAAGCTTGTGCCAGAGAAGCGATAGTGAGCTACGCAAATAAACCCTCATTAACGCATCCAAGCAATCACAAAAACTCGTACTGTGATTGCATAAGGAGAAAACATTTTGAAAACTAGACAATTATTGTGGATACCCTTGGCAATGATGGCATTAAACATAGGCAGCTATGCGGCTACGCCCCCAGCTTCCACTACAATGCTTAAAGCTCCCCTTGGCTACTATTTACCTGTAAAAGACGGCAAAGGTCATGACGAAAACAGCCGCTACATCTGCGAAGAACCACCAACGCCTTACACCAGCTCATTACTGTTTACGAGCAAGTACGAGGGAAGTGACTCAGCAAGAGATCAGTTAAGCGCTGATGCAGAAAGACGCTACCGAGAAGCCACATCCGACATTTCTCGTCTAGAAAAAGGTAGTATTAAGTTGGCCGAGGGCTACCTACAAGGAAAGCCAGGTATTGCGAGCCGTCTCTGCCTTATAAGCTGGCTAGAAAGCTGGGGGCAAGCTGGAGCGCTGCTATCTGAAGAGCACAACCACACAGGCATGTCTGTGCGTAAGTGGGCGCTTGCCACGACTGCTTCAGCATACTTTCTAGTTAAGGCACCTGAAAATGCACCAGAGATTGACGTTGAAAAACGCAAAGTGATAGAAGAATGGCTCGCTCAGCTTGCTCAAAAAGTCGTCATTGACTGGAGTAACCGCCCAGAAAGCAAACGTAATAATCACGATTACTGGGCCGCATGGTCCGTCATGATAACAAGTATCGTGCTTAATCGTCAGGACCTATTTAACTGGGCAAACAATGGGCTAAGGGAGGGATTAGCACAAATAGACCAAGAAGGATTTTTGCCCAATGAGCTAAGAAGAAGCACTAGAGCTTTAGGTTATCACAACTATTCTATTCAGCCTTTGGTAATGCTAACAGCGTTCTCTGAAGCAAACCACACAGAACTCACACCCACTGAGCAACAAGCCCTCACCAGATTAGTGACAGTCACCGTTAAAAGTCTCTCTGACCCAGCGCCTTTTGAGCAAAAAACTGGAGCGACACAAGTAACTGACGGTTTGGTCACCAACTACGCCCTTGCTTGGATGGAAGCCTATGTACAGTACTTTAACGAAAGTGCACTATTTTCACCTTATTTTGAAACATTACGCCCAATGAAAACAACACGGTTAGGAGGTAATTTAACGCGCATATTCAATACAAACCTGCCTGTTTCAGCGGCACCACCGAAAATCACAGTAAAAGTAATTAAGCAGAATAACTCCGTCGTACCCAGCCCCTAACAGGTCGGTTATTGCTGCATTATCAAGAATCAAACTTTAAACAAGGAGCGTCACTATGATCCCGGTAATTCTTTCAGGCGGCAATGGCTCACGTCTATGGCCTCTATCACGTAAACACAACCCAAAACAGTTTTTGCCACTAGTGGGGCAGAAAACACTGTTTCAACAAACATTACAGCGACTCTCTCTTGAGGAGGTCAGCGCACCCGTGGTTGTGTGCAATGACGCTCACCGCTTTCTTGTCGAAGAACAATTAGACGCCATAAATTGTGTACCGCGCAGCATTTTACTTGAACCTTTCGGTCGTAATACCGCTCCAGCGGTTGCACTAGCCGCACTTAGCATCCTCGAAGAAGGAAAAGATGACGTGATGTTGGTGCTACCAGCTGACCATGTTATTGAAAATGAAGCAGCCTTTCACCAAGCACTAAACGTAGCCTCTTCTGCGGCCCATGCAGGTGAGATGGTATTGTTTGGAATTACCCCTGATAAGCCTGAAACGGGGTTCGGTTATATTCAAACAAATAATACAGCGATCACTGAGAATGGCACCTTCCGTGTGGAGGCATTTATTGAAAAGCCAAGCATGGATAAAGCTCAAGAGTATTTGGCAAGTGGCCACTACTACTGGAACAGCGGTATGTTCATGTTCCAGGCAAGCAGCTATCTAAGCGAACTAAAGCAACATGATCCAGACATGTATGACAAGGTGCTTTCTACTTTTCAACGCAGCCGTAAAGAAGATAATATACTGCATATTGATTCAGATATATTTTCACACTGCCCCGATAACTCGATAGACTATGCGGTCATGGAGAAAACCAGCAAAGCCTGCGTAGTCCCTCTTCAGGCTAATTGGAGTGACGTGGGCTCATGGTCTGCACTGTGGGATGTACACACCAAAGATAGCAATGGTAACGTAGTAAATGGTGATGTTTTGTTAGAACAAAGTACCAATTGTTACATCCGGGGGGAAGAACGCCTGGTCACACTATTAGGCCTCGACAATGTGGTCGTCGTTGATACCAAAGACGCATTGATGGTGGCGACCAAAGATAAAGTTCAAGATGTTAAAAAGTTAGTACAGGCAATTGAACAAAAGCAACGCCCTGAAGCCAATGCTCACCGTGAGGTCTATCGTCCTTGGGGTTTCTATGACTCGGTGGACAATGGAAGTAGACATCAAGTTAAACGTATTACGGTAAAACCAGGGGCTCGTCTATCACTGCAAAAACACCATCACAGAGCAGAGCACTGGATCGTAGTTAGCGGCACAGCTGAAGTAACCTGCGGCGAGAAAACATTTCTTATGTCTGAAAATCAGTCTACCTATATCCCCATAGGTGAAGTACACCGTTTAGCGAACCCCGGAAAGATCCCTTTAGAAATAATAGAAGTGCAATCTGGAAGCTATTTAGGTGAAGACGATATCGTCCGTTTTGAAGATATTTATGGCCGAGTTAATGTCAATATCCCAGAACCAGACAAGATTGATATAGAAGAGGTATAACATGGATTTAAACTGTTTTAAGGCTTACGATATTCGCGGCAGGATTCCTGACCAGCTAAACCCTGACCTAGCTGAAAAGATAGGGTTTGCGTATGCCTCAGTACTAGGCACTCAAAAAGTCGTTGTAGGGTACGACATTCGTGAATCAAGCCCCGAACTGGTAGAGGCTTTGTGCAACGGTTTACGCAGGGCAGGTGCTGATGTTTATAACATTGGAATGGGCGGAACCGAACAGGTCTATTTTTCCACTTTCCACTACCAGATGGATGGTGGAATCATGGTCACCGCAAGCCATAACCCGAAAGACTATAACGGGCTGAAAATGGTGATGAAAGATTCACGTCCGGTTTATGGTGATACAGGTCTCGATGCGATCAAAGAAATGATTGCGTCAGGGGGCTGTGAGAACCTTCCAGGGAGGGCAGGCACGGAATACCAATTGGACTCTATGGATAGCTATATCCAGCATATGCTTGGGTACATTAACCTAAAAGACCTTAAACCCTTAAAGGTTGTGGTTAATGCGGGTCATGGCGGTGCGGGTATCGTACTTGATGAACTTGAAAAGCACTTACCTTTCGAGTTTATCAAGGTTCACCATAACCCTGATGGATCATTCCCGGCAGGCGTCCCTAACCCCCTTTTGGTTGAGAACCGAACCAGTACCAGAGAAGCTGTAATTGAGCATAGCGCAGACTTCGGCATCGCTTGGGATGGTGATTTTGACCGTTGTTTTATGTTTGATGAAAAAGGCGATTTTATAGAGGGTTACTACATTGTTGGTCTGCTTGCCCAGCAATTTTTGAGTCATCATCCTGGTGAAAAAATCATTCACGACCCCCGACTAACCTGGAACACTCAAGCAGTTGTCTCAGAGAGCGGCGGTACCGCTATTGAAAGCAAAACCGGGCATGCATTTATTAAACAAGTTATGCGTGAAACAGATGCCATTTACGGTGGAGAAATGAGTGCTCACCACTACTTCCGCTCATTTGCATACTGTGATAGCGGCATGATCCCTTGGTTGCTGATTGCCGAGCGACTCGGTCGAACTGAGGCAAAACTTTCATCTCTACTCGAAGAGCGGATGACGGAATTTCCAGCTAGTGGAGAAATCAATCGAACGCTAACACAACCACAACAGGTATTAAAAGGCATTGAGCAACTCTACGCTGAGCAGGCCATTGGAGTCTCGTATATTGACGGTTTGAGCATGGAGTTTGACGGGTGGCGCTTTAACCTGCGACTCTCAAATACAGAGCCTCTAGCACGCCTTAATGTCGAATCTAGAAATGACTTTTCACTAATGAAAGCAAAAACTAATGAGATTTTAAGCGCTATTGAGACGCTTGATAGCTCAACAGCTCACTGATAACTACATTATCTCCCACATAAACTACCAGCCTTTGTACCTACCAGCCTTTGTACCTACTAGGCTGGTAGCGCCTTATTAAACCGGTTCTTATTAATACCTGCTCCTGTTAAAATCTATATCTAATAACTATAGTGCACGCTCTTTATTAACTATCAGGTATCTCGATGAACTACATAGACCTTTCTGAATATCGCAATGCTTGGGTTTTCCGTCATAAAGATATGCCTGTTAGCCCCGAAGACTTAGTACACATTAAACCGTTATCTGAATCTAGTGCCTACCAACTCTGGCGGCAACGTATCAGCAAAGAGGCAGACCACCCTACCGACTGGGAAAGTGGTGACTGGGCCGCCAATGAAAACACATGGTTGCACAAAGAGATTTGGCAAAAAGCATGGGATTCTTCATCACCTGAGTTACCTGAACTCATTTCTGAGAATATAGATTGGGCTGATAATGTAACGATCTTTTTTTGCTACGAAAGCAGCAAAGTAATTGAAACCTCATGGGCGGTCTTTAAGCGAAACTGGAAAAACTTTCTGTTTTTTGATGATGGCCCGATATTAATTGCCCGAAAGAAAAAACAAGCCGTTCAGTTCTTTCAGAATGGCACATTCGCCATTGGTGAAATGCCATAGTAGATAAAATTAGGTACTTATACGGATAATATCCCAGTATATCAAACGATAAAATCAACGCCGTTAACCAATATAATATTAGTACAAGGACAGCTATGAGTTTATTACCCAGAACGTTTTCAATACGTTCGATATTTGCTAGTTTATTTTCCCTGATTTTTTTCGGGCTTTCATTCGTTATGGTGATGTCTGCTTTCGCAACATTAGCAGAAGGTATACTGAACGGGGAAGATCTGATGCAAAGCTGCTTAAAAGCCATCAACACAGGAATTATATCATTAGCTGTTTTTGAACTAGCGATGGTTATCAATAAGGAGTATGGCGGAAACGAAGAACAGCATGATGTTGTTGTTATGCTTCGCAGGACACTACCTCGCTTTATCGGTACCGTTTGCGTAGCGTTAGCACTTGAAGGCTTGATAATGGTCATCAAGTACAGCCAGTTAGACTTGGCCGGAAACCTCTACTACCCCGTTGCCATTATATTTAGCGCCGCATTTTTGTTGGCTGCATTGGGTGTTTTCTTAAAACTATCTCCTGCGAAAGGTGAGTCTACACCCATTATCACCCAACATGAGAACGCACTGCAGGCAGTGAGTGCTTAATATTAAAGCGGTTTAAAACATGTTAGGGGAGCGCTACTCTTCGACCCATTCCCAGCGGAGTGGCTCTCCAAAGTCATCATAGATCATTTTCTTTTTAGGTGCTGATCGGCGAGGCTTCTTTTTAACAGGTTCAGGGTGCTTGCGCGATTCAATGGTCGCAACGACCTCGTTTAATAGAGTTCGCCCTTCTTTAGGTTCATCTAAGACAATCGCATTGGATTTAATCGGGCCATTTTGATCAAACCGACCACTCACCCCCCTCTCAACCTGCTCAAGATTCCCCCCTTGTTCGAGGAAATCGCGCACCTGAGATTCTAGCTCATTTCTTATCTCTGCTTTGGTTGGCCGTTTATTCACGTAGTTACATCAATTGATTATTGGGTTAAGCATTGGGTAGAGCGAAGCCTGATTTAAACTAGAGTAACAGAATCTCGCAGTGAGCTATAGTTTGTGGCTCATTATGGGCTTGAGTCTATACCATACTAACTTATCGACGCCCGGCCATGCCTTTGAAAAACCCACGAGGAACGATCAAGGAGAACCAATGCTTTGGTCAAAGTATAGATGAGTGCATATTTCCCCGCCAAAACTTTAGCCTGTATAGGGCATTAATGCCTATCTATGACACTACTGAATAGGAAATGAAATATTCGGTTCTTGGCCTATACTTACCTTTAAATATGGACTCTACTTTTAGTCACCTAAAGGAACTCATGCTTAGTTTAAGAAATAGACTCATTTCTCGGAGCTACCTCCTCGGTATCTCCATGGTTTTGTTATTAAACCTAAACGCCACTGCTTCGGAGCACGTCAGCATCAATTTCGATATCCTAAGGTCCTATCCTTTCGCTTACATTGATAGTCATGGCGACAATGTAGGTACGTTTTGGGAGTATGTCGATTTTATATCGCAAAAGTCCAATATCAATATTAAAAAAAGGATAGTGCCAAAAGCAAGAGTCATAGCCCACTTAAAATCTGGCCAATCAGATGCGGCTATTTTATTTAAAACCGACAGTCTAAACGATCATGTTGAATATATTGAAAAAGTGCGCACTATTCCTATTATCATCGCAACACAAAAAGGTACATTGATCGAGAACTATGAAGACTTGAAACAACTAAAAAGCGTAGGAATTTTCCGCTCAGGCGCAATAAACCCTGAATTTGATAACGATAATTCAATACATAAACAGGCTGTTTCAAGCTATCCAAGCCTAGTCAAGATGCTAGGCATTAAACGCCTTGATGCTATCGCAGGAAATGGAGTCGTAATCACCGCGCTTATTAATCAATTATGCCTTCAAGACACCATTGATATATCCCCCTTAATAATGGGGAACCGGGAACAGTGGCTGGTTTTTTCTAAAAAGTCTGCTCATTTAAACCAGGCAGAGAAACTAAATAACGCTATACAAGATCTAAAATCCGAAGGGGTATTGGATAATATTTTTGATGCTCACCTGTCCCAAAACCAACACAAATGTAAGCAGTAACGCCTGTAAAGTCATTCGCTAGCTATGCTCTTAATTTGTTACCCTTAGCGTATCCAGCAGAGCTAGTAGATGCTTAGCTAACAGCCCAAAAACCGAGTATAAAACTTGTCTAATCAACATCATCTAAAAGCCGATTTCCTCTTAGTTCTTGTAACTTTTCTCGCAGCTGCCGGATGGATTTTTTCGAAAGAAACGCTACAGGGAATGCCCCCAATACTGTTCATAGGCACTCGTTTTTTGCTGGCAGGGCTTGTTTTAGCCATGCTTGGATTTACAGAATTCAGTAGACTGTCGGCTCAAGCAATAAAGCGCTCTCTATTGACTGGCGCGGTATTCGCAATAGCCATGATGTTTTGGATCATGGGGCTATTTAATGCCGAACATGTCGGTGAAGGCGCGTTTATTACGAGTATGGGGGTTGTGCTGGTGCCTATTATGGCTCGCTGGATCTTTGGTGACACGCCCCCTCTAAGCACTTGGTTGGCGCTACCTGTCGCCATTGCAGGTCTCGCACTTCTATCGCTGGATAATGGGCTTCACCTAGATAGTGGCCAGTTATTCTTTTTGGCCGCCGCTACGGTATTTTCACTACATTTTAATCTTAATACCCGTATGGCCGCAGAGGTGCCTGCATTGGTGCTGACATCAATACAACTGGGGGTGGTCGGCGTTGTAGCACTCACGGTTTCATGGCGTATAGAAGAGTGGCCAGTTGATGTGTCCAGCGACATATGGGGGTGGTTGTTAGCAAGTGCTATTATCGCCACCAGCCTGAGATTCTACCTACAAACTTTTGCGCAAGGCCTTGCGCCTGCCAGCCATGCAGCGGTCATTTTAACCATAGAGCCTATCTGGACGACTCTGCTAGCAGGCTGGTGGTTTGGTGAAACTATGAGCTTCGTTCAATTGACGGGATGCGGTTTGATATTTTCAGCTCTGCTTATCAACCGCTGGCAATGGGTTAGGCTCGCTATAAAGGGGCTAAGATCATAGGGTCATAAAACCAGAATCATAACCCTTTGGCGATCAAGTCATAGGCCAACACAAATAACGACGCTGAAATAGACCACATCATTAGGCAAATAAAACTATCCAATACTCGCCAAGTAGTCGGTTTCTTAAATAGCGGCGCCAGTTTTTTTGCCCCCCAACTTAATGAAAAAAACCACACAAATGAGGCTAAAGCAGCACCTCCAGCAAACCACCACCGCTCTGGCAATGCATACTGCCCCCCTATGCTGCCAATCAGTACCACTGTGTCTAAGTAAACATGAGGGTTAAGCAAGCTAATCGCCAGTGTCGTCAAAATCGCAGCTGTTCTGGAGTTGAGCGAACTGCCCTCAGAATTTAAAGGCTTCGGATTGATCGCCGATGCCAATGCCCGAAAGCCATAAACCACTAGAAACACACCGCCAAATAGCGCTGCGGCCAGCATTAAATAAGGGGCATTGGTAATCAAGGCCCCCATACCGGCAATTCCGGCAAAAATTAACAGTGTATCCAATGTACTGCAAGTCACTGCGATCAAACCATTAAACTGCTGCCTTAAGCCGTGAGACAAAACAAACGCATTCTGAGCTCCAATCGCGATAATCAGACTGCCACTTGTCACAAAACCTTTCATCAACGGTAATAGTAGTTCTTGCATTAACCCAACCCCATAAAACAGTCGTCTTCACTTGATGAAATGAAGTCTATCGTTCAAGCTGTAATAAGTTAAATTAATTAAATTACTTCTACATAAGCAAAACTAATGAGTATAGAGATCCCACAACTCGAAGCCGTCGCCCAAATCATAGACGCACAGAGTTTTGAAAAAGCAGCAGAGCGACTATGTATTACTCAGTCAGCTATTTCACAACGCCTTCGCCAATTAGAAACACAGCTGGGCCAAAGACTTATCATACGCTCAAGCCCCCCTACACTAACTGATGCGGGGGTGAAAATATTGAAATATTACCGTCAGGTCAGCCATCTTCAAGAAGACCTGCTCAGTAATCTGGCAGGAAATGGTGATGATGGTGAGGCGTCAATTGCCATTGGGTCAAATGCAGATAGCCTCGCTACATGGTTGTTAGATGCATTGATGCCGCTACTAAACAATGGAAAAACCTTTGTTGAGATACATGTCGACGATCAAGATCGAACTCATGACTTGTTACGGGATGGCACAGTAGTAGGCTGTATCAGTGCCAGTGCTGCGCCTATTCAAGGGTGTAATTGCATTCCTTTGGGCGTGATGACCTATCGCTGTTTAGTCTCCCCAGACTACAAACAGCGCTACTTCCCTAAAGGGGTTAATAAAGAATCTCTGCTCGCTGCACCTTGCGTAGAATTTAACCATAAGGACGACTTACAGCGAGAATACCTAGCACACTACTTCGGCGCTGGTTACCCTCAGACTCGACATCGAGTGCCGTCTACCGAATCATTTTTAGAATTCATTGCCAGAGGCTTCGCCTGGGGTATGGTGCCTGATGTTCAAAGCAAACAATGGTTAAAAGAAAAAAAGGTAATCGAGTTGATACCGGGCAACACGTTGGATATACCACTGTATTGGCATATATGGAATCTTCGAACAACCCTTAGCCGTACCCTAACCGAGGCACTGCGTACCGAAGCCGCAAAAGTCCTTTTACCGATCCCCTCACACATGTAGGGGCTTTGAGGCCTCGGTGTAGCGAGCTCCTCGATTCCGCTGCGCTGCATCGCGGCTACGGGATTGTGTGCATGGAGTGAACTGCATTTGTAGCCTTGATGAAAGGAGGCACGACTGGAATCAGGGTTGGGGGCTTTGAGGCCTCGGTGT
>CAJXUY010000014.1 GCA_913060665.1 uncultured Oleiphilaceae bacterium
GTCAGGCATCTAAATACGAAACCCCGGTAGGTTATCCTGCCGGGGTTTTTTATTGCTAGCCCAATCATTCTCTGATTTTCTATATTTTTCGATCTATAAATTATTGTAAACCTACTGTAATATCTGCTTGTTTTAAATCGAAATATAATTGGGGAATAAGGGCAGTGCAAACAGTATTTTGGCATGATTATGAAACATTCGGAGCTGACCCTCAAAGAGATCGCCCCTGCCAGTTTGCTGGTATTCGGACAGATAGTGAATTAAATATCATAGGGGATCCCGTAACCCTCTACTGCAAACCCTCAGACGATATGCTTCCAGTACCAGAGGCTTGTTTTATTACAGGGATTACTCCCCAAGTCGCTAACGAGCATGGTGTTAGCGAAGTTGAGTTTATTAGGGTGATCCACGAAGAAATGTCACAACCTGGTACATGTGTAGCAGGATACAACAGCATACGCTTTGATGACGAGGTAACGAGAAATACCTTATATCGTAATTTCTTTGACCCCTATGCGAGAGAGTGGCAAAACGGTAACTCTCGTTGGGATATAATTGATATGGTCCGACTGGCGTATGCCTTAAGACCAGAAGGAATAAACTGGCCGTTAAAAGAAGATGGTTCACCAAGTTTTCGATTGGAAGAGCTTACGGAAGCAAATGAGATTAAACATGAAGCCGCGCATGATGCGATGTCGGATGTTTATGCGACCATTGCTATCGCTAAGCTGATCAAAGAAAAACAACCTAAACTATACGATTACGTATATGCTCACCGAGTTAAACAGCAAATTTCTCCGCTACTTGATGTTAGTACGATGAAGCCCGTTTTTCATGTATCTTCTCGGTTTCCTGCGACTATTGGTTGCTGTTCTCTTGTTGCTCCTGTTGCGCCTCATCCTACGAATAGTAATGGGGTTATTGTTTATGATTTAAGATTTGACCCCTCGGAGTTACAACGGCTAACCGTTCAGGAAATTAAAGATCGAATATTTACGCGAGCCTCTGAGCTACCAGAGGGGGTTACTCGGATTCCCCTAAAAACTATTCATATCAATAAGTGCCCTATAGTTGCTCCTGCAACGATGTTGAAATCATTAGATACTGATGGGTTAGAGCGGCTACAGCTAAGTGGTGATACGTTACGAGTTAATCTTAAGACTCTCCGTTCGATTAGTGGACTTAAAGAAAAACTATCTGAAGTTTTTGCACAATCTGAATTTGAAAAAAATAGTGACCCCGATTTGATGATCTATAGTGGCGGATTCTTTTCATCAAACGATAAGGTGACAATGGATCGTGTAAGAAAAGCAACGGTTATCGAGTTAGCGGAAGACGAATTTAACTTTGATGATCCAAGACTTCCTGAGATGCTATTTAGATATAAAGCACGTAATTATCGGGAAACCCTAACAAGCGAAGAGCAAGAGCAGTGGGAACGATATCGCTACCAGCGATTGACTGATAATAAGCTCAGCAGTATTTCGTTCCAAGAATATTTCGATAGGTTAGCTGTACTGGCAGGGGATGCCAGCACACCAAGTGATCAACTATCCATCATCGAAGACCTAAAATATTATGGTGAGTCAATTATTCCCTATATATAGGCTTCTGTGTTGCGGCAGTATCGTTAATGAAAAGGCTTTTCAAGCTCCCATAGTTGATTGTTAGAGCCTAAGGGTTGATAGTACTTTAATGTCTCAACATCTGCCTCAGATGTACTTGAGTTAGTGTTTTTACCCGTACTGAACGTCAGAAGTCTTTTCCCTTGAGAGTGAATAAGGGAATAGTAAAACTCTCCAAACTTATCAGGGGAAAGGTCGTTGATCTCTTTGGAAAGTTTTTCTCTTGTATCAAACGAAACGTTCTCTCTATCAATTTCGCGCCAGAACCGGTTACTCCTTTCCCCTAAGTTGTTTTCCTTCTCAAACAAACGCGATAACAAGGCTGCTTTATGCTGTTCGAATTCAGCGACAGGCATTGCGTTTAGGTTCTTAGCGTATTCTGTTAAGAACCTTTGTGTCTCTCTTTCTAACTGATATACGTTAGCTACGGGTGATTGAACTATAAAGGCGATGGCGGGTACCTCTAAGAAATTGTAATTAGTCGCGAATACTATATAGCCCAGCTGGTTTTCTGTTCGGACTCTTTCGTAGTAAGGCGATGATAAAATTTGAGATAGAAGCAGGAAGTGAGCCTGTTCCTGAAATGATTTATTCTTACCCTGAAGGTAAAGTGTATATCCAGTATCTGGGTGCTCAATATTGAGAGTCTTACTAAATGACTGGTTTAGTGGTAATCGTGCTACCTTCCCTCTACTAACAATTGTATTTTTGATGTCGTCGCCAAGCAGCCAAGACTGAATGAGGTTTGAAATATTCAGTGATGCAGCTCTGCTAATATTCCCTGAAGATAATGTTACTACCTCAATCTCATTTAATAAGTCAGTTTTAAATGCAGTCAGCGTATCGATCGAAATCGACTTAATCGCTTCCAGCTTTTCTTGTTCAGTCCATTGAGGTCGTAACATTAATTTTCTTATCTCTCCTGTTGTTTGTTGATAAGGTTTTTGTTTTGCCGCATTTTCTAATGAACGAGCTAGCTGCTCCTTGTAAATATCAAACCTTTCTTGCTTCAAGTGTAGATTTTTTACTGTTTTAAGAATTTTTTCTAAAAGCAGCGTTTGTTTTTCACTGTATCCACCAATTTTGATGGATACTCCTCGAATATGGCTATAAAGGTCATAGTTCAAGCCTGCTAAATAAGCAGGGTAGCTATATTCATTAAGCTGATCTTGAACCATTGATGTATATAGGGAGGTTAGTACTGCATGCTCTGCGGTATCATTCGCAATCGGCGACCTCAAATTTACATAGATGTTCGACTTTGGGGTGCCGAACGAAGTGTCATGGTAGTGCCACAATGTAAAGCCAGGTGACTGTGCGAGTCGTTCAGGTAAGAGCATGTGTTTGTTAGATAGAATTTCAATGTTATCGGGTATGAAATCATTTTCTGCCGGTAGTTGGGTGTCTTCTTGTATTTTGCTCGAAGCGAAGGTTTTAATTAGCTCTGTTGGGAGTTTGGTGTAGGAATAAGGAGCTTCATACCACTGAGTTTTTTCGTTAGTAACTAGTGATTTTGCCATAAGTGATACTTGTACATTGTTTGGGTTCAGCTGTGCCAGAAGACTTTTATAAATACCCGGTTCGAATGATTCCATCAAATAATTAGCAGTTAAAATGTCGGCTGTTTCAACGTCTTGAAGTGATGAAGCCAGGCTACTGACATAATGAATAGGTTCACTTTTTTCACTGAACTTAAATGCAAGATTGAGCATGCGTTTTTGTTCATCGAAGTAGCGCTTATTGATTCCTTTTTGATTAATCAGTTCGATATAACTAAACGTCTCACTGACGATTTTCTCCCATTGATTTAGCCCCTTTTGAGTAAGACGGTATGAAATATTGAATGTAGCTTCCCAGCCGGTATCTATTCCTGTTCCCGCTGAAAGGCTTTCAACAAGCCCTTGTTTTTTTAATGAAGCGAAGAGACTACCTTTCCCCTCATGGCCAATGAGGTTCGATAAAAAGTAAGTAGGTTTATTTCGGTAATGTTTCTTGATAGAGGGTATTGGAAAGACTAGCGATAGTGTTCGCTTATCCATTGTGGGCGTGACCTCAAGAAGAGACGGTAATGTATCTTGTGAGAACATCGGCATATCAAACTGGGGGGGCTTGGTATTGTGGTTTGGTATCAGGGAGAACTTGCTATAAACCCATTGTTCAAGTTGCTCAATCGGCTCCTTTCCTAGTACGACCAGCTTCATCTGGTTTGCGGAATAATGGCTTTTGTAAAAGTCGATGAGTACATCTCTAATATTAATGTCGTCGCGTGTTGATAGTGTTGTTAGATTACCTACAGAAAAATTGTGATAAGGGTGCTCAGGGTTAATAGTCGCCTTAAAGGCAGAGAAATATAGTTTCGAATCATCTTTTAATTTTGCAGAATACTCCGAGTGAACAGCATTAATTTCGCGTGTCACGTATTTAGCCGTAAAAGTAGGTGCAACAAACTGTTGAGCAAAACGATCAAGGGCAGGCTCTAATGAATCTGCATTAATATCGAAAAAATAATTGGTATTTTCGAACGACGTATAGGCATTGTGGCTACCTCCATGTCGATTGATATACGCCTGATAACTGCCCGCGTGAGGGTATTTTTTAGTGCCTAAAAATAGCATATGCTCAAGAAAGTGAGCCAACCCTTCATACCCTTTTGGGTCTGAACCGCTACCAATTTTTACATCCAGGGCTGTCGCTGCTTTATCAGTGTTCTTATCGGATATTAGTAGAACTTCTAGCTTATTAGGTAGCGTGATGCTCTTATATTGTCGGTCATCATTTGGGCTTTGTTTAATCTGGGCTGCGAGCACATTTTGATAAGCAAACACAAAGCCTGTGATGACAATAAGGGCGCTGACTTTTTTTCTTATACTCATGAACGGTCTCATAATGTTAGCGGGAAGTGCGTGTCAGGTAATAGACGCTTAGTGTAGTCCTTTGCCGGGCATAATCGCGGTTAAAGAGTCGACCGTATCGGCTGCAATTTTTTGTGCATCATTCAAATTAACCGTGTTATCTCTGATTTGCTCTAATGCTTGGTTGGCGGTCTGGAGTTCTCGTTGGAGAACCGCTGTCTGCTTGTTGAATGCAGTGTCGATTGCATCATATACATCTTGAATGCTTTTCTCTCTATCGGCAGGGTTGGTGGCTGCTTGATTGAGTGCTTTTAAACATGCTTTTGCTATTTGGATATAACGCTGATCTTGCTTAGATGCCATGAGTAAACCCTGATTATAGGTAAATGCGTATTATGGCAACTCAGGCACAAATTTTCACGGATAGTTTGGTGAAACATTCGTAATTATATTGAAGTGTTGGCGTTATAAACTACTTATTTAAATTTGAAAACTGAGCAATAGAGTTTATGTTGCACTTATAATACACAGGCTTTTTTATTGATGTGAGTCAGCAAGTAATCTTCGTCATATTGCTATAAAAAACATGAAGGGAAACGATGATGTGGTGCCAATTAGTTCTCACTAAATCAATCAAACTGGAAGAAGGTAGAGGGTATGACTATGGATAATAAGGATAAAAAAATCGCATTAGTAACAGGCGGAACAGGTGGCATCGGAACCGCTATATGTCGCCGTTTGGCCGCAGACGGTATGCGCGTAATAGCAACCTACAGTCGAGCAGAGAAAAAAGGTCAAGCAGAGCAATGGCGCTCTGAGCAAAAAGAATTAGGGTACGAAATCGAGTTGGTGTGCGTTAATGTTAGAGACTTTAACTCATGCGAGTTAGCCGCTACGGATATTGCGAGTCGTGTGGGTGATGTTGACGTCATCGTGAATAACGCGGGTATTACGCGGGACTCTGTGATGAAAAAAATGGCAGTAGGACAGTGGGACTCGGTTATAGATACAAACCTCAGTAGTGTTTTTAACATCACTAAGCAGTTCCTTGATGGAATGATCGGCAGGCAGTATGGGCGAGTAATAAATATATCATCAATCAATGCGCAGAAAGGTCAGTTCGGCCAAGTTAATTATTCAGCTGCGAAGGCGGGTATGCACGGTTTTACCAAAGCATTAGCGCAGGAAGTCGCTCGAAAAGGCATTACCGTGAATACGATATCTCCAGGCTATATAGCGACAAGTATGATTATGGCGATTGAGGAGAGTGTGAGAGATAAAATCGAAGCTCAGATCCCTATTGGTCGATTTGGACAGCCTGAAGAAATAGCTCGAGTAGTATCGTTTTTAGCCGCTGAAGAAGCAGGCTTTATAACGGGATCCAACATATCAGCTAATGGTGGTCAGTATATGTTCTAGTATACGAAGTTAGCTGGTAGGTAGAAAAGAGGGGCTTTCTATGTCAGGTTAGCCCCTTTTAAATATATGTGCTTAGAGTTTTACACCGAATAAAATGAGGCTAGTGTTTAGTTTTAATCAATAACATGGCAATCAATATTAAAAATATTTTCGGCACTATAGCGCAGTCAATCTGGGCTATTTACCACAACACTTTTTGAACTTTTTACCACTGCCACAAAAGCAAGGGTCATTTCGGTTGGGTGTTTTATCAAATACGATTGTTTTAGGTGTGTTCAATAAACTCTCTAACGCGGTGATGTTCTCTTCTGCGCTCTCGATTACTTCAATATTCGCAAATAACGAATGCTCTTTCAAAGTCACTTCTATTTCGGTTTTGCGCTCTTCTGAGGTGACGGTCAGTGAGATCGGGTGGCTATCAGAGCCGGGCTTTTCAGTACGGTTGGTACTGAAACCAAAACTACCATGATTTTCGCGCTTATCTTGGCGACCTTTGAAGAAAAATTTGGACATGAGGGAATCCTGCTTTAATCTAGTATAGATGTAATTTTCACGCATATTAACAGGAATGGTGACTAGACACCCGCTATTCATGATTGCTGGCTTGATTATATTGTAAGCAATCGCAATGTTTACTAATTTGATAATAGGCATTGCCTATGAGCACTATAAATTTATTTAATAAACAATCACTAGGCGAGGTTTCAATCCATGTGTAATATACCAATAACTAAGTTGTTGGCTGTCTTGCGACACAGGTTACAGTGGCGTAGTTAGCGATTGTTGTTTGAGATTCATCTATTCTTCATCTATTTTCTAAACACTCAGTAATCATTAAACGGAGAGAAATAATAATGAGCGTACTTGTTGGTAAGAAAGCACCTGATTTTACAGTTCCTGCAGTATTGGCTGATGGCCAGATTGTTGATGAGCTTACATTAAGCGAAGCGATTAAAGGTAAGTACGGTTTAGTTTTCTTCTATCCTCTAGATTTTACTTTCGTATGCCCATCTGAGTTGATCGCACTTGATCACCGTATTGATGCGTTTAAAGAGCGTAACGTAGAAGTTATCGGTGTTTCTATCGACTCTCACTTTACACACAACGCATGGCGCAACACGCCAGTAAACGAGGGCGGTATCGGTCAAGTTAAATACACATTGGCAGCAGACATCAATCATGATATCTGTAAAGCTTATGATGTTGAGTCAGAAGGTGGTGTTGCGTTCCGTGGCGCATTCCTGATTGATTTGGAAGGCAATGTTCGTTCACAAATCGTTAATGATCTTCCTTTAGGTCGTAACATGGATGAGCTAATTCGTTTGGTTGACGCGCTTCAGTTCCATGAAGAGCACGGTGAAGTTTGCCCAGCCGGTTGGAGCAAAGGCGATAAAGGTATGGATGCATCTCCAGATGGCGTAGCTAAGTACTTGTCTGAAAGTGCAGACGAGCTGTAAGGCAGAAGACTGCCGTTAAGAACGAGAGTCATTAGCTCTCGTTCTTAACAATAAATACAAAAAAGCCCCGCTGATCATCGATTAGCGGGGCTTTTTTGTACTGGTAGTAGCGCGGTAAAGCGCTTCTCAGTAGTGAAGGTTTTATTCTCTTCTTATTACTGAGCGCTAGCAGGGCCACGCTCCGGCTTCTTTATAGCGGTTAACAATCTTACAGAATAGTTCCGCTGTTTTTTCGGTATCGTAGCGAGCAGAATGAGCGGCTTTACCATTAAATTCAATGCCGGCTGCAGCGCATGCTTTTGCGAGTACCGTTTGGCCATAGGCTAGGCCTGCAAGAGTTACGGTGTCAAAGGTAGAGAAGGGGTGAAACGGGTTGCGTTTTATCTCGATGCGCTCCGCTGCAGCGAATACAAAATTATGATCGAATGTTGCGTTGTGTCCAACCAGTACGGCACGATTACAGTTCTGTTCTTTTACTTCATGTCTGACCGCTTTAAAAATCCTCTCAATGGCTATGGCTTCCGGCTTGGCGTTACGTAGAGGGCATTTGGGATCTATACCCGTAAAATCTAGCGCTGACTTTTCAATATTTGCCCCTTTAAAGGGTTCGACATTACAGCTGATTGTTTCTTTAGGGTATACGTTACCATTTTTGTCCATGCCAATAATAACCGCGGCAATTTCAAGCAAAGCATCTGTTTTTGAGTTAAAACCCGCAGTTTCAACATCAATGACAACCGGTAAAAAACCGCGGAATCGATAGGACATCGGGTTCATATTTTCTAGGTCGTCATCATTTGAATAATTTGACACAAAAAATCCTTTATCTATAGGTTCTTAATTTTTAACTAATACTAATTTCTTTGGCCTATCAAACAATTTAAACGACTTGCCAGTCGAGTGTTGTTCCTGCTCGTAGTGGAATAACTTCGGTATCCCCAAATGCGAGATTATCGGGAGCTTGCCATTCCGATTTTACTAATGTAATCGTGTCCTTGTTGCGTGGTAGACCATAAAAATCAGGGCCAAAGTGACTGGCAAAACCTTCAAGTTTGTCGAGCGCGCCTAGTGCTGCAAAGGTTTCCGCGTAGAGTTCTATTGCTGCAAACGCTGAGTAGCATCCAGCACATCCACAAGCAGCTTCTTTTTTGTTCTGTGCGTGAGGCGCTGAGTCAGTACCGAGGAAGAACTTTGGGTTACCGCTAATAGCCGCTTGCTGAAGTGCTATTTGGTGCTCATTTCGTTTTAATATTGGCAAACAATAAAAGTGGGGCCTGATGCCCCCGACTAACATATGGTTTCGATTATAGAGTAGGTGGTGCGGCGTGATGGTTGCTGCTACGCGATCAGGGGCATTGGTTACAAAATCAACGGCTTGTTTAGTTGTGATATGCTCTAAAACGATCTTTAATGACGGGATGTTTTGGACCAATGGTTCTAACGTATTTTCGATGAATATCTTTTCACGGTCAAAAATATCAATATCATCTGTGGTGACTTCGCCATGAATTAATAGAGGTAGGCCAACCTCTGCCATTTTTTCTAGTGTAGGTTTTAATTTACCTATATCTGTTACGCCTGAATCGGAGTTTGTCGTTGCGCCTGCGGGATAAAGCTTACAAGCAACTACTATTTCGCTATCTACTGCGTTTTGAATGTCGGCAGGGCTAGTGTTATCTGTTAGGTATAGGGTCATCAAAGGTTCGAACTGGCTTGATGATGGTCTAGCTTGAGTGATTCTGGCCTTATAGGCAATGGCGTGATCCATAGTCGTAACCGGAGGTACTAGGTTAGGCATAATGATAGCCCTTCCAAAATACCGCGCGGAGGCAGGAACCGTTTGAGTGAGAAATTCATTGTCTCGTAGATGAAGGTGCCAGTCGTCTGGACGAGTAATGGTTAATTCTTTCATGATAAAAAAGCCCTGCTTACTTACAAAAGTACTACAAAATTTGGCAAAGTATATCAGACAGGGCGTGATTTTAGGGTAAAGTTTTTTACAAAGCGGACGCTAACTATAGAAAGCAAAACATTAGGGTGGTGTAGGTTGTTTTCTACATTATCGATAAACCTAACTATGGCGGTTTAAAGTGCGAAACATAGGTTCGATACATTTTAAAGTCTGGCAAGCGCAAATCGGTATCTTATGTAAGTTGCTGGTGCTGGTTGTTTTGATCCCGATCGATGGGCTTGCCAAAACGTATACCGCAGACTTGAGTAACAGTCAGTGGTATTTGTCGGCTTCTATATTTGAATGTAGCTTAACGCACCCCATACCTCGTTATGGTAAGGGTGTTTTCTATCATGAAGCAGGGGAGAAATTAAAATTTTATCTCAATGCTAATGCAAACCCTATGAAATCGGGTGATGCAGCATTAGTGATTGAAGCCCCTCGGTGGCGTCCCGGAAATGGCGTTCGTAATTTAGGTTATGTGCCGGTCAAAGACTCAGCTAAGTCTATTGTTGTAGAACGAAAAAATGCACGTACTATGATGGAAGGGTTAATGGATGGAATGACGCCTACTTTTACTCGTAAATCTTGGTACAACGATGAGTCTGTTAGGGTGAGAGTCTCCTCGGTTAACTTCCCTAGCTTTTATAATGATTACTTGAACTGTGTTGCTTCGCTATTGCCTGTTAACTTTAAACAGGTAGAACGTACTAAAGTACTGTTTAAGGTTGATAAAGCGGAGTTGACTGAAAGTGATTTTGAAATTCTCGAAAAAGTGGTGGTCTATCTAAAGGCAGATAATACGGTTACGTCGATTGTTATTGATGGGCATACTGATAGTAGTGGTCGTAGAATTTATAACAGACGGCTGTCAAAAGACCGATCAGAGGTCGTAAGGGGGTACTTTATTGCGAATGGTATACCCGAAGAGATGATCACGACTCGTTATCATGGCGAACGCTATCCAGTCGCTAAAAATAATAGCAAAAAGAATAAAGCACAGAATCGCCGAACCACAGTTAGGTTGGAAAAAGGCACACGCATGGCATCAAATTCCAACGCAAACACCACTCCAGAAGGTTAATCTCACCTGATTTAGACAATTATTGAAATCAGGCTGGGATTTAGCGCCTCCAGCAAGTAAAATACCCGCCTTTAAAATTTTCTCATCTGGAGCATCGGTATGTCTAAGGTTAATAAAGTCGTTCTGGCTTATTCCGGAGGTCTTGATACATCAGTTATCGTGAAGTGGCTGATGGAAACCTATAACTGTGAAGTCGTTACATTTACAGCGGATTTGGGGCAGGGCGAAGAAGTTGAACCTGCACGTGCTAAAGCAGAAGCCTTAGGCGTTAAACAGATCTTCATCGAAGATCTGCGCGAAGAGTTTGTACGCGATTATGTATTTCCGATGTTCAGAGCTAATGCTATCTATGAAGGTGAATACCTTCTGGGTACTTCAATTGCGCGTCCGCTTATAGCGCGTCGCTTGATTGAGATAGCCAATGAAACAGATGCTGATGCAATTTCTCATGGTGCAACCGGTAAAGGTAACGACCAGGTTCGCTTTGAATTAGGTGGTTATGCACTTAAGCCGGGTGTTCAGGTTATTGCACCTTGGAGAGAGTGGGATCTCAATTCCCGTGAGTCGTTGTTGGCGTACTGTGATACTCATGGTATTGAGGTGGAGAAGAAGAAAGGTAAGTCACCATATTCAATGGATGCTAATTTGCTGCATATCTCATACGAAGGCGATATTCTCGAAGACCCTTGGGCTGAGGCCGAAGAAGAGATGTGGCGCTGGAGTGTATCTCCTGAGAATGCACCTGATAAAGCGACCTATATTGAGCTAACTTATGAGAATGGTGACATTGTCGCGATTGACGATGAGCACTTGAAGCCTCATGAAGTCCTGCTTAAACTAAATGAAGTAGGTGGTGCGAATGGTATCGGGCGTTTAGATATCGTAGAGAACCGTTTTGTGGGCATGAAATCTCGTGGATGTTATGAAACACCCGGCGGGACCATCATGCTTAAAGGGCATAGAGCAATTGAGTCATTGACACTGGATCGTGAGTTGGCTCACCTGAAAGACAGCTTGATGCCGAAGTACGCTGAGCTGATATATAACGGATTTTGGTGGTCACCTGAGCGTGAAGCATTGCAGGGGATGATTGACGATTCTCAGAAGTACGTTAACGGTAAGGTACGTTTGAAGCTATATAAAGGCAATGTGATCGTTGTTGGTCGCCAGTCTGAAAATGATTCATTGTTTGATGAGAAAATTGCGACCTTTGAAGAAGATGAAGGCGCTTATGATCAAAAAGATGCAGCCGGTTTTATTAAGCTTAACGCGCTTCGCTTAAGAATCGCAGCTGAAAAAGGTCGCCTACTATAATGTAGAGCATCTAAGCGGTTGTTTAAGCGTTACAGAAAAAGCCGGGCATTGCCCGGTTTTTTTGTATATCAAAGATCTACTGGAGAGAATAATGAAATGTATATTGTTAATGGCAAGTTTGTCAGTCATGATTTCTGCATGTGCTTCAATTGAAGATAAAAGTATTCCTGTGACCACAACGGCATTGCAACACCATAACTGGGAATTGACCCATATAGATGGAGAACTCATAGCGTATTCAAACAAGCATCAGAAACCGCGCCTTGAGATTGGCGAAAATTTCACCGCAAATGGTATGGCGGGTTGTAATAATTTTTTTGGACAGGCTACATTGAACGAAAATGCAGAGTTCCGTATTGAAAAAATGGCATTAACCAGGAAAATGTGTCCTGAAGCAGAGATGATAATCGAGCGAGTGATGGCGGAAACATTGTCTGTTTGGAGTGAAATTACGCTAACTCCAGATAGTTTGACCATCAAAAGCCCAGCCCATGAGCTTATATTAAAGTTACGTGATTGGGTGAATTAAACTACCTCTGTCATGTCGTTTCATTTGTCACCTGTTGGTTTGATGGGGCACGAATTTGTAGCCGTGATGGAGTGAAACGGAATTAAGGAAGGTTGTAGATGCCTAAAAGAAAACCCTGATCCCAGTCGTACCTCCTTTCATCAAGGCTACGAATAACTCGCGTGCGTTTAATTACTTAGGCTTTTTCTAGAATATAGACTCTATAAATGTGAGATATCTCTTACGTGCATTTGAGAGATTGCCTATATATCTCACGACAACGAATCCGTATTATTCTCTTCGTCAGGACGACATGTAGATTGCTTTTACGAGAAATCTGCAAATAACGTAAGGATGCGGACAAGGAAGTAAACAAGGACGGCCGGTTACCTAGGGAATGGTAAAGGAAGCATCAAATAGATAGGGCGCTGCAAGGATTGCAGCGCCCTTTTTGCGTCTGAGGTTACCTATTTTGGTTGGTTTTACTTTTAAGCCACGAGGCTAGTCGCCATAGGCAAAATGCGTAGAGTGGTAGGAATGCATATTCTCCTGCAGTATTAAAATAAAAATGGGCAATTACCGAACATAGTAATGCAAGTAGAAGAAATAATATATTTTGAGTAATAGAGTTCATTGACCAGGCTCGCTAGTGTTTGTTAAGTAGTTCTGGATGTTTTATGTATTCGGCATCAAGCCACGAACCAAAAATACCTATTTCTCTTGCGGTCCATATTGCATCGGCAATGGAGGCTCCATTAGCAAGGCATCTGCCTGATGCAACAGTCATTGACCCGATTAAAGCTCCTAAATAATAAGACGCAGTAATACCGGCAGAAACAGATAGTCCATTTTTTGCAGAGTTTATTTTTTTTAGAGCTTGATAGAGACTGAGAGATGTTCCGTTGACCTGGATGACTTCAGCAATGCTGGTGGCAATTGCAGTCATTGATCCTGCGGTTTCAAATGCGGTTGAGGGCATCGGACGCCATATTCTCGTCGATAAATGTACCGAATAGCCCGTTATCTGAGGTGCAATAAGACATTTTAATCTTCCTTGATTGTGGTTAACTTGTGCTTAAGTCCTTTAAGCGATTGCAGTAATTAATTCTAACTAGTAGCTAAGTATACGTAAAGGTCAATATTTCAAAAGAATCAGACTCGATCGGTAGCCTTCTTGATGTATCGTTTTAGGGCTAGTAAAGTGCTCAAAAAATCATGCTCAGCAACAAGGAGGTTGCAGTGGCTCGTTTACCTAGATTTAATCTACCAGGATACCCTCAGCATGTAATCATTCGTGGGAATAATCGAGAACCGATATTTTACGCGACAGAAGACTATCAGTATTACCTATCTAAATTAAATGATGCATGTAAAAAGCATGGGTGCGAATTGCATGCTTATGTGTTGATGACCAATCACGTACACCTCATTTTAACGCCCAATACTGAGGGTGGGATTTCTAAAGCTATTCAAATGTTGGGGCGATATTATGTTCAGTATTTTAACTATAGTTACAAGCGCACAGGGACTTTGTGGGAGGGGCGCTATAAGGCATCTCTTATTGACTCAGCTCAGTATCTTTTAACCTGCTATCGATACATTGAACTCAATCCGTCTAGGGCTTGTATGGTTGAGCACCCTTCTGAATATTCGTGGTCTAGCTATCGCTATAATGCTTTGGGTGAGATAGATTTAAATATAACCCCTCATAGTGAATATTTATCATTGGGCACTTTCTCTATAGAGCGACAGACTGCTTACCGTGATCTTTTTAATGCTCATATTACTGACAAGACAATTGATGAGATTAGATCATCTACTAACAAAGCGTGGGTGTTGGGAAGTCAGTACTTTAAGGATCAAATTGCTGAAAAGTTAACAAGGGAGGTATCGCCAAAAAGAAGAGGCGGGGATAGGCGTTCTAAGGGTTATGTCGAAGGTAGGATTATCGATCGAGTCTGACCCTTTTGGTTCGTTGGGCATAAAAAAGCCGGGATGTAATCCCGGCTTTTTTAGTTCTACTTAACGGTTTACTGAATAACTGAAGTATCGGTTACTGTAACGGAGGTTGAAGCTCCCCCTGAAAGGAGCGTAGAAAGAACGATTGATGTAGATTGCGTAACCATCTCTTTAAATACTGCAGATTCTTCTGTGGTGCCTGAAGATGGATACACTGGCGTTCCATGGAAGCCTTCTGTATACCTTACAGCGTTTTGAGTAAGGGCCGCTGTTGCACTTGTGCTAACAGCACTTGATAGCTCAATGAGAGGTTCTGTACCGGCTGTTGGCGATGGCGAAGCGTCACCAAAGTTAGCTTCTGGATACGCGCTATTTGGAATAGTGGTATCTCCAATGACTTCTGATAGCAACACTTTGTACCCTTCATCAGCATACGAAGTTATGAAGTTCACTCCGTCGGTGGTATCCACTGTAGCTTGTAGTATATTGAAAAACGACTCTAGATCTGCGTCTCCTTGTTGTAGACCAGCTGCTGCTGCAAGTCCGCTTAGTATTGAAGGTGCAAAGCTTGGTGAGTTTTCGATGAGTCGAATTATACCGCCGCCAGGGGTTAGCATGTTGGCCGCTGTGATGTTGTCGTCTCCGGTTGGCGTATCATTGGCCACTGCAACAAACGGAGTACCGTTAATGGTGCCGAGCGAATGTCCAATAAAGAAGGTGTTTGCATCGTTGATGCCATTGACGCCATTTAGATCCATTGTGTCGAGTGATAAACGTAGCGTTAATAAGTCTAGAACTTGTTGGCGTAGATTATCTCGAGTTGTTAAGAAGTTGCTTAAGTTGATAAACAAGCTACCTGATGAACCAAACGCATTAACATCATCAAATATCATGGGTGTGGGTTGTGACGATGCATCTGCAGTGAAGTCAAAGTGACGTTCGTTGGCGGTTGGTGCTAGGCCTGCAATTGTACTTCCACCGTTTTCAACAGTTGATTCTAATACGATAGCTGTACCTACGGCTACGGATGGTTCTGCGCCGAGTACGGCATCAAAGCCAAGGCCGTCACATACTCCACCTTGGACAACTTGCCCTTTAGCAGTTAACACTTGAGCTTCATCAGCAGGATCTGTGATAGTAATCCCTGGGCATGTTGGCTCTATATTAAGAACTATGCCTGTCGCTAAAGTACCATCAACTGCGGCTTGGGCATTAGATACATCTCCTCCGGCTGCAGTTAGTAGTGTTTGTGCTAACTCAAGTCGAGTAGCATCTGATACTGGTGCCACACCATGAAGAGGTTGGTCTATTGCGATAATTGCTATATCAGCACCGCTACCTTTTGCACCGGCTACCATGGATGATCCATAAGCTAGGGCTGCACTTCGGTCAGTTGTGATGCCATGTTGATAGATAACAGGGGTGAAATCTCCCACTGGATTAGTAGGGAATATCGCTAAAACAGGGATGGTGACATCAGCTGTTTTCTTAGGGAATGGGAATATATAGTTTACAGCGGTTGAAACTGCTGGGTCTGCTTGTGGGATGCTAAGTCCGGCAGAAGCAAACACTCCATTAAGAGTTGTCGCTAGTGTGTCGTCGGCTACCCAGTTATTGGTTGATAGGGGGCTACCGTCAGTACCATTAGGAACACCCAAATAGTATGGGATTGTCATGGTGCCTTCAACAACTCTAACGAAATCATCAGGCCAGCTTCCAGCAGTGGCAAGCGGGCTGATGAGTGCGGATGTAGCTAATGCGTCTTTTGGTGTTCCGAATGTAGTGGTAACTGCTTCTGGGTTAGGGAAGTCAACACCGCTGCCGCTTAGTGAGGTGAAAAGGCCATTACCAACGCACTCTATTCGCAGGTCGGCGTTATTTTCGTCAAGTATAGGATACGCTGCATCACAACCTGCTAATGCCGCGTTAATATCTTCTGCCTTAAAGGTTATGTAGGCTGTTTGTACTGCTTGATAAATAGTGGAAAAATCACTTGCACCTGCTGCTAGAGCTGTTTTAGCAGCGCCTACTTTGATAGAGTCTTCTAATCTATCTGAAATCCAATAAGCGGGGTTTGCAATATAGTAAGAAACCGCATTGTCATCAGACGTCGTAAAACTGTATGACATAGCGATGTTGTCGGTATCTAGTGGTGCGGTAGGTCTGGTGGTATTTGATACAGCGGAAAAATATCCGTCTGCGACTGTTTCCCATAAGCCATTCATTAATGCCCTAACAGGTTCTAGTGAGCTAGAGCCGAGAGCACTATTTTCGTCCGTTATGTTGGCATAGCTGCTTGACTGAACAATCGACTGGCCTGCTGTATCAAGAACGCCATCGGTTACCACTACAACGTAGCGTTTGCGAGGATCAAGAGGCTTCATGGGGTGAATACGAATGTAAGATGTCCCGTCAAACTCTTGAACTTTTGCTTCAAATGCTGGTGACGCCGCTAGTGCTAGAAGGTCAGCTCCTGCTTGTGCTTGACCACCGTCATAAATGGCAATAGCGTCTGGGTCCCCTGCTGCTGCGCCGAAGCGAACAGCGTTCCACGCAGTGGGTATTTCAGAGTTAGTTAAGCCTTGAACGGGGTCGCCTGATGCATACCCCAGTTCAATAACGAATACAGTTTGGTTTGGGTTTGGAGCGGGGGTCGATCCATTCATCACGACTTCTGTCGCATCAACGGTTGAAGCATCAATAAAGCCACTCATCGCAATATCTATAGGTGCAATGGTAGATGCGCCACTTAATTCATTAAGGGCTGTGATAGCGGGGTTTGTCGGGTCTGGCGTTACACCGAATGTCCCATCACCTTGTTCAGAATCGAAAATAAGGTCATTTGGAATAGGCAGTGCACTAGTAACAGGATTGAAAATCGGGTAGACCTTCCCATCAGTACTCGTAGTAATATTATATTCAGGCGCAGCACTTCTAAAGTTGTCACCGTCGTCTAAACAGCCAGTTAGGGTCAAGGTAGACGCCACCGCCAAACTCAGTAGGGTTTTTTTATACATAGGTAGGACCTTCTTTCCTATTTTTATATTTTCTGGGAGTGGTTGTAGACATATATATAACAATTGCCTAAACCTAAATTCTTGTAGCTTGAACTATATCCAAGCTGTGTAAATAGTTTTATCGCACTAAAGTATGATTTGTCGTTCTATCAGGCAAAGCATAGCTAGGCTAATTATCGCTTCATGTAAATTTAGACTGCATTCGTTTATCTGTCGAGTTTTTATCAAGCTTTCAAGGTGTTAATTCCTTTTTTGGTAAAACTAGGTTAAATAGTAGCTGTTGTAGACTGTTAGATAGTTGAGTGTGATCCATTTATAAAATTGTTGTACAATTCATGGTTATAAAAAATGTAGGGTTTCGCAGATATTCCGCCATCGCGGTAGCGCTGTTATTAATTAAAGAGGCTAGAGAGAGTATAGATGACCACTATTCGCCAGGATGACCTAATAGAAAGCGTTGCAGATGCGCTTCAGTTTATATCTTACTACCACCCGGTTGATTTTGTTAAAGGTGTGCATGAGGCTTACTTAAAAGAAGAATCACCAGCCGCTAAAGACGCAATGGCTCAAATACTGATTAACTCCCGTATGTCTGCAGAAGGGCATCGCCCAATCTGTCAGGATACCGGCATCGTAACTGTTTTTGTAAAAATCGGCATGGATGTTCAGTGGGATGCTGACATGAGTGTTGATGATATGATCAATGAAGGCGTGCGTAGAGCCTATACGCATCCTGATAATGTGTTAAGAGCCTCTATTCTCGCAGACCCGGCAGGTGCGCGTAAAAATACTCAGGATAATACCCCTGCTGTTATTCACTACGAAGTTGTACCCGGTAATAGCGTTGATGTTCAGGTGGCGGCTAAAGGTGGCGGCTCTGAGAATAAGTCTAAAATGGTGATGCTGAACCCAAGTGATAGTATCGTTGATTGGGTGGTTAAAACTGTACCGACGATGGGAGCAGGTTGGTGCCCACCAGGCATGTTAGGTATAGGTATTGGTGGTACGGCTGAAAAAGCGGCATTAATGGCAAAAGAGTCATTGATGGACCCTATCGATATTCATGAGCTGCGTGAGCGCGGCCCTCAGAATCGGGTTGAAGAGCTTCGCTTGGAGATTATGGATAAAGTGAACGAGTTGGGTATTGGCGCGCAAGGCTTAGGTGGGCTGACTACGGTATTGGATATTAAGATTATGGATTATCCAACCCATGCCGCCTCCCTTCCTGTGGCGATGATTCCTAACTGTGCCGCGACTCGTCATGCTCATTTTTTATTGGATGGCAGTGGGCCGTCTCTTCAGACACCGCCGAGCTTGGAAGACTGGCCAGAAATTACGATGACTGAAGGCGCCAATACTCGTAAAGTGAACCTTAATACGGTAACGCGTGAAGAGATCGCAGAGTGGCAGCCAGGTGATACGGTTTTACTGTCTGGTAAAATGCTGACAGGTCGTGATGCGGCGCATAAGAAAATGGTAGAAATGCTGAATAATGGCGAAGAGCTGCCGGTTGATCTGAAAGATCGGTTTATTTACTACGTCGGGCCTGTTGACCCGGTTAGAGAAGAGGCAGTGGGGCCTGCAGGGCCCACAACCGCTACACGTATGGATAAGTTTACTCATCAGATGTTAGAGCAAACTGGCTTAATGGGCATGATTGGTAAAGCAGAGCGTGGTCAGGTGGCGATAGATGCTATTAAAGAGTTTGGCGCAGTTTATCTGATGGCTGTCGGCGGTGCGGCATACTTAGTGTCTAAAGCGATTAAGTCAGCAGAGGTTGTAGCGTTTCCAGAGCTAGGAATGGAGGCAATCTACGAATTTGATGTCGTTGATATGCCTGTGTCCGTAGCAGTCGATACTAAAGGAAGCTCTGTACACCAAACTGCGCCTCAAATTTGGCACGACAAAATTATTGCAGCCAAGTCTGTTAGTTAGTGGTATGTAAATCGTAGCCTTGATGGAAGTCGGAACGACTGGAATCAGGGGGGTAAGGTGCTCCTTGATTCCGCTGCGCTTCACCACGGCTACGAGGTTGGTTTTTTGTTGGCGGGGTTAAAGTGAATAACGAAAGTAAGCTTATAGAAGAGCGTTGCGAGGCCTGTAGTGCTGACGCGCCTCATGTGACGGATGAAGAGTTAAAGTCGTTGGTCAAGCAGATTCCAGACTGGAATATCGAAGTGCGTGACGGCGTGATGCAGCTTGAGAAAGCGTTTAAGTTCAAAGATTTTCTTCATGCGCTGGCGTTTACTCATCGTATTGGCGGCTTGGCTGAAAGCATGGCACATCATCCTGCATTGTTGACCGAGTGGGGTAAGGTGACGGTGACGTGGTGGAGTCATAAGTTAAAAGGTTTACATCGCAACGACTTTATTATGGCGGCTAAAACAGATTTGTTGGAAGATGAGTAAATGTTATAGGGTGTGCTTGCACACCGAATTATAGTTGCTTGAGTGTTGTCGAGTCTCGGTGCGCAGGCACACCCTATAAGTTGATTACTGAATTAACTTGAGTGAATAATAAGTACCCTAATGGAAAGAACCTATCGTCTTATCATCTCGTGCCCTGACCGTACGGGAATCGTTGCAAAAGTCAGTAATTTTTTAGCTACCTATAACGGCTGGATCACCGAGGCGAATCATCATGCGGACCAAAAAACCGGTTGGTTTTTTATGCGTAATGAGATTAAAGCCAGTTCAATGTCATTTGAACTTGAATCATTTCGTATTGCGTTTGAGCCGATCGCGAAAGAATACTCGATGTGCTGGAGTGTGTCGGACTCTGATGTGAAAAAGCGCGTTGTTTTGATGGCCTCAAAAGAGTCTCATTGCCTGGCGGATATTCTACATCGTTGGCACAGCAATGAGTTAGATGCTGAGATTGTGGCGGTTATCTCCAATCATGATGATTTGCGTCGTATGGTTGAGTGGCATGATATTCCTTATCATCATGTGCCGGTTGATAAAGATGATAAGCCAGCTGCGTTTGCGCAGGTATCTAAGTTAGTTGAGCAGTATCAGACAGATGTCATTGTACTAGCCCGCTATATGCAGATTTTACCGCCTGAGTTATGTGAGGTCTATGCGGGCAGGGTGATCAATATACATCACAGTTTTCTGCCTTCTTTCGCGGGTGCTAAGCCCTACCATAAAGCCTATGATCGTGGTGTAAAACTTATAGGCGCGACCTGCCATTATGTGACTCAAGATCTCGATGAAGGGCCTATTATCGATCAAGATGTGATAAGGGTGAGTCATCGAGACTCGACGGAAGATATGGTTCGGCTGGGTAAGGATGTTGAGCGAATGGTGTTATCTCGCGGATTAAGATGTCATTTGGAGGGCCGCGTTATTATCTATGAAAACAAAACAGTCGTATTTAACTAAATAATACGAAGGGATAAAGAAAATGCTTTATTTATCCCTTCGTATCTAACTTAGTCTAGTCCGCTGCACATATCTGGTTTCTGCCCGCTTCTTTGGCGTTGTATAGTTGTCTATCGGCCTCATTCATTAGTTCGTCTAGTGTATTGCTTAAATCGGCTGCGATGCCTGCTGAAATAGTAAGGGTGACGCTGGAGTTGTCGAGCATGATAATATGATCTTCGACTAACTCTCGGAAATTCTCTAATAATGTGGTGGCTTTATGTATGTCCAGGCCAGGCAGTAATACGCAAAAATCTTCCCCTCCCATTCTTGCAAAAATAAAGCGACCAAAGGCTTGTTGCAATAGTGAGGCAACCTCTTTAAGGGTTTGATCGCCTGCATCGTGCCCATACGCATCGTTAATCTTTTTGAAGTGGTCGATATCTATGAGGGCTAAACACGTGGGCCGATTGTTTTTGTGAGAGTGGGCTAGTGCTTCTTCGCCTTTTTCGTAAAAATACCGTCTATTGAATAGGTTGGTCAGATAATCAAGATAAGCAGCGTGTTGTATAGTTTCGACGTGCTCCATTGTTTCAATATTATGAATGATTCGGCAGTGAAATTCTTCGTGGCTAAAGGGTTTTGATAGAAAATCGTTGGCGCCATTTTTAATAAATTTTGCCGATAGTCCGCCACTACCTTGGGTTGAAAGGCCAATGATAACCAGTGAGTTTTTATCTACTTCTCGTCGTATGTTTTTAACGAGATCAAAACCGTTCATTACCGGCATATTGTAGTCGGTAATCAATAATTTAATACTAGAATCTTGATGTATCAGATCCAACGCCTGTTGGCCATCCTCCGCTTCAATTACCTGATATAAATGAGGTTTCAGCATGGTTGTAATAAACTTGCGGGATGTTTTTGAGTCGTCTGCCACGAGTACTTTAATATGCTGATTTTTATGCAGGCGGTGAATTAGTTTGAGTACATACTCATAGGAGAATCGACTTTCTTTAACGACATAATCTACGATCGGTTTTTCGAGCATTTGATCTCGTTTATGCTCATCATAGCTGCCGGTTAATACAATCGTGGGTATATTGAGTGAAAGTGAGTAGTCGACCACTTCACCGTCGGGTGCGTCAGGTAAGTTTAGGTCGACTACTGCAGCGAGATACTTTTTTACGCCATTATCTTCGAGCAGAGCCTTGGCTTCTTTAAATGACATGGCGATGTCGAAATGTAGGGATTGGTCAAGCTTGGCAATATGCTTGATAATCTTTACGACGATAGGGCTATCTTCTACAACTAAGAATTTTTTCATAAGTATTGTCTAGGTGGCTGTTTGTGCATTGAGCAATTCCTATAAGCTTAGATGGAGATAGTTGATGAGCAAGGAAAAACACGTCTTTTGTGACGCGCAACCGCTACGAAGTATGTTATGATTTAGGGTTTTTATACCATGGGTTATATTTTGTACGCTTACAACAAGTAAGCAGATGGCCTATGGGTTTGTGATTTGTTAAATTAACGCTGGGGTTTCGGTGTTAATGAAGTGCGAAAGGTCAGTATTGGAATAGTCGTACAGAAAATATTAACAACATTAAGGTAAGGGGGTGTTTCGATAAAACGGGCATCTCAGAAAATATATAACAACTAAAAAGGGGTTTGTGATCGTTCCATTGTTTCTAAGATCGACATAAACCGCCCAAAGACTTCTGAATTATAGGAATTTTAGCTTTATGGGTGAGCTGGCAAAAGAAATTTTACCCGTTAATATCGAAGACGAATTAAAACAGTCCTATCTCGATTACGCGATGAGCGTTATTATCGGGCGAGCCTTACCGGATGTGCGGGATGGGCTAAAGCCCGTTCACCGTCGTGTATTGTTTGCGATGAGTGAACTAAGTAACGACTGGAATAAACCCTATAAAAAATCAGCCCGTATTGTGGGTGATGTAATCGGTAAATATCACCCCCATGGTGACTCAGCGGTATACGATACAATTGTAAGGATGGCTCAGCCATTCTCGCTGCGATATACATTGATTGATGGTCAAGGGAACTTTGGTTCTGTTGATGGCGATAGCGCAGCAGCCATGCGATATACCGAAATTCGTATGGAAAAACTCGCTCACTCATTGTTGGCGGATTTAGAAAAAGAGACGGTGGATTTTGTTCCCAACTACGATGGAACAGAGCATATTCCTGAAGTGCTGCCTACCCGTGTACCTAACTTATTAGTTAACGGTTCGTCAGGCATTGCGGTGGGGATGGCGACCAATATTCCACCTCATAATCTTCATGAAATTACAGATGGTTGTTTGGCGCTGCTTGATAACCCAGATCTTACCGTTGATGATCTGATGGAGTATATTCCAGGGCCTGATTTCCCAACCGCTGCGATTATTAACGGCCGTGCTGGCATTATTGAGGCATACCGTACCGGACGCGGACGCATATATCTTCGTGGTCGCTATGAAGTTGAGTCTAACGCTAAGAACGGCAAAGACACGCTGGTGGTTACCGAAATCCCTTATCAGGTGAATAAAGCTCGGTTGATCGAGAAGATTGCTGATCTGGTGAAAGATAAGAAAATAGAAGGCATTACCGAGCTTCGAGACGAGTCAAACAAAGAAGGTATGCGTATTGTTATTGAGTTGCGTCGCGGTGAGATGCCTGACGTAATTATGAATAACTTGTATGCTCAGACTCAGCTAGAAAACGTGTTTGGCATCAATATGGTTGCCCTAATTGATGGCGAGCCAAAAACACTTAACCTTAAAGAGGTTCTGGCAGCCTTTATTAAGCATAGACGAGAAGTGGTGACTCGTCGTACGGTGTTTGAGTTACGTAAGGCGCGTGAGCGTGGCCATATTCTTGAAGGTTTGGCAGTAGCACTATCTAACATAGACCCTGTTATTGCGATGATTAAAGCATCGCCAAGTGCGGCGATCGCGAAAGAGCGTTTGCTTGAGTCTGCTTGGGAGCCGGGTAACGTTATTGCCATGCTTGAGCGAGCGGGTGAAGATGCCTGTAGGCCTGATGATCTAGAGGAACAATACGGGCTTCGTGATAATAAATACTACTTGTCTCCTGTTCAGGCGCAAGAAATTCTAAACATGCGTTTACACCGTTTGACAGGTTTAGAAACTGAGAAGCTGCTTGGAGAGTATCGTGAAATACTCGAAAAAATCGCCGAGTTCTTATCTATTCTTAGCGACCCGGAAAAGCTTCTTACGGTTATTCGTGAAGAATTGGCCGCTGTTAAAGAAGAGTTTGGTGATGAGCGCCGTACAGAAATTACCATGTCTAAGCGTGACTTGACCGTTGCAGATCTCATTAACGAAGAAGACTTAGTGGTGACCATTTCTCATGGTGGCTATGCCAAGACCCAGCCTGTGGAGGCTTATCAAGCTCAGCGTCGAGGCGGCAGGGGTAAGTCCTCTACGGCTATGAAAGATGAAGACTTTATCGAAAAACTATTAGTGGCTAACTCACACGATACGATTCTATGTTTTACCAACAAAGGTAAAGTGTATTGGTTGAGAGTGTTTGAAATTCCTCAGGCCAGTAGAACTGCTCGTGGTCGCCCAATGGTCAATATTTTGCCATTAGATGAAGGGGAGCGCGTAACCACGTTCTTACCTATTCAGGAATATAAAGCAGATCACTTTATTTTCATGGCGACTGCTGGTGGTACGGTTAAGAAAACACCGTTGGAAAACTTTGCACGCCCACGTACCTCTGGTCTGATTGCATTAGGGTTAGATGAAGGGGATACACTGATTGGTGCTGAGCTAACTGATGGCACTAAAGACGTTATGCTAATGAGTAGCGCAGGTAAAGCGATTCGATTTAATGAAAACGATGTGCGTGCCATGGGGAGAACTGCTCGTGGTGTTCGAGGTATAAAGGTGCCTGAGGGTCATAGTGTCGTGTCATTGATCATCCCTCAAGAAGAGACCATGATGCTGCTTGCTAGTGAATACGGCTACGGTAAGCGTACTCGCATCGACGAATTCCCAATATACGGTCGTGGTGGGCAAGGCGTTATTGCGATGCAGTGCTCTGAGCGAAACGGTAAATTAGTCTCGGCTGTTCAAGTATTTGATGGCGATGAGATGATGCTGATAAGTGATAAAGGAACGTTGGTCAGAAGCAGAACTGAAGAAGTCTCTATCGTAAGCCGAAATACTCAAGGTGTTCGCTTGATTAAGCTATCACAAGAAAACGAGCTATTGGTGGGGGTAGAGCGAATCGATGAGCCAGATCCAGAAGAAGTGTTTGAAGAAGATGGTTCTGAGATTGATAGCAGTGACGTCTCTAGCCAGGACGGAGATACTCCAGCCGCTTCTGCAACGCCTGAAGAGTAATTCTGTCAACGTATAACCGTTAGCTAAACAGCCTTAGATGTTGTAGTTCATAACTGAACTATAACTCTGAGGCTTTATTTTATTTGTATTCTTATATTGGCGTAATGCAGTTATGACTAGAGCGTTTAACTTCTGTGCGGGGCCAGCGGCTTTGCCGACAGAAGTGCTTGCAGAAGCTCAATCGCAGTTACTTGACTGGAATGGTCAAGGCTTGTCGGTGATGGAGATGAGTCATCGAAGCCCAGAGTTTGTCACTATTGCCGCTGAGGCGGAGCAAGACTTTCGAGATTTGCTGTCAATAAATGATGACTATTCAGTTTTGTTTGTTCAGGGCGGTGCGTCTGCACAGTTTGCATCTGTTCCTCTTAATTTGTCTGCAAAAAGTGAGCGGGTCGACTATGTTAATACGGGTGTCTGGTCGAAAAAAGCGATTGTAGAAGCGGCTCGTTATGCAGATGTAAACGTGGTTTCTAGTGCAGAGGGAACGCAGTTCTCAGAGGTACCGGAACAGGCGACTTGGGATTGCTCTGATGAGGCAGCATATTTACATTACACGCCTAATGAAACTATAAACGGTTTGGAGTTTGACTGGGTTCCAGATGTCAATATACCGTTAGTGGCTGATATGTCGTCCACGATCTTATCTAGACCGCTCGATGTTAGTAGGTTTGGTGTGATTTATGCTGGGGCCCAAAAGAATATTGGCCCGGCGGGTTTAACGATTGTTATCGTGCGAAAAGACCTGCTAGGCAAGGCTCGACAAGACATACCGACCTGTATGAACTATAAAGTGGTGGCAGAAAACAACTCTATGTACAACACGCCTCCTACATTAGCCTGGTATCTTTCTGGTTTGGTGTTTAAATGGATCAAAGCTCAGGGTGGTCTTGTCTCTATGGAAGATATTAATCGTAGGAAGGCAAAAAAACTATACCGAGCTATTGATACCAGTGGGCTGTATAAAAATTTGGTTGTGCCAGATAGTCGGTCTTGGATGAATGTCCCTTTTACCTTGGCAGATGATAGACTAAATTCACTGTTTTTAGCGCAGGCGGAAGAATGTGGATTATTAAATCTTGCGGGGCATCGCTCTGTGGGTGGCATGCGCGCCAGTATTTACAATGCGGTACCAGAAGCTGCGGTTGATGCTCTGGTAGATTTTATGAGTGTATTTGAAAGAGACAATGGTTAGTCATGAGTGATGAGAGTAAAGCACTTGGCGAAATAAGAGATCGGATAGATAGTATCGATCAACAAATCCAAACCCTTATTAATCAGCGAGCGCAATGTGCTAAAGATGTCGCTGATGTAAAACTTAGGGCTAAAAAAAGTGATGATGCTATTTTTTATCGCCCAGAGCGTGAAGCGCAGGTGCTGCGAAGTGTGATGGAGCGAAATAAGGGGCCTCTGGGTGATGAAGAGATGGCTCGTTTATTTAGAGAGGTAATGTCTTCTTGTTTGGCGTTAGAAAAGCCAATGCATATTGCTTACTTGGGGCCTCAGGGTACATTTACACAAGCTGCGGCGTTAAAGCATTTTGGCCACTCTGTTATCAGTGTTCCTCAGATGGCAATAGATGAAGTGTTTCGTGAAGTTGAGGCTACTGAATCTCATTATGGTGTTGTGCCAGTGGAGAACTCAACAGAGGGCATGATTAATCATACGCTTGATATGTTTGTCTCTTCTCCCTTGCGTATATGTGGTGAAGTTAAGCTTCGTATTCATCATCATTTGTTGGCAGGAAGTGATACTGATTTAAGTAAAGTTGAGAAAATATACTCTCATCAGCAGTCATTGGCTCAATGCCGGCGCTGGCTGGACTCCAACTGGAAAAAGGTTGAGCGAGTTGCAGTCAGTAGTAATGCTGAAGCGGCTAGAAGAGTAAAGGCTGAACCTAATTCGGCTGCGATTGCGGGTGATATGGCTGCAGAGCTTTATGGTTTGGTTAATATCGCCAAGAATATAGAAGATCAGCCCGACAATACAACGCGTTTTTTAATTGTAGGGCGAGATGATGTACCACCGAGTGGGGATGATAAAACATCCATTCTTGTCTCGATGAAAAACTGTCCTGGTGCCCTATATCACTTATTGGAGCCGTTTCATCGTCATGGTATCAGTCTTACACGAATAGAAACACGGCCGTCGACTTCTGATACCTGGGCGTATGTTTTCTATATTGACTTTGAGGGTCATTATACTGACGAAAATGTTCAGGAAGTGATTAAAGAGATATCTAAGGAAGCAGTAGAAATAAAGCACTTGGGATCGTACCCTGTTGGCGTGTTGTAACGCTGACCGAATAACTTAGGTAGGGTCTTTAATATGTGTTTTTTGATGTATTGTTTTAATCCATGATCTTTAATGAGGAGTGGTAATGGGGTGTGATTTATTCTCGTTGGCAACAAACGGGGTGAGGGGCTTGCATCCTTATCAGCCGGGCAAGCCTGTTGAAGAGCTTGAGCGTGAGTTAGGTATTACTAACATTGTAAAGTTAGCCAGTAATGAGAACCCTTTGGGCCCTAGTATGAAGGCGTTGAAGGCAGTAGAGGCTGCCTTTCAAGAGTTGTGTCGCTACCCTGATGGTGGAGGTTTTAAACTTAAAACCGCACTCGCTGAACGATACGATATCAAGACTACTCAAGTTACTCTGGGTAATGGCTCTAATGATCTGCTAGAGATTATCGCTAGAGCGTTTGCTGATAACTCATCAGAAATTGTATTTTCACAATATGCCTTTGCCGTTTATCCGCTCGTGACTCAATCAATTGGTGCTAAGGCGATTGAAGTACCTGCTGTCGATTGGGGTCATGATTTGACGGCTATGGCTGAAGCGGTCAACGAAAAAACAAAAATCGTCTTTATTGCAAATCCAAACAACCCAACGGGCACTTATGTTTCAAAGGCGGAGCTTGTTCGTTTTCTCGATACCGTGCCTGAGCGCGTGATTGTAGTGCTTGATGAAGCTTATTGTGAATATATTGATGGTGAGCATTCCGACTTTCCCGATGGTTTAGCATTATTATCCAGTTATTCAAACCTAATAATTACCAGAACCTTTTCTAAGGCGTGGGGGTTAGCGTCTTTGAGAGTGGGGTATTCAATTTCACACGAGAATATCGCTGACCTATTAAATAGAGTTAGACAGCCCTTTAATGTTGATACTTTTGCCCTGGAAGCCGCGGTCGCAGTGTTGTCTGATGACGAGTACCTTGCATTATCACGTAGCACTAATGCAGACGGGATGCGGCAATTAACCTCAGGTTTTAAGCGTATGGGCTTGGTGTATATCCCTTCAGTTGGAAATTTCGTTACATTTGATACTGGTCGAGATGGCGCTTTGGTTTATCAGGCTCTACTGGAGCGTGGCGTGATCGTTCGTCCTGTCTCAAACTATGGTATGGCGCGACATCTAAGAGTCTCAATTGGCCTACAGAGCGAGAATGAGCGTTTCCTGAATGCGTTAGCTGAAGTATTGGAGCAATAACGTGTCGAATTCTAATATGGAGCGAGGCGCTTTTGTAGCAAGTTCGAAGATCGTTGATACAATTGCTGTGATTGGGCTTGGTTTAATCGGGGGCTCATTTGCAAAAGCGTTAAAAGAGGCAGGTGCCGCCCGACGAGTTATTGGTTTTGACAGGCGGCCGGAGGAACTCAGCGTTGGTTTGTCCATAGGTGTGATTGATGAGGCTGCACAAACGCTTAAACAGGCTGTTTTAGATGCAGATGTTGTAGTGTTGGCGGTGCCTGTTCGAGCGGTAGAGGATGTGCTCGGCCAAATTAAGTATGACTTCAAGCCTGGCGCCATATTAACCGATGTTGGTAGTGTTAAAGGTTGTTTTGTAGGCGCTGTGGAGCGTATTTTTCAGGGTGTAGATGAAGCCAACAGGCCTGTAGTTGTTCCGGGGCACCCCATTGCGGGTTCAGAAAAAAGCGGTGTAGCCGCGGCAGATGCTACGTTATTCGCTAATCATAAAGTTATTTTAACACCTTTATCTGAACAGAATCCTGAGGCGGTAGAGGTGATTCGTTCTTTGTGGTCTTGTTGCGGGTCAACGGTGTTGGAAATGGGGGTTGATCATCATGATGATGTGTTGGCTGCAACTAGTCACCTACCTCACTTGATCGCCTTTTCGTTAGTGGACACGCTAGCGGGAGAGGGTGATAGCAAGGAAATTTTTAAATATGCAGCGGGAGGCTTTCGAGATTTTACACGTATCGCGGCAAGTGATCCGGTTATGTGGAGCGACATTTTTCTTTCTAATAGCGACTCAACGCTAAAAGTACTGGATCATTTTGCAGATGATTTGGCCACTTTGCGAGAGGCTATTGCGAATCAGGATAGTAAGACGTTGTTAGGGGTGTTTACCCGTGCAAAGGCAGCGAGAGATCATTTCAGTAAGATATTGTCAGGACAGGCGTACACGACCATTATGAATACCAAAAATGTTGTTTTTAAAATGAAGTCCGGTGGCGAAGTGCAGGGTGTTATTCGCGTTGCGGGTGATAAGTCTATGTCTCACCGTTCTATTATGCTCGGCTCTTTGGCTGACGGCGTTACCGAAGTTGAAGGTTTTTTGGAGGGTGAGGATAGCTTGGCAACCCTTCAGGCATTTAGAGATATGGGGGTTGTTATTGAGGGGCCTGATGAAGGGCGGGTTAAAATATATGGCGTAGGCGTTAATGGGTTAAAGAAACCACCTGGCCCGATTTATCTGGGTAACTCGGGTACGGGGATGAGGCTGTTTGCTGGGCTGTTGTCAGGTCAGTCATTTGATACTGAGTTAACGGGTGATGAATCGCTTTCGAAACGACCAATGGAGCGAGTCGCCGCGCCTTTGAGGTTAATGGGTGCTGTTATCGAGACGGGTGACCAGGGTCGTCCGCCGATGAAAATAAAAGGCAATAGTCAACTAAAAGGCACGCATTACGATATGCCAATGGCGAGTGCCCAGGTTAAATCCTGTCTTTTATTGGCTGGCTTGTATGCTGATGGTGAAACATCTGTCACAGAGCCTGCGCCTACCCGTGACCATACCGAAAGGATGCTTAACGGGTTTGGCTATTCAGTTAAAAGGGAAGGGGCTACTGCTTCTCTAGTGGGTGGTGGTTCGTTGACCGCGACTAAAATTGATGTACCTGCTGATATATCGTCTGCTGCATTCTTTCTGGTGGCTGCGTCTATTACACCTGGTGCGCATCTTACACTTAAGCATGTGGGGATGAACCCTACTAGAGTCGGTGTTATTAATATCTTGCGGGCGATGGGTGGACATATTGAAATTTCTAATGAATCTGAGGTAGGTGGCGAGCCTGTTGCAGATCTCACTGTTAGCTACCGTCCGTTAAAGGGGATTAACATTCCTGAAGATCAGGTCCCTCTAGCGATTGATGAATTTCCAGTATTGTTTATTGCGGCTGTTTGCGCTGAAGGCAAGACGGTATTAACTGGAGCTGAAGAGTTGCGGGTTAAAGAGAGTGACCGTATTCAGGTTATGGCCGATGGTCTAAAGGCGGTAGGAGTTGACACGTTGGTAACAGCCGACGGTATTGAAATTGTCGGCTCAGAGATCGCAGGCGGTGTTGTTGATAGTCATGGTGATCATCGAATTGCTATGGCCTTTGCGGTTGCTTCTCTCAGGGCTAAAGGCGAGATAGTGATTAATGACTGCGCTAATGTTGCAACGTCGTTCCCTAACTTTGAAGCGTTGGCGAAACAGGTTGGTATGCAGATATCAGTGGAGCACGAATAACCGTTATATACCTCACGGTGCGCTTGCGCACCGGTTCATATCAAGGTGACAGAATGAAGCAAGATTTATCAGCTCCCGTTATTACAATAGATGGGCCAAGCGGAGCAGGCAAGGGGTCAATTACTCAGTTGGTTGCCAAGAAGCTAGGTTACCATTTGCTTGATAGTGGCGCGCTTTATCGACTAACGGCTTTAGCAGCGACTAAGTCGGGCATTGCGTTGGATAATGAAGAAAAGGTCGGTGAATTAGCGTTATCGTTGGACGTGAAATTCGTGCCGGGCGAATACGGAGAGCCTGTAAATGTGCTCCTTAATGGTGAAGATGTTACCGCTCAAATTCGCACCGAAACCTGCGGCAATAACGCCTCGAAAGTAGCGCCGCTACCCAAGGTAAGGGCGGCCCTATTACAGCGACAGCGTGATTTTCAGGTTTTTCCAGGTCTAGTGGCTGATGGTCGGGATATGGGGACAGTTGTTTTCCCCGGCGCCCTTGTAAAGGTTTATATGACCGCAAGCGCGGAAGAAAGGGCTGAACGACGTTACAAGCAGTTGAAAGCAAAAGGGGAAGATGTTAAAATCGCGACCCTTTTAAGCGAGATACAAGAGCGTGACGCCCGAGATAGTGGGCGAGCAGAAGCTCCGCTTAAGCCTGCCGAAGATGCTTTAGTACTAGATACGACAGGCTTGGGGATTGAAGAGGTACTTGTTCAGGTGCTTACGTTAGTTGAAAAAACTAACGGCACAGTTATCTAAATGTAAGTCTTCAAAATGAATTTACAACCACTCAAAGCTGTAATCGCCAGCAATGATGCTTTGAGTAACTTAAAACTGACCGTATTGGCTGGTAATACGGAATTTAGCGTTTAATCGCATAGGACTCATAATGAGCGAAAGCTTTGCGGATCTATTTGAAGAAAGTTTAAAAGAAATCGATATGAAACCAGGCTCTATTATCAAGGGCACTGTAGTTGATATCGATAGCGACTGGGTAACAGTCTTTGCGGGACTGAAATCCGAAGGTGTTATACCTGTTTCTCAATTTTTTAACGATGCTGGTGAGCTTGAGTTAGCTATTGGGGATGAAGTTGACGTAGCCTTGGATGCAGTCGAAGACGGTTTCGGTGAAACTAAACTTTCTCGTGAAAAAGCTAAACGTGCTGAAGCTTGGACTGAGCTTGAGAAGGCGTTTGAAGCAGAAGAAGTGGTTACTGGTGTAATCAATGGTAAGGTTAAAGGCGGTTTTACTGTCGACGTTAAGAGCATTCGTGCGTTCCTACCTGGTTCTTTGGTTGATGTTCGTCCAGTGCGTGATACTTTGCACTTGGAAGGTAAAGAGCTTGAATTTAAAGTTATCAAGCTAGATCAAAAGCGTAATAACGTTGTTGTATCTCGTCGTTCTGTTCTTGAAGCAGAAAACAGTGCTGAGCGTGACCAGTTGTTAGAAAACCTTGCTGAAGGTATGGCTATTAAGGGTATCGTTAAGAACCTTACTGACTACGGTGCGTTCGTAGATCTAGGGGGTGTTGACGGTCTTCTACACATTACCGATATGGCTTGGAAGCGTATTAAGCACCCAAGTGAAATCGTAAACGTTGGTGACGAAATCGACGTTAAGGTACTTAAGTTTGATCGTGAGCGTAATCGCGTATCATTAGGTCTTAAGCAGTTGGGTGAAGATCCATGGGTTGCTATCAAAGCACGTTACCCTGAGAACACTCGTGTAACTGCACGTGTAACTAACCTGACTGACTACGGTTGCTTCGCAGAGCTTGAAGAAGGTGTTGAAGGTTTGGTTCACGTTTCAGAAATGGATTGGACTAACAAAAATATTCACCCATCTAAGGTTGTTAACGTGGGTGATGAAATTGAAGTTATGGTTCTTGATATTGATGAAGAGCGTCGTCGTATCTCTTTAGGTATCAAGCAGTGCCATTCAAATCCATGGGAAGATTTCTCAGGTAACTTCAACAAGGGTGACAAGATCGCAGGTAAGATCAAGTCAATCACTGACTTCGGTATCTTCATCGGTTTAGATGGCGGTATTGATGGTTTGGTTCACTTGTCTGATATCTCTTGGAACGAAACTGGCGAAGATGCAGTTCGTAGCTATAAGAAAGGCGACGAAATTGAAACTGTTATCTTGTCTGTAGATCCAGAGCGCGAGCGTATTTCTTTAGGTGTTAAGCAGTTGGATAACGACCCATTTGCTGAATTTGTTCAGGATAACGATAAGGGCACCATCCTTACCGGTACCGTTACTTCAGTTGATGCTAAGGCAGCAGTTGTTGCTTTAACTGACGAAGTAGAGGCTATCCTTAAAGCTTCAGAAATTAGTCGTGATAAAGTTGAAGACGCGCGTAACGTTATCAACGAAGGCGATAAGATCGAAGCTAAGATCATCCACGTAGATCGCAAGAATCGCGTTATTAACTTGTCTGTTAAATCTAAGGATGTAGACGACGAGAAGGTAGCGATGAAAGAAGTTCGCGAAAAGCAGGTTGAATCTGCCGGTCCTACAACGATTGGTGACTTGATCAAAGCTCAGATGCAAAACAAAGATTAATTTCTAGTTTTTAGCTGCCTCACAACCTGGGGTGGCTATCTGGGTTTATAAAAAAACGGGCTAATTGCCCGTTTTTTTTGTATTTTTTTTCTGTTCCGCTACACTAAGGGACAATAAAAAAGGAAAGGGCCCCTCAATGACCAAGTCTGAATTAGTCGAAATTATTGCATCAAAGCAAACTCAGTTATCGGTAAAAGATGTAGAGTTGGCTGTAAAAACTATTATTGATTTAATGTCTCAAACATTATCTCAAGGACAACGTATTGAGATTAGGGGGTTTGGTAGCTTTTCTCTGCATTATCGAGCACCTCGTTCGGGTCGAAACCCGAAAACAGGAGAGTCTGTCCAGCTTACGGCTAAGCATGTGCCTCACTTTAAGCCAGGTAAAGAGCTTAGAGATCAGGTTAATGATAGTTTAAAGGCTGGATACTAGACGCGCGCATAGATGATGTTTGCGTTTTATTCTTCAGTGGTTCCACGTTAAAGTATTTCGCGTTTGATGTGTTATTATGTGGGTATTGGCGTTTACTGCCTGTTAGCTTTTGCGGGTAGCTCCACTTACTGATATATCGGGAAAAGTTATGTCGCTGATTCGGCGGATTATATATATTATTTTTGCGTTGATCATTCTATTGATTGGCGTCCTTTTTACTTCTCATAATAACCAGTTAGTGTCGGTTGATTATCTTATCGGTCAGACTGGCGACTTTTATCTTTCTTTTTGGTTGATTTCGGCGTTTGTGTTGGGCGGGGTTCTAGGTGTATTCGCCAGTAGTTCGACTATCCTACGATTGAAGACGCAAAAGAAACGCTCTGATAAAAAAGTAAAGCATACTGAAGTTGAACTTAGTCGCTTAAAAGGTGGCTCGGCTTAAGGTTTCTAATGGATACGTTTCTGCATTGGTTAATGCTTGCTGTCGCGATCGGTGTTGGCTGGGTTCTTGGCTATACGGCGAAAAAGAAATCTTCCGCAGGTTCTGACCCTGCACTCCCATCAAATTTAAAAGATCGTCTTAAGCTTTTATTTGAAGCCTATTCCGAGGAAGTGATTGATTCATTTGTTCAATCACTTGAAGTTACTTCGGAAACAGTTGGCATGCATCTTTCTATTGGTTCGCATTTCAGAAAAAATGGAGAGGTGGAGAAGGCAATATTGGTACATCAAAATTTGATGTCACGCCCTGAGGTTCCCTCAAATTTTACAGACGAAGTCATGTTTGAGTTAGCTAAGGATTATATGGCTGCAGGTCTGCTAGATAGGGCAGAATCATTATTCTTAAGGTTGCAGGAGTCTAGGTCATTCAGCCGAAAAAGCTACAAGTGGTTGGTGGATATCTATCAGCAGGAGCGGGATTGGGATAAGGCTATTGAGTATGGGGTGCCGTTCAATGGTCAAAAAGGGGTGGATATTTCGGTAGCGCTATCTCATTTTTCATGTGAGCTAGCTGAAAAATTGATAGAGCGGCATCACTATTGGGATGCTAGAAACAAGTTACGTGACGCGCTTCGGTTTGATAAATGCTGTGCTCGCGCTACATTATTGCTCGCCAAAATACATATGAGTGAAGGACACTACTCTGAGGCAGTCCTTATTCTTCGAAAGGTAGATGAGCAGGATTATCGTTTTGTTCCAGAAGCGATACCGCTGCTGTTAGAGTGCTCGCAGCACCTTAAAAGTGAGAGTAAGTTTAGATGCTACCTTGAGGGGCTGTTGGTTAAAAAAAGCTCGTCAAGTGTAATGCTTGGGATTGCAGATAGTTATAATCGCGAGTTAGGTGTCTTAGCAGCGGAAAAATTTCTCGTAAGTAGTTTATTAGAGAAATCCAGTTTGAAAGGTCTGGATCGCCTGATAGATTATCAGAGTGTTAAAGCTGTGTCTGATTCTGATACTCGGCACTTAACGATTATTAAGCAGGTAACGCAGTCCTTATTGGATGGAAAGCCCGTGTATCGGTGTGAGGGTTGTGGTTTTTCGGGAGAAATTTTGCATTGGCAGTGCCCTAGTTGCAAAGAGTGGGGGTTGGTTGCACCCATTCAGGGGGTAGAAGGTGAATAGGTTGTTTGGGCTGAATTGTTAGGTTGTTCAGCGGCTAATTGGTTTATTAATTTTATAGGTCTACGTTAAATGGGTATTGATAATTTGTCGCCGGTGATTGTTGCACTGGATTATCACGCTAAGGCTGATGCGTTAGCGATGGCTGATAAGCTGGACCCCTCGCAATGCAGGGTTAAGGTGGGTAAGGAGCTTTTTACATTGTGTGGGCCTGCGATACTGGAGGCGTTGCATAAGCGCAACTTTGAAGTGTTTTTGGATCTTAAGTTTCATGATATCCCAAATACCACTACCAAGGCCGTTCAGGCAGCCGCAGATCTAGGTGTTTGGATGGTTAATGTTCATGCTTCAGGTGGGCGCAGAATGATGGAGTCCTGTCGAGAAGGATTGGGCAAATACCGTACTCCGCCGAAGCTAATTGCAGTGACTGTACTGACGAGCATGGAGCGTCAGGATCTGAGTGATATAGGGTTGGATATTGAGCCGCTAGAGCATGTTAAGCGGCTTGCACAGCTAACCGCTGATTCAGGGTTGGATGGAGTTGTTTGTTCTGCTCAAGAAGTTAAAGCGCTTCGTGAGATTTGTCCAAGCTCCTTTAATTTGGTTACACCTGGTATTAGGCCTTTGAGTGCTGATAAGGGGGACCAAAAGAGAGTGATGACGCCAAGTGAGGCAATTGAGGTAGGCTCTGATTATCTGGTGGTTGGCCGGCCTATTACACAGGCGACAGACCCCTTAAAATCCCTTGAAGAGATTATTGCAAGCCTGGGTTAAGTAATAAATGTTTGAGGGGGTGAGTGTTCTCGCCCTCTATCATTAATAATGCCACTTAAAGTTCGATTTTTGGGCGAAAAAAAACCTGAAATAAGTGAATATTTCAGGTTTTTAAATACTTGGCTCCTCGAGCTGGGCTCGAACCAGCGACCCACGGATTAACAGTCCGTTGCTCTACCAACTGAGCTATCGAGGAACAATCAGTTGAGGCGCGTATACTAATAATCTTGTGTGGTTTCGTCAAGCCCTTATTAGTTAAAACAATTAAAAGTTAACAAGGGCTTGAATAGATACGCCGTTTTTACCTGTTAGGGTGTCTAGCCTAGTGCTTTTTTGATTCTTGCGACGGCTGCTTCTAATATATTCATGCTGGTTGCAAAGCTTAAACGCATATGGCCTGGTGCGCCAAATGCTGAGCCTGGTACCAGTGCAACACCTACGGTAGAAAGCAAGCGTTCAGCCAGTTCTACGTCAGTCGATACGCCTTCAGTAGAGTCTATTGCGCCTTGAAAGCTAGGGAATGCGTAAAATGTTCCGTCCCCTTCGATGCAACTAACACCGGAAATCTCATTTAGTGCTGCCACTAGGTAGTCGTGGCGTTTCTTAAATTCAGTCACCATCTCAGATACGCATTCTTGCGGGCCATTAAGTGCGGCTTCTGCTGCGGCTTGCGATATTGATGCTGGGTTTGATGTGCTTTGAGATTGTATTTTTTTCATCGCGCCTATGACTTTCTGAGGGCCGGCGGCGTAGCCTATTCTCCACCCTGTCATAGAGTATGCTTTGGAAACTCCATTTAAAACGAATGTTCTGTCATACAGTTCAGGGCAAGTGTTTAATATATTGCAAAAGGGCTCGCTACCCCAAACGATATGTTCATACATGTCGTCGGTCGCAATACAGATGTTGGGGTGGTTTTTAAGAACCGTTGCAAGTTCGATCAGTTCTTGTTTTGTGTAAGCGACGCCAGTAGGGTTTGAAGGGCTGTTTAGTACAACCAGTTTTGTTTTTTCGGTGATCGCCGATTGAAGTTGCTCTGCAGTAATTTTAAAGCGTTGCTCTTGTGTTGTTTCAATAACGACTGGGACGCCCTCTGCGACTAATACCATGTCTGGATAAGAAACCCAGTATGGAGCAGGTATAACGACTTCATCACCCGGGTCAAGTAATGCAAGTGCGAGGTTGAAGAAGCTCTGCTTACCACCAGAGGATACTAGAATCTGGTTGGGTTCGTAGGATAGATTGTTATCCCGCTTGAACTTATCAATAATGGCTTTCTTGAGGCTAGGAGTACCGTCAACCGCAGTATATTTAGTTTTACCTTCATTAATTGCCGTAATCGCAGCGGTTTTAATGTGGTCGGGGGTGTCAAAGTCAGGCTCGCCTGCACCAAGGCCAATAATGTCTTGTCCCGCCGCACGTAATTCGGCTGCTTTGTTAGTTACTGCAAGAGTAGGGGAAGGTTTGATTTGTTGTACACGGTGAGAAAGTTGAACGTCCAAGCTTGCTATCCTCAATAAGGAGTGTTCAGATGTTTGTAATAAATCGCCAGTTTTAACGATTTTACCTTGATATCCCAACCATTTGACCATACTTCAAATGTACGGGAAGAAATAGAGTATCAAAAAGTGTTAAGGCACTTTGGCTGTCCAAAACGTGCTAATAATAGCATTTAATACACGCTTGTGATAATGGTTTTTCAAGAGTCGCTTTTTTATAGCGGCTTTTTTGTTGGGACGTTAGATGACAAAAGAATTTAAAGTTTATTCCGATTTCAAGCCATCTGGAGATCAGCCAGATGCGATTAAAGGTCTAGTTGAAGGAATTGAGGCGGGTCTTGCTCATCAAACACTATTGGGTGTGACGGGGTCTGGTAAGACATTCACCATTGCTAATGTCATTGCTGCGGTAAAACGCCCCACTATTATTATGGCGCATAATAAGACATTAGCTGCTCAGTTATATGGTGAGTTTAAGGAGTTCTTTCCTGACAACTCCGTCGAGTATTTTGTTTCATATTACGATTATTATCAGCCGGAAGCTTATGTTCCTTCATCTGATACTTTTATTCAAAAAGATGCAGCGGTCAATGAGCATATAGAGCAGATGCGGTTATCCGCAACCAAGGCTTTGCTTGAGAGAGATGATGCTATTATTGTGGCAACCGTTTCGGCTATTTATGGTTTGGGGGACCCCAAATCTTATCTTAAAATGATGCTGCATGTTGACCGGGGTGATCGAATTGATCAGCGTGAAATAGTGAGCCGGTTGGCCGATCTTCAGTACACCCGTAATGATATTGAGCTTCATCGAGCCACCTATCGAGTTAGGGGGGATGTCATTGATATTTATCCTGCTGAATCGGAAAAAGAAGCGGTACGAATAGAGTTGTTTGACGACGAGGTAGAAAGCCTTGCTTATTTTGATCCCCTAACCGGAGAGGTGCTTAGGCGAGTGCCTCGGCTGACCATTTACCCTAAATCTCACTATGTTACACCTAGGCAAAAAGTGCTTGATGCTATTGAAGAGATCAAAGTCGAACTCGCAGAGCGCTTGCCTCAGTTAAAAGACAATAATAAATTAGTGGAGGCGCAAAGGTTGGAAGAAAGAACTCGCTACGATATCGAAATGATGAATGAGCTCGGTTATTGTAATGGAATCGAAAACTATTCTCGTTATCTATCTGGGCGGCTCAATGGGCAAGCTCCCCCGACATTATTTGATTACCTTCCGCCAAATGCATTATTAGTAGTTGATGAATCTCACGTAACGGTGTCTCAGATAGGAGGGATGTATCGAGGCGATCGATCTCGTAAAGAAACATTGGTTGAATATGGGTTTCGGCTTCCTTCAGCCCTTGATAACAGGCCTATGCGTTTTGATGAGTGGGAGCGAATTTCGCCTCAGACTATATTTGTATCTGCGACACCGGGCGACTATGAAGCAGAGCATTCAGGCAGAGTGGTGGAGCAGCTTGTTAGGCCCACCGGATTGTTGGACCCAGTAATAGAAGTGCGACCAGCCACGACACAGGTGGATGACCTTTTATCTGAGATTCATAAGCGAGTAGCGTCAGGTGACCGTATTCTTGTGACGACACTTACCAAACGCATGTCTGAGGATCTTACAGATTTTTTGATGGAGCACGGCGTGCGTGTGCGTTACCTTCATTCAGATATTGATACGGTAGAGCGAGTGGAGATTATACGCGACTTAAGGCTCGGCGTATTTGATGTATTGGTTGGCATTAACCTCTTGAGAGAAGGGCTGGATATGCCCGAAGTTTCTCTGGTTGCGATATTGGACGCTGATAAAGAAGGGTTTCTGCGTTCTGAAAGGGCTTTAGTGCAAACAATTGGTCGTGCGGCTCGAAATATTAATGGTTCAGCGATATTGTATGGAGACAAAATCACCAAGTCGATGAAGCGTGCTATTGATGAGACTGAGAGAAGACGAAAGGCACAGGAAGAGTATAATACCAAGCATGGTATTACGCCTAAAGGGCTTGATAAAAAGGTCTCGGATATTATGGAAGGGGCTGTTATTCCCGGACGTAAAATTGGTGTTTCTAGTAAAGTTGCTGAAAAGGGTGGGCGTTATAGTATTGATATTAAATCTAGAACACCAGAGCAACTCTCCAAAGAAATCTCGAGGCTTGAAGATGAAATGTATACCGCAGCGAGCGATCTTGATTTTGAGAAAGCTGCGCAATTAAGAGATGATGTATCTGCACTAAAAGAGGCTGTATTAGGTCATCGTTAGTTATGCGGGTACCATAATGTTAAATCTCCTAACCAATCAATAGACTCTGCCTGTTCTTTTAAGGTGGCGAGGAGGTTGGGTGGTAGCTGATCATTGCACTCAATAAATAACTCTATTGATATTTGATTGTTGAGATAGTGAAGGTTGATGTTGTGATTGTCATCGATTTTGATCGACTTAGCCCAAACTTTTTTGAGTGTTCTAATCACTTCATCTCTCAAGGGGAGGGAGGTCGTCGTTGCATGTTGGCCATTGTGGTCATCATCTTCTGCATCGATATGAAAGGTCACTTCCCTAATGTGTGAATATTGGTTTTTGAGGCGTTCAGTCACTATCAAGCCTATTTGATGCCCTTCAGACACGCTGATTGATGGGCGAACCTGTAAATGTACATCGAGGATAATATCAGGGCCCATATGACGACTTCTTAGGTCGTGCACGTTTTGTATGCCTGGCGTTTGCTTAATAAATTGTCGTAATTCGTCTGTTTCTTCAGGGGGGATTGCAGTATCAACAAGCTCTTTGATGCTGTCCCATGACAGGTCCCACCCTACTTTTGCAATCATAATCGCTACCACCACAGCGGCCGCAGCATCAAGCCAGCCAAAGCCACTCATGGCACCTGCAATACCCATAAATACAACAATTGAAGAGAGAGCGTCGGTGCGGCTGTGCCAGGCGTTAGCAATAATTAAATCAGATTTTATTAATGTTCCGATATGGTGGGTGTATCTAAAAATCAATTCTTTGGCGAGTATTGAAATGGCTGCGATCACTAGGGCTGGCCATGTGGGTATTTCAATGGATGTTTGTGTTATCAGTCGCATAACACTATCCCATGCCATAGCGCCTGCTACTGCTATTAGCAAGCATCCTAAGAACACTGTTCCCAGTGTTTCAAACCGTTCATGGCCGTATGGATGATCTTCATCAGGTTCTAAACGGGAGTACTTGGTAATGGCAATGACCAGTATATCCGTTAACGCATCCGAAAATGAATGTAGGCCATCTGCAATGAGGGCGTAGGAGTGAGAAATCAGACCAAATAGAATCTTTAAGATACCTAGAATAATATCAATTATCATTCCAATGAGTGTGACGCGGTGCGCTTCTCTCTGGAAATGACTCGCATTGTCTTTTGAGGTGTTAGATGTTGCCTGGTGGGCTATGTCGTGCTTATGCATAAGTTAGGATCGGTTATAAATGCTAATGTTTGATTGTAGCATTGCTGTATTATTTTTTTCTACGACAAAAATATGGCATATTCCTAATATAGGTATTCAAACCTATTGAATTATATAGAAATGTATCTATTATACGAGTCTTATTAAAATCTCACTATTTTCCGAGCTACTATCTCGATGTTATCAGAAGCAGAAAAAAGAAAGCACCCAAGGATGAAAGTCTCTTTTGATGTAGAAGTTCGTCATCCGCTAAACGGGGTTGCGTATTATCAAACTAGAGATATGTCCGATACAGGGATGTTTGTCGTTAGCAAGGCATCTGAAGTTCCCCTTCAGGAAGGCGAGATTGTTCGAGTCCTAATTGAAACAGAGAGCTTTGTCGAGCCGATGACTATTGATATGAGAGTTGTTCGTCGATCTGAAGACGGAAAGGCGCTTTCGTTTATCTAGCGTGCCACCCTAACTTCCAGTTTCATTGACTAGCGATCGGCTCTTGAACTATCAGATTGCTAGCTTTCACCTTTAAGCATTCACAATATACGTATATTGATGTGTATTATTCGTCAGAATGTTGACTGTATTATGCACAAAACTGGTTGGGCGATAAAAATAGTAATAAAACCGTCATATCCAGAAAATTTTTCCTTGATCTATCTAACTTATTGAAAAATAAGGGATATTAAATTGATTAAAAAATGATCAATTTAATGATAAAGGAGTAGTTTAGGGGGATTTGAAGGTGTTTTTTGTGGTTTTCAACAAAGTTATCCACAGATTCGGTGGATAAATGACAAAAAGTTCATGTTGCTATAATTAAACCGTCATAAAACCCCCTTGGTTTGATAAAAAACTGAATAACTAAGGTTAGTTTATCGACGGTTTGCTATAATATTTGCCAATTTTTCCCCGTATCTTATCCGAGAGATTTTAGACGATGGCTTATAAATTATTTCGAAACCTTCTTTTTCAATTACCGCCTGAGGTTGCGCATGAAGCTTCTCTGGATTTGATTAGTGCTTCTGAAAGATTGGGGTTATTGAGGCCGTTTGTAAAACCACCTGTGGCAGAATCTATTGAGGTGATGGGCGTTAATTTTGAAAACCCAGTGGGATTGGCTGCAGGGCTAGATAAAAACGGGGACCATATTGATGGCCTTGCGGCTTTAGGGTTTGGTTCTATCGAAATTGGAACGGTTACGCCTAGACCTCAAGCAGGGAATCCAAAGCCGCGTTTATTTAGAATTAAAGAGCGAGAGGGGATAATCAATCGTATGGGGTTTAATAATCTCGGGGTTGATTACTTAGTAGAGAACGTTAAAAACGCTCGATTCAAAGGAATTCTAGGTATCAATGTGGGTAAGAATTTTGATACGCCTGTTGAGCAAGCTTCAAATGATTACTTAATAGGAATTAGAAAAGTTTATCCTTTTGCTAGTTATATCACTGTCAATGTTTCTTCACCCAACACTCCTGGTCTGAGGGACCTTCAATTTGGCGATTCTCTCAAGCAGTTGCTGGAGGTGGTTAAAGAAGAGCAACAAACGCTGAATAAAGAGCACGGTAAGTTTGTTCCAATTGCAATAAAAATTGCGCCAGATATGGAAGGGAATGATGTTCGGTTAGTATCTGATGCATTTAAACAGTTTGAGGTAGATGGTGTGATTGCCACTAATACGACGATTAGCCGTGTGGGTATAGAAGGATGTGATCATGCAGAAGAGGCTGGCGGGCTTAGCGGGGCTCCTTTGACTCATGCGTCTACAGATGTGGTTAAAGCGCTTTATTCTGAATTAGGTGATGAGATTCCTATTATTGGCGTAGGGGGGATTATTGATGGCTCGTCGGCAGCGGATAAAATAGAAGCAGGTGCAAAGTTAGTGCAGGTGTACACAGGGTTTATTTATCATGGTCCATCCTTAATAAGAGAGGCCGCTGAAGCTATTGCGTCTGTTAGGCGTTAGGTTTTGAATTTTAGGGGTGTAACTCCAGGCTCGATTCCGAGCCTGGAATTGGCAGTTTTGATAATCGCGTTGATATTGTTAACCGCGTTGATATTATCGGTGCTTGTTTAACATCGCATTAACGGCAGAGCCGGTTGTTTTATGGTAGTTACCGTGTTAGCGATAGATGTTTAAATCTAATCATTCTATGTTAATTAATGATATTTACGTGGTGATGCCTGGTATTTTGTGAATACCTGAAACGCCGATCATACCGTCCCAGTTATCTACTCGGCCATCCCGCCATCCACTTAACCATTGTTGTTTGGCTATAGGTGTTTCTGTAGGGCATTGTGATTTTGATTTACCGCTTAGGCCTGCATGATAACCGCGCTTGTATGCACGATCACTAATATCACGTTTTTGTCTTCTCATTCTTATATGACCTCGATATTTATTTGTGGTGGTAACTGTTGAGCTTAAGTGCAAAGCACTTAATTAACGTCTAACCTCCTATAAAGTATTCAGGGCGCGAAAAGTACTTGAGCGCAAATGTAAAACAAATTGATCTATGATCGGTTTAGTGGAACTCGTTTTAACGAGTACCGCTTCAGTAAAGCAGAAATAAAATCGGCTTGTATACGAATTATTTGATCTATAAATAAATATTTATATTCGGTTTGAGTATAAAGCCCATTAACACACTGTTTTAGCAGTGGTTGATTGTTTAAGAAATAACTATTGCGTAGCCTTGAAGCGGGTTAAAATTTTGTAACCTTGTGTGTAACTAATTATGGTCTTATTTGTAGCGAATTATGATGGATAAATTATTATCAGTTTTTGTCACTTGCCCAAAAGGGCTTGAGTATGTGCTGGAAAAAGAGCTTGATGAACTGCTGCAAAAAGAGGCAAAAGTAAGGCCTGCAGGGATTGCTTTTGACGCAATGCTCCCGGAAATATACCGTTTCGTTTTATGGTCGCGTACTGCAAATCGTGTGCTTTTGGCATTAGCTGAGTCGGAGGTTCATACTGCGGAGCAGTTGTACAATCTGGTTTATAGTATTGATTGGCAAACGCATATGTCCGTCGATAATACGTTAGTGGTTGATTTTTCGGGCCAATCAAAAAATATCAACAACACCGCATTTGGGGCCGTTAAGGTAAAGGATGCCATTGTTGATCAGTTCAGAGACCGTATTGGGGAGCGCCCTAATGTTACGCGTGACTCTCCTGACATTCGCATCAATGTTAAGTTGTCAAAAGGCGTTGCTGTTGTCGCACTGGATCTTTCTGGAGAAAGCTTACATCGGCGTGGTTACAGGACTGAAGCAGGCAAGGCTCCGATTAAAGAAAATCTCGGTGCTGCTTTGTTGCAGCGCTGCAACTGGGCTGAGTTGGGTCAACGTGGAGCGGCTCTTCTTGACCCGATGTGTGGCTCGGCCACGTTGCTTGTTGAGGGGGCTATGATTCTATGTGATAAGGCGCCCGCACTAGACCGTGCTCATTTCGGTTTTTTGAAATGGAAGCAGCATCAAGATGGTGTATGGAAATTATTAATAGATGAGGCGATTGAACGCTTTGAGTCGGGTTTAGATAAATGTATTGCACAACAGACTGCTGGGTCCAATCAGCTTGTAGGGTATGACGCAGACTCTTCGGTTATATCGGTTGCACGTAATAACATTAAGAGAGCGGGGCTTGAGGGCGTTATCAGTGTAGACACCCAGAGCTTATCTGACCTTAAGGGGCTTGAGGTTCTCTCTAGTGAGCACGAGAAATCTTTCGGGTTACTGCTAACTAACCCTCCTTATGGTGAGCGCTTGGGCGATGTTGAATCACTAAAAGGGTTGTATCGTTGTCTTGGGGATAAGCTCAAGAGTGAGTTTGAGGGATGGAAGGCCGCAATATTTACGGGGAATATTGAACTGGGTCGGCGGATCGGTCTCAGAAGCTATAAGCAGTATAAGTTGTTCAATGGTAGCTTACCTAGTCAACTCATCATGATTGATGTGTTGCCTGAGAATTTTGTTAAGACCGACGATAGCAAAGAGTCTCAGGTTTTACTAAGTCGACGGCACATAAGGGTGGCTAACCCGGATCGCGCGGCCATGTTTGCGAATCGACTGCGGAAAAATCTGAGAACGCTTGGGAAGTGGGCGAAAAAAAGTAAGTTGGAATGTTACCGTATTTATGATGCAGATATGCCAGAGTTCTCATTGGCTGTTGATGTTTATCGGGACTGGGTTCATGTTCAAGAGTATGCGGCGCCAGCCTCTATTGATGAGAAGGCAGCCAAAGATCGCTTGGAAGAGGCTCTGAGTGTTTTGCCAGAGGTATTGCAGGTGCCGCCGGAGCAGGTGGTTATTAAGCAGCGTCGTAGGCAGAAAGGTGATTCTCAATATGAGAAGCATGATCAAAAAGCTCAGCGGATGGTCGTCGATGAAATAGGTTGTAAGTTTTATGTCAATCTTATTGACTATATTGATACGGGGTTATTTTTGGATCACCGCCCGGTTCGAAAATGGATACAGCAGAATTCAGCAGGTAAGCGTTTTCTCAATTTGTTTTGCTATACCGGAGCCGCGACTATGCATGCGGTAAAAGGTGGAGCGGCAGAAACGGTCAGCGTCGATATGTCGAATACTTATCTGGATTGGGGGAAGGAGAATTTGTCATTAAATGGATTTTCTGAATCTGGCCATCAATTTGTGCAGGCAGACTGCTTGCGTTGGTTAGATTTAGCAAGTGAAAAATTTGATATGATTTTCCTTGATCCGCCGACATTCTCGAATTCAAAAAGAATGGAGGGTGTGCTGGATATTCAGCGAGATCATGTCGATATGATTAATAAAGCAATGAGCTTATTGACCAAAGGTGGTGTTTTGGTTTTTTCTACCAATCTGAGGCGGTTTAAGTTGGATATGGGGGCGCTTTCAAGCTTTGAGTTGGATGACGTATCAAGATCAACCATCGACAAAGATTTTGAACGGAATAGTAAAATTCATCAGTGCTGGCATATTAAATATAAAACGTTAAGCCTTGGCTAATAATATCGTTATCAAAGGTGGCTATGGGGTATGACCTATAGCACCTTCAATAATGATTCCTACTAGAATTCGTATTTCAAGCCTAGCCCAAACTGTAGGGTTTGAATATCTGAGGCTGTACTTCGATGTAGGCGGCCAGCTTCTGCAGTTACATACCAGTCTTCAACTATTTTAAAATCCAAGCCGGTTATCCAACTCATGCTGAACTTAGAGCCTGGATAGTCCTCAGGAAGATCATCCCAAGTAGAACCAGGCTCAGCTGTTGCATCTGCGTTGACATAGGACATGCCTATTTGAGCGTAGATCGATGACCATTCAGCTAGTGGATAGTGTAGGCCCATATACCAGCTCGCAAAGTGATTGAGTGCAATAGTTGCGTTTGATGCGTCAATGATGTTGGCACCGCTTTCATCTTGGATTAAATCGCCATCTTCATCTCGTCGCGCTATGTAGCCAGGAACCGTGTCATCTGTAAGGCCAACACCGAGGCGCATTTCTGTTTTTACGTAATTTGTGATATAGGATCCCATTGTAAATGTGGTAGCCCAGTTCTTTGCCGTGTATTTGTTGCCTATAGATTGAAAGTCTATTAATACCGCATTAATGGCAATATAGTCGAGCCCAGCCTTTTTGGGGCTGTCATCAGCTTCTTCAGCCGCTACATTGAGTGTTAAAAGTGCAAGTAGGGCGAGAGAGCGAGCTAAAAACTTCATTGTTTGTTGGAATCCCGTATTGGTGATGAGTGGTGATCAGTTGAGCTGACGGAGCACCGAAACTGCTTATTTTATAATGATTACTTAGGCTGAATTGTGCCGTAAGAACATGGTGTCATTCGCTGAATAGTGTCACAAATTGTTGAAGTTTCGTATTTATTTATCATATTAGTCTGCGTTAGCGGTGCTGGAGGGCTTTATATTGAGGTTTAAGTATTACAGTTAGTGGTAGGCTTGCTTGCTATATTGACAGTGGGTGACCGGCAAGGTTTTGTTGCTTGCTTGTTTATAGGAACTGGTTCTCGCGAGCCATAATCAGTAATGACAATACGTTGTGTTCGGCGTGCTTGGTATTTAAATTATTCTCCTGCATGATTACGTTTTTGCTATCCAGTATCTCTTCAAATTTCTTGTTAGTGATTAAGCTGGTGATAGGTGTTAGCTCGAATGTTGGCTCTTCATCGAATGTGTCGCATAGTTTTTCGAGTAGCTCGGCATCATAATCAGTCCCGTCTATATAGACTGGCTTCCCGTCTAGGTCGTCGTTCATTTCTCGAATGATATCGATTCCAGAAACACCATGATCGTATAAATGTTGCAATGTTTCGTAAGGAAGATGTGAACCTTGAGGGTTCCAGTCCTCATCAGGCATGACCAGTACGTTTTTAATTTGACCGTCGGGCAGTGACCAGGCAATACAGATTGGAAAGCTATCTTCGTCGTAACTACTGCTTTCAATATCTAAAAATTGAGGCTCACGTTTATATTGGCTGCCTGTCATGATTGTTCCTTTCATAAGGGTGTGGTGGAGGATTATACTGTCCCTACACTGAATGTCGATAACTTCTAATCTATGTTTATCTTGATGATGAATGTGACGTTGATGAGTGCGCTTAGTTGAAGTGGGAATTGCATTTCAGGCTGTTAGGTTATCCCTATTTGGGTTACTCTTAATGTCAAGATACGTGAAATTTGGTGTTATTATCAAGGTGTCCGTACGCCTATCTAAAGTTGAGGAAATAATGCAGTTAGATTTTTTTAATCAAGGGATGATGTCTTTCATAAAGCGATCGCCCACTCCATTTCATGCAGTTTCAAATATGGTGTCAGATCTATTAAGTGCAGGATTTACGGCTCTTGATGAATCCTCGGAGTGGGACCTTAAGCCTCAGGGGCGTTATTTTGTCACTCGAAATGGATCTTCATTGATTGCGTTTACCGGGGGTGGCGGTGATCAAGGTATTCGCATGGTCGGTGGTCATACTGATAGCCCTTGCTTGAAAATTAAACCCACTCCAGAGGTCAAGCAAAAAGGTTTTTTGCAATTGGGGGTCGAGGTATATGGTGGTGCGCTGTTAACCCCTTGGTTTGATCGCGATCTATCTATTGCGGGTCGTGTTACATTTTTGAATACTGAGGGACGACTGGGCAGTGGCTTGATCGATTTCAAAAGGCCTATAGCGGTGATTCCTAGCTTAGCTATTCACCTTGATAGAGAGGCTAATAAAGGCAGGGCGATAAATCCTCAGAAAGAGCTTCCGGTAATCCTTACTCAACTAGGTGAAAATGAAGATATATCATTTAGAGAGATCCTTAAATCAGAACTGCGTGAGACTTATCCTTCGCTTGAAATTGCAAAAGTTCTTGATTACGAATTGTGTCTATATGATGTTCAGCCTCCATCATACTTAGGGCTTAATAATGAATTTATCACATCAGCGCGCCTAGATAACTTGCTCAGCTGCTATATCGGGCTATCTAGTTTGTTGGAGACGGTTAAGGATGTTAGGGCTAATGATCTGCTGGATCAGCCGTCTTGTATGTTGGTGTGCAGTGATCATGAGGAGGTCGGTAGCCAGTCCGCAGAAGGGGCGCAAGGGACTTTTCTTTTGAATGTGCTAGAGCGGCTTTATCCTGACTCACAGCAGCGTGGGAAAGCTATTAATGCCTCGATGATGATATCTGCTGATAATGCTCACGGGGTGCATCCTAACTTTTCAGATAAGCATGATAATAATCATGGGCCTCTTATCAATGAAGGGCCTGTCATAAAGGTTAATGCTAACCAGCGCTATGCGACCAATAGTGAGACGAGTTCGATTTATAGGCATTTGAGTGACCAGCTAGATTTACCCTATCAGAGTTTCGTTGTCAGAAGCGATATGGCTTGTGGGAGTACGATTGGCCCTATTACGGCGAGTAATGTCGGCGTTCGAACACTTGATATTGGTGTTCCTCAATTCGCGATGCACTCAATAAGGGAGATGATAGGCAGTAAAGATGCATTTACACTATATAAAGTCCTGAACCAGTTTTATCAGGCGAGCTGTCTTAGTATTGAAAGGGTTTAGTATTGAAAGGGTCTAGCGTTTACGGCTTGGTGTTTAGAGTTAAGTTGTATCTGAGTGTCAAAATGAAGAGGCTGGCAGGTGGTGTGTTGGTCTACTTTTAGTTTGAATTGGTGGATATTTGAATGGTCGGGGTAGAGAGATTCGAACTCCCGACATCCTGCTCCCAAAGCAGGCGCGCTACCAGACTGCGCTATACCCCGTATACAATAGATTAGTGCTTATATATTTATGTGACGCTAACAGTTAGCAGTCGATGCTGAATATCAGTTGTTAATAATAAGAGTATTACGATGGGGCTAGAAATTTCTTTAGAATTGAAACGAATACTGTTGTTTCAAAAAAAGAGTTGGCTCCTCGAGCTGGGCTCGAACCAGCGACCCACGGATTAACAGTCCGTTGCTCTACCAACTGAGCTATCGAGGAACAATCAGTTGAGGCGCGAATAATATAGATAAGCTTAATTATCGTCAACTGCTATTCTTTAAAAACATGAAAATACATAGCGAGGTGTTGTTTAATGGAGTATAGAGCCCCTTATTTTTTCAAAAACGGTCACATCCAGAGTATATACCCCTCAGTTTTTCGTAAACTGGATGACCAGTTTATGGTTCGTGAGCGGATTGATATTGAAGATGGAGATTTTTTAGATTTAGATTGGTGTCGTAGCGGCTCACGACGCTTGGTTGTGATTAGCCATGGGCTTGAAGGACATAGCCGTCGACCCTATATCGTTGGAATGGCGAAAGCGCTGGTTGATAATGGCTGGGATGCATTAGCATGGAACTTTCGTTCATGTGGCGGCTCAATGAACCGTCATCTCCGGTTTTATCACAGTGGAGCAACAGAAGACCTTCATCGTGTTATTAACTTTGCGATTGAGTCAGGCAGTTACGATGAAGTTGCATTGGTTGGGTTTAGTATGGGCGGTAATTTGTCGCTTGTTTATCTTGGTGATCAAGACACTCCAGTAAACCCTAAGGTGAAAAAGGCCGTTGTTTATTCTGTCCCGTGTGATTTAAGTGCAAGCGCTGATCAGCTTACACTGCCCCAAAACAGAATTTATATGTCCCGTTTTTTAAAAGAGCTTAAAGCTAAAATGTTAGCGAAAGAAAAGCTGTTTCCTGATTTATTGGATTTAACCGGGTATGAGGAGATTAAAAATTTTCGACAGTTTGATGACCGGTATACGGCCCCCATTCATGGCTTTCGAAATGCCGACCACTATTGGTCTCACTGTAGTAGTCGCCGTTATATCCGGAATATCAATGTACCTACGCTAATCGTCAACGCCAAAGACGATCCATTTTTAGCCAGTGCATGTTATCCACATGATGAAGTAGATTTAAACCCAAATGTTAAGCTTGAGACACCTGAAACGGGTGGTCATGTTGGTTTTGTTAGTTTCAACAAGAATAATATGTATTGGTCTGAGCAGCGTGCAATTGCCTTTCTTAATGATTAGTTATAGCAAGGGCTCGAGTGTTTCCCATACATGTTCTAGCAAAATAGGCTGTGCCAACGCCGCTGGATGTATTCCATCTGCCTGCATGAGTTCAGGTTTTAGTGCTACCTCTTCTAGTAAAAAGGGTATTAATACAACACTATTTTTGTCTGCGGTTTTCTTAAATAAATCATAAAAGCCAGAGGTGTAACGTTGGCCATAGTTTGGCGGGATTCTCATTGCCATAAGAATTGGGGTGATGTTGTTCGATTTTGCTTCATCGATAAGTGATTGAAGGTTGGCTTGAATGAGATTGAGAGGGAAACCCCGGAGGCCATCGTTGCCGCCAAGCTCAATTAGGAGAATAGAGGGCGTATGACGAACGATAATATCTGGTAGGCGCGAAACACCGCCTTCCGTAGTCTCACCGCTAATACTTGCATTGATCACCGTATAGCGTTTGTTTTCTTGTTGAATTTTTTGCTTCAGCAATGCAACCCAGCCGCTTTCGGTGGGCACACCGTAGGCAGCACTAATACTGTCGCCTAGTATTACGATAGTATTGTTTGAACTATTGGCCAATGACAAGGCTGGAACAACGAGAAATAGAAGGAGTAATCGCTTGATCAGGTGAATATTAAGGCTTGTGGATTTTGACATAAGGTTGAAACCATTTTTAGAGCGTTGCATAGTGCGTGTATACCCAATAATTGATTACAAAGGGAAATAGTTGTGGATAAACCGTTCGTTATTAAAGCGCAAAACATATCCAAGCGTGTAACGTTATCTGATGACACTCTCGAAATTTTGAGTGGTATTGATCTAGAAATCAAGAAGGGGGACTCGTTAGCTATCGTCGGTAGGTCTGGGTCAGGCAAAACAACCTTGCTAGGATTGCTGGCAGGGCTTGATACGGCATCTGATGGTGCTATTTATATTCTTGATCGTGATCTTTCAAATATGGGGGAGGAAGAAAGAGCCGCACTTAGGGCTCAGCATGTTGGTTTTATCTTTCAATCATTCCAATTGTTGTCCTCACTAACGGCACTGGAAAATGTGATGCTGCCCTTGGAATTAAGAGGTGATGGTACTGCGAAGCAAGAGGCTGAACAATTTCTTGAGCGAGTGGGGTTAAGCAAAAGGGCTGGTCACTTTCCTCATCAGTTATCGGGAGGAGAGCAGCAGAGGGTCGCTATTGCTAGGGCCTTTGCCTGCAAACCATCCATATTATTTGCAGATGAACCAACGGGTAATTTAGACACTATAACGGGGCAGAATATCATCGACTTACTGTTCGAGCTTAATCTTACTGAGGCCACCACACTCATTATGGTGACTCATGACGATTCCTTAGCCGCTAGGTGCAACTCAACGTTGCGGTTAGAAAATGGCAGAGTCTCGGTTTGATGATGTATTTAACGTTACCATATAGAGCATCGTTAATATGAAGCGACGTTTGATAAAAATAAGTAGCAAACTATTGCGCAATGAGTGTAGGCAACGAGAACTGAAAATCTTGTTTTTGGCCACGGTTATTTCTATTGCGACAGTATCGTTGATATCTCTACTTGGAGACCATCTTCAAAAATTGATCCTTCAGTCATCTAGTCAGTTTATTGCGGCTGATCGGCAGTTAAAAAGTCCAAGGGCTATCCCTGAAGGGTGGTTGCAAACGGCTAAAGCAATGAACATCGAAACAGCTCACACCTTAAGCTTCCCCACAATGCTGTTTGCGGGTGAGCAAATGCAGTTAGTGAGTGTAAAAGCGGTATCAGAGGGGTACCCATTAAAAGGTACGTTAGAAACATCTAATCAACCATTCTCACCTGCACTAACCACTCAAGATATTCCAGCGCCTGGTACTGTTTGGTTAAATCCCAGGCTTTTTTCGTTGATGTCGTTGAGTAAGGGGGATACGGTTTCAATTGGCGATAAAGATTTGCTGGTTGCCCGAGTTATAAACCGAGAGCCCGATGTGGGATTTGGATTGTCAGCGGTTGCCCCCAGAGCGATGATTAATGTTAAGGATATTGAGGCAACAGGTGTAGTTCAGCCCGGTAGTCGATTGAGTTGGACATATATGTTTGCGGGAAGAGATACAGCGTTAGTCGCAATGGATCTTTGGTTAAAGCCGAAGCTTAGTAGTAGTCATAAGTGGGTAGGGGTTAAAGAGGGGCGGCCTGCGATAGCCACCTCAATTGAAAAAGCTGAGACATACCTATTATTGGGCGGCAGCCTAGCAGTGTTATTGGCATGTGTCGCGATTGGTATGTCATCGCGGCAGTACTCGGTAAAGCAAGTTGATTCGGTAGCATTGCTAAAAACCTTGGGGCTCAGTGGTTCACAGGTAGTCAGTATTTTTGCGACACAGATTACGTTGGTGTTTTTGGTGGCGGGGTGTGTCGGTACCCTTTTGGGGTTGCTCGGTTATGGGTTGGGTGTTAGTAGTTTAGAGTCGCTATTTCCGGAATTAAGTTACTCTCAGCACTGGTATGACATAAAACTCAATACTCTTTTTGTTGGGTGGCTAACGGGCGCAGTCGTAATGTTGACGTTTGCGCTACCTCCGATTATAAAGCTAAAACTTATCCCCCCTATGAAGGTGCTACGGCGTGAGATAGATGGAACTAGCCGTTTCGATTGGGTTATTGGCGTGATGGGGTGTAGCGGTATTTTAATGTTACTGTATCTATATAGCCGAGACTGGATACTGGTAGGTATTTTATTATCGGCATTTGTAGTGCTGTCTGCACTGCTATTCATCGTTTCATTCTTTTTATTAAAGACAGTTAGTATGATCGGCACCGGAGCCAGTAACTATTGGCGTTTAGGGGTCGCATCGATCGTGAGGCGACGCTGGCAAACTGTTTTTCAGGTTCAAGTGTTTTCGTTAGCGCTGTTGTTACTTGCTGTTATCTATTTGACTAGAACGACCCTACTAGGCGATTGGCAGGCGCAATTGCCGAAAGATGCACCTAATCATTTTCTGATTAATATCAGTCAGCAACAAGTTGAGCATATAGAGAGCCACTTCGATCAGGCTGGAATTAAAACCAGTGGTTTATATCCAATGGTTAGAGGTCGGTTAACGCACATTAACGCCATGCCGGTTAAAACGGCTGTTAGTAAAGATAGAGATGTTAATGCGTTGAATCGAGAACTAAACCTTACCTGGAGTAGCGGGCTTCCTGCTGACAATGTTATTGAAAAAGGTACATGGTGGTATGAACCTGATGAACAAGAGCTCAATCGTGTTTCGATTGAGGCGAGTTTAGCTGAAAAACTTGGCGTGAAACTGGGCGACCAGCTTACTTTTACTATTGGCGATCAGCCGATAGAGGTGGACGTCCAGAATATTCGTACCGTTGAGTGGGACAGTATGCGCCCCAACTTCTATATGATTTTTCCAGATGGCTTGCTCGATCATTTTTCTGCAACGTTTATTACCAGTGTTTTCTTGTTACCTGAACAAAAGGAATTGCTCAATAGCTTATCACGTCAATATCCCACAATCACGATTTTGGAAATGGATCAACTGATCGGAAAGGTTAGGACTATTATTGATCAGGTGTCTACGGTTATTGAGTTGATTATGTATCTGATTTTAGCGGCATCGATTTTAGTGGTGATAGCATTGATTAATATCTCTATGGGGGAGCGTTACCGTGAAGGCGCCTTACTTCGAACCATAGGGGCTAATTCTAAACTGGTTCTTGGTAGCCAGTTTGTTGAGTTCTCAATCGTTGGAGGGTTGTCAGGTTTAGTTGCTGTGATAGGTGCGGAGTTTGTGGTGTGGGCGATTCAATATCAGCTATTTAAATCACATTTTGTGGCTCACGTTGATGTTTGGGTATGGCTGCCAATCGTTAGTGGTTTGGGGGTTGGTTGCATTGGATACTATCTTGTGAAAAAGGTCACCCAGTCTTCACCATTGACAATTTTGAGGCATGAAGTGAACTAAAAAAGGCTTATTTACGTTACTAATTGTAATCGTAGTGATGAAAGTCTATGATTTTGAAAAACATTCTAGATATGGAAAGCAATATGTTGAAAACAGTGCGAAATTATTTGTGGGTAGCCTCTTTAGCGTCTACCTCATTAATCGTTACCGGGTGCGGTGAAGATTCGGCTAGCAAGCAACCATCTAAAGACGCACCGTTACCCTCAGTAGTTGTTTCAACTGTTAGTAGCTTGTCTATAAGCCCTACCAGGCGTTTTATCGGCCGTACTGAAGCAGTCGAAGATGTACAAATAAAAGCCCGTGTTAGCGGCTATTTGATGTCTATGGATTTCGTTGAGGGGCAAGACGTTGAAAAGGGTGACGTACTGTTTGAGATTGACTCTAAACCTTATCAGGCTGAAGTATCTCGCCTGTCTGCTGAAGTGAATAGGCAGCAAGCTAGTTTGACGAATGCGAAACGGAATTATCGTCGAGGTAATGAACTGATCGAAAAAGGGTTTATTAGTGCGATGGAAATGGATGATCTAACATCTAAGCGGGATCAGGCCAGCGCGTCTTTGCAATCTAGCGAGGCGGCATTAGAGGCGGCGAAACTCAATTTGTCTTATACCAGAATCCAGGCGCCTATATCGGGACGTATCGGTCGCAAGTCTCTCAGTATTGGTGATTTAGTCAGCCCTGAATCGGGTGTGTTGGTGACGATTGTGACTGTTGACCCCATGTATGTGACCTTTGATATTTCAGAAAAATTAGTCGCTACCGCTAGCGGGCAAAAAAATTCACTGTCTGAAGCGACAAAAGCGTTGCCTATACCGAATATAGAGTTACCGAATGGTGAGATGTATGATCAGCAAGGTCAGTTTGATTTTGTCGACAATCGCGTTGACCCTGCAACCGGTACGGTAAAGGTGAGAGCGGTATTCCCCAATCAAAAGGGGCTACTGATACCGGGCCAGTATGTTACGGCTGTCGTTAGCTCAAGCGAAGTATTAGACGCTATACTTATTCCTCAAGCCGCTGTTTCTGAAGACCAGCAAGGCCATTTTGTAATGGTCATAGACGACAAAGATATCGTTCAAGTGCGTCGAGTAGAAATGGGTGAAAGAGTTGAAGTTAATTGGGTGGCAGAAAAAGGGCTGAAGGAAGGCGAGCGGTTAATAGTAGAAGGTATTCAAAAAGTAAGAACCGGACAACAGGTAAACCCTGTAGAGCAGAAAGTTAAAGCATTCGACGAAACTAATAGCAAACTGCCTTAGGGAATCAACTTTATGTTTAGCTTATTTTTTATTGATCGGCCCAAGTTTGCGTTTGTTATTTCAATAGTGATTTCCCTAGCGGGTCTGCTGTCTATTCCGTTATTACCTATTGCAGAGTTTCCCGATGTGACCCCGCCGGTTGTTAACGTTTCCACTAGTTACCCTGGCGCAGATGCTGAAACCGTTAGGGATACGATTGCAACGCCTATTGAGGCTGAACTCAACGGGGTTGAGGGTGCAATGTATATGTCTTCAAATAGCGCCAATGATGGTACTTACTCATTGAATGTGACGTTTGAAGTGGGCTCTGACCCAGATATGGCGCAGGTGCGAGTGCAAAACCTGGTTCAGCAGGCGCTTCCTAAGCTACCAGAAGAAACCTCTAAGCAAGGTGTTAATGTTAATAAGCAATCAACGTCTATGACGATGATCGTAAACCTGTTTTCACCCGAAGAAACCCATGATGGTTTATTTCTCTCAAACTATGCCAGCCTTAGTATCACGGATGCCCTTGCTCGTATTAATGGTGTGAGTAAAGTAACTATTATGGGAGCCTTGGACTACGGTATGCGAATTTGGCTTAATCCAGATCGTATGGCGAGTTTAAATTTAACGGTGCAAGATATCTTGAGCTCAGTTCAGGAACAGAACGTTCAAGTTGCTGCAGGGCAAGTGGGGGCACCGCCTTCGCCAAGTTATCAGCAGTTTCAGTATACGCTTAGAACCACTGGGCGACTTACGAGCGTTGAGGATTTTGAGAATATTATTCTGGTAGCTCGAGAAGATGGTTCCTCTGTCAGGTTAAAAGATGTAGCTCGTCTTGAGTTAGGTTCACAAAGTTATGCTTCTTTCGGCAAGCTTGATAATAAACCCAGCACCGTAATTGCTATCTATCAACTACCTGAAGCCAATGCCCTCGATATTTCTGATGCAGTAAACATAGAGATGGAGAAGTTGAAAGTAGGGTTCCCCAATGATATTGATTACGGCATTCTTTATGATACTACTAAGTTTGTTGATGCTTCGATAAAAGAGGTAGCTATAACATTATTTCAAGCGTTAATACTGGTTGTATTAGTTGTTTACATCTTTTTGCAAGATGTTCGCTCAACGTTAATACCCGCAATCGCGATTCCCGTTTCTTTGGTCGGTACATTCGCTGTATTGTTGGTTACGGGTATGAGTATCAATACGGTGACCTTGTTTGCATTAATTCTTGCTATAGGAGTGGTGGTCGATGATGCCATTGTGGTGATTGAGAATGTGCAGCGGCATATGGATGATGGTTTATCACCGAAAGACGCTACCCGGCAAGCAATGAAAGAAGTATTTGGCCCAGTTATCGCGACGACACTCGTACTGCTTGCGGTTTTTGTACCTGTTGCCTTAATGCCGGGTATTACCGGCCAGATGTATGCGCAGTTTGCAGTGACCATTTCGATTGCTGTTATTATTTCATCCATTAATGCTTTAACCTTAAGCCCTGCACTTTGTGCAACCGTACTTAAGCCTAACTCACCCGATAGTGAGAAGAAAAAAGGCCGCTTTTTTACCTGGTTTGAAGCAACCTTTGCACGCTTAACGGGAGGTTATGTCGGATGGGTGCGTGTTTTGGTCCGCAGAGTGGTTTTAGTGGTTGTGTTATTAGCCTTAATCCTAGGCGGAACCGGGTTTCTATTCAAAACACTACCGACAGGGTTTATCCCCCCTGAAGATAAAGGCGCATTCATGATTGATATTGCGCTGCCTGATGGCGCTTCGCTCCAGCGAACCGAAGCAGTGCTGGATCAGGTGACCGAAATTATTAATAGTGAAGCCGGTGTTGCTAACGCCATGACCGTGAGTGGTTACAGTATATTGAAAGGCGCTGCTTCTTCAAATGCGGGTTTGGCGATTGTGGTACTCGACCCTTGGGATGAGAGGCCGACCAAAGACCTGCATATGTTTGGTATTCTTCAGAGAATTCAGGCAAAACTATTTGCACTGCCTGATGCAAACATATTTGCGTTTCCGTTACCTGCTATTCCTGGAATAGGTGCAACAGGAGGTTTTGAGTTTGTATTGGAAGACACTATGGGAAGGTCGCCATCTGAATTGGCCGCTGTTATGCGTACCCTTATTTTAAAGGCCAATGAGGCTCCTGAAATAGATAAGGCGTTTAGCTCCTTTAGAGCCGATGTACCACAGGTATTTATTGATGTTGATCGGGTTAAGGCTCGCAATTTGGGTATACCACTCAATGATGTTTTTATGACCATGCAATCGTTATTGGGGTCACTCTATATTAATGACTTCAATAAGTTCGGTAAGGTTTACCGAGTTATGATGATGGCTGATGCCGAGTATCGTAGTGATGTCAGAGATATTGACCGGTTTTACGTAAGAAGCCAAACCAATGAAATGGTGCCGTTAGGTACATTGATTGACACCAAACCAATACTCGGCCCTGAAGTGGTGACCCGATATAATCTTTTTGCCTCAGCAAATATTAATGGTAGTGCTGCTCCGGGATACAGCTCAGGCCAGGCTATCGCAGCAATGGAGCGGATAGCGGCAGAAGAGTTACCAGATGGATACGCCTTTGAGTGGACGGGTATGACTTATCAGGAATTAGCGGCTGGAAACCTCGCCCCGTTGCTCTTTTCGTTAGCCATTATCTTCGTTTATCTATTTTTGGTGGCCCAGTATGAAAGTTGGTCGATTCCGCTAAGCGTTATGTTTGCGGTGCCTATCGCTATGTTAGGTGCATTAATGGCTGTTGCGGCGGTCGGTATGGCTGTTAACTTGTATACCCAGATAGGGTTGGTGCTGTTAATTGGTTTATCGACCAAGAGCGCCATTCTCATCGTTGAGTTTGCAAAAAACCTGAAGGAAGAAGAAGGGTTATCTGTCTGGGATGCTGCGATTAAAGCAGCGGAATTAAGATTTCGGGCGGTATTAATGACAGGGCTTTCTTTTGTGCTGGGGGTTATCCCGTTAGTGCTATCCACTGGCGCTGGAGCAGTGAGTCGGTTGTCGTTGGGCTTTGCAGTACTCGGTGGCATGATGCTCTCAGTCGTTGTTGCGACGCTGTTGGTACCAGCGTTTTATGTGATTATTCAACGAATCAGAGACCGCTATAAGGGGAGTGATGACGCTAAGCCAAGTTAGGTTTGTTTAGTGTTTAGTTTAATTGTCTCCGCCCTTTGAGCGGATGCTGAAGGGGCGACGGTAACTTCATTACAATATAAAAAATCAGTAAATATACGTTAATGTTCGTCTATGCGAATATTAATAGACACTATTAAGCTAAGGTTTGGCTATGAGATTAAGCCGTTTTTGGGTGCTGAAAAAAAGTTTCGCTGTCACACTGTTTGTTTTGCTATCAATTTCATTGTCCCATGCTGAAGGGTTATCCCCAAAGGACTTACAATGGAGTGAACTGAAATACTCAGGGTCTAAATTTTTTATTAGTTTGGATACGTCTGTTTCAGTAGATATGATTAGTAAAGAGCAAGCGAGTAGTGAGCTAATCATACCCAAAGAAGGTGAGGGTAAGCAGCCTTTAGCTGATGAAATCGTCAAGCTAAATGTTAAAAACAGTGTTGTTGGGAGTGAAACTGACTTTACAGTGTGGCTAGAGCCTGATACAACCGTGCTACAGCGTACATCGATCTATGGAGGCATCAAAGAGTGGTATCGTACATATCGGTTTATGAGTGACAGGGTATACTCTGACAAGCGAAAACCCACTAATAGTAAAGAAAAAGGAGAGCGTTGGAATACTTGGACCAATATCGCTCAGGGCTTTTTCATGTTGGATGATACAGAGCAAAAGGCAACGGTTAGCGAATCAGAAGCTCTATTTTATCTAATTGGTGTTTCTGACTTAAAAAACAAGGGGGATAAAACCTCTTTAAATATGTACGATCGGAGCGGTGTAATCAATGCAACCGTGGCGATTACCGGATCAAAAAGGGTTTCTGTCGACTATCAGGTCATTAAAGACGGACAATCGTCCCGAGTTAAGAAAAAGGTTGTTGCATTAGAAGCGATAGTCGATGCGCGTTCTATTAAAGCGGATGGCAACCTAGAGAAGTTTAAGTTTCTGGGCTATAAGGATGATATTAGACTACTCATTGACCCTGAGTTAAATGCCATACTCGAAATATCGGGAGCAGTAGAGTATGTGGGGGATGTTACTATTCGGCTGGAACAAATTTCACTCAATTAATCGAACTGTTTCAGAAATAGCACGATTTAAATAAACTATTGAAGATGAAGTTGAGAGCGTTATTTGTCGTTTCATAAGCAATCTCATGCGGTAAGCAAGTACTTGCGTAACTACTCTGAGCATGAGGCGTTGCTGTTAGAGTGTCTTCCTAAGCAATACGGACACACAGTTGTCATTCCTCTTTATGATGAGTCATTTGACGTTATTGTTCGGTTACTCAATTCAAATTTCTCCTTTACTGACTCATATTCTTGTCATTCCATTGTGTTTATATTGGTTGTCAATTGCCCGGAAGAGGGTGATGAGCAAGCCGCAGCTAGAACTGTGGCATTGCTGGATCAGCTGACTGAATGGGCTCGGCCAGTTCTCAATACCGAAAATGTTGCTTATGGTGAGTTTGAAAATGGAAATGGCATCATTATTATCGATAGATGTAGTGATAGTAAGAGGATAGACAAAAAGCAAGGCGTCGGACTTGCCCGTAAGATTGGCGCTGATCTGGCTTGTTATTTAATATTTACAAAGGCGGTTATTGGCCCGTGGATTCACTCAACAGATGGGGATGTTATATTACCCCCTGATTATTTTTCTGGCGTTAGTCGGTATGCCCCTGCTTCAGTGTTTCCAGGTAACTCCAAACATACCCCTGCAGCATTGATCTATCCTTTTAATCACATACCTGAAAAGAACTATGAAGTTGCCAGTGCACTCTATGACTGGTCATTAAGATATTACGTTGAATGTATAAGAGAAGCGGGTTCTAGTTACGACTACCACACCATTGGCAGTCTGATTGCGGTTGACTTTGTTTCATACGCAAAAGTTAGAGGGTTTCCGAAACGGTCGGGTGGAGAAGATTTTTATTTGTTGAATAAACTGGCCAAAGTAGGACAAATTGTCAGCCTAGAAGCGCCTGTCATTAATGTCGCCGCAAGACCTAGCCAGCGGGTGCCGTTTGGCACTGGTCCAGCTATCTGTAAAATTACCGAAACCAAAAACGCAATTGAGAATCACCTTTTTTATCATCCGGGTATCTTCAGGCAACTAAAAATAGTCTATTTATTGATAAATAATAGTTGGGATTTGAGTAAAAAAATGGCCCCCGCTAGAGTTAACGATATTGTATCGGCGTTGGATTTGTCAGCGGTACATTCCCCTATAAACGCGGCAACCATTGGAGCACTGGATACGTTGGGTTTCTTCTCTGCATGGACACATGCTGTTAAGCAATCAAGCAATGTGGAATCGTTTGTTAAACAAATGACGATTTGGTTTGATGCGTTTAAAACACTCAAGTTTGTTCATATTTTGAGAGATCATGATTATCCTTCGTTAACGCTGAAACAGGTGTTACAAAACACGCAGATTTTGAGCGATGACTTGCGCGTTAGAGCTACACTGCTGACCTCAATACCGAAATAGAGAAGTACTTTAATGTTAAACAGACTTAAACAATGGGAGTACCCCCTCTCTACAGGTTTTACAGTTCGAGGGTTTTACACTGAGCCGACTGGTAACCCTGTGATTCATTTTGTGCATGGTAATGGGTATTGTGGTTTGGTTTATGAACAGATGCTTGAGCCTCTTATGGAGCACTACGATCTTTTTATCAGTGATATTCAGGGTCATGGTAATAGCGATGTGGGTGGGCATTTTAGAGGCTGGAATCGAAATTCGGAGTTTTGTGCTGAGGTATGGCAGTACTACAAAAAAAGGCTTTGGCCTGACGTGCCTGCAATCGCCATGGGACATAGTTTTGGTAGTGTCATGTCTGCGTTGATGATGGCTAATCATCCAACCTTATTTGATCGTGGTGTATTGTTGGACCCTGTTTTTCTTAATAAATCGTTGATGAGGCTAGTGGTATTATCTGAGCCCTTTGGCCTGCTAAATTTTACTTCATTAGCGCGTAGAGCCAAAAGTCGGCGTAGTGAATGGTCTGATACAAAAGAAGCGTTTGATTACTTTCATCAACGAGGAATGTTTAAAGGCTGGGACGATGGCTGTTTGTGGTCGTACATTAACCATGCGCTTAAAGAAACATCTAATGGCTTAATGTTGAAGTGTCCGCCCCGGAGAGAGTCGGCGATTTTTGCCTCATTTCCAAAACGCTTATGGTCTTCACTTGATCGTATTACCACTCAGACTCATGTTATCTATGGCGACCGAAGCTATCCGTTTGTTCTGAAATCTGCCAATGTGTTGCAGCAATCAAATGAAGTTGTAACTGCAGAGGCTGTACCAGGTAGGCATTGTTTTATGCAAGAGCATCCCGTAAAAACGGCAGAAAAGATTCATAAACACCTGTCATCAGGTGGGTGATAGCAAAGGGTATTGCTAGCGAGAGTTGGTCAATTACTCTAAATAGATACTCGATTAATCGCAGCTAAAAGCAGCTCCTACATCTTACCTAATTCACAAGGTAGGAGCGGCACTTTGGCGCGATACTTTGCTTCTGTTATCTTGCGATATTAGCAGATAGTAACTTGGAATGAATGCGGTAACCTTCAGGAAGTGAGGTCGTAATCGGGTCTTTTTCGACTAAACTTCGACTCTTAGGTTTTATTGCCTGTTTGATTTTCCAGCGTTCTTTTTTGATCACTTTTCCGGCGGTATCTGTCATCGTAGACTCAATCTCTATTTCGATCACTGTGATCTCGCTGTGGTTTTCTGCATAGGCTTTAAGTTCTCGATTTTTGCCGAGCGTATGTTTAATCTTAATGTATTTTTCTGGATGGCTGGGTAGCTCAAGTTTGGCCAGCTTAACGCGTGCGCTTTGACCATTACTGCCTTGGGCTTGAGATGCTTTTCCGTAGTGCAGTATGGCGTTTTGTTGATCCCCTTGTAATTGCGCAATATTGCCTAACCCTAGTTCAGCAACTGACGTCGGTAGAAGTTGAGCGCTACGTGAGAAGTCTTTCTTTGCCTGTTCAAGGTTGCCTAGCTTTTCGTTTGATAGCCCCTTTTTTAAGTAACTTGAGAATTGTTCAGGGAATAGGGCAACCGACCTCTCATATTGTTTAACCGCCAATGAATCTTTGCCTTGAGCACTGTAAATATCGCCCTTAGTGGCATAAAACAGTGCTTCATTAGGTTCTTCCTTAATGGCTTTATCTATTTCAGCCATTGCGGAAGAGAAGTTCTTATTAGTTATTAGTGCAACCGCTTTGTCTTGAGCGGTATATGCATTGGACTTGCTCAAAAGGTATTTCATATGCTTCTGAAAGTCTGCTTTTCCTCGGTAGTTACCCGTTGAAGAAAATGCTACAACATGCTCACGGTTAGCGGATACCCGAGCTGGAGAGGGAGGGTGAGATGCAAATAGCCCCTGTAGCCAATTAGATTGCTGATTTTTCGATAACTCGACAAATAGTTGCTGTAGTTCAACGGCTGCGTTTAAGTCGTAACCCGCTTTAGCCATATACTTCATACCGAAGTGATCTGATTCGAGTTCGTGTTCTTGGCTGTATTGCGCCATGGTTAACTGGGCTCCCATGGTGGCCCCGCCAATAATCAGATCTTTATAGTCTGTACCTTCAGTTGCCAAGCCCAGCCCCATCATACCGTACTCCACTAACATTCCTTGCTGAGTACGTTGCGCACTATGGCGTGCAGCGGCATGAACAATTTCATGACTTAATACGGCGGCCAATTGCGCTTCATCATCAAGCTTAACTAGCAAGCCTCTATTTAATGCGATTTTACCTGATGGCAGCGCCCAGGCATTGGGGACTGAGTTATTGAGGATTACAAACTCGTATGGCAAATCTGGACGGTCGCCGACAGCTGCAAGTTTTTTACCCACGCTTGCTATATAAAGGGTCAATTCAGGGTCAAGGTAGTACAAGCCGCCCTGAGACTGTTGCGCGGGTTTATATTGTGATTGCCCTATTTGTGCGTCTTGGCTCTCTGAGACAAACATTAGTTGTTGTTCGCCGGTTACGGGGTTTACTGAGCAAGCTGTCGATAAACTAGCAAAAATTAGTATGGTGATAAGCCTTAGCATTGTTGTCCCTAAATTACTGTGAATTAAATATAGCGACTATTTTGACTAATTTAGGCTTTGATCCGCAATAGAGTTGCCATTTTTATTCTATATTTAGACATAGTGTTACAACATGAATACAGTGTGATAGTTAGTATTCTAGCGTTGAAAGTCAGTGGTGATAGGGCTATAGTGCGTTGTTGCTATAAATTTCGCTTTGTGCGGTTTCACGTTCTTTCCACTGATTAATTCTGTGTTAGTAAATAACAATGATGTTCTCAGATTATCTATTCGATATTGTTGCGGTTGTTTGGTTTGTTAGTATCTGGGCTGGATATGGGCATTACTCGGACTATCGTGGTAAAAAGCGTCCCACGCTATCTAGTACTTTAGACCTTTATAGGGGTGACTGGATGCGGCGAGTCTTGATGCGTGAAAATCGTATTTCTGATGCATCGGTGCTCGGTAACCTTGAACGCAACGGTGCTTTTTTTGCGTCGAGCAGCTTACTGATTATGGCCGGTATTCTGACCGCAATAGGCTATGCCGATGAAGCAATGGCCGTGTTTCAGGGTTTTCCAGCGGTCACTAATAATGGGCAAACTATGTGGGAGCTAAAGCTCGCAACGTTATTGGTTGTCTTTATTTACTCGTTTTTTAAATTCACGTGGTCTATGCGGCAGTATAATTTCTGTTCTGTCTTAATCGGCAGTGCTCCCTTGGTTCATGAAGAGAAAGTTAGCCCTGCTGCTCGTAAGGCATTTGCCAATAGCGCCGCGGAAGTTGCTAATTTAGCCGGTGATACATTTAATTTGGGTTTAAGGTCCTACTATTATGCGCTTGCGGTGCTAGCTTGGTTTATTCATCCGCTAGCCTTTATGGTAGCCTTTATGGTAGCGTCTACAGCGGTTGTGGTTATTTTGTATCAGCGTGAGTTTTACTCTAGAGCACTGAGGGTATTACGTTCAGGTAAAGATTTTGATGATGATAAGTAGCGTTTTATGAAAAATGATTCGGTTTTGTTTGGTAAAGTCTCCCGATTTGTCGGTTCTTTGGCCCAATGCGGGGAACTGGGTATTAAGCCTGTACAAGCGGCGCCAAATGAGTTGATCTTGGAGTTACCTTACAGTAACGCAATAATTGGTAACCCTGATACTGGGGTAATCCATGGAGGGGCCATTACCACATTAATGGATACCGCATCAGGCGCTGTAGTGATTTGCGGGCTTGAAGAGTTTGAACTATGCCCAACATTAGACCTTCGCGTTGACTATATGCATGCGGCTGAACCGGACCAGCCCGTTTTTGCCAAAGCAACCTGTTATAAGGTCACCAAAAATATTATTTTTACCCGATGTATTGCTTACCAGGGAACAGAAGAAGAGCCAGTGGCACAGTGTGTGGCGACGTTTATGAGGATCGGCGCAGAAGCCACTCCATTATCGTTTCGCCAAATGATTATGGGCGATGGTTCAACCGACGATGAAGGCGGGCGGGCTGATACTAATCAAGTGGGGCAGGCATAATGGACTTAAGAAATTTAGTCAAAAAAGCCCATGAAAGTGGTGATTACTCAGAGCTAATAGCAACTATCCCTTATGCTGTCACCATTGGCGTAGAGTGTGAACGCTTTGGTGATGAAGTAATGTTTAAGCTGCCTAGAAAGAAAAGTAATATCGGAAACCCAATCTTACCGTCAATTCATGGTGGCGTCATTGGTGGGTTTATGGAGATCTCCGCGTCGCTTCATCTGCTAATGTTTCATGACACCCCCAAGTTGCCTAAAATAGTTGATATTTCACTGGACTATCTACGAGCTGGTTTGGATAGAGATACTTATGTTGAATGTAAATTAACGCGGCAAGGGAGCCGTGTTGCCAACGTGATTGTCACTGCGTGGCAAAAATCGCGTAATCAACCCATCGCATTGGCAAGAGCTCATTTTATATTTAGTTAACAACCTCTATAAAAATCATAGTCATTCTCCTCTACAGATACCGTAGTCATTTCCGCCTTCGCGAGGATAACAAAAGATAAAGGAATAATGTTTTAGGATAATGACTAACTAGCCCTCTATTAATTTTTGCCTTGAAATAAATTCTATAGCCCCAAGATATGATTTCACCAGCACGTTACTCATATTTATTAAGCTGTTAATAAATAGTTGAGCCGTAACTGCTTATTTAATACTAACCCGCTCCTAGAATGAAAAGAGAGTTAAGTTAAACATGACTGTAGAAACAAAAAAAGAGACCTTAGGTTTTCAGACCGAAGTTAAACAGCTTCTTCATTTGATGATTCATTCTTTGTACAGCAACAAAGAAATATTTCTTCGTGAACTTATCTCAAACGCGTCTGATGCTGAAGATAAGCTTCGTTTTGAAGCACTATCAAATCCTTCATTGTACGAAGATGATGGTGAACTGAATATCCGTTTAGCATTTGATAAAGAAGCTAATACTGTCACTATCTCTGATAACGGCATTGGTATGTCTCGCCAGAACGTACTTGATCACTTAGGTACAATAGCCAAGTCTGGTACTGCAGACTTTATGAAAAATCTGTCGGGTGACCAGCAAAAAGATTCACAATTGATTGGTCAGTTTGGTGTGGGCTTCTACTCATCTTTCATCGTTGCCAAAAAAGTTGAAGTATTCACTCGTCGCGCAGGTCTTGACGCATCTGAAGGTGTTCGTTGGGAGTCTGAAGGCGAAGGTGATTTTACACTTGAAACCATCGAGAAGAAAGATCGTGGTACTTCTGTTGTTCTTCACTTAAAAGAGGACGAAAACGAGTTTGCAGACGGGTGGCGTTTACGTAACTTGGTTAAAAAATACTCTGACCATATTTCATTCCCAGTGGTCATGCTTTCAGAGCCTACACCTCCAGCGGAAGGCGAAGAGGCCAAAGAGCCAGAAGACGAGACGATCAACGAAGCCACTGCGCTTTGGACGCTTTCTCGTTCAGAGGTTAAAGACGAAGAATATAGCGAATTCTATAAGCATATTAGCCATGACTTCCAAGACCCGCTTACTTGGTCTCATAATCGAGTAGAAGGCAAGCTAGAGTACACAAGCTTACTATATGTGCCATCAAAAGCGCCTTATGATATGTACAACCGTGAGGCACCGCGTGGATTGAAGTTATATGTTCAGCGTGTCTTCATAATGGATGATGCAGAGCAGTTCTTACCTCTATATCTTCGTTTCATTAAGGGTGTAGTTGATTCGAATGACCTGTCACTTAACGTCTCCCGTGAGATTCTTCAAAGCGATAAGGCAGTAGATAGCATGCGCAGCGCGTTGACTAAGCGAGTGCTTGATACGCTAACTAAACTTGCTAAAAACGATCCAGAGAAATACCAATCATTCTGGAATGAGTTTGGTCAGGCCTTGAAAGAAGGCCCGGCTGAAGATACGGGCAACAAAGACAAGATTGTTAAGTTGCTTCGTTTCGCGACCACTCATACCGGCAATAGCAATCAAGACCAGTCAGTAGAAGATTATATCGGCCGTATGAAAGAAGGCCAGGATAAGATCTACTACATCGCAGCAGATAGCTTTGGTACAGCAATAAGCAGCCCTCACTTAGAAATTTTCCGTAAGAAGGGTATCGAAGTATTGATTATGTCTGATCGTATTGACGACTGGATGATGTCTTACTTAACTGAGTTTGATGGCAAGCAGTTCCAGGATGTAGCCAAAGGTGCGCTTGACCTAGGTGATGTTGAGAACGAGGAAGTTAAGAAGCAGGAAGAAGAAGCGACTAAAGAATTTGAGAGCCTGTTATCTCAAATTAAAGAGTTGCTTAAAGATAAAGTCGCTGACGTTCGTGTTACCAGCCGATTGACTGATTCACCAGCATGTTTAGTGGTAGGCGAACAAGATATGGGCGCACAGATGCGACGTATCATGGAAGCTGCAGGCCAAAGTCTACCTGATAGCAAGCCAATATTCGAATTGAACCCAGAGCATCCTTTGGTATTACGTTTGAATGATGAACAAAACGATGACCGTTTTAATGACTTAGCCTGGGTATTATTTGATCAAGCGGCATTGGCAAGCGGAGACGCACTTAAAGAGCCTGGTGCGTTTGTAACTCGCCTGAACAAACTGTTACTGGACCTTAGTAAGTAGTAGTGTGCAGCTAACTAATAACGGGCTGGTAAGCAACCCGTTGTTGGTGTATTTAGCAGGCGCGATAGCGTTAACAAAAGGCAGTCTATTTAGGCTGCCTTTTTTTGTTTTTGATTGTGAATGACCGGGAAATGGTTTATTACAGAACAGCCGGCTTTATGGCATGAGAGTAATGGCGAGAAAGATTAACAATCGATTATTGTTAGATGGTTGGAGTTCCATTACTATTTGAAATACTTAATGGGTACAACAAATATTTACTTATACGATGATATGTCTTTATAGGAGAGAGAATGAACAACTCGCAAGCTGGGATTTTGAAACCGATACCTATGTCAGCACGTTACCTGATTTTTTCTATTGAGCAGTCGAACAGTATACCTGAAGCTCTGTCTCGGCTATCTTTGATAGCTGATGGCGATAATGTAGTCGTAGGTATTGGTCACTCACTTATTTCGTCCTTAGGTGCTGATATAGAGGGAATGAGAGCATTTCCATCTTTCGTGAGTTGTGGCATTGAGATTCCTGCGACTCATGGTGCAGTTTGGTGTTGGTTAAGAGGTTCTGACAGGGGTGATCTAATCCACAAAGAGCGTGAGATTACACAAGCTTTAGCCCCTGCATTTGTAATCGATAACATTGTAGATGCCTTTAAGCATGGCGACGGTCTAGATTTAAGTGGTTATGAAGACGGTACTGAGAACCCCACAGGTTCTGACGCGGTAGCCTGTGCACTGAAATCGTCAAAGCAAGCCGGCATTGAAGGTAGCAGTTTTGTCGCTGTACAACAGTGGGTGCATGACCTCAATCGGTTCGACGATATGGAGCCGCTAGAACAAGACCATACGATTGGGCGCCGAAAAAGTGATAATGAAGAGCTTGATGATGCGCCTGCGTCTGCTCATGTGAAACGAACTGCCCAAGAGGACTTTAGTCCTGAAGCATTTGTGATTAGGCGATCTATGCCGTGGGCGAATGAAGCAGGCGAAGGGCTTAATTTTGTTGCGTTTGGCGAATCGTTTGACGCATTTGAGGCTCAATTAAATCGAATGACAGGTAGGGATGACCAAATTGTTGATGCGTTATTTCGTTTTACACGGCCGATAACTGGCGGATACTTTTGGTGTCCTCCAATAGTCAATGGCACGCTTGACCTTTCCGCACTAAAGTTAGGGTCTTAAAAATCCCCCCCTTACTTCACCTGAAGTAAGGGGGGAGGTCAAAGTGTTGCCAGATCGAAAACAACCGTTTTGTTTCGTCCAGTTTCTTTGCATTTATATAGCGCCTGGTCTGTCTTTTCTAACCACTGTTTGTAGTCATCTAGCTTTTTAGATGCTTCGCAAATGCCTAGGCTAACGGTGAATTTTATTTTAATGTTATCGTGAACAACCGTGGTTTCTTCAATTGCCTTTCGTAAACGTTCACAGTAGATAACGGCATTTTCTGCCGTTGTGTGCCCTAAAATAATTCCAAACTCTTCTCCACCGTAGCGACCCGCTATATCGGTTTTCCTAAGGGAGTCTCTTAACAGTTTAGATACGACTCTTATCACCTCGTCGCCAGCCTGATGTCCATAGGTATCATTTACTTTCTTAAAATGATCGATATCAAACATAACAAGCGAGGAGGTTGTTTCGTAACGCTGAAGGCGGCTGTATTCATTTTGTAGACACTCTTCCCAATAACCTCGGTTGTTAAGCATGGTTAAGCGATCTGTGCGACTCAAAGATTCTAGCTCTTTATTGGCGCCTTCTAGTGCCTTCTTATTGCTTGCAATATCCGTTACGTCATAAATGATCACGCAAACGTGGTTTACCGTACCGTCAGCAGATGCCAGTGGGCTAATACTTACGTTTTGGTACATAAACTCTTCAGTGCCGGTAATAGGGCGATAGTTTTTAAATTTAAACAGGTAGGGGCGTAATTCCCACGTAATAAATGCCCGATTTTTTAGCAGAAAAACAGATTCTGCTTTTTGGGTAAACCAATCTTTAGGAATATCTTCAAATACATCAAATAGGGTCTGGTCTTTGACCGTGATAGGGTTTATTCCGCTGTGATTTTCCATGAAACTATTCCACACCTGAACCTTAAAGTCCCTATCTAGAACGATCAGACCTACATCAATGGTCTGTAGCATATCCATTAACCAATGGAATTCTTTTATGTCTAAATTATCATTTGCCATAACGAGTTGTTTAATCCATCAGATAAGAGAGTCGCTGATTCAAATTGTCAATTGAGTCTTCGGTAAACAGCAGCATTAGGTCACATGTGATATCGTAGTTTTCGATTTCGTAGGTTATTTCGATTGCTAACGTTTGCGTCCAGCGAGTTTCATTGGTTTTAAGTAAATCACCGACTTTTACGTGTTGGCCTAGAACCATTGGGTGTCCTTGGCTAAATGCAATATCTAGCTGCTGTGCGATACCGCTGGTGCAAGCGCCAACGAGAATACTAGCGATATCCATAATTAACTCAAGTTGTGAGGTATCGTTAAGCTCTCCACTAAACTTAAGAAGTTTTGCAATATCTTCATAGTTGGAGTCACTAAATATCAATAATGCTTCGCCAGCGATACCCGAGCCTATAAAACCTTGGCATACTGCTGTATAGGTATCACCTTGTTCGGCCTGAGCAAGCGCCATTTTTAGCTCACTGACTTCCAGAATATTGACATTTGGAATCGGAAGTTTTACAAACACATCAAGTAATCGGGCTAACAAATCAGCTGCTTGCCCCATAGCAACGTTTGAAATTTCTTGAATGCAATCGCGGTACTGAACTTGTCCTGCGTCTTCAAGTTCTTGCTCTGACCTTCGGGACGGTGGTTGGGCTTGAGGGCTATCGGGTGTTTTGGTCTCGGCTATAGGTGCCGCACTTGGGCGCGCGTAGAGACCAAACTTTTCCAATATAACGGTTAGGTCATCGACACCAATGGGCTTCTTAATAAACTCCAAAGCACCGAGTGCTTTTACACGCTGGTGAGCCTCAGGCTGAATATCGCCAGATACAACAATAACCATTGTTTGAATGTCGTTTTTTAGAATAGTTTCTAGCGTTTCGTAACCATCCATAACCGGCATGTTCAGGTCTAGAAACAGAATCTCACCTTTACCATTTTGAAGTTGCTCTATTGCATCTTCGCCATGAACGGCATAACTGATTTCAATATCCCAGTCAGCGGGTAAGGAACGAGCCATTTGTTTTCTGGCAACGCTAGAGTCGTCACAAATTAAGACGGGTGTTGTCATTGTAATTATTTTGCTCTTGTTGAGTGATACCCAAGTTTAACGAGATACATGGATATTTAGTTTAGGGCTGGTTATATCTAACACATCGACCAATTATGAGCTTACTTAGAGTAAGTAAAGATCAATAACGGGCTTGCGGCAAGTTGAATATTGATGATTAGGGAAACTAAACCAAAAAGGCAGCCTGAAGACTGCCTTTGGTATTAAAAAACTCAATAAATCAAGTCTGAATAGACCGTTAACGCTTAGCTTCTCGACGAGCAGCTGAGGTGGTGAACTCTCGACGCTTAAAGCTGGGATCGAAGTCAATGGTTTCTTGCTTATCGAGGCCTTCAACGTAGTAGCGCTCGGATTTAAGGTCGTAGGTGAGTTCAACGGTTGTCCACGTAACGGGTATTTGGTAGAAATTCATCGAATGTGCTTCTGACACTCTCCACAAATCTCCTTTTTTATCGAAGTCTTCTGTTAATACGATCTGCCATGTATCTTCATCAAAGAAGAAACGTCGCTTATGATAAACGTGCCTTAGGCCATCTCTGAGTAGCCCCTCGACCTCCCAAACTCTATGCAACTCATAACGCGTCAAATCTTGGTTAATATGCTTCGGGCTTATTACCTTAGCTGCATCTTGACTCTGCTTGTTTAACTTATAAGAATTATAAGGAATGTAGATTTCTTTTTTGCCTTTTAACGACCATTGATACTGGTCTGGCGCTCCGTTATACATATCTTTTTGGTCTACGGTTCTTAAACTCTCAGAACGTGGAAGGTCAGTACCATATTCTAAATTTGGAGTCCTTCTTAAGCGTCGTTCTCCTGCTTGGTAACGCCATGCTTTTCGAGGTGATCTAACTTGATCCAATGTTTCATGTACTAGTGTTAAACTACCTGCTAACTTCGCGGGGCTTTTGATTTTGGTCTTGAGGTAGAAGATTTTGTTATCTATTTCGTCAAGCGTAATTCCGGGCTGAGCATAAGCAAAATAGTAACTATAGTTAGTTAAAATGGGATTATATGACCCATCTTTAGTCGGTGTGATTATCGCTGAATTAAATGCAGCTTGCTCTCCCCTGTATCGTAGAATATGGTTCCAGATAGTTTCTACACCATTATTAGGGATAGGGAACGGACTGGTTGTAATGGTATCTCTTACCCCATTGGCGTTTTCTTGCAGCTCTGCGCTAAGTGCATTCTCTGTTAGTTTTTCATAAACCCAATCAGGATAAGACGCTGAACGACGAGTGGCGTATACCGGGATTTCGTAACCTGGGGCATACTGAGTAAGCAGTGCCTTTTGGCCTTCCGTTAAGTTCTTATCATACTTTGCCATGTTCTTTTTGCTTATTTTAAACAACACTTTGTCGCTTTCGAAGGGATCTGGATGAAAATCACCTTCTTCGTAGTTTTTTGGAATTTCTTTAACTCCGCCATCCCAAGCGGGAATAGTGCCTTCTGAATTGCCGTATCGCTCAGCGCCAACAGGCGTCAAATCGTTCTTTAATCGTTTGGCTGTGGCCTCATCAACTTTGGCTAAGGTCAAGCCGCTTGAGGTTGACAGCGTTAGGACAGCTAGAGCTGTAACCAGTTTGGATAATTTCATATATCTACGGCCTCACATGCTTACTAATAAGTAATTTTTAATTGTATTTATCTATTACAAGCTATAACTTGCTGATAGTTCGTCAAAAGTTATTACTAATAATAGTACGTTATTTTGAAAAAACTGTATGTTTAGAGTTGTAACCGCAGTTATTTTTAATAAACATAGATTATTAAGTTAAAATAGATCAATAATTTCAGCATTGTTAACGATTGTGGAGCGTTAGGTATAATGAGCAATAGGTGGCGGTCTCACACATCAGAAAAACTGTTTTTGGCAGGTATTCAGTTAGCGGAGTGGCAAAGTAGTGGTGAATATGAATCGAGCATCGTTAAGCCCCGTGAAGAGTCGTTTAAGCAATCCGCTATTTTACTGATAGTTACCGCTTGGGAAGGTTTCTTAAACGAATTAGCCGACTATCATCAGCAAAAATCAGAGGGAATAGCGACGCTTGACCAGCTGGTAGCGTTAATTGGTCGTGATATTCCCGAAATCGAATATTTGGTTGAAATAAAAAAATGTGATGGTAGCTGGTTATCGGATCTATTGCTTCTTAACAAAATAATTCGAACCCCTCAAAATCGTGAGTCTGATACTCTGACTCTAGATCTTGCAGATAATGCGTTGATAGCAACCTCTAGAACGCATGTGCTGGTTGATTCGGTCGATAATATAGACCGTATTAGAGAGGAATTTAAAGGTTACTTGGAAGCGTTAAGGTCACGAATGTCTGAATGGTGAGGATTTAAGCTATCATTAGTTGTATACTGTGTACAGATATTAACATTTTTACCCCGTGTATTTTACTAACTATTTGAATTCAGGACTGTTTGTCTTATGAGTAGTGCGTTTTTAGAAATAATAGAATTACCTGATGGCGAATTTGCGTTACAAAAGGCGGACGAAAATGAGTCACCGTTAGTGACTATTACGTTTTCTAAGGATGCAAAAGAGTTTTTGAAAGAGCACAATGTAACGGTTGCTAAGGCAATGATTAATGCTGGTATCCAGACCGTTGGCGTAATATCAAAGCAAATGGCCGAAAGTGATTTGGATGACGAGTTTCGAACGGTTCACTGATACTTTAACGTTAGTCGCTTAGACTTAACCGGCGCTATCGATATCTCATGACTACACCGTGGCTGCTTCCTTTCGCTGATGCAGCCTCTAACAACCGAAAACCTTTTTTTGTCAACTTGTTAGTCCACGCTATTACGGCATGACATGTACCCGCTGAAAGGGCTTGATGAGTAAGGTCTAATGTGGATTTTGTGTCTGTTGATCTTAGTACCATTATTTGATTGGCAATAATTCCTGATTGCTGTTGCCACCGATTTAGTAAACGTTGAGGTGGGTCTATCCACGCCAACCACCTGTTATCCTGATTTAGCTGCGTCATCATAGGTAACAGCATTTGAATGTTTTCTGCTTGCTCAGGCGATACGATAATCTCAGTGACATTACCTGTTTCAATATTAGAAGTGGGTTTATCTTGAGGTTCATAGGCTTGATTAATGGTGCCGTCTGCAACCGCGTATAAGTCGCACCTTGGTGCACTCATAGGTTGCTCATCATAAAAGCTCATTTGCTTCATGACATATTCTCCTTTCTGATAACGCCTACGCCGAGCCCTTCGATAAATAGCTCCTGTTCTCGAAGATCAACTACAATCGGGCCAAACTCTTCATTTTCTGCGATGAGCTGGACTTCATGCTTGTTTTTCTGAAAACGTTTGACGGTTACTTCATCTTCAATTCTAGCCACTACAATCTGGCCATTACGCGCTTGTTCTGTTTTATGAACGGCTAGCAAATCTCCGTCAAGAATACCTATATCTTTCATGCTCATGCCTTTGACTCTTAAGAAGTAGTCTGCACTAGGCGCAAAAAAACTTGGTTGGAGGTTACAGTAATCTTCGATATTCTCTTCGGCCAAAATAGGATTACCTGCGGCGACTTGACCAACGATTGGTATACCAGGTTTATGATTTTCTGGTAGGCGAATACCTCTGCTTGCACCGGGAACTATTTCAATAGCGCCTTTTTTGGCCAATGCCTTAATATGCTCTTCTGCGGCGTTTGCGGAACGAAATCCGAGTTCTTTCGCTATTTCTGCACGAGTAGGCGGGTAACCGGTTTCTTCGATATTTCGTTGAATTAGGTTTAACACTTCTGTCTGTCTGTTTGTTAATTTAATCATAACGGCCACTTACTCATGTGTCTTTATACAGTATATGTAAATGTATACAGTATTATTTGAAAAGTAAACCATTACAGGTAATTATTTTAGCTGTTCTAGTATGGCGTATTACCATTCAATTGCTTATATTAGTGACCGGCGTTCATTTATAATCACATGGGTTAAGGGCTTTTAGCGTGCTATTTAAAAAAGGGCAGTTCCAAAACGCAAATTTATCTGCTTATACAATTATTCTCAGTAGCTTACTATTAAGCTCACCGTCTTTAGCTAATGGGCTTGAAGCAGAGGTCGGAATAGAAGGGCGATATTTTTTTGACGATGGGTTATTCGGGCAAGAAAAGGAGAATTTATCGGTACGTGTTCAACCTGAATATGATCACTCGTTTGAAAACGGGGATGATAGTATTGAATTGGTATTGTTTGCTCGCTGGGATCAGCATGACGATGAGAGGACTCATGGTGACGTTAGAGAGGCCAGTTGGACTCACGTTGGTGATGGGTGGGAAACAAAAGTAGGTGTTAGTAAGGTATTCTGGGGCGTTACAGAGTCACAGCACTTAGTCGATATAGTTAACCAAACAGACTTGGTTGAAAGTCCTGATGGTGAAGATAAGTTGGGTCAACCCATGGCCTCTTTTTCAGTAGAAGAAAGCTGGGGTACAGTTGACTTATTCCTATTGCCATTTCACCGAGCGAGAACGTTTCCTGGAGAAGATGGCCGCTTTAGAACGCCGATTGTGATCGATGGAGAGAACGCTCAGTATACGTCAGGTGCAGGTGAAAACCGGGTGGATGGTGCCATACGGTACTCTCACTATATTGATGACTTAGAGTTCGGATTGTCTCATTTCTCAGGCACTAGTAGAGACCCTTTACTAGCATTTAATGGAAACCCTTTAGATCCGAAACTCATACCTATTTATACAGTGATTGATCAGACTGGGCTAGACGCGCAATACATTTATGAGTCATGGTTGCTCAAGTTTGAAGGCTATTCTCGCTCTGGATATGGCGACCGATATTCAACGGCCGTTACCGGATTTGAATATACTCAAGTGGGCATTTTCGATTCAAATTCTGATATTGGTTGGGTTGTAGAGTATCTTTTTGATGATCGAGGAGAGGCTGCCGAAACGTTTCTCGAGCAGGATCTGTTTTTAGGTATTCGCTGGACTTTAAATGACGCAAATTCAACAGACGCCTTGTTAGGTGTTTTTTGGGACCCTGAAAGTGAAGAAAAAATTGTTTCGATTGAGGCGAATAGGCGCATAGGGCAAGATTGGAAATTATCAGTTGAGGGAAGGGCATTTTTAGCGGGTGAGCATTATGATTTTAACCCTGGCACACCATTAATCTCTCTAGTTGTTCCATATCCAAACAGTAAAACATACTTCTTCCAAGATGATGATTTTGTTCAAATTGAGTTAACACGTTATTTTTAGAGGGCGAGAGAAACATCTAATACGTTATAAGTGTCAGGAATACAATGGGTAGGTCGGGTTGTCAAAAGTTCGTTAACCAGAATCCTAGACCTCCCTAGAAGTCAAAGGATGAAAAGGCTATTCCACAATATTTTGGGTCTGCAATTGTGCTCGAATTGATTCCAGTCGCTCCCTATTTACGTCAAAATCTTTAAACCCTAACCGTGAAGCCGAACGAAGCTGAACGCTATTGTTCTCTTTGTCGAGTAGAAATTCTGTGTCATCCACAAATTGCATGATGCCGCTGGTGTATTCGGCATAAATATATTGATCATCTTGTTTGATTATTTCTGCATTGTCGTTGTTTTCAATTAACGCCTGTAGCGATGTCCATGCGTGCTGCTGATTAACGTCTTTTAGTTTGTATGCATCTATATAGTGAGTTTCGTCAGATTTTTGTTCAAAGCTACCGACGCAGTTCGGGCTATCTGGGCAAGGTGTAAGTTGATTTCCAGAGATGCCAATATCGACAGGGCGAGTGCCGGTACAGGCGGTTAGTAACGACGCAGATAATAATAAACTGGCGATGCTAATAGGTGTCTTCGCTGATGGCTTTGTCATGTTTATTCTCTTAACTGGGTGATCGTTTACCAGTGATGGCTATTAACGGATATTAGAAAAGTAACAGGATTTAAAATAGAATACGAGTTTCAGAATTAAAGGTTAGGAATTCTCCACTATGTCTAGAAGAAACAGAGAGTCCGGTGGTTTGGTCTTCTCGACCGAATTTGGAAAAATGTGCCCTGGCTGCGGTGAATCAGTTTCTCAATGTCGCTGTAAAGATGATGATGAAATTGAGGTAGGTGATGGTGTTGTAAGGGTGTCTAAGGAGACCAAGGGTCGAAAAGGTAAGGGGGTTACGCTAATTACCGGCGTTCCGTTAGATGCTAAAGCGATGAAAGATCTGGCAAAAAAATTAAAGCAGAAATGTGGCGTCGGCGGTGCAATTAAAGACCGAGTGATAGAAATTCAGGGTGACCACCGAGACCTACTAGTCGAAGAACTGAAGAAATTCGGTTGGGTTGTAAAAAAGGCAGGGGGGTAAGCCCTGCTTGTAAATGCCTTAAAACCTCATAGTGCCTTGTTTATTCCTGACTCTCTTTCTGCTGTATGTGCCATAGTTTTGCATATTGCCCATTAAGCCGTAACAGCTGATCGTGTGTGCCTTCTTCCGCAACTTCTCCATGACTTAGTAATATTATTTTATCGGCATCGACGACAGTCGATAAACGATGGGCAATCACCAAACTCGTATAGCCTTCTGATACTTCTTTGATGGCTTCTAATATCGCTTGCTCTGAACGGCTATCCAACGACGACGTTGCCTCGTCGAATACCAGTATCGGGGGGTGTTTAAGAATTGTTCTGGCAATGGCGACACGCTGTTTTTCGCCGCCTGAAAGTTTTAAACCACGCTCCCCAACAGTCGTTAGTACACCTTTTGGCAGTTCGGCAATAAAGCTATCCAGATGGGCAAGGCTGATGGCCTTTAATACCTCTTCGTCGGAGGCGTCTACGTTACCATAGCGAACGTTCTCTAATATGGTGTCGTTAAAGAGTACGGTATCCTGAGGGACGATTCCGATTGCTCTGCGTAATGATTGCTGAGTGATCAGGCGTAAGTCTTTGCCATTAACCGTGATAGAGCCTTGGTTGCAGTCATAAAAGCGGAATAGTAATTTTACCAATGTTGATTTACCAGACCCACTTTCACCCACCAGCGCCACTTTTTCACCCTCTTTTACGGTAAAGGTAATATTTTTGATAATCGGCCGTTCTGAATGGTAGTGAAACGATACATGATTAAATTCAAGTTCGGCATTTTCGAGCGCGAGTTCTTCTGCTTCATCAGCGTCAGTAATTTTTGGTTGCTTTTTGAGCAGTTCAAACATCTGCTCAATATTCGCCAGTGAGCCTTTTATTTCACGATAGACGAAGCCAAGAAAATTAAGCGGGATAAATATCTGCATCATAAACGCGTTGATCAGCACAAAGTCACCAATACTCATGGTGCCGTTGGCTACGCGCAGTGCTGCGAGTGCTAGCATACTGGTGGTTGCAGCCGCAATGATGAATGCCTGGCCTCCATTCAGCGCAAACATGGTTAAGCGGTTTTTACGTTTCGCTTGTTCCCATGTGGCTAGGTTTTCATCGTAGCGGTTGGATTCGTAGGTTTCGTTGGTGAAGTATTTTACGGTTTCATAGTTAAGTAAGCTGTCTATCGCTCGTGAGTTTGATGCTGAATCCGCCACGTTAACCTCGCGAACGAAGCGGGTGCGCCAGTCTGTTGCAACGATAGAGTAGGCCACATAAGCTATCACTGACAATAGGATAATCAGAGCGAAGCTAATGCCATAGTTATAGAACAGGATACCCACGACCAATAGCACTTCAAATAATGTGGGGAATATATTGAACACCAAAAAGCGCATCAACATATTAATGCCGGTAGTTCCCCGTTCAATATCTCTGGATAACCCGCCGGTTCGCCGATTGAGGTGGAAATCCATATCGAGGTTATGGAGATGCTTAAACGTTTGTAGCCCGATTCGTCTTATGGTGCGTTCGGTGACCCGGCCAAATAAGGTATCTCTTACCTCATTAAATACGACATTCATAAAACGTGCGAGGCCATACGCAGCCACTAGACCTAGTGGTGCTATCAGTAATGCACCTGTGCCCAAGTCTTTTGAATCAAGGGCGTCTACAATGTGTTTTAGAATAAAAGGGATAATAATGCTGGCTAGCTTAGCCAGCACCAAGCAACTTAATGCTAACAATACGCGCTTTTTGAATTCTAAAAGATAGGGAAACAGCATTTTTATTACGTGCCATTTCATCCCGGTACCGGGTTCTACTTCATAATTACGGTGTCGCATTAACCTCCAGTCAGCTTAGTTAGACTTTTTCAAGAAGCAACTGAGTAGTACTATTCGTGTTCCGTTAACCCGGCCTTCAATGTGTTCAGGGTTAGACGTTAGCGATATACTTCTGACTGCAGTGCCTCGTTTAGCTGTAAACCCAGCACCTTTAACATCAAGGTCTTTGATTAAGGTTACGGTATCACCGGCATGTAGCACTGCACCGTTGCTGTCTAGAGTTGGCTCAGTGTCATCGTCATTTTCTGACGTGTCAGTTGACTCAGCCCATATTTTTACATCTTCTTCAAGGTAGAGCATATCAAGCAGGTCATTTGCCCAGCTCTCACCTGAGGTGGATAACTGCTTTAGCTGACGCCATGCCATTACCTGTACGGCAGGCACCTGACTCCACATGCTGTCGTTTAGGCAACGCCAATGGTTTGCATCGATAGTATCTGGTTGATCAATTTGTCCGCGGCAGGAATCACAGATCATCACACATTTATCGACACTGTTGGTTGAGTTAGGTGGAACTTGGTACAGGCTCAAATTTGAATTTGAAGAACAAAGTTCGCATTTTGAGTCGCAGCGTTGCATTAATGATTTTTCGATGCTCATAGTGTTATAAGTCTCTAACAATAGCCTAATAGGTCTCTAAAATAATTGCGGCTATTATGCCTCTTCTAGCGCTCAAATTCACTGTTGGTGTAGTTTGTAACAATAGGCTGGGTATGCAGCATAATTAACAGCAACCACCGCCTGCATCACTGCCGCTATCATCTGTTGTCCAAAGGTCAAACGGGATGGACGTTCCACAACCTTCAAAGATGCCATAGTGAGTGTCCCAGTTACCGATGAACTCAAAATGATCTTTAAAGCGTGTGTCGTGAAGCATTTTCCATGTATTGCCGCAGACAGGAAAAACCTTTCCTTTTTCGATGGCGTGATGTTTATCAAGCCAAAATACTTCTGTGTGATTAGGAATAGACCCTTTATATATTACTGCTTGTCCGTAATCTTCACATTGAGGCTCTAATTCTGGCAGCTTAAACAAACGATAAGTGGCAGAGAAAAAGTTGATATGGCCTATTTTCTCTTCAACACTTTCGTTGTCTATGGTAATGACGCTATCTTCGACCAGACGGGGGTCGTTAAACCCAGCAGATTTTGCCAAATTCACGAAATCGTTCCAGTACAAGGCGCCACTGAGACACTCACCATATAAAACAGGGTCTTTTACTAGCGATTCTGGAACTCGCCTGTCGGCATAAACATCTGAGAAGTATAGTTCTCCACCGGGCTTTAGCAGCCGGTAAGCTTCTCTCATAACAGCCTCTTTATCGGGGGAGAGGTTGATCACACAGTTAGACACGATGATGTCAAAGCTATCATCTGGCAAATTGAGCTCATCTAAGCGTTCAATGTAACCTAACCTGAATTCTGTATTAGGTTTTGCATAGCCAAACTTTTTAGCATGATAGTCGATATGTTTTTGAGCGATACTGAGTTGTTCTTCAGTCATATCTACGCCCAACACAGAACCGCTTTCACCGACCCATTGAGAGAGCACATAACAGTCTCTTCCGGAGCCACTTCCAAGGTCAAGAATACGAGCGCCTTCTAATAACGCAGGAGCAATCAGACCGCATCCGTAATAGCGCGCCATTACTTCATCGTGAACTTGCGACAGCGCATTTTTAATGTGTCTAGGCATGTTGCTGTCAGTACAACAGGCATTGGTTTTTAGGTCGTCACTGTGCTGAAGTACTTTACCGTAATAATCTCTAACGTCGTCGCGCATAAATATTCCTGAAAGTGATGTTCTAAAAAGCTAAACGTTACTGTTTAATTGGCGTTTTACTTTTTGTTCTAAAGAAGGTTTTATTTTGTGATTATCGAGTAGCCATTGGATGCAGCCTTTAATCGACCCTTTTGCGCTTCGTGGTGTCACGCCCAATGAGTGGGTGGTATCTTGAAACTCGTAATACGCGTAACCGATTCGTTTGATACCCGCTTTGCTTGCCGCCGAAAATACATTTTTAGCGCCCTAAATGGCGGATCCAACAATTTCGTCACATCGCCATAACTAAGCTCCATGTCAAGCCCGTCAATGCCTTTGGTCTCAGACGCTTATCGTATGAAAGTCCTTACTGCATGCCACTGTTTGATAAGCGCACGGACGACATTCGCGTCAATGTGCCCGTTAGCACCCGTAACCAGAACTTTCATGATGTATTCCTTATCATTATGAGATCGTATCGATCAATTTTTGTGCTATGGTGTTTGGTAGTTGACGTATAATGACCTTAGGCCTGTTATATTTCAAGGTTTAAGATATCAGCTTTAATGTTCGCTTAAATAACAAAAAAACAGAGGAGTGACTTTATGTCTTACGATATTATTATTTCCGGCGGTCGCTATTTTGATGGTACCGGAGGTGAGTCATCGACTCAGAATATAGGTATTAAAGGTGGCAAGGTTGTTAAGGTTAGTGCCGAGAACATTGACCCTACAGGCTGTGAAAAGGTTATTGATGCTAGCGGCCAATGGGTAACCCCCGGTTTCCTGGATACTCATACGCATTATGATGCTGAAATATTGGTTAGCCCAAGTCTATCGGAGTCTGTTCGTCACGGTGTGACCACTGTGTTGGTGGGAAGTTGCTCGTTAAGTATGATCTGCAGTAGCTATGAGGATGCATCGGATATCTTTACGCGTGTTGAAACAGTACCTAGAGAAAAAGTATTACCTATTTTAAAAGCTAAGAAAACATGGGCGACACCTAGGCAATGGCTGGACCATGTAAAGACAATCCCTTTAGGGCCAAACTTAGTAAGCTTTTTAGGGCATAGTGATTTACGCGCAGGGGTTATGGGTCTCACAAGAGCAACGGACCTCTCGATTGAGCCAACTGAAGATGAAATGCAACAGATGGAATCTTTATTGGAAGAGTCCTTAAAGGAAGGTTTTCTCGGGTTGTCTACCATGTGTCTTAAATGGGACAAAGTAGACGGCGATAGAGAGTGGTCTAAAAGCTTGCCCAGCACCTATTCAAAATGGAAAGAAGTCTCTCGTTTAAATAAACTAGTACGCCAATACGGTCGAGTGCATCAAGGCGCACCTAATGCAGCGGCGGTTTTGCAGATTAATCAATATATGCGCGAATGCATGGGTATATTCAGAAAACGCTTAAAAACCACCCTGATAACCCGTATGGACTTAAAGGGTAGTGTGCTGCTGAGTAAAATTACCAATATAGCGGCGTTGGTGACTAACTTTTTTAATGGTGATTTTCGTTGGCAGGTATTACCAACCCCTTTCACTGTTTATGCTGACGGTATTGATGTAGTGTTCTTTGAGGAGTTTGGCGCAGGAGAATTGGCGTTAGACTTAAAAGATGCGGTTGAGCGAAACAATCTATTAAAAGATAGTCAATACCGCCGTGATTTCAGAAAGTTTTACGGCGAGAAATTAAGCCCTAGAGTATGGCAACGGGATTTTGGTGATGCGGTGGTATTAGGTTGCCCGGATCAATCTATTGTCGGTAAAAACTTTGCTGAGGTAGCGAGTGAGCGGAATATTCATGTCGTTGATTTGTTTCTAGACCTTGTCGTGGAGTACGGCACCAAGCTGCGCTGGTATACAACGGTCGGAAATCATCGTAAAAATGTATTGAAGGGGATGGTAAAAGATAAAAAATCATTAATTACGTTTAGTGATGCCGGTGCCCACATCCGGAATATGGCATTCTATAACTTACCTTTGCGTATGCTAAAGCTGGTAAAGGAGTCGATTGATGAAGGCAAAGCTATGATGGCAATGGAAAAGGCCGTATGGCGAATGACGGGGGATCAAGCCGACTGGTTTGGCCTTGATGCAGGCAAAATTCGGGTAGGTGACCGTGCCGATGTTGTTATTATTGACCCTAAAAAGTTTGATCAGAACTTAGAAGAGGTTAGTTGGGCTGAAATGGAAAATTTTGGACTAGAGCGTTTGGTTAACCGAAATCCTGGCTTGGTTCGGCATGTAATTATCAATGGTAAAATGGCGGTAGAGAATGAACAGGTGCAACCTCAGTTAGGCCACGAAACGGGTTACGGGCAATTTATCCCGGCTCATTGATCGTTACACGGGCCTTAGTAGTCTAGTTTGGAAAAAGTTTGCTAGACTTACAGTTAATGGTTTTAGGTTCAAAACAGTGGGCCCCGCACTCCTCAGGGTGACCTCTCTTGCAGAGCCATACACCTTGTTCGCGGGGATGTCAGCGTGTAATGTACCTTTAATATAGGTAGTTGGAATAGATGTATGAGTTCGTTAAGTGAAAATATGATTAGCGCAGAGTTTAGTAGTCGTGCTTCTCACGCAGATAAGCTTGAGCATGGCGAATTCTTATTCAATGGTTTTACTGAGTTATTTAATAACCACTCGTCATTGGGCAAGATACATCAAGCGGTAGGCAGTGACCAAAAACTCAGAATACTCTGCTACCAATTGTCTGAATACCCTATATTAATAGACGCTGTTAAAGCTGCAGCTAATCAACGACAAGATTTCTTGGAGCGGGCGTTATGTTGTAGTTGGCTTTGCTTTTTAATTGCGGTGCAGTTGAAATTCTCCGTTGGCGCGACTAAAGAAGTGTTCATTGCAGGGTTAGTTCACGATATTGCCACGTCTGGCAGTGATCATCTTGCAGAACTATCGCCTATTTTTTCAGGTGATGCAGCTTCACTGAGCGATCATCATAATGAAGCTGCACATTTGGTCACTACAGGCCGATTTTTGGATTCAGTACCCAGGTTGCCAGATGGGATTAAGTCTATTGTCCGTTCACACCACGAGCGATTTGACGGCACAGGCTTTCCTGATGGTAAAGTTGAACAGCAGCTATCGGTCGCTCAACAAATTCTAATCGTAACGAATGAGGTTATGGAGTTTTGCAGCAAAGACTTGGCCGCTCCCTTTAATATTACGTCTATAATGCCTATCCTAAAACTAAACGCTTCGGTCTATTTTAGGCCTGTTTATAGTGCGGTTATCACGGTCATTAAGCCAAGTGATATTAAGTCTATTCAGTATCAACGACCCGTCATCAATGCCGTTCTAGATATGCAGAATCAGCTCATATTGCGTTGGCCCCACCTCTTAAAAGCCTCAGCAGAGTTGATGCTGCTAAATGGTAGCCCTGTAGTAATCACGTTAACACAGATAGCAAGAAGAGCATGGATGTTGGTAACCACTGCGGGCATTTTATCCGAGGACCTTTCGCTTTGGCTGTCACAACAGGAAGAAGTTGAGAAAAATGATGATGTTGATAAAACTGATAAAGAGGGTTTAGAGCTTGAAATACTGCACGAGCTAGAGGTGTTGTTGGGGGAATTGAACACTATGATTCTATCCTATCAACAGCACCTAGAAACATTGACCCAAGACTCAACGGTCGAGATGACTGATTCAAAACGGTCACTACTGATAGATTTGTGTCACTCTCTAGGCGAACAGCAAGAAACGTTTGACCTAGATGAGTTTACTATTTTAAATATGTGCGATTAATTAACTAATAGCGTCGTTTTAATGTTACCCAATCATTCTAATGGTAGAACCTTACCTGCTTTTACCGTTGTTTTACTCTCATCATTGTATTTCTCCCAGGGGTTGCCGTCTGGATTTTTAGCCCATGCTTTGCCTGCCTTGCTGAGAGAGTATGGTGTAGCCGTTGAGTATATTGGCTTATTAAAGTTGCTGGCCCTGCCATGGCTTTTAAAATTCCTTTGGGCGCCCTTTATAGATCGTACTGAAGTAGGGCGGCTGGGTGATCATCGTGGCTGGATACTGTTGATGCAGTCGCTGTTAGCATTGCTGTTGCTAACCCTTTCGTTTTTCACGCCTAATATGCTATTTGGCTCATTGATTATCTTCTTCTTTGGCGTGGTATTAATGATCAACACCACCGCGGCTACCCAAGATATCGCAACAGATGGCTTAGCGGTGAAGTTATTGCCCGAAAAGTGGCGAGGCCTGGGCAATAGTATTCAGGTTTCTGGTTTTAAAACGGGGATGATTATCAGTGGAAGCCTGTTGCTGATTAGTGTCGATAAACTAGGATGGTCAATGTCGTTTCAGTTATTAGCGGCTAGCTTGATTGTATTGTTGATTCCTTCATTTGTCTTTAAAGAAAGGGCGAACGTAGGGTCGTTTGTGACCCCCTTAAGCGGCGACGCGCCGGAGCAGAAAGCTAGCATTAAAAAGAGCTGGGGTAATGCTTATAAAGGTTTTTTTTCGCAGCAAGGTATAGTGTATTGGCTGGTCGTATTATTCACATATAAAATCGCTGACTCTTTAGGTTCGGGGATGATAAAACCTCTCCTGATTGATACTGGTTACACCTTAACCGATGTTGCCGAGTTAACATTTTGGGCATCTATCAGCGGCTTGGTCGCAGCTGTTGTTGCAGGGTTCATTTATTATCGACTGGGTGCGAAGTGGTCGTTACTGCTTTTTGGGTTGTTACAGACATTAGGGATAGCGGCATACGGTTTGGTTGTAACTGGGGATCTCAGTAATGAAACAGTAATGGCCATTGCATTATTTGAGCAAGCTGCCGACGGCATGTCTACAGTGGCATTATTCGCGCTTATGATGGGGCAGTGTAGAAAAGGCCATGAAGGCAGTGATTACACTGTTCAGGCATGCATTCAGGTGGTGATGTCTGGGGTGGTCGGAGCGTTAAGCGGGTTTATTGCTAAGTTTGCTGGCTATCAATCACTCTATTTACTCGCTGGCTTATTAGGGACTTTGACCCTAATCCCTGTTTATATCTATTTTACTCATCAAGCTCAGAGAGCCAATACTCATGACTGATAGCGACAACTGCCCTTGCGGCTATATTGTAAACGATAAGGTAGCGCTTTACTCAGAGTGTTGTGAGCCGTTTATTAGTGGGTTATCGAAACCGATACATTGTGAGCAACTGATGCGATCTCGTTATACGGCTTATTCTTTGGCAAACGTTGATTACCTCATCGCTACTTGGCACCCTAGTAAGCAACCTTCATTAAATAGACAGGATTTACTCCAATCGGCGAGTAATACAGAATGGATGCGCTTACAGGTTGTAAATAGCCATCAGCAAGGTGAAAGGGGTATTGTCGAATTTAATGCTTGGTTTAAGGATATTGACGGAGAGGGATTAAACCACCCGATAAACTGCTTGCATGAAACGTCCCGATTCGAAAAAATGGGAGATCAATGGTTTTATGTTGATGGTGACGTAGAGTCTTCAGGTGAGACAAAAGTAGGTAGGAATGATCCATGCCCTTGTGGCAGCGGCAAAAAGTATAAGAAATGTTGTAGTTAATAACTTGAAAGGTGGTGAAATAAACGTTGTTATCTCACCACCTGATTGAGGCCTTACCAGGTCCCCGGGAAGTTTTTATCATCAATAACCTGCGATACCAGCGAGTCCTCGTCACTGTTTTTCTGCTCTCCCCACTGATCAAAAAATATTAAATCATCAAGTGCTGTTCTTTTTAACCAACCGGCGGTTTCTAATTCTGGTTTATCAAAAAAGTGGGAGACATACCCCACACAAAGATAGGCTATCGGCACAATATCAGGCGGGATAGCCAACGCCTCTTGCAATGCCTGTTGTTCTATTATGCTGACCCACCCCACCCCAAGGCCTTCTGCTCGTGCAGCTAACCAAAAATTTTGAACCGCACATACGCTGCTATAGAGGTCCATTTCCTTCATTGAGGTTCGCCCAATCACCACGGGGCCAGTACGTTGACGGTCACAGGTAATACAGATGTTAACCGGAGTCTCAAGAATGCCTTCTAGCTTTAATGAACGATAGGTTTTGCTTTTTTCAGACTCAAACATGTCTGCCGCTTTGTCATTCGCTTCAACAAATGCATGATGAACCTTTTGTTTGACCTCTTGAGATCTAACCACTACAAAATTCCAGGGTTGCATAAAGCCGACTGAAGGGGCATGGTGCGCTGCATATAACACGCGACTGAGCACATCGTCAGGTATTGGATCGGGTTTGAATTGCCCTCGCACATCGCGTCGATTAAAAATAGTCTTATAAAGGCCATCACGATCGACTTCGCTGAAAAATAAATCTTCTTGATGATGAGTGTCTTTCTTTTCCATAGTATTCCCCTTATCAGAAAAGTGTGAGCACGCCTGTCCAAACGTCTCTATAGCTAATAGGCCGGTCTTCTGACTGAGGGTCTTTTTGTTCAACTACCTTCCCGGATGCTTTTAGCAAACCCAGTGGAGTTTTAAGCTTGAACAATCACCATTACAGCGTTGGGCACGTATCGGACTTACACCGATTTCCCGATTCTCCATTAATGACTGTTTGCTTATAAATATAATAAACAAGCAGCACGTGTAGGCACCTAAAAGCGAGTAGGGCACTTTTGCAAAACTGCGTAAACTTGTCAACGGGGTGATGGATGCTAATTAAATAACTTTTTGAAATGTACGAGATGAAATAAACATTGATTCAAGATAGAGTTGAATTATTCAGACAATAAAAAGAAAGGATCACCCATGATTAAGTACCTTCGCACACCCGAAAAGTGCTTTGACCGCATTGTCGGTTATCCATTTCATCCACATTTAGTAAAGGTTGATGAGGGGCTAGAAGTCGATGGTAGTGCTTCACAAGGGTTGCAAATGCACTTTGTCGATGAGGGCCCACGTGATGCAGACCCGATACTGATGCTCCATGGTGAGCCAAGTTGGTCATACCTCTACCGTAATATGATCCCGATTTGTGCCGCCGCAGGGCACCGAGTCATCGCGCCAGATCTGATCGGGTTTGGTAAGTCAGACAAACCCATCGACATCTCTGTATTTTCTTATCAGCAACATATGGATTGGATGCAGACGTTTATCGATAAACTAGACCTAACGAATATTACACTCGTTTGTCAGGATTGGGGCTCACTGATTGGCTTAAGGCTCGCGGCAGAAAACAAAGATCGATTTAAAGCGATTGTGGTAGGGAATGGCATGTTACCCACCGGTGACCAACCCGTCCCGATGGCATTCCATGCGTGGAAAACCTTTGCGTTATATAGCCCTTGGTTTCCAATAAGCCGTATCGTAGAAAGCGGCACGTTTAAAAAATTATCCGGCGCTGAGCGTAAAGCCTATGATGCGCCTTTTCCAACCAAAAAACATAAGGCAGCCACCCGCGCGTTTCCAAAACTAGTACCTGTTTCACCTTCAGACCCTGCTACTGAAGCCAACCGAGCCGCATGGAAAGTGCTCGAACAGTGGAAAAAACCGTTTCTTACCACCTTTAGCAATGGAGACCCCATTACACGAGGGGGTGATAAGTACATGCGAGGCCGTATACCGGGGAGTAAAGACCAGAATCATCAAACACTATCGGGAGGGCATTTCCTGCAAGAAGATTCACCCCAACAATTTGCAGCCGCGATTAATGGGTTGTTAGCGACCTGTTAACCGTTTTTAACGCTGTTCTGTTAGAATACTATTCAGAATAGCGTTACCTATACTAATTCGGTAGCCCCTACAGATTCAATTTCCCGCTTAGGAGTTTCACTGTTGTCTCATCATGATGTCATTGTAATCGGTGCTGGCGCAGCCGGCCTTATGTGTGCAATAACGGCGGGCAATAGAGGTCGTAATGTACTGGTGCTAGATCACGCTAACAAGGCGGGTAAAAAAATACTGATGTCGGGGGGCGGGCGTTGTAACTTTACCAATATGTACTCAGAACCCGAAAACTTCTTATCTCATAACCCTCATTTTTGTAAGTCTGCTTTAGCGCGATATACCCAATGGGATTTTATCGCTTTGGTTGAGAAGCATGGAATTCCCTATCACGAAAAAAAACTTGGTCAACTATTCTGCGACAACAAAGCCAGCGACATTTTGGGTATGCTGCTAAGTGAGTGTGACGATGCAGGTGCCAAGGTCCGACTTGATACCACTATCGATAAGATAGAGAAAACGGAGCAAGGGTTTGCATTGAATGTGGCCAACGCCCTATTAACCTGTGATTCGCTTGTTATAGCAACAGGTGCTCTGTCTATTCCTACTATGGGCGCGACGGGCTTTGGGTATGATGTTGCTCGTCAGTTTGGTCACTCTATACTAAGTACCAGGGCAGGGCTGGTGCCGTTTGTCATCACCAATAAACTCAAGCCATTGTGTGAAGCGCTTTCTGGCAGTTCAGTTGATACCACTGTCAGCTGCAACGGCAAAGCCTTTCGAGAGAATATACTCTTTACCCACCGAGGCATTAGCGGCCCGGCTATCCTGCAAATATCATCTTTCTGGCGAGAAGGGGATGAAATAGAGGTCAACCTTCTACCCAGCAATGACGCACAGCGCTGGCTAACCGATGAGCAGATCGGACGGCCTAATACAGAGCTTCGCACCGTGTTATCAGATATTTTTACAAAAAAAATGGCAACCCTGTTTTGTGAAAATTGGTTCGACTCAAAGCCTATAAAGCAATACACCCCCGCAGAACTAGAAACAATCGCAAAGCAGCTAAGTGAATGGAAAATTAAACCCTCAGGAACTGAAGGATATAGAACGGCTGAAGTAACCTTAGGCGGTGTTGATACGGATGAACTCTCTTCTAAAACGATGATGTCTAACAAGGTTGATGGGTTGTACTTCATTGGTGAAGTAGTTGATGTGACAGGTTGGTTGGGGGGCTTTAATTTCCAATGGTCATGGAGCTCTGGGCATGCCGCGGGGGAGAGTGTTTAGTAGATTGAAGGAATTAAAACGCAGGAAGTTTGAATTAAACGAAGACAATTGAACTGAAAACAGGAAACGAAATAACACTTTACTAACTGTATTTATTACATATTACAAGCTTCACGCTTGTCTTCGTTTTTAAAAGTTACGATTACAATTAGGCCTATTAATCTTTTAGCCTTGTTCATAACGAGATAAACTACTGCGACTACGAGTCGCTGCAAACTAGCAGGCTTCAAATGGTAAGGTTTCCGGGGTATTGAAAGCTTACGTTTCAAACCAAACTTGAATGGTAAAACCTGTCTACAGGCTGCGCTAGAGAAGAAGAGTGTTATTCAGAGGCAAAAGTGTCCGCGAAGCTGCCACTCAACAGCTATATGAAAATAAGGACTATTCGGTCAAATTTTGCGTTTATTTGACTAGCGAAAAGAGCACAAAGCGCTAACCTTTGTCAGGTCTGTAAACGTGACAAATAGGCCTTGCTATTATCAAAGAAAACGAATTTTCAGTGAGTAGTTTGAGCCTTCCACCGTTACCGCCTCCCTCATATAGTTACCAAAACGTTAAGCAGCGAAAATACCTTACAGTACAGGCTCGATGTAAACAGACGCAATTCACTACTGAAGACTCGCTACACAGGTAATTCATAGGGAAATTCCTGTAGCGCAGGAATATAATGTTATGTTATAACATACCTTATTAAGTTTCTACACATACCACGAATCTTTAAAACTAAATTGCCATCAACATTTGGAGAATCTCATGCGAGATAAGCTATTGGCCTACACACTGCTTGGTTTAGGAATTCCGCTCACATCAATAGCGAGCACAAGCAGCCCTAATGTCGCCGTAGATATTGCCCCTTTGCACTCTTTGGTCAGCCAAGTGATGGAAGGAGCTGGTAAGCCGGAATTACTTATTCCTGCCGAAGCCTCCCCTCATGAATATACATTACGCCCTACACAAGCGCAGAGTTTGTCCAATGCAAAAATTGTATTTTGGATGGGCGAGGAGCTCTCGCCATGGTTGGAAAAAGCCATGGACAATGTGGCCGACTCTGCACAAAAAATTGAAATGCTAGCGCTGGACAGCACGGTAAAGTATGAATTCCGTGAAGGTGCAACCTTTGAAGAGCATGCCCACGATGATGAGAACGAAGAAGAGCAATTTGATGACCATAAGGAGTATGAGTCCGGTTGGTTCGACGGGTTCTTGTCATGGTTCAGTCCTGACGATCATGAACATGATGGTGCTCATTCTTTTGAATGGGCGGGTGCTTTTAAGCTCTCAGCCGGAGAATATGTGTGGTCCTTTGCAAAGGTTGATGGCGATTACGCAGACCCCATGATGAAGATGGTAATGCTTGCAAGTAATTTAAGTGGAGAATCAGCCATTGAGGCGGAGGAAGAAACGGCCGAAGGGTTAGTAAAATCGTCGAACGCGATTAAGCTCGTTCATAGTGATGCAATGACACCAAACGCTAGTAGTGCCTACCAAGTCGTTTTTGATCCCAATAGAAATGTGACCGAATACCGCGTGCTTATCGAAGAAGAAGGGGTGTATACATTTTTTACCGAGCATATGCCCTTTGAATTTGAAGCCGATGAGCATTTTTTCAAAGATGCGGGTGGGCAAGATGTAGAACCCATTGCTCAAGAGCCAGAAGCGGGTCACCATCATCATGGGGGTACCGACCCTCACGCTTGGCTTGACCCAGAAAATGCAAAAACATGGATCACCGAAATTAAAGAGGTGCTATCCAAAAATGATCCTCAAAACGCCAATCTGTATGACCGTAATGCCAAACAGGCAATCGCTGAGCTGGACAGTCTCATTGAAACAACGCGTAGTAAAGTGAGCAGTCTCGGTGAGTTGAAGTTTATTGTATTTCACGATGCCTACCAGTATTTCGAGAAACGATTCGGCATATCAGCAGCAGGGTCAATCTCACTTGGTGATGCAGAAGACCCAAGCCCCGCAAGGATTGCAGAGATTCGAGATACTGTTAGAAAACTAGGTGTGAACTGTGTTTTCACTGAGCCTCAGTATAACCCTGGGTTGGTAGAAAACGTATTTGATGGATCGACCATCTCGGCTATTGGCGTAATGGACCCCTTAGGAGCAAGTATTGAGGTAGGGAGTAAACACTATGCAGCGTTAATAGAAGGTATGGTAACTAGTTTAAGTCAGTGTAAAAAATAGTAATGCTGTGTTAGAGGGCAGGCTTTTAGGGTGCTATCAGCCCGCGCCTTTAGCATAAAACTGATATTCGTCGCCTCACAAACCGGCGAGCTATTGTGACGAGACAAGTAAGAGGATGGTTAAATGTCTAACAAAATTCCTGTTACTATACTCACCGGTTTCGTTGATAGTGGCAAGACTACGCTGCTCAATCGCATCTTGTCAGAGGAGCATGGTCTACGCATCGCTGTGATCGAAAACGAGTTGGGTGAAATTGGTATTGACCTAGATTTGGTCATTAATGCCGATGAACCGGATAATACAAGAGCCTTTGCATTATGAAAGATATAAAGAAAATTTTCCGTAATCTCGAAAATAAACTGAAACAGACTAGTTGGTTTGAAGATGACTGGGAAATATATAACCGCGGTGCCTACCTGCAACTCTATAAAATTAATTGGCATAATCATAATCAAGGTGGCATTCATTTTGAAACCTTTATTGAAGGGCCCGAGATTAAACAAAAAGCCTTTCCTGTTTGTATGCATGCTGAGGAGGATAGTCCGTCTCAATCAGAGTTTATTGAAAAATTTCTAGAGCTAGAGGGCGATCGTATACAAAGCTGGAAGGGTTACCAGACGGTGGGTAAAGGATACAGTATATGCCAGAAAACCCTGCCGCTTAATTTTAAGAACCTAGAACAACGCTTGTTCGAAGAGTTTAACCGTCTTCGACAACTTGAAGCTGGCATTGAACAGGTAATGAGTAAGCTTTGAATGCAGGTGTATATAAATGCAAAACGTAATGTGAGGCCGAATATTGAAAAAGCCTAAAAGCCCTTGCATTGATGTTTGTGAATTCTCGGGGCCCAATGGCTGGTGTCTGGGGTGTGGTCGCACTCGGCCGGAGTGTCAAAAGTGGAAGGCAATGAAGCCCTATGACAGAAATATTCTTGAAAAAACGTTAAAAAAAAGAATGTCACAGATAACGTCCAAACAGGTTCAATAAAAAGTTCACGGTACTATCAGAGATCACCTAGAAGGGAAAAGTCATATGTGGACAAAACCCTTTTTCAAAACTACGAAAACCAAACCTGTTGGCTCAGAAGACAACGGGAGCTTATTTGATTGATGGAGTTATGTCTGCAATCTGGAGTTACCTGCCAAAAATATGTAACACAAAAATATGTAGTAGTGTGATTCCCAAAGGAAACTGTCGGTCTAATTACCGAGCGACTTTGTCGTAAAGAGCATATCAGCCAGTTGTTAAACTGGCTACGATTCATGCACTTTTCAGCCCAGATCGTTTTCCCATCAAGCCTTGTTTACTTTTTGGTGTGGTCCACAGCACATTTTGCCCTGATGAGTTCGGTCATTGTTATAATATTCCATCCATTCGTCCAGAGATTTTTGTAAACCCTCCATGGTAGAGTATAGTTTTTCCTGAATGTGATCTGGTAAAACTCATTCAGAATAGTCTTATATCTTTGCTTGTTTTTGAAATGGGAGAAATGATGTACCTAATCCTCTATTCATTTGCAAGTCTTAAAAATTAATCCTATTTCGAGACCATAATAATATCTATCTGCTTCTCAAAAGCATTGAGACGTTTGTAAATAGACAACAGCTCAACGATGGTACTCCACGAGTGAACTAGAAATTGGAAGGACTCTTCTACCTTGCCGAATGCTCTGATCACTTGTTGCATAACGCCCAAAGTAATTGCCCCGGCTACGATAGTTGGGGCTAAGGCGATGTAGGGTATGATCACCGAAAACTGTATATAGGACCATTTGGCAATATCGAAATATAAGTAGTGTTTATACAGGTTGAAGTAGTTCTTACGCAAATTGTCATATAACTTACTGACTGAAGGGGGGGCTGCTCGGTCGGCTTGATCTTCACCAAGCACTAACTCTTTACGATAAGCGGCTTCCACCATCTGGTTCTTGAACTCTAGTCCCGGCAATTTAATACCTACAATAGCCAATAATAAGGTGCCACAGCTTGCGGAAATAATAGCTACAAAAACAAGAGCTTGGTCAACAGCGCCAATCCAAGGTAATTCCTTCACATGTTCACTTAACCCCCACAGAATAGGCATGAAAGCAATGAGGGTCATAATAGAGCGTATAAACGCGACTCCCAGCCCTTCCATAATTCTGGCAAAGCGCATGGTGTCTTCCTGAACTCTCTGTGCAGCGCCTTCAATGTGACGGATGCCTGGCCAATTTTCCATATAGTAATCATTCATGGCTGTTCGCCAGCGAAATACATAATGTCGGATAAAGAACTCTAGCATTACAGCTACAACGATGTAGATACCGGCAATCCCTGCAAAGGTAAGGAGAAACCCCAAAAAATCATCGATCGTCACAGCGCCTGGTTCTGATAGAGCCTTTTGAATAGTGTCGTAGAATTCTCCAAACCATTCATTGATTTTTACGTCTAACTGCACCTTGTACCAAGTAACACTGAAAATAAGAATAGTTCCTAGAAAGGACCAATGGAGCCAGTTTCTATTTAGAAAAAAAGATTTAAACATGAGGTGTTATGCCGTTTTAGATTGGGTTTTAGGTCAAAATTGGGTAGCACTTGTATTGGCTATTCTTTTAAGTTTGGTTGTTCTTTAGGCTGACAACACGGCGGTACAGGATCGTAACCTCCGGTTCCCATCGGGTGGCAGCGCCCCAAACGTTTTATCGTTAGCCACCCTCCTTTAATCGCACCATGCGTTTTTAAGGCTTCGATGGCATACTCCGAACATGTCGGATAAAAACGACAGCGAGGACCTATCATAGGGCTAATGACTAGCTGGTAAAGTTTTACGAGTAACATTAACACGCTAGTAGGCAAACGTCTTAACTTCTGAAAAACGTTAGAGGTCACTTTTCTCATATTTTCTAAACTTTGTTTAACCTGCTGAAGGCGACGTCGTACTGCTAGGCATGCTAGTTTGCTCTAGTTGAACCTGAAGTTTAGCCTGTTTGTTTTGATTCTTATGCTGTTTATTAAGGTGGACTATTTTTTCCTTACTGAGCATTAAGTTTTGCATATCGACGACATGCAAATCAAAGCCTTTGATCTCGTTATTAGGGATGGACTTAAGCATAGGAATTTTTGCGGTCATAGGATTAACTGGCCGGCTCCTAATGTGTAATTCATAATGAAGATGTGGTCCCGTTGAGCGACCTGTATTTCCAGACAATGCGATGACTTGGCCTCGCTCTACTTGCTGTCCTTTTCTTACGAGTATTTTGCTAAGGTGAAGAAACCGTGTCGAGTAAGCGCCAAACTCATCTATATCGATATACTTACCCGCATAGCGGTGGTTGGCGACACGAGTGACGCGACCATGGCCAGTAGAAATTATAGGCGTTCCGGTGGGCATGGCGAAGTCAACTCCATTATGAGGCTTAACTCGCCCGGTAACTGGATGTACTCGGCGAGGATTGAAAGACGAGCTTATACGATACTTTTTACGTGTCGGATAGCGTAAAAGCGCTGGCACTAAGCTCTCGCCTTTTGCATTGTAGTAAGAACCATCGTTGTGTAAGTAAGCGCCAAACTCTTTTCCCCTTAATAGAATACGCGCTGCGAGTAACCGATCTTTTCCAATACTTTGCCCATCAATGACCTCACGCTCCATCACGACCTGAAAGTGATCGCCAGCCCGTAAGTCACGCTTAAAATTAAGTGTATTCTTTAGGAGTTGAGTGATCGTCATAACACCTTTATCTGACAGGCCCGAGGATGAAGCTGAAACATAAAAACTGCCAATTATTTGCCCGCGTGTTACTTCGGCAATCTTAGTGGTTGGAGTCAGAGTTTCATTGTACATGAAATTCTCTTCATTGCGCTGGTAGGTGACCGTCCTACTCGGATCAACTATACGAGATAGGGCTTCTAGACGATTGTTAGATTGATCTATAAGAAAGTCCAGATGGTCTCCTGGTCGTAAAACATCCAATTCCAAGTATGGCTCATCGGCCTCTAATATGTCTTGAAGCACCTTTATGGAGAGCTTCTTTCGCAAAAAAATAGCCTCAAGGGTATCGCCTTCTACCACACTGTAGCGTTGATCTTGAAACTGTTGCTCTCTCGGCTTTTGAGTAGGTTGTTCAGCCATTACTTTTTGGCTACGATTATTTTGCTGATCAATTATCTCAGTGGGAATAGAGTACTGACTAGGTGTTGATGGCGGTGACGAGCTAATGCTGTACCAGAGCAAGCTGGCGAGAGCAATAAAACCAAAAACAATTTGAAGTTGACCGAATAACTGTTGATTAAACTGATTTCTATTAAGCTTCATACGTTCGTTATTTTTCTTTGATCTGAATAACCATCCTTAGTAGACACTAAGCTTTAGTCCTTGTAAGCATGTTCTTTTATTTCTTTAACGGTCTTCACGTCAGCACAATATTCTGCGGTAGGTCTAGCCAATAAACGTGGAATACCAATGGGGTCCCCAGTTTCTAGGCAGTAACCATAGTCGCCCAATCGGATACGTTCTAAAGCTTCTTGTATCTTAGGTAATAATTTTTGTTCGCGATCAACGATACGTAATAAAATGGCACACTGTTCTTCCCAGCTTGCTCTATCGCCTTCATCACTCAACTCCATCGGGCTAGCCATTTGATCTTTAGTTTCTTGTATTCGCTCATGGGTTGTTTCATGAAGGTCAATCAGTAGTGCTTTGAAAAAAATCAACTGAGCTTGGTTCATGTAATCTTGTTCAGCGGCTTGTCTGATTTGCTCTTCGGTTAAGTCTTGCGTACCTATATGCTTTTTGTCCATAACCTACCTTATTGATATGTAATCACGGGTATTGTAATAAAGGGTACGTTATAACATAGCATAAAATATAGAAAGCTCACATAGCTTTACTTTCTTTTAAGATAAACGCTGAATCGACCTGACTTCTCTAGACACATTTTTGCTTTATTGGAGTCGTTATTAGTTCGCTTTAAACTAAAGCACCCTCAGCAGAACCTGTATACAAAACTATAGCCAATCTATCTCTATAATGCTATGTTGTATCATAACATTACTTGCCATCTTAGCGATGCTTTTAATAAGCATTAAGTACCCACTCGAGTAATTCGCTTTTATAGAGCGGGGTATTAAACGTCGAAAATCAAAAAAATATATCATAACTACTGAGTTGTACGTCGTTTGGGATGCGTTTTCAGGAGAATTAATATGAGCCTATATATGCTAATAGGCTTACTGAAAAACAAATAGTAAACGCTCCCGGGAAAGACTACATGAATGCTGAACAACTCGGGTTTTTAAGGATGCGCTGCTGGAATTGCATAAGCTCACCTGCGCACTGATTCAGGAAGCCAAAAATTCAGCAGTCGCTTTATCGTATTAGTTTAGATACCTATGGATATTGTTTTGACCTTGGGGAATCCATTGGTATTCCCCGTCTTCTGGCTAGGCCAACAGCAGAGTATTGTGCTGAAGTGACAAACCTAAAATAAATTAAAGAGCACCACTATAAAGATTAGAAGAAGGTGAGCAGAAAATGTGCAAATTAACAACCGAATACGTGACTACAGCACAAAATATTGGCGACACATACAGGCAGTCCTTTTATGCGAAACCTTGATGTTGTTATTGTCGGTGCAGGCCCAGCAGGGATTGGTATGGCAATGGAGCTAGGGAAGATACCTGGGCTAGAGTTTGGGGTATTGGAAAGTGATCGCATCGGGGAATCCTTTCGACGTTGGCCAAAACAAACACGCCTTATTACACCCTCTTTTTACAGTAATCCCTTCGGTCTGGCAGATTTAAACACTATCGATTCAACGACCTCGCCAGCCACTTTTGCTGGTGCAGAGCATTTAAGTGGTGATCAGTATGCAGATTATCTTGAACTCGTAGCAGAAAACGCAGAATTGCCAATTGTTTGTGGCTGTAAGGTTTTAGAAGTGACCCCTGGCCCAGATGGTGGTTTTCATCTAATTACCGAACTCGGTGAGTTGTTTACAGAGTTTCTCATTTGGGGTTGTGGAGAATACCAATTCCCAAAACTAAACCCCTTTCCTGGGGCTAATTTGTGTGTTCACTACGCACAGGTCGAAAACTGGCAGATTCTAGAGAGTAGTTCTTATATCGTGATTGGTGGCTACGAAAGCGGCTTGGATTCGGCGATAAATTTAATCAAACTTGGCCATAAAGTACGCTTACTTGTGCGTAAAGCTACTTGGGACCAGTCAGATATAAACGACCCAAGCCAAGTGCTTTCACCGTATACACGTGAACGATTACGTGAAATGGAATCCAATGATCTACTGGAGATTATTTTTGATGCAAACGTAAGGGAAGTAACACGCCAGGGTGATAACAGTTACAGAGTACATGCCGCAGACGGTCGATATTGGGACGTAGAGCAAGCGCCTATTTTAGGTACAGGTTTCCTCAATGGAGGTGGCGCTCGTCAAATTAAAGACCTTTGGATGTGGAATGACGAAGATCACATCATGCTGAGCGACGCTGACGAATCCGTTATGACTTCAGGCCTTTTTCTCATTGGGCCTCAGGTGCGCCATGATCAGCGTATTTACTGTTTTATCTATAAATTTCGCCAGCGTTTTGCACGTATTGCATCGGAAGTTGCGCAACGCTTGCAGCTGGATACTGAATGGCTCGAAGGTTCGGAAAATGGTGTTTGGGGGCCTTTTGGCAATAGTGACTGTTGTGAAGGTTGCGAATGCTGAATAATTTGTCAATTGATCGTTTGCCCCTTGTGACTATAAGTTCCTTCATACTGATCACAAGTATTATCGTTGGTGCAATGCTTGGTCACTTTGTCCCGGTCACTGGGGAGTGGTTGGGTAATCGTGTGGATTACACATTACTCACCTTAGTCGCCTTATTATTTTTTGGTGCTCGTTTTGATGCGCTATTTAAGATTGCAAAACGTCTAGATTTTCTGGCAATTGCACTGTTTACCAATTTCGTAGCAGTGCCTGTAATAGGGTATGGGACTGCCTCACTATTCCTCTCTGCACATCCGCTTTTTGCCGTTGGGCTTGTGATCTATTTTATGGCGCCCTGTACCGACTGGTTTTTGAGCTTCACTAGGCTTTCAGGGGGAAATATCGCTCTGGGAACAGTCTTGATTCCCATCAATATGACCGTTCAATTGTTACTCTTCCCTTTTTATCTCGATTGGTTCGCTCAAAATAGTGTGCAAGTCGAAGCAGGCTTAATTAGCAGTACATTGTTGCAATGGTTTTTACTACCACTTCTTGTGGCTATTGCGCTACACCAATGTTTGCGAAGATTACTTAAGCCAATCTTGTTCGAGCGTATATTAGACAAAGCTGATAAGACGACTCTTTGGTTGACCGCCGTAGTTATCATGCAAATATTTGCTGGAAATATTTCAATGATCATTGCGCATCATAATGTACTTGTTTTGGTACTAATCGCTGTGTTTGCTTTCTTCCTACTTACCTTTTTGCTCAGTGAAGGTTTGAGTTATTTTTGCTCGCTTCGGTATCCTGAGCGAGCATTACTGACGATGACAACCGCCGCACGTAACGCTCCCCTAATGCTCGCAGTGACCGTTGTGGTTCTACCTGATCAACCATTGATCTATGCGGCACTAGTCATTGGAATGTTAGTTGAAATGCCTCACCTGACAATATTGCGATATCTGCTTTTACGCAAGCGACAGCGTCTTAGGAAAATAAAAAACCTGCAACACTTGAGAACAGATAGAAAAGAATACAATGGCCTAGGACAACGTTATCAATAGAGGGCTAATAAAATATTAACGTAAGGACTTCACATAGATGCCACTGAAAACTGCATACAACCATTACGCAATGAGCCATGTAATCTTTCAGGCGAGGCTCAAAAAGTATTTCTTTTACCATTTTTCAGGATTCAAAACCGCCATAGGCATTGACACCGATAGCGTGAGAGGACAATAGAACTGTGAACAAAAACCCTCCGATCTACCTTCACAACACACTCTCCCGTAAAAAAGAGCAACTAAGTACGAGTCAGCCCGAACGCGTGACAATGTATGTGTGTGGCCCAACCGTTTACAATTACGCCCATATAGGTAACGCGCGGCCAGCCCTCGTATTCGACGTGCTATCGCGGCTACTACGTCATGACTACCCGACAGTGATCTATGCGCGCAATTTCACAGACGTGGATGACAAAATCAATGCTGCTGCAGCAGCTACGAACGTGCCTATCAGTGTAATCACGAATCGCTATATCGATGCTTACCACGAAGACATGAAATCATTAGGTGTACTAACACCCGAATTAGAACCGCGTGTTACCGAGCATATTCCCATCATTATAAAGTTAATTAATACCTTGATCGAACGAGGCCATGCCTATTTTGCTGAAGAGCATGTGCTATTCGATGTAGCGTCTTATCCGGAGTACGGACATCTGTCTGGGCGGCGCAAAGAAGACATGTTGGCAGGTGCTCGCGTGGAGGTTGCACCTTATAAACGCAATCCTCTAGATTTCGTACTCTGGAAACCTTCGACACCAGAATTGCCGGGTTGGGAAAGTCCTTGGGGTTGGGGGCGTCCCGGTTGGCACATTGAGTGCTCAGCCATGATCGGCAAGCATCTTGGCCATACCATAGACATCCATGGTGGTGGTCAAGATCTGATTTTTCCACATCATGAGAATGAAATTGCGCAAGGTACATGTGCCCATGGTGAACTCTACTGCCGTACTTGGGTTCACAACAGCTTTGTCACGGTGGAAGGGCAAAAGATGTCTAAATCGCTTGGTAATGTTCTGCTAGTTCGCGACCTTCTCGATCAAGCACCGGGAGAGGTCATTCGGTTGGCATTGTTATCTACCCACTATCGCAAGCCACTAGATTGGACCTCAGAGCGACTTCAGCAAGCCCGAAATGTTCTTGCGAGTTATTACGACAGCCTGTTCAAGGTAAGTGATATTGAAGTCTTGCCGGATATAAAAGCTGACAAGCAGGTGCTGGAAGCGCTGAGGAATGATCTCAACGTTACTGGCGCCTTAGTACGTTTGCGTGAATTACAGACCCAATTAGACCGAGCAAACTCAGATACCCAGCGGGCGGACGTTAAATCCATTCTGCTGGCATCAGCTAAAATTCTAGGGTTTCTGCAGCTGCCACCGCATGAGGCTCTTTCGGTGCTTCGTCCAGAAGCAACCTCTTTTATATCATTGACTTCAAATGCAAGGATCAAGTCGCTGGTGGCTGAGCGTGAGCAGGCAAGACAAGACAGAGACTTCGCTAAATCCGATACCTTGCGCAACACACTAGTCAATGAAGGAGTTGTCATTGAAGATACCGCTCAAGGCCCTGTATTACGCCCAGTCTCATAGCGAGTAGCAATAAGAATGAAGACAATTTCTTGATTTAATAACCAACCTAACAATACTTAATAAAATATGTAAAAGGAAAAGATAAAAATGCAACAATCCCCTCGTGAAATTCTAGATAAATGGATGAAAGCCGTTAACGGCGCAAACGTAAAGGGCTTGCTCGATTTATATGATACTCAGGCTGTTTTGATACCTACTTTTTCAAACAGGGTGTTAAATACCCCCGAAAAGTTGCGAGATTATTTTGAACGATTAGGTAGCCGGCCAGAACTGAGCATCGCCCTCCATGAGAAAACGCTAATCATTCAAGAGCTGCAAAATCAGTTCTATGCTCTGGGTGGGATCTACAACTGGCGCTTTGCCGTTGACGATGAGTTACTTAACTTTGAGGCGCGTTTTAGCTATGTGGTAGATCTGTCAAAGCCAAGCCCCATTTTGCATCACCATTCATCTCAAATACCACGGACACTGTGAAAACCATTCGCTGAAGAGGCTCAATTTGTTTAGAGGTCTATGGTAAATACTTAAGCCAAGTAAGAAGTTTAAAAACAAGACGCGGAATATCATAAACCCTAATAGAAAGATTTTCAGCCGCTTAAAAATTATAGCCTAGAACTTTGCTCAAGTAGTGTATACCGATATGGGTGATGTCCTGACAAATTACACGTCATATTTCCGGCAAAAACTATTAGATATTCCAACTCAGCCATACCCTCAAAGCAAGTATTGTTTTTTGCCGACATTCCTGCAATTGATGGCGCAATTGAGAGTGTAAATTAACTCATCGCTGATAAATATCAGCTGGTTTTTGATGACTCGTTAATCGCTGATCTACAGCGTACCCCATCACTCAAATCTGACCATGTTCATTATAATGATAAAGGATATCGTAAAATGGCCAGTGCTATTAACTTTGTAGGAAAATCTTCTTGTATTGTCTTAGCCCCTACCTAATCAGGCAAGTAGGGCATCAACCAGTCCCCTTTCTGAGGCGTAACCTGTTTATTTTCAGGTTGCAAAAACTTAAAGGGTACTGAGCGCCTTTGTCCGTTGTCATTATAAAGAATGGCAAAGTGCAGGTGTGGGCCGGTTGAGTAGCCTGTGTTGCCGGATAAACCAATAACTTGCCCTGCTGTTACCTTGTCGCCTGCCTTTACTTTTATGCCGCCCAGTAATAAATGCCCGTATAGGGCGTAGGTGCCATCATCATGGAGTACTTCTACCAGGTTGGCTTTATCAAGAAAGTAAGGGCTAGAGGTTCCTGCTAATACATAATTGTCCCGTGTTCTTATCACTACACCTTCTCTAACTGCGGTGATTTTCGTACCAACTAGCATGCCAATATCAACTGCATATTGACTGCTGGGTGAGCGGTGGCTAAATCGTCCGTTAAAGCTTTGACTGATTCTCATCGGCTTATAATTGCTAAATGGTGGAAGAATCAGTGCGTTGTCTGGTTGTGCGTTAGGGTCGCCAATGACATACCGAAAGTGAACGTCCCTTTTAATGCGGCTATTTTGTTGGCTGAATAATATTTTGGTTGATAAAGGGGGAATGATCGTTGATGTAATTTTATTATTGGTTTCAATATCATATAAGAAACCTTGGGACGGGATGAGTAACGGGTTATGGGCCGTATAGTGTAAATGTCCGTTGGCGTATTTTACCGTAAGAAACGGCTTGGTTTTTGTTGTGATGAGCGCTGGTTTAAGGTTGAGTGTTTGAACAGGTATTTTACCCTGGGAGGGCTTTTTATCAGAGAAGTGCCACTTGCCTTGCTCGTCTTTATATTTATAAACCTGCCCATAAGCGGCATTAAAAAGCATTGATAAGGCGACCACTAAGAGAGTCGTGTGTGTTGTGGAAACTTTCATGATCATTGGCAGTTCCTTCGAATCGATGTTTCTAGGGATTGTACCCGTTGTTTTCTGGTTGCTTCGCTGATGTTAAGGTCTTTTCCATGCTCATCTACAAACACTACGCGGCCTTTAATTATCTTGAGTTGTTGGCGTGCACCTTCACACCAGTCGTTTAGTGAAGGCCGGTTTTTTTGACTTCCTTTCCAGTCGTCGATTTGCTTTTTCTTTTCAGCGTCTTTACGTTGTTCGTGCCGCAACATGATGTCAGGTGAGCTGTAATCGCTGGTAATGTTAATTCGATCGAGTTTTTCAGAAATGTCTTTTGATTCCATTTTTTCGGGTGGTCTATCGCCAAAATGGGTTCTGCCCTGCTTGTCGGTCCATTGATAAACTTCAGATAGTGCCGGTGAAGAGATGGCAGACATCAGCATAAAAAGGGCTGAGCCCCTTTTATGAAAAAACGCTCGTATCATACCCACTTCAACCTAAACACTTCTTTTAAGCCTGACAAAATAAAGGTAGGCAGTGCCGCTATGCAAAATGTCATTAATAGGTGCTTGACGTGCAGGGGCTCGGTTCCGAATACAAGCGAACCTAAAGGGCTATAAATTAACCCTAAAGATAGAATCAATGAACCGGCTACGGCAACCAGCAGATATTGGTTGCTAAAAGGACTGCGACGGTACAGTGAGGTAAATGTGCGCGCATCAAATATATGGAATATTTGACCAAAAATAAGGGTCATAAAGGCGACGGTTTGTGCATACGCTAAGGTTGCGCCGTTGTCTAAGGCCACTTGAAATAGATAGTATGTGATAAACCCCATGACTAATCCGCGAATTAAAATTTTACTAGCGAGACTGTCTGCAAAGAAACCATCGTTACTGTCTACCGGTTTGCGCTGCATTATGCCCGGCTCTTCGTTATCTACCCCTAATGCAAGTGCGGGGATGCCGTCACTTACCAGGTTGACCCATAAAATCATTAACGGCGCGAGTGTCAGTAGAGGGTCATCCCCCATCAGTAAAAAGGCAAATAACAAGGCGCTGACTTCACTGACGTTAGCGGTTAGCGCTTGTCGAATAAATTTGCGCATATTATCGTAAATACGGCGACCTTCTCGCACTGCTTTTACGATGGTTGAAAAGTTGTCATCTAATAGAATGAGATCGGCAGCGTCTTTGGCAACATCGGTTCCCGCGATACCCATTGCCACTCCGATATTCGCTGAGCGCAGTGCAGGTGCATCGTTTACGCCATCTCCTGTCATGGAGACTACTTCGCCATTGGATTGGAGGGCTTTTACTATTCGTAATTTATGTTTAGGGGTAACACGGGCGAACACTACGGTATTTTTTACGCTTTCTGCTAGCTCGATATCACTGAGGGCGTCGAGTTCTGTACCTGTAATAACGTTGTCGTTATCGTTACGTTTTACACCAATTTGCTTGGCAATAGCCTCTGCTGTACCGGCATGATCCCCTGTGATCATGATGGTTCTAATTCCCGCCGTGTGGCATTCCTCTACGGCCAAGGGAACCTCTGTGCGAGGTGGGTCCATAATGCCGTGAATACCCAAAAAGGTGAAGCCGCTTTCTAGTTCTTCTTGGGGTTTGTCTAAATCGCTTTCATCTATTTGTTTGAACGCTACCGCTAGTGTGCGTAGGGCTTTTGCTGAAAAGTTGTTGATAGCGTTTAACGCGGGTTGTGAACTTTCGTCTGTTAGCGGGACGGAGTCGTTGTCACTGAATACCGAAATACTGCGTTTTAATATGACATCGGGTGCGCCCTTGGCTATCACGTAGTAATTACCGTCTGTTGCCTTGGCGATAACACTCATCAGTTTTCGGGTTGAATCAAACGGAAAGCTCTTCAGTAATTCACTGCCTTCATCCAATATGCTTTGCTTGGTAATACCTGCTTTGGCGGCCACCACTGCCAAAGCGCCTTCTGTTGGCATGCCTTGTATGCCATGTCGGCCTTTTTCGCTGACAATAATAGCGTCATTACATGCAGCAGACATTTTCAATAAATGGGAAAGTGAGCGGGAGTCTTGTACGTTCACCTTGCTTTTGGATGTGTCTAAAAACTCACCTACAGGTTCGTATCCTTCGCCTGTTACATCAAAATAGTGACCGCCACTATACATCGATAATACCTGCATTTTATTCTGAGTAAGTGTGCCGGTTTTATCTGAACAAATAACGGTGGCAGAACCTAGTGTTTCAACGGAGGCGAGTTTTCGGGTGAGTGCTTTGTTGACGACCATGCGCTTAGCACCTAGGGTGAGCACAATGGTGACGACGGTGACCAACCCTTCTGGAATAGCTGCAACGGTAAGCGAAATACCGGTGTTAATGATTTCTATCCAGTCCATACCCTGGTGAATACCAATACCGATAATCGCTGCGACGATAATAAGTGCGGCGGCAATAAGTATGCGAGAGAGCGCATCAACACGCTGTTGCATCGGTGTTTTGGTCTCTTCTGCGGTATAAAGCATGGTGGCTATCTGACCCATTTGGGTGTCCATGCCGGTACCGACCACTAACCCTATGCCGTGGCCAGTAGATACGATAGTGCCCATAAAGGCCATATTTAGCTGATCTCCTAACGGCACTTCTTGAGCATCGATGGCAGCAGTATCTTTTTCTGATGGAACCGACTCACCGGTCAGCGCGGCTTCATCTATTTGAAGTTGAGTCGCTTCAATTAGGCGCATATCGGCGGGCACAATAGAGCCAGTATCAAGCTTTACAATATCGCCGGGCACAATGTTAGCGGCGGCTTTTTTACACCACTCTCCGCCGCTCCGAACAAGTGCCATGGGCGCAGACATATCATTCAGTGAGTCCATGGATTTTTGCATATTAATTTCTTGAACGAACGAAATTAATACATTGATTAAGACAATAACGGCGATGGCGATGGCATCGATAAGGTGGCCGGTATACATCGACAGCAGTGCGCCGATAAAGAGAATAATAATAAGAGGGCTTTTAAGCTGGTTAAATAACAATACATACCACGGTGTTTTTTCTTCACCGCTTAGTTCGTTTAAACCAAATTCCTCAATACGAGCAGAGCTGATATCGTTTGGTAGGCCAGTCGCCTCATCCGATTTAAGCCTAGCAAGAGCCTCTTTAGTAGAAACGCTATACCACTTCATACTCTCTCCTAGTATCTATTTAGGGTGCCCAAAGCGAAAAATCATCATAGATTCAAAGGGTAGCACAGATAATGCTGTGCTAGCAGCCAATATGATTATGATTAATAGCTAAAATAACGAGGTTTTTCGAGATAAGGTAATGAGCCTAAAAGAGGTTAACACCCGCTTATATTAACGATTCTTTTGTCCTAATGTAGCTTATACTAATTAGCGTTGACCCATTGGCATATAGGTTAAGAGGTAGAATAACAGAGCATGAGTGAGTCTGAGAGCAAATCAGCCCGTTTTTTTAATCGCACCTATGAAAAGATGGGGACGCTGACCAAGGATAGTTTAGCGGGGATCGAAAAGCTTAGAGATAAGCGGTTCTGTATCGGCATTACAGGGCTTAGCCAGAGCGGTAAATCTACATTTATCACTAGTTTGATTAATCAACTACAGCAGCATAAAACATCTAGTTTACCGGGTTTCTCCCCCGTGCTTTCTGAGCGTTTGCTAAACGTGAAAATTCACCCGCTAGATGATAAACATTTGTTGCCCTTTCCCTACGAGGAATCTTATAGGGGGATAACGGGTTTAGATCCACAATGGCCTGATTCGACGAAAGACCTTAGTGGTTGTTTGCTAGAGTTACGGCTGGCAAAAGGTGCGCGTAAACTAACCCCATTTAGTGGTGAGCAGTCTTCACTGTATTTGGAAATTAGAGATTATCCGGGAGAGTGGCTTTTGGATCTTCCTTTGCGGGATATGACTTATTCACGCTGGTGTGCTCAGTGTAATGCTCAATATAACCAGCATCCACGTACTGAGTTATTGGGGGGACTATTGAATGAGTTACAACAACTTGACCCGTTAGCGACGGTTGATGAAACAAAACTCAATACGCTGAATACGCGCTTTGTTAAGTTTCTTCATGATTGTAAATATAGCGATCGAAGCCTTAGCTTAATTCAACCAGGGCGGTTTCTGATCCCGGGCGATGTAGAAGATTTAAGTGTTTTATGTTTTGTACCTTTACTAAAGTGCGGTAGTTACACCGAAGGTCAGTTGGATGCAGCGGATGAGAATACCTATTTCAAATTCTGTGAGCGTCGTTATAAACGGTATGTTAAAGAGTTGGTGGAGCCATTTTATAAAACATTTTTTAGTCGTATCGATCGACAGTTGATATTAGTAGATGTGGTGAGCGCGCTCAATGCGGGCCCGGAATATGTTGATGATATGCGTCAAGCACTTACCAACATTACCGACAGTTTTGCCTATGGGCGTCAAAATAGGTTCTTGCAGTTATTCAAGCCAAAAATAGATAAGGTCGTCTTTGCGGCCACTAAGATTGACCAAGTCGTGTCTGAAGATCATGAAGCGGTGCGGCAGTTATTGTCTTTGTTGGTCAAGCAGGCCTATAACAACGCACAACATGAGGGTGTACTGCCGTTATGTGAGGCGGCCGCGGCGGTTCGTTCTTCAAAGGAGGTTGAGCATGATGGCGAACAAGGCATCACCGGCGTTAGTCTTGACGGTTCTCCTATTGGATATATGCATCCAACCATACCACCTCGCATACCCGAAGGTGACGAATGGAAGCCTTTTACTGAGTGGAGGATTCCTTTATTAAAACCACCGAAGGGGTTGTCCTATCAAAACGCTGATTCCATTCCCCATATTCGCCTTGATACAGTATTGAATGCCTTAATTGGGGATAAATGCGTATGAGTATTAAACACCGAAAACAAGCGCGTGACATCGATATTGCTTCAGAGTCTTTAACGGTAAAAACAGAGTCTTCAACGGTTAAAAAGGCGGCACGAAAGGCAAAAACCTTCGTCCCTGATCAGACTGGTGCTTTTGATGATGTCCCTGAATCGATTACGGCAGGTGAGCGCTTGCCTCATATTTCAGAGTACTCGGGTATAAGTTTGGAGGCCATCCCCGTCAAGGGCCTAAAGTCGTTTATCGTTGGATTTGGTTGCTTGTTATTGGTGTTGGTGGGGTGGGAGGCCTTTAGCGTTTTTCAATTTGCGTTAGACATGCATTGGCTTTTTGCGAGTGGCTTTGTTGCATTGTTAGCGGTGGTGTTAGGGCTAGGGGGGCGCCTTTTACGTAGTTATTTGTATGACAAAGAAAACCTAAGTGCCTTGGCGCATATTCAGCAACAAGCCGGTCGTTTGAGTGATGCCCATGATATCGGCAATGCTAAGTTGTTTATCAAAGAGCTTAAACGTTTCTATGACGAAAAACCTCAAGCTGTTTACTTTCAACGGTGTATTGAGGTGCTGCCAGACTACAGCAATGACCGAGAAGTTATCAATCATATCGAAGCTGTGTTTCTACAGCCTTTAGATAAAGAAGCTCAGCGGAGAATATCTAACTACAGCCTACAAACGGGAGCGGCGGTTGCTGTGAGTCCATGGGCCTCTTTAGATATGCTGCTGTCGCTTTGGCGCAGTATTAAAATGATTGATGATGTGGCGCAGGTTTATGGTATGCGGCCTTCAATAACTAATCGTTATAAATTACTGAAGTTGGTTATTCATCAATTAGCTTTTGTGGGAGCGACTGAAATTGTGATTGACCAAGTGATGGATGAGTTTGGCTCATCGACCTTAACCAGCATGGCCAGCGTAAGGCTAGGGCAGGGGTTAGGGGCAGGAATATATACTGCGAGGATTGGCGTCGCCGCGATGAAAGTGAGCCGGCCTATTGCATTTTCAAAGGACACTCAGCCAAAAACAAAATCTATTATTAAGTCTATGATCGAAAATTTGAAGGGGATGATGGTACGTCGCAAATTGTGAGTGTGTTTGCTAACTTCTAAGTTGACTAAAAGGTAATCAATTATTGAGATTTATACTATACTTATTCTACTAAAATCGTTACGGCGATGAGCGACGGTTACACAATATCCTTTAAATGGAGGCTTCCTTATGGAGTTCCAAAATAAGCGAATTGTTATATGTTGTGATGGCACATGGAATAAACCTGATAGTGAACCGACTAATGTTGTTAAGCTAGCAAGAGGTATATTGCCTTTTGCGAATAACTGTCATCAGGTTGTATTTTATGATCAAGGAGTGGGAACCGAAGGATTGTTTGATAAATATATCGGCGGTGCTTTTGGTGTGGGGGTTGCGAAAAACATTCTCGATGCTTACCGCTTTATAGTCCACAACTACCAAGGGGGTGATGAGATATATTGTTTTGGTTTTAGTCGAGGGGCCTACACTGTCAGGGCGCTTGGCGGTCTATTGAACACCATAGGGTTGCTACCCAAGAATCAGCTAGAATACCTTTCAGACGCTTATGGGTACTACAGAACTCACCCAGAAAAACGAGCGGCCAATATCTACAGTGATTACCTACGCCCAAATGTTAAAATGATGGGCGTATGGGATACTGTAGGGGCCTTAGGCTCCCCGACTCCTTTTGTTGGTAAAATCGCGAAACGGCGCTGGGTTGGTTTTTTTGATACATCACTCTCTTCTTATATAAAGAACGCCTATCAGGCGTTAGCCATTGATGAAAAACGCCAACCGTTCAAGGCGGATTTATGGACGGGTAAAATCAATGATGACCAATGCGTTGAACAACGTTGGTTCCCAGGTGTGCATTCCAACATTGGGGGCGGGTATGATGATGTAGGGCTTTCTGACCTGACATTAGCGTGGATGGTTGAAAAATCCCAGCACTTAGACCTTGGTTTTGAAACGGCATTTGTTAAAGGCTTAACACCCTGTTTTGATGGTGAGCTATATGATTCGTTTTCACCGGTCTATCACTTATTTAAGACTATTAAACGAGACACGGGCGTAAGATCGCTTGGTGGCGACATTGATAACCCGCCTTTAAATGTTCGTATTGATCAAAGCGCGTTCTTTCGTACTAGCATTTTGGCAGGTTACCAGCCTGAAAACCTATTAGAAAAGCACTTAGAACAAGAAGCTCATTTGAAGGCAGCGGTTTTGTCTAGGGCATTTATTCGAGAGTCAACACCGGGGCTTGTTGCAGACGTCGAATTTGGTGAATCGTTATTTAAGTGTGAAGTGGTTAATATATCTGAGGGAGGGTTACAGCTTATTTATGATGGGGAGATTTTCGGGCCAGTACAAATCAGCTCTCCCGAATTCAAAACCAAAGTCGCCAACATCGCATGGCACCGGAAGAGCCAATATGGTTTACAGTTTGCTGCGTGATGTGGTTTAGGTGTACATCGAGTATCTATGTTAGCGATTTTTCTAGCGATTAATAGGTCGTGTTTGTGTGATAGGATTGAGATATTTGATATAAGAATCTCATACAGTCTACAATGTCGTTTCTTAATAAGATAATAGGGTTTCACCTAAATTAATGAGTCCCGCAATAGTTTGCTCGAACATTGCGATCTTATAGTGAGCTGTGTGATTGGGAAATTACAATAATGAGTTTGGAGCAAGCAAAAGTTGTAAGCAAAATGGTCAGGGGGTTAGTTAACCATATTGCGAAAAAGCGAGTTTCTCGTGACGCGATGTTAAGTCAACTCAACATCAATGAGTCAGACCTTAATAACCCCGATTATTATTTCCCGCTTTCTCTCTATAACCAGCTATATGAATTTGGTGAGGCGCAAACAGGCGACGCGTATCTTGGGTTGGCTTTTGGTGCAGACTCAGACCCCGATGTCGGTAGCGAATTTGGGTTGATTGCCAGTACCTGTGGAACAGTGGCAGATGTTTTAAAATACCAGTCAAGATTTTCAACACTTGTTCGTAATTTTGATCGATTTGAACTGATTACAGAGGGTGATATTCTTAATATTCGCTGGAGTACAGAGTTACCGGTTACTACTCATTTGGTTGAAGAGGTATTTGCCCGTCGAAGCTTCTTTATTACTAAATACATTCTTGGTTTAGATGAGGCTATTTTTAAACAGGTGGATTTCTGTCATGGGGTTAGTGATAGAGATCAAACCCATTTCGAATCCGTATTGGGTTGCCGCGTGAAATTTGGGCAACCGTTTAATCAAATAACCTGTAATAAATCGATTTTGAGTTACGCACTCAAGACTCCGGATAGAGACTTATGCCACTTCTATGAAGGTCTTGCTCAAAAGAAGTTGGTGGCGCAAACTCAAGGTAGTATTGTCGAAAAAGTTAGCCTTCTGCTGATGAACGCCTTGCCAGATGTCCTTTCGCTCGACCACCTTAGTAAAGACCTGTCTATTAGCCCTAGAACCTTACAGCGTCAGTTGCAGAAAAACGGCTATACCTTAAAAGAATTATATAACGAAGTTAAACGAAAGATAGCGTTAGAATCATTAAGGGCAGGGCATTCATTGATGACGATCTCTTTTAAATTGGGCTTTTCAGAGCAAAGTGCTTTTCAACGTGCTTTTAAACGTTGGCAGGGCTGTACGCCAAAAGAATTTCAGCAGTTGCACTTACACAATACAAATACTGAGGACTAATAATTTTTATTCAAACAGTATGGTTACAAAAAGTAATAATATTCAGTATATGGCGTGCAGTGTCAATAATGGTGCTTTCAGGTCAATACGCTGACGTTTAGTCATACTAAAATAACATTCTATAAAATATCTACTAATAACAGAAATAAAAGGACTTGAAATGAACAACGGTAACAAGCTCTATGCCACGCCTTTAGAAAAAGTTGCGAACTGGGTAAAAACGACGCCAAATAGTGTCTTTATGCGTCAGCCTATCAACGGTCAATATAAGGAATTTACCTGGAAAGAAGTTGATAACCAGGCGAGGCGCATTGCAACAGCATTGCTAGGGTTAGGCTTAGAAAAGGGTGATCGAGTTGCTATATTGGCGAAGAACTCGGCTGAGTGGTTTATTACTGATTACGCAATCCAACTTGCAAGTTTGATCAGTGTTCCGCTTTACCCAATGCAGTCCCCAGAATCGATTGAATACGTCATCAATCACAGTGAGTCAAAAGCGATCGTTATTGGTAAACTTGATGGTGCTAAGGGCATGGAGCCAGGTATTCCAGCGGGCGTTACTCGTATCGGTATGCCTTACGAAATTGATATGAAAATCGACCTGAAATGGAATGACCTGTTAGCCAAGAATGAGCCTACTCAGGCGAACCCTGTACATGGAATGGAAGACCTGATGACACTTATTTACACGTCAGGTACTACAGGTAACCCTAAGGGTGTTATGCATACTTATGGAACCTTTAGTTTTGGTGCACAAAACGCAGTAGAGGCACTACCTGTTGGCGCACATGATCGATTCTTGTCGTTTCTACCATTATCGCATATTGCAGAACGTTTCATGGTATTGGGTTGTGCTACATACTCTGGCGCACAGGTTTCATTTGTAGAATCCCTTGATACGTTTGCTGAAAACCTACAGTCGACCTTGCCGACTGTGTTCTTTGCTGTACCTCGATTATGGAAGAAATTCCAGCAGCAGATTACGGCAAAAATGCCTCAGAAAAAACTCGATACACTACTGCGTGTACCACTGCTTAACCGCATTGTTCGAGGGAAAATTAAAAAAGCATTGGGTCTTAATAAAGCACGCATTGTCGTGTCTGGTGCGTCACCCATCGCAAAAAGCCTTCTCGAATGGTATGCCAAAATTGGTATTGATATTAATGAAGGCTACGGCATGACTGAGAATCTAGCTTATGGCCCAGCAATCAATATGCCGGGAGCTGTTAAAATCGGCACTGTAGGCTCGGTATCTGCTTTGCCCTATAGTGAAGTGCGTATCACCGAAGACGGTGAGATCACTGTAAGGTCACCATCTCTGATGAAAGGGTATTACCTTGAGCCTGAGAAAACCGCTGAAACCATTAGAGATGGTTGGTTGCATACTGGCGATCGGGGTGAACTAGATAGTGATGGCTATCTTAAAATCACAGGTCGTGTAAAGGATGTTTTCAAAACAACTAAAGGTAAGTTTGTTCAGCCTAATAACATTGAAGGGTTGTTAATGCGCAATACTAATATTGAACAAATTTGTGTAATGGGATCTGGTCATTCACAGCCTATTGTACTTGTTGAGTTAACTGAAATTGCGAAAGAGGCATTACCTGCCGGAGCAAAATCGATTGAAGACGATATCATGAGCACCGTGGTACAGGTGAACAAGGAGCTTGAGCGCCATGAGGTGATTGATCGTATTTTTGTGGTTGATGAAGTGTGGACACCTGAAAACGGCATGTTAACGCCCACTATGAAGATAAAGCGGAACGAAGTAGAAAAAAAATACGCTCCGCTGGCTGATAAATACCGTGAATCAAAGGCTCGTTTTGTTTGGGAATCACAAGAAGCCTAATTCGGTCTTTTATAAGACCTAATAAGCGTCACACGCTAGTGTGGCGCTACGACAGCAAGGGAAGATGGACCATACTATGAAAAAAGTAATCAATATTAGCTTGGGTTCCTCAGAACAGGATTATGAGTTTAAAACTCGTTTTCTAGATGAAGATTTTACCGTTCAGAGAATCGGAACAAATGGAAATGAAACGGAAGCATGGGAACAGCTTCAGAGATTACAAAGTAAATGTGATGTCATGGGTGTCGGGATGGTGCCCGATGAGTTCAATGTTGGTGAGTACAAGTTTGAGAACACAAGTACTAAAAAGTTAACCCGTGTGGTCACCCGAGTGCCTGTTACAACGGGCGCTAGATTAAGGCGTATACTCCAGAATCACGCGATTCGTTATACCCAGAAAAAACTGGGTAATTATTTTAACAATAACAAAGTACTGTTTTTGTCCGGTATGGCCAACTATGAAATGGCCACATTGATGGCTGAATATACGCCAAACTTAAAGTTTGCAGACCCGATCATACAGGCCGGTATTCCCAAGATGCTCAAGTCAGTGTCAGCGCTTGAGCTTTATGCGCGTGGACGATACAACTTAAACAAATTATCCCCCGTTGATATAGAGCAAAGCCATATACCTTCGCTTCCAAAGGTCAAAAAGCACCTATTGAAAAAGGCAATGAAAGATTCTCACGTTGTAGTGGGGACTTGTGGGAGCCTGAAGAAATATGGCGATAAAGAGTGTTTAGTTGATAAAACGATTATCACGTCTTTCGTAACTGATGAAGATTTTGCGTTTTTCAAAGATGCGAAGGTCAACTTAGTGATTGATGTTACGCCAAATATTGGCGATCAAGTACTGGGTGCGAATGTCCTAGAGGCGATGATTATAGGTGCCTCAGATGTTGATGGTGAAGAGTTATCCAATGCATGTCTTGAAGACATTGTAAAAGAATTGGATATCAAGCCTCGTTTATTGCACCCAACCGGAACATTCAAAAATATCCGCCGATTCGCGTTTGTTATTCATCCGTTGTCTCAGGAATATATCCGTAATATAACGCCTATTCCAAAGCGATTTTCTCATACACCACTCATGAATGCCGTTGAAAAAGCGACCGCACTGGCACCGCCGTTTGTGTACACTGAAGTAAAGGGCATTAAGTCGCCTTGTGGAGCCGAAGCCGAAGGTTGGTTGATTACGGTCGGTGGAACGCCAAAAGAGATGCTTTCACACAGTCCCGAATTTACTTATAAGCGCTTGCTTGCCGCCGCCAAAATGGCAGAAAAGCTAGGTGCCCAAATCATTGGTCTTGGAGCGTTTACCAAGGTTGTAGGGGATGCGGGTATCACCGTCGCAAGACGAGCTACAATCCCTGTGACCACAGGTAATAGTTATAGTGCATCAGGTGCTTTGTGGGCCGCTGCAGATGCGATGAAACGATTGAAGCTCGTAGAGCATGAAGAAGGGACGCGAATCCCGGCTAAATCAATGGTTATCGGTGCGACCGGTTCCATAGGTTCAGTATCTGCCCGCTTGTTAGCAATGGCGTTTGATGAAGTTTATTTAGGTGGACGAAATGAAAAGACACTTAATAAACTGAGAGACTCAATCTTAAAAGATACGCCAGACGCTAAAGTATTCATTACGACTAACCCAGACGACCAGCTCGGTGATATGGATGTAGTCGTTACGTCAACATCAGGCGCGGGTAAAAAGATACTGGACATCATGAAAGTGAAGCCAGGTTGTATAATTACTGATGTAGCCCGGCCTCTCGATTTACCGGCTGAAGAAGTTGCTAAGCGCCCCGATGTATTAGTGATTGAGTCTGGTGAAATTTTGGTGCCAGGTAAACTGGACATGAAGAGTATCCAACTACCTGAAAACGTCGTTTTTGCCTGTATGGCCGAAACCATCGTACTTGCACTAGAAGGGCGTTTTGAAGTATTCACCATCGGACGTAATACCGAGTGGGAAAAGGTTAAAGAAATCTATTCACTAGGCTTAAAACACGGAATGAAGCTAGCCGCGATATCGGGTGTAAATGGTGCGTATACAGACGAAGACCTACAAAAGGTTAGAGAGCTGGCACTTGAAGCGCGTAAGACGTGGAAGTCGCAATAGCATAAATGCTAAAACACTGTCACGTTAAGTGAATGAGAGCAGGATACTTTGAAGTAGTTGTTAAGTTATAACTCTTCAAGGTATCCTGTTTTTTTATGGGTAACGATTGCAAAACTGCTGTTACCGATTACTCATATAACCCTAAAGTCAATCGCACGGATACGCGAAGTAGGAATAAACATGGATGTTGTTAGAACAATAGCGCCAGGGAAAAGAGGCTCGATTCGATTCCTAAAAGAGTGGGGAGACCAGCTTGTTAACGTTCGGTATCGAAAAGATCTTGAAAATAAGCAAATGCTCACCACCATTGAAATTGTAGTAGCTAAACGCCCCATACTGACCCCGCAAAAAAGCCCCAATAATTTTTATCAAAACTGCTTCCAAGAATTCGTCGCAATTAAAATCTATTATAAAGAAATTGATTACCGAACGAGAGTAAAGCAAGCGGGAGGGGTATGGAGTCAACAAATGAAAATGTGGGTAATTAAAAAAGAAATAGTCGAACGTCTAGGGTTGCTCGAACGGATTGTAGAAGGTGGCATAGACATGTGTACAGATGTAGACACGAGCCTAATAAAATAAAGATTGTATATAGACACATGTCGCTAGGTATGGATACTTAGTATCCAGATTAAGATACATGGCTATATATAGCTATGTCGTAGAATTAACTGTTAGAGGCACGTAGGGCATTAGAAGTAGGTTAACGTTTTGGTGTTTACGGTTAGCTTATTGCCATTATTTGTAACGATGATGATGGTACTATTTACCAATGTACGAAGTACCTGACCAATCATCAAGGTCATCGTTTATAGTCGATGATAGTGATAAAAAAACATCAGGAAAAAAGATCAAAAACAAATGGGAGCAGGATGAAAACGGCAAAGCTCAATGGCAGTCGCGTACATCTCGCTCTAACCAGGCAAATCACAGGATGCCAAATACTCCGCGCCTTCGGCTCTCCATATTTGTCACCTGTGTTCGCGGCGTTATGTTTAAGAAACGATTTACAACACAAAAAGTGAGAAGCCGGTGAGTATCATTAGCAGTAACCAAAACTTATATTATGTAGACGAAGATATTGTCGACGGCGAGAACCTGTATATTGAGCTTCACCCTATTATAGCTTTTGATATTGATAGCGACTATGAGCACAAAGCAATAGCGCTTCACCTTGGGGAGGTTAAAGGTACGTTATTTGATTTCAACCAAAATATGTTTATATCTACGAATGGTGTTAAAAAAACTCCAAGAGAATATCTTAAAGATTATAGAAATGCGGGGTTAACAGTTTATATTTCGTCAGAATCTCAAGAGTTTTTAGGGTTGATTTGTGAAGAAGAGAAAGGCCCAACTGAGGTTACAATTGTCACCCCTGATGGGCAGAATTTGACAAGTAGTCTTGGGCTTGAAACCTATGTTAGCGGTGGATCTTTGGATTAGCAACATAACAAGAAGCTCAAACGGACAAAATATGCTGTCATCTTTTTTGCAAAAACACGCAAAAAAACTGCCATCAAATTTTGCCCCTTAGCTTGGCGTTAAGCGCCACCAAGATCAATGTTCAAATCAACGTAGAGAATCGATAACGCTATGTATCAAATATTAGCGAAGGAAGAAGCTGACGATAATTGGCTGTTGTTTGAGGATGATTGCAGTGGTGTTTTGATTCCTCGACCTGAGTATAAAGAGTTGGTTTGTCCGTCATGCTGTAAGATTAATGAGCGAAGTGCTCTCCAAATCGGTGTATCAAATAGGTTTAAGGTTCCCGGAAAGAAAGACATTTACTCGTCCAGTGATGAATATTTATTAGTTTCAAGGAGGTTGAGAGATTTTATTTTAACCTCTGGTGTTAAAGGTCTAAAATTTTGTCCGATCCCAAGCACAGATAATTACTGTCTCATGGCTTGCGATCACTTTGTTAAGGTAAACCATGAAAAAGTTGGCTTTGAATATATAGATCGTTGTTCTAGGTGCGATAGATACAGCGAAATTATTGTTGGGCCACTAATAGCAGGTCTACATGTTCCTGACGACCCGCTTACGGTGTTTTGTGCAGAAATAGCGAATGAAAATGTAAAAGTATCTTATTACCCTATTTTCGCTACTAAAACAGTCAAGAAATTAATAGAAAATGAAAAGTTTAGTGGTATTCTGTTTGAAGAGGCATGGTAGAGCTAACGGTCTTTCGCTTAACAAGTGCGTGCAAAGGACGGCAAACTCCGTGGCACAAATTGCAATTGGCTGCGCCAATTTTAACGCAATTTGCACCACTCCGTTCGCCGCCTTTGACGCGGGCGTTAGAGGCACGTAGAGCATTTATAGGTAGGTTAACATTTTGGTGTTTACGGTTATCTTATTGCCATTATTTGAAACGATGATGATGGTACTATTTACCAATGTACGAAGT